>DFXX01000072.1 GCA_002381765.1 Bacteriovoracaceae bacterium UBA4097 | reverse complement strand
GCCGTGCATTTCAAAAAACCTGTAAGCGAAGACTGGAGTTGGACTCAGAAAGATCGCCGAGAAATTCTTTCTACTATCAGGGCCAAGGAGGAAAAGATCGGCAAGGTTTTTGAACTAATCAATACTGGCCGGGAAGATGAAGAATTAAAATCTCTTCGCATGATGGCCGCTCAACAAGGGGCAGATGCCCTGTTGGTGATACAAGGGGCTTCAGAAGTTAATGGTCCACCTAATGGCATGGCCCTGACTTATGTGGCCCTGGTGCCAATGCTCTTTGTAAATGGCAACACTGTTAAAAGTGCCTTTGTCACTCAAGCCGTCCTATGGGATGTGCGAACTTCAAATGTTCACCTTGGTGCTAAAAGCGAAGGGGATTATAGCATGAAGCGGCCTCTTGCTTTCAGACAAAAAGATCGCGCTATAGAAAAGGCAAAAGACGAAGCTATGAAAGATCTTAAACAGCAACTGGCCCAGGAGTTTGGGGATTTGAGAATCTCAAGCAAAAGTCAGCCCCAGGAGAAAGGGAAAAAAGGACTGCTCGAAGGACTTAGGCTTTGAAGATTTTAATGACTAGTTTACATCAAGTAGGTTCTGGTAAGTGAGCGACACTCTTTCAGACCTCGAAAGATCTTCAACCCTGAATTGGTTGGAATGAGTCCCATGGGATAAACGAGGTTTTCTTTAAAGTATTCAAGCGATTTTTCTGTCGTTAAGAATACTGGGAATCCTTCAGGAATTTGAAGTCGGTGTAAATCTTGACCATCACTTTTATCAACTAAGACAATAAGATCTTTCTTGTTAAGGCAGTCTAATTTTTTTAATTGTATTTTGCAGAAACTGCATTGTGGGGATACCAGAAGAAGTATTTTATTCCTTGGAATTTTTAGATCCCTAAAAGTTTTTTTATCTACTCTGAGATGAGGCCCCAGATCAAGAGTTTCTGCTAAGGTAAAATTTATAAAGAGGAGAAGAAGACTAAAAAACACTCTTTAACCCCATATAAAACTGACGGCCTTGCAGTGGGCCCCAGGTGTGAGCAACATCAAAGTCACCATTACTGTTAAAGTAAAGAGGTGATTCACTCTGGGTGTAATCTAAAAGGTTTTTGGCCCCAAATGATAGATTTGTCTGCCTAGTGAGTTCATAGGAAGCGTTTACATCCACAGTGAAAAACTGTGGAGAGTATCTTCTCTTTTTAGATCCGGGATTTGTTCCATCAAAAGAGTTGTAGTGATCTCCATAACCATAGTCGTGAAGATCCCTTGTACCGGTCCAGGTTAAAGCCGAGTAGACGTCCCAAGCACCTTTATCCCAATCTAAAAGCAGGCCCACTCTTTCTTCCACTGCTGCTGTAATCAGCTGCTCTTTATAACGGTTTTGATAAAAATATTTTTCTGCAACAATTCCAAGTCTAAGCTCAGGTCTTAGTTGATATCCAAACGAGGCATCGATGTTAGCGATTTCCACAGTCTTGTCGTTCAGGTTTCGAAGAACAGGCATTGTTCCGGAGTTATCCACATAGGCAATATCTTGAACCTTAGTCCATGCCCCACTCAATGTGGTGGTGCTTTTTTCTCCAACTCTATTTAAAGAATAGGTAATCGAATCACTAGTTTCTAAATGATCAATATCTACATCAAAACCATTATCTAGTAGACCGTGCTCTGATTCAAAAAAGGTTAGGGGAGATCGATAACCTTTCCCATAAGCAAATCGTGATTCGAGGGCCGGAGTATGTTTCCATAAAACATGAAATCTGGGAGCAATGATAAGATCATCGATCTCATTTTCTTTAATCTCTTTATCTGTGAAGTTGGTGACTATTTGATTGAATCTAATGGCCGACGAGAACTCCACTTTTTCATTAGGAACCCATATGTTTTGCAGGTACACTCCGGGGGCATGATAATCAAAGCTATCTGAATCTCTGCCTTGAAGTTCAAAAAAAGTATGAGATTTTGATCTTAATGCTTCTTTTTTATATTCTAGGCCGATTGTTAAGAGGTTGTTCTGGTTTGTGTTGATATTTGTTTTGAGATCATAGAAGAAGGCTTCATTTATATTTTTGTAATCGGCCCCTTCATACCAGCTGTCCTGCTTTCCGAGAGCATAAGACAAAGTCGAGCCAAAATTGATGGTTTCATTGGTTGCATGAGTTAATTTAAGGGTTCCTTCATTTCTATCCACATCTATGATCTCAGCAGTTGATCCCGGGGCACCGATAAACTTTTTTCTGACGTCACCATTAATAAAAGAATTAAAATCAATTCCAGGAGTAGGCTGGTTAATTGTTTGAAATGTCCCTTTATTCATGGGTCCCCCGAAGATGTGGGCCTTCAGAGCATTTATACGAATGTCCATGTTGAGTTTGTTATTTAAGTCCTGAGAGTATTTTACCATCAGGGATCGAGTGTCCCTTTCCGGAATTTCATTGATATTATTATTGTCCTTGTCCCATTGACCCTGGTTTGAATATTGACCCGCGATAGTGGTCCTTCTTCTGCCTTCATCACCAACAGAGGTAGAAACAAGTGTTAAATTTTTATAATCATTATTACCACTAGAAACATCTATAATGGTTTTATTCTCTTTAGCTTTGAGGGTTACGACGTTTATGACACCGCCTATTGCCTCTGGGGCCGAAAGAGAGGCACCTGGTCCTCGAGAAACTTCTATTGAGGCGATACCTAAAGTACCTAAGGATTCAAATCCATAGTAACTAGAAACGGTTGAGTGGAGGGGCACTTCATCAACAAGAACTGTAGTATATTCACTTCTTAATCCATTTATTTGAACTCGCTTGATTCCACAAATAGAACATCCGTTTAGAACTTGCAGCCCTGGCTCTTGTTCAATTGCTTGAATAAGATTTTGAGCATTTTTCTTCTGGATCTTTTCTGCATCAATGACTTCTGTTTTAAAAATAGTGTCCTTCAATTGACCCGTCTTCTTTAGGTTTTCATTAATGTCTCTTACTTCTACTACCTCAAGGACATCATCATTCATGGCCAGCGCTTGAGTGTTTAAAATGAGGAGATTCAAAAGTAGAATGAGATGAATATGCATCGATTAGCCCCTAAGTTACTTAAAATATTAATGTTTGAATGGCTCTACAAAGGTTCGGTGGATAATACGAGCGAGATTAGACTATGGAAATGACTTGAGTCACCCTTTTTGAGGAAGTTGAGGTGCTCTAGAAGCAGATCGTTTAAATCTCTCCTAAAACATGCTTTATGATATCTTGGCATTCTAAACGTATATTTTTGACTCCTCGACTAGAGATACCTGCTGGGAGCATCAGATTAAGAGCTTTTTCTGGAGTTTCGACCTTTCCTTCAAAGTAGAGTTTAGTAGCTTCTTTATAGGCAGCAGAAGACTCCTCATAAGAGAGGTTATTGTAAAAATAATTAAGACCTCTTTCTCCCCAGACTTTACTATCGCTCAGAGCATTTTCACTGTATCGTCTGGCCGCAAGAATTGGTGCCTCTCCACCATCAACGGCAGACAGGTAATCTTTAATCCTTTCTCCATGATTCACCACTCCTACATGCATGCCTCCGCCTACACTCCAATGAGCATTTCCGACAGCGTCTGCTAGTAAGAGGACATTGCTGCCGCTGGCCGCTTTATTGGAAATCCTTTGTTGGAGTTCAAATGTTTGAAGAGGAGCCCCATCGATAGCGCCACTGGCCTTATGTAGATTCACTTCAGCAACGGGAAGACGCATATTCTGGGCGGCGAGTTTTTTGAATTCGATTTCTAAAAGACGCGCTTTCTCCTGAGAATATTCAGGAGTAGATGGATCACTTCCAAATTTTGATGGATCTGGAGTAATATTTTCTTCAGCGATATCTCCCACAAGCCATCTTTTCTGAGAGCCAGTGGTTCCCATGGAGCCAGTGACCATTCTTCCTATGTTTTCATCTCGATAGTGGGTGGTAATCTCTCCACCTTGCTCTTTGCCAATTACTCCTGCAACCTGAAGTCTTTTAGGAGAAGTAGGGACGCTACTTATACCAAGAGCAGCTCGGCTTGAGCTTGATGCCCCTTCGGCGACTATGGTTATAGGATGACCCTCGGTTAATTTCTTGAAGACTTTTTCTTTTTGATCTTTAGGAGTGACGTCCTCATACTCGGTGACTAAGTGCTCACCGGTCTTTGGATCTATTCCACCAAATTCGATCTTACCTTTCTTTTGAGTGACATTGGGATGATTTTTTAAATATTCATAAAGGAGTTCCTCAAATACTCTGGTCTGCACGGTCGCTACACTATGGCCATCAAACATGGCATTTGCCGATTGAGGAATCCTTCTGGGATCGGCCTTTTTTAAGGCCGAGGGATCTGTTTTCTCAACATTTCCTTCAGGACTTACTTCCACATAGCCGCCCTCTAAGTTTCGGGCCACTTTTTCAGTAAAATTTTCAGCGAGTTTAGGATCGATACTGGCCAGGATGTCTGCCACCGATTGTCGACTCGACCACTGAATATCTCGAGTGAATCTCATGCGTGAGTCATAGACCCGGACCTCATGGCCTGATTGGGCAGCAATAGCAGCGGCCACCATACCTGTGACCGATTGACCGGAGATTACGACTGGTTTTAGATTTTTTGGAGGAGCTATCTTAAATTTACTGATAATGCCTTCCCGCACCTTCATGAATTTATCAAGATCATCCTCCAGGGCCTGACTAATTTTTTCTGCTCGATCCTTATTTTTTAGTCCTAGAGTTGCTTTTTGTTTTAAGACTTCTGGATTCAATTGGGTAATGAGGCCCGGATTTTCATGATAGAGCTTTTCAAGATCAGCTTCCCAGCTCTGGGCCCAAAGACTATTTGGGGTGGAAAGAAGAAGGAGAAATCCCAGTTGGAATTGATATATTTTCATTGGCATTTCCCGTTGATCTTACTGAGGTCTCTCATGGTTTCCAGATCTTTTTGAGTGGCATTCAAGGATTGAGATTTAAATTTCTTTAAAAGTTTATCCTGAAGATTCTTAGGAGAAGACTTAATGAAGGCTTTAAGACTCAGGGCATCTTCAATGGATAAACCTGTCACAAGAGGTAATTCATCAAAGCTCTTCCAGTCTAGCTTCTGGTTCTTTGGGTTATCGTGAAGAATGGCATAACCTCGGGGATTTCCAAAACTGTCTCTGGTTTTCATTGATTTATAGAGATCAGTTACGGGTATCCAGAAGCTTTCATTTCTATGAAGGGCCACATCTAGGACTAGTACTTGATCTGTGTCTGGATCATAGGCCCCTATTGGTGAAAAATGCCCCTTGGTTTTAGAACCTAATGAGACTCCATTAAAATTTGTAATTATGGATGAATGGGGATTCTTGACTGCTGAGATGATATTCTTTCTTAACTTCTCAATGCCTTTTTTATCATCATCAATGGCCTTAACTACTAAGGCAAGCTTTCCACTGTTTTCTGCGACTTTTCGAAGATGATCCAGCTCATAGCCGGTATTATCTCCTTCTAGTCCAAGCACTTCCTGCTTTTTCTTAAACAAGGAATTGTTGAGCATAAGTTGCTCCTGATCAAGCTCGGGAATATCTTTCTTGGCCAGAGTACACACCGAAGCGAGTCCACAAAAAGTACGATAGGCCTGAGGCTCAAGTCCCTCCACGGCCTTCCAGTCAACGAGAGCTCTCTTTTCAGCACTCTTAAACAAGGAAATTCCTTTCTCATCAATCATGGAGATAGGGAAGCTTCCGGTTTTTGCACTCTTTTTTCTGGCCACTGCCCAGGGCTCGAATGTTTGATCATTTACATTTTGAAAGACCAGCACATCATCATCGGGTCTAACAAGCTTAATTTCTAGAGTATTCCCTAGAGTTACTTTAAGATGGCGAGCAATTTTAGTTCCTGGCTGACTGGCCATGAGCTCTAGGAGGCCCGAATCCTTTCTAAGATTATTTTGGATGAGTACTAGTTCTTTATCCGTCAAACTCTCTGAGATAAGAGTCAGCTCATCTTTCTCGGGCTTCATAATGAGATAAAACTTATCTTTTTTCTCTTTGAGATTTTTAGGAAGATCACTTAAGGCTTCATTTACTTTCTCATCGACACTTTTTTGAAATTGGATTTCGGGTGTATAGCGTGGAGGAATGTCCTGGGGAAGCTCAAGGCGCAGTTCACTCTTTAATGGGATTTTGGCTGCCTTAGACATATCCACCACCAGCTGCTGCTTCTTAAAGCCTGCTGAGTTTAAGAGTCGATCAACCGATGGATAGAAGCTCTTGAGATTCTTATTTTCAATTTGTTTTGCTCTTTCGGATTTAGCGAGCAGTAGTAATTCATTGTCGGAGTGTTCTGTGATTTCTTTTGCAGGGAGATTCCTCTTTTTCGAATTTTTACCATTTATAAGTTCGAAGTTTTTCTGAAAGCGAGCGACCTCTTCTGATTTGGCCAGGGCCTTAATCCCCTTCAATCCAAGCTTCATGTAAGTGAAGAGGAATACCGGCGGCATCACAAATTCGCCGGCGATCTTGCAAATCGTATTGAGCTTGGCCGGTCCATTCATACACTGGTACTGAGGAACATACTCTTCGATCATTCCTTGAACGGCTTGGCCGATAAAATTTGCTACTGGTTTTGCCAGAGTCTCTCCTAAGGCCAGAAGGGGGTCACCTGGATTATTGACGAGATTCTTTGGATACTCCTGTGCCACATAGGCATAAGAGGATTTCAAAAAGGCCGCTCCCAGCTTCCCACCTTTAACCGCATTCTCTGCCAGCAGTTTTTGCCTTCCAATGGGGTCTAAAAGAAATTCCAAAATATCATCTTTATTCTCAATCGCTTTTCCTACTAAGTTAGAAATAAGCTCTCCAATAAAAGTAACGAGCTCGGCGGTGCTATCCCAAACAAAGCCCTTGATACACTGATAGATCTTACTACCTAGATCTCCTTCATTATCCAGATCGATGGCAAGAAGATTATCTGCCTTAGAATCGCAATTCATTCTTTTTTGGGGCCTGAGTTTTTGGCAAGCAGGATCGGTGTTTATAATTTTTTTACAAATGCCTTCAAACTGGGTTTGCTGCAGATTAAGAGACATGAGTTCGCCTGCAGTCTCACAAACAGGATCTGCAGAAGCTTGGGCCATAAAAATGATGAGAAGGAATAAAGCGAAGGTTTTCATGGGCGGAGGTACTTCTTATAGCTATCAATGCTGATTTCACCTGACTGTGAGGTGAGCAGAAACTGGCCAGATTTATTTTGATTGGCCCAATAGACTTCTAAAAAATGTACGGTTTTTTGGGAGGAGTTTTTATAATTTCCCCTTAAAAGAAATGTTCTTTCGGTTTTATCGTCCAGAAATTTCTTCTCTTTGAGTTGCCAATCTTTAAAACCGAAGACCTTACCATATTCTTTTTTGGCCTCAATCAGATCATCAAGGTCCTGAATATTTTCGCGGGAGAGATCCGAGTATTTTATTTCTGTATCAAGAACGGTGAGGTCTACTTTATCTGGAGCATGATGATAATTTTGGGCCCCCCCAAACATCTCTTTTTTTTGCAAACTCGCAGCAGGTGCTAAGGCCAGCACCTCTGGAATAAAATAGAGCCATATAATTGATAAGGCGATAACCTGCATACTAACCTCGGTATGTCTTCTGTTCGGTTAACAGACTCATATCTTTAGAAAGTATGCATTAAGTAAAATAGTCGGTTAGTTCTCGAAGGGCATCTCCAGTAATTGAACTTCCTTCTTACTGATCTTACCAGATGAGAGGTAAGGTGAGGTCTCGGAAGCAATCCTACCTTTAAGCGATATTCCCTCACAAGAGGTACATAAAAAGTTTGCCCCGGCCTTACTTGCCCCATTGATCATGAGGTCCACGATGGTATTGGTTCCACCCTTGGTGACAGAGAAATTTAATTGAGGTTCAGCTAGCCCGTTCATGTCGATATTAAATAGGGTTGGCTTCACGATAGCAGTCATCTCAACAGTACTTTGAGTATTATTGCCACCACTGGTTTTCAGATGAATCTCATCACTGGCAATACTGGTGGTCTTAAAGCTCGATAATGTATTATCTCCACCTATTACTTCATGCTTTATCACACGTGCCTTCTGTGAGGTGGTATGGAGAGCAGATTGAGTCAGATACTTCTTATCACCTAACACAATGGAAGTGATTTCGGCTTCGGCCCCTCCACCAGTCATACTTAGGCAAGTTACATTATCACCTTCATTGATTACCATGATATAGGCTTCCGCATTTTGTTTGAGTGAGGTAAAAGAGACCTTTGAATTTTTTGCTTCAAGGAAAAGAATGAGTTTTGCTCCCTCTCCAAACTGATTGATAGAAATTCTGGGCTCTCCACCATAGACCGCATAGTTGAGCTGAAGATTTTCTTTAACAGAGGTAAATCGAACCCTCTCTTCTTTACTAAAATTGAAGACCATTGATTCGTCTTGCTCATGCTTATTCACCGATCGTCCCTGATCTCTAGCTGGAAGATCTGAGACATTATGGTCAAAAGCTTTTTGAAGAAATGTCTTAGTCGAGCTCGAGAGATTGATAAACTCCTCTCTCATATTCATAAACTTCTCAATTTCTTGGCGACTTCCGGAAATGACGGTGACCTTGGTATTGTTACCAGCACCATTGAAGATGATTTCATTTTTACAGGCCTTAAGGTCTGACTTAGGTTTCTCGCAACTTGTATCAGGTTTCGGCGTCGGAGTTGGATTAGTAACCGGTGTTGGGACAGGTACTGGAGTTGGTACTGGGACCGGTTGTGGTACCGGAGTGGGTATAGGCTGAGGAGCAGGTTGAGGAACCGGTGTTGGTAATGGCTCCGGCAGAGGCACAGGCACAGGCACAGTCACAGGCACAGTCACAGGCACAGGCACAGTCACAGGCACAGGCACAGGTTCAGGAATCGGAGTGGGTGCTGGTTGGGGAGCAGGAGACGGAGCTGGGTTCTGTGAGGGAGCTTTGGAAGGTGATTTAATCAATTCTTCCTTTTCGTAGTAGCTCTCTGGCCTGTTACAGCTCACTGACACAGTTAAGAGAAGGAGTAAGAAGATTAAGTTTGAATGTCCCACAATTGCTCCAGATCTTTTTTAATAATGGCTTAATGATATTAGTCATCGGAGGTTTGAGAGAATGAATTAATATTCTTGAGGGATTATTATGCGAGTTCAGACATTTAGGGCACTGAACTGAGCTGAGGAAGTGGCAGAAATATCTGGCAGTACTTCGCTTAAACTCTTGAATCAAAAGGGGAATTGAGGAATTTTAGGACTCTATTTATCTAGCTCAAGCACATAGGCTATACCGAGTTTCGCAAAGTTAACCGAATGAGCTGCCGAATTATTTGAAACACTGAGGGTGTCTTCGGCGGTATGGATGTGAGGATTCTCTTCTCTTACCTTGGCCTCGGCCGGAAAGGAGGCGGGAAAGCCGTGATAAGTCCAAGAGTAATGATCCGAGCATGCATAACCGCATTTATCATAACTCCAGCGAATTTTAAGATAGGTATCTAAGAGCATACCGAGGAATTTATTTTGCACCTGATCTGTTCCATCGCTTATAAGCACCATCTCAAACTGCTTACTGCCGCGATAATTTGTTCCGTCAAATTGCAGGACTCCCTTAACTGGGATCTTTGCCTCTTGATACTTAAGAGCAAGATCCATTGAACCCAAGAGACCTACTTCCTCAGCGGCATAGGCCATGAACTTAATGGTATTTTGCGGTTGATAGCCTTTCAAGGAGAGAACTTTAATAACTTCAGTAATAACACTGATGCCAGAGGCATTGTCATCGGCCCCAGGAGCATGGGAGAGGGGTGTGTTCTCATCGGTATTGATGGAATCTCCATGTCCACCAATGATGATGACATCATTTTTTATACCCGTAAGGGTAAGAACAACTGAAGGCTGCTTCCATTTCTGGTGATGAACCAATTCAACCTTAGCAAAGCTTAAATCCTTCACGATATTTCGCCACTTTACGGCAAGATCTTCCATGGCCTTGATACCAGTTTTGGTGGTGTAGTATCTTGTGGGATAGGAAGAGAACCATTCAATGGTTTCGAAAATGCGATTTTCACTTACTTCCTGAAGGTATTCCCGAACTTGATCGCCTTTAGAGAGCTCATAGAGTGAAAGAGTATTATAGCTCACCTGAGTTGGTTGATGATGAATTTGTTCAGTAAAAGAAGTAAGAAAGCCTCCGCAATGCCCCTGCTTTTCATGCACTAACTGAGAAAGCTCATCGAGATTATCCGAGGTCGTTTGAAATGAAGCAAAACCCTTCTTTTGAACCGCGGTCATTTTGATGTCAGGAAGATGGCTTAAATTCTCCAGGGTTTCACGGGGAATGGTGACAAGAACATCAGCACCAAAAGCTAAATTTGAAAGGAGAAAGACCAGCGGTAATAAATTTTTCATATGATGCATTAATCATGATTGACGCCGAACTGTCTATGGCCAACTCTCTGAATTAGTGCCCGAGTCCTATTTCTTGAATAAAGCTATAGGAAGTGCTTCTAACTACCTCTTCAAATGAATGAGTATTCTCATAGATATTTTTTATTTCTTTATAAGGAGGACCTTTCTTTAATATTTCAAGAGCATTTTCGAGACCGTCTTCCTCATCCAACTCTCTAGCGATATCTCTAATATTTTGAATGAGCTCTTCGGTTAATTCTCTAACCGTGATTACTCCCTTATGCGCATTTAGGATAAAGGGGGCCTCGAGACCCAAGCGTGAGGCCTGAAAATGATTCTCTCTTTGGGCCCAGTCGGGAACATTTTCTACAAAGAGATTAGGCATGAGTTCTCTTAGTTTTCTGCTCTTCACTGCGTGAATGGTGATATGAGCAAAAGCGGCAAGGGCCATGGCCTCTCTCAAGGTCGGGACTGCATCCATTACTCTTAGTTCAACCGTACCCATATCAGGCCGAGGACGAATGTCCCAATGAATATCTTTAATTGATCGAATAATGCCGGCCTTAACAGCAGTTTGATAATAATTTAAAAAATCAGTCCAATTTCTAAGAGCAGGGGAGATTCCGGCATTGAGTCCCCCTCGCAGTAAGTATTGGCGAAAAGAGACAAAGCCCGTCGCTTCATCCTGCCAATATGGGCAGCTTGCGGACATGGCTATAAAAACCGGAAGAAGAATTCGAATTCTTCTCATAACATTCATGGCCTCTTCTGTTGAATCCACTGCTACATGAAGATGAGTGGAAAACGGCATTTGATGATGAGTGATGTAAGGATAACTTTCCTCAAGATATTTATAACGTGGGGAATCTGTGGTCTTGGCGATGGTCTTTGAGAATGGGTGAAGTCCCATTGAACAAAGTCGTATATCCAGGGGATCGAGATGCATCATGAGCTTAGCTATCTTGCCTTGTAGCTCCTTCTTTACTCTTTTGGAATTTCTATGTGGGTTTGATTTAATTTCCACGGAACATTGAAAGGCTTCGGGAGTAATGCAGGGATCATCTTGAACGCGAGCGATGAGTTCATTGACTTTATTAGTAAGATCCATGGTCTTGAGATCGATAAGTTGAAACTCCATTTCAACTCCGATGCTTGGCCCCAACGTTTTACCAAAATTGTCCTGAAGTTGTTCTTCCACTGAATTTCTCCTGCTATTCAATGAGGGGTGGCTCGGCCGGACTCACAATCTCTCTTTCTTCTTGAGACTCATAGTCTCTCTCTTCCTCAAGTTCACGCTCCTCAAAAAAACCATGGATTTTTTCATCTTCTTCGATTTTTTCTTGAGGATGTCTAAACTCTTCTTTCTGAATTTCTTCTAAGTCGAGGGAATTCTCAGTCTGACTTTGAGCGGAGAATGGGATGAGGCAAATGATAAGTGAGAAAAACAGTATTTTAATGTGCATAGGGAAGACCTCCTTAACCTTAACCAAGGGTAAAGGAGTCAGGGGTTCATTGGTAATTTAATCTTATCCAAAGGAGCTAGTGTGTTTTCTTCCTTAGACCAGAGTATAAAAATATACACAGTGACAAAGATGTATATGCTACAGGCCGGCATCCACATGATAAGACCTGCCAACTGTTGATCCTCCAGGGCACTCATATTCCAGGAGAGAGTTTTTTCTTGATAAAACTTATACCAGAGCTTTGGTGAGAGAGTCATAAAGACTCCCAGAAGCGTGGCGTGCAGAGTCGTTGCAAATAAATAAAATATTCCTAAGGCCCTTCCCATTTTGAAGCGGTGAATAGGATCTAGGAGCACCCTCCAGAATAAGCATGATGTGACGAAAAAACTTATGTGCTGTATGTCGTGTAGCCATTCTGTGCGAAGGGCCGCTTCATAGAATTGAGGGAGATGCCAAATCCAAAGTGTAAAGGCAAAGAGGGACCACAGAAGTAGCGGCTGCCATAGAAAATACCAACCAGTCTTGTGGCCATAGAGCCAGCGGTACAGGGGTTTTACTTTATGTCTGATTGAGAGGGGAAGGGCCCAGAGATAGATATAGAGAGGAACTGCCAAAACAAAGAGAGGAGCTGCCAGCATCATGATCAGCATATGCTGAATCATATGCCATGACTGAAGCTCATCACTCCAAACATCAATGGGAGATATAAGAGCAATAAAAAGTATAATGATACTAAGAGTAAAAAAGAGAATCTCTTTTAATATAATCTTTCTTTTTTTCTTTAAGTTGAGAGCTCCCTTCCCATAGGCAAGCATGAGGGCGAGTAAACTTACCAAGACCAAAGGATCCCAATTCCAGTTATCTTGATGAGGACTATTTCCATGGGCAAAGGATAGTGGAGTTTGCAGTATGAGCAGCAGGAGAAAAAGAAGTCCGAGATTCACAGGCATTCTCCCCTAAAGTAAAAGACGGGTACACTTTGATAGATCATGATGAAGGTAAAGACCGCATTGTTGATGATTCCATAATGAGCAAGAAAGTAGAGTGTGGACTGCGTCTCTTTAGAAATGAGCTGACTTACTTTATAGCTCTTATAGATGGAGAAAAGTCCTAGTAAGAAACAAATAAAGGTGATCCCCATGATGACCCCACTGGTCCATTTCCAGTTTGACTGACAGCCAAATTCAGCAAAGGCATAAATCGACATAAAGTGTATGACCCATAAGATGGAGCCTAAGAAAGCGATAAGTGTTATTTTCAGGTTATTCAATTTTTACCTCTCGCTTATATGATTTGGGGGGCGAGATAAAGAACGATCCAGGATGCAATCGCCACCAGACCCAAAAAGCTTGCAAACATATTGGCAATTTGAGAGTGGAGTAAAAATCCGGGGAACTCAATTTTCTTATCCGTACCAATTCGTGACATAACACTTAGACAGATTCCCAGGTCAACCACGACAAATCCCATGATGAGCCAATAGATGCTATAAAAGACAGATGTATAGGCATTGAGTGTGGGATCAAAGGGCAGCTTAAGGACATCCCAGGTGTATATAATTAAGGCCAGAGAAACCATAATGAAATTCAAGAGGGCCGCTATAAAAATATGACGAGACTTTCTTGTTTGAATTTCTCTTTTTATCCAAAACATAAGGGGAGCACTAAGGACTAGTAGAGCAGAAGCCCCTAAAAATAACTTCTGATCTGGAACGGAGAGATTTCCCTGAGGCCACATATCTGAGTAGAGCCACAGATAGAAGTAACTAAAGAACAAAGATCCCATGCCCATGGTGAGAACGATGATAAGTCCCAACATCCCCCACCAAACCGTACTCTTCGTTCCCGAGGGACGAAGGGTCACACCTGTGATCTCTTCAAGTGCGAGGGCCTCTTGTTGAATTTTTGGAGACATGGAAGGCCAGAGCCACTGAATGATGAGACCTACGAAGATAAAAAATGAAAATGCTGATAAAAGATAGAGTTTCAGGAGCATTCCCAAAAAGGTTATGAGTAAGACCACCGCCGATAGGAAGGGAAGCCAGGTAGGACCGGGAAGCCACTGAATCGCTTCGACCTCTGCTGTAAGTGCATGTGTGACTGGAGTTGCCCGCCAGGTAGTTGGCGCTGCTGTCAGGACCTCAGAGACTATACCTTGAGGTCTATGAGTCTCATCAAACTCCCCGTCTTTTTCTTGATAGTGAGGAGGAGTAAGAAAACTGTAGATGGGTGGAGGTGAACTTAGGGACCATTCCAATGAGCGAGCGCCCCAGGGATTATTTCCAGCAGGAGCGCCACACTTTAGGCTTTTAATAACATCATAAAAGAAAACCAGAGAGCCTGATCCCAAAATAAAGGCACCTATGGTGGAGAGCATATTCAATTCTCCCAGGCCCAGCTCATTGGGATAGGTATAGATTCTTCGAGGCATACCTAAAAAGCCCATAAAATGCATGGGAAAGAAAGTTATATTAAATCCCGCGAAAGTGAGCCAGAAGCTGAGCTTTCCTATTCTCTCATTCATCATCTTACCGGTGATCTTGGGAAGCCAATAGGCAAGTCCTCCAAACACCGGAAAGAGCACTCCGCCGATAAGTACATAGTGAAAATGGGCAACGATAAAAAAGGTGTCATGAACCTGGAGATCAAAAGGTACTACGGCCACCATAACTCCGGTAACTCCGCCGGCCACGAAGTTTACCAGAAATCCTATGAAGTAGAGAAAGGGCACTCGAAAAGCAGGATTTCTTCCCCAGATGGTGGCAATCCATGCAAAAACCTGAATACCACTTGCAACAGCAATGATGAGACTTGCCCCAGTAAAGAATGCATTGGCAAGCTCTGGGAGACCCGTGGCAAACATATGATGGACCCACAGCCCGAAGCTCACAAAGCCAGTTATCACAATGGCCAGGGCCACATAGGTGTATCCCTTAATGGGCCTTCTAGCAAAGGTGGCCACAATGCTTGAGATGATACCGGTTGCTGGTAAGAACATAATATAAACTTCTGGATGCCCAAAAAACCAGAAAAGATGCTGCCATAAAAGGCTACTTCCTCCGAAATCCGTATTAAAGAATTTGGTATTTAGCATACGATCCATTTCTAAGAGGGTGGTGGCCATGAGGAGTACGGTAAAGGCAAAGACAATCATGATGCTCACAACTAGAATGGTCCAAGCAAATAAAGGGAGTCTGTTGAGAGACATGCCCCGTGCTCGCATCTTTAAGACCGTTACCCCTAATTCAATCCCTGTTCCAATTCCTGAGATCTCTACCAGTGCTAATCCCAGTACCCAGAAATCCAAACCCAAACCTGAATACTTGGGGCCTGATAAAGGAGTATAGGCAAACCAGCCAGAATCGGGAGCATCACCGGTGAAAAAACTGATGAAAAAGAAGGTTCCTCCAAAAAGATATAACCAGTAACTAAAAGCACTTAATCTGGGAAAGGCCACGTCCCGTGAACCGATAATCATCGGCAGTATGTACAAGGCCAGTCCTTCAATAAAAGGTACAGCAAAGAGAAACATCATGGTAGAGCCATGGACCGTAAAAAACTGATTATAGGTTAGGGGGCTCAGCCAATTATTTTCAGGCACTGCTAATTGGATTCTCATGAGGAGAGCAAGAATTCCTCCCAATGCAAAAAACACCATGGCCGTTCCCATGAAGCGCTTACCCAATGGCTGATTATTCACCAACGTGAAAAATCCTCTGATTCCTTCTTCATTGGACCAGGTCTTTTCAAAGGTTTTAAATTTTTTATCATTAACTTCAATCATTTTAAACTTCCGAGGTATTCAAGCAGATCATCTAGATCTTTATCAGGAATATTCTTATATTTAGGCATGCGGTTCATGGGTTTAATTGACTGAGAATCAACGATCCATTGCTTTAAGTTTTTTTGATTATTCTCTATCGTCCCGGCTCCCAGAGTTAATCGAGTTGCAATGTGGGTGAGGTCGGGACCGGCCTTGCCTTTGAAATCAGTTCCCCCAATAGCGTGACAAGTATGACAGGACTCACGGTAATAAATTTCTTTTCCGCGAGATTCTTTTTCTGATAAGTCCAAAGGTGCTTTTTTTTGATTTCTCGCCAGCCACTGATTAAACTCATTCTCACTCACGGCCACCAAAGGAAAGGCCATCAGGGCGTGTTGCAGACCACAGAACTCAGCACATTGTCCCCGATATCTACCAGGTCGCTCTATATTCATCGTAATATAAGTTTTGTGATCCGGTAGCATATCAAGCTTTCCATGAATATTTGGTATCCAAAAACTATGGATCACGTCCTGGGAGCTCAGTTCAAATTTGATGTTGGATCCAACAGGAACATAGATTTCATTCGCGGTAATAATATGGTGATCGGGATAGATCACTTCCCACCAAAACTGATGTCCTATGACCTGGATATTGATGACATCTTCTTCTTGATTCATCTTACTGATCTTCAAAGATGACTGAAGAGACCACACCAGGGTGATAATAAGTACGATGGTAGGGATAAAGAGTCCCGACCAAAGGATAAATTTATTCCCCGGCTCAAAGCTTTTTTGAGTAAGATCTTTTTTTCTTAAGGCCAGGATTAAAAGAAGGACAGTTATGATAAAAACCGAAGTCGACATGATGATGAGAAACCAACTCAAGCTTTTCATATCGCTAGCAACTTCGCTTACCGGATGCCAAGCAGACTGAAAAGTATTGAAGTTAAACCACTCATTCATCATTTGCGCCTGGGTTGGATCTGAAGAACAAAAACGAATTCGCTTACATACTTAAGCTCTTCATCGGTCATCCTGCCTTGATAGGAAGGCATGGCAATCTTAGGAGAAGGATGAAGAATGACCTTGATGATATCTTCTCGGGTGAGAAGTCTCTCGAAGTTTGTAATATCCGGTCCTACCGAAGGACCTATTCCGGCAACTGCGTGACAGCTATTGCATCCATATTGAACAAAGACTTCCCTTCCTTTCTCAAGCCCTGGGGTCACCACAAACTCCTTCGGAAAAGGAGGGAGCTTCTGACTGGGCCATCCAGTCCAGGGAGAGCGCATTCGAAGTGCCGATAGACCAATCAGTCCCATGACCGACAGACTCACAAAGATCACCCAAAGAGGACGCTGACTCATATCCCTCTTAGGTCCGCGATCAAGAAGGGGCAGCGAGATGAGAAAAAAGAAAAGGGCGATAGGAAACCACACCACAAAGTAGGGAACCGACTTCGGAGGTAGAATTGCAATGAGGGCACTATACCACCAGAACCACCACTCCTCTTGAGGAAAAGAAGTCTCCGTGAGATTTGCCTCCGGATAAAGCTCAGCTGGCCCCAGTGTAAGGGTTAAAATAATACCAAAGAGGAGGACCACAAAGGACATAATCCCCGATGAGGCCATGGTGGTGGGAAAAAACTCCTCACCTTCGGAAGAAGATTCTTTTGCGGCCTCATAAATCTCTGCGTGCTCTTCCTTGGTTTCAACAGGAATTCGCCTCTCTATCTTGGAAGTCGTTCCTTGATGGATAACAAGAAATAAATGATACCCCACCAGAAGCAGCATAATTCCGGGAACTAAAATAACATGCACAGAAAAAAAACGGGTAAGGGTGTGACTGTTGATTTCACTTCCTCCCTGAACAAAGAGGATGAGCTCATCTCCCAGATAGGGGATATTGCTTAGGATATTTAGGAGAATCTTAACGGCATAGACCGCTCTCTCGTCCCATCTTAGAACATATCCCGAGTAGGACATGATTATTACCAGAAAAAATAATCCCACCCCTGTCCACCAAGTGCCTTCCCTGGGAGTCTTATATCCCGCTATCAGAAGATGGCGCAAAAGATGAAAAACAAGCATGACCACAAATAGTCCTGCTGACCAATAATGAAGTCCTCGTATAAACCAACCCATGGTTTTGTGATAGGTGATGAATTCAATACTCTGGTAGGCGGTATCAATGGAATTTGAATAACTCAACGTCAGAACGGCCCCTGTGAGGAGTTGAACAGCGAGAAGAGTAACCATGGTGGCACCATCTCCCTGGTACCACGAGGTCTTGGCTACCTTTCGAAAGAGGATCTTGTCGGCAGCGACATCTAGACCGAATCGATGAATAAAAAAATAAAATATCTTGTTTAACAAGCTCTGCTCCTTAGGCCACAACCGGTACTGAAGAGAGATCGATTTCAAGATACCCATCTATCAGTCGATAGCTATAGCGGTGAAGGGGGCCCTTAGGTGGGCCATTCATGACATCTCCTTCTTTAGAGAAAATTCCACCATGGCAAGGGCAAAAAAAGCATTCACTGCCGGAGTCAAACTTCACCGGGCATCCCAGATCGGTGCAGCTTCTGGAATAGACCACAAATTCATCCTGTCCTTTATTCCAGACGTAAACATCCTTGGGGAGAGTCATATGCATAAAGTCCTTATCCAGCCTGGTTTCGACCTTGGCGGAAATGACTTTTCCCTCAGCAAAACGCTCCTTTGCGCCCAAGGGGCGCCAGCGTTTTTTATCATCATGCTTGATGGTGGGAGAAAAAGTGGATAGCACTGCCGGCACACCTAGTACCCCAGTAGTGGCCGCCCCGATACCGAGAACGACCCACTTCATGACCTTTCTGCGACTGAGAGATGATTCTTCACACATAGCGTCCCCTCATTATTCTTATCCAACTGAAAGTTAGGCAAGATTAGGAGTGGAGTCAAACGTTCAGGTTTCTCTTTAGGATAAAATGAGGCTATCGACCCAATTTAAATTCTTTCCATGAATAAGGAAGCAGGGAGAAATTTGTCAGTGTCACTGCGATACAGTAAACGCAGAGCTTTTTTTGCTTTGCCAGCATGTTATAAAAGTACTGAGCGGCCATGGCCGCATTCACTACCGTTGCCCCTAGGAGTAGTTGATCAAAAAGAAAAATTCTTTTTATTCTTCTCTCTCCACCATAGGTTGCAAGGACCATTATGAGGGAGTAAAGAAGTGAAGCCCCGGGAGCATCAGGCATACCAAACTCAAAGGCCTTCACGGAGGAAGTGAGCTTAGGAGAATCAAAGGATTTTAAAGGAAGATCGGGTAGTTTCTTTATGATGCCAGTTTGATAGAGGGTAATGATAGCAGCATTTCCCAGACCAAACAGTGAAAGCATGATTATCTTTTTTCTTCTTTTAAGACTGGCCGACTGATTTTTAAAAAAGAAATCTCTAACTTTTTCGTTATCTCTTCTGATGTAGTCCCATAGTCTTTTAAGCATAAAATCTCCTCATCTCCTTACCCTTCAATTCTTATGCCGACATTCTCTGTGTTTAATGCTTCTTGTTATGTCTTATTTCCTCAAATTTCCTTCTGGCGTTCCTACTGGATTCTCTCTAATATAATCAGGAAACAAGAATTCTCTTGTAAGGTGTCTATGTCTTCCCATGATAAAACCCAAGCCTTCCTTGCCATCTCTTCTCAGTTTCAACTGGGGCATCTTGTTACGGAGAGTTTCCATCCCGATACAAAAAACCTCTCCGAAGTCGCTAAAAAAAATCTCCCAGAGAGTCTTGGGCTTTTGCAAGCTGTCGATAGCAAGGCCCTTGAATTAATCAAAAATCAGAAACCTTCCTTGTGGAAAATGGCCCAGGCCATTCAGGACACTTTAAAGAGTGGGAATAAAGTTTTCATGTGTGGGTGTGGAGCGACGGGAAGACTCTCTCTGGTTTTAGAGACTCTCTATCGCCAGAAGTTTGGTAATACAGATAAGGTCATCTCATTTATGGCCGGTGGGGACTTCGCTCTTATTAAGTCTGTTGAGAGTTTTGAAGACCGAACAGAATATGGAGAACGGCAACTCATGGAGCTGAGATTTGGCCCTCATGATCTTCTCCTGGCTCCTACGGAAGGGGGAGAGACTCCTTTTGTTATTGGGGCCTGCAATCAAGCTGCTAAAATCTCTTCCCGATCACCTTACTTTCTTTACTGCAATCCCGATGAGCTCCTGTTACCAGTTGAGAGATCTCGAGAAGTATTAGAAAACTCCAGAATCAACAAGGTGAATCTTACGATTGGGCCCATGGCCATATCGGGCTCTACCCGTATGCAGGCCTCCACGGTCCTTATGTTAGGGATTGGTGTTGGTCTGCTTTATCAGCACTCCTCCTTTGAAGACTTTTCCAAGTTCTTTGATGGATTTGTTTCAGATCTGCAAGGAACTCCTTATGAAAAGATGGCCCCTTTAACTTCATTAGAGGCGAAGTTATATCGGGAAAAAAAATATTTAAATTATCTGGCCGATCCAAATCTCGCCATCAGTGTTCTCACTGACACTACGGAGAGATCGCCGACTTTTTCTCTTAAAGGATTTGAGAATCGCCTGGATGAGAGTAAAGATCATAGCTTGAGTTATCTCTTTATCTCTGAAGCACAAACCAGTGGACATGCCTGGAGTGAACTTTTAAAACGTGCTCCCCGTGCGCTTGAGTGGAGTGAACTCTCTCAACGAATTGGTCTTACCAAAGTCTTGGGATTTGATATCTCTTCTCAAGGTCACTTAACGAGAACTTCTTCCATTCCTTGTGTAGATTTTTGTATTACTCAGAAAGGGGAGAGCATTTCCTTTAAGTGTGAGCAGGAAGAAGTGAGCTTCTCCTGGGGGCTTGACCCTTTATTTAATCATTTGATGGTTAAAATGCTTTTAAATGCTCACTCAACTCTTATTATGGGTTTACTCGAGAGGTATGAGGGCAATGTCATGACTTGGGTGAGGCCTAGTAATAATAAACTCATCGACCGGGCCGCGAGATATATTCTAAGACTCTTAGAGCAGAAGGGGGTAAGTGCTAGTTACCCCGAGATAATACAGATGATTTTTGAAGAAATTGATACTCTTAGTGAGAATGAAGCTGTTGTTCTCAAGGTGCTCAGGCGATTCTAGGACTTCTTGTCGATATCCTTCTTATCATCCTCGCTGCCTTCCATGCCTTTTTTGAAGTTCTTCATGGATTCACCTAATGAACTTCCTAATTGAGGTAGTTTTTTTCCTCCAAAAAAAAGAAGCACGATCACTAGAAGAATAAGTAACTCGCCCATACCTAAGCCAAACATAAGTTAATCCTTGTTTTTAATCATTCTACTAATAAAGGCGAGAGAGATCCATCCCATACTTACCTGGGGAATAATTGGCCATTCTGGTTTCTCTCATTCCTTCATACTTTTTAGATCCATTGCTCATAGAGGCATAAGGAAAAATAGCAATTCCCCCACGAGGCGTGAAATCTCCCATGACCTCGATGTACTTGGGCTTCATCAGTTTAAAGAGATCCTTACAAATCTTCTGAATGCAGTCTTCATGGAAGTCTCCATGATTTCTGAAACTGAAGAGATAGATCTTCAATGACTTCGACTCCACCATCTCTTTATCGGCAATATAGTTAATAAATATCTTAGCAAAATCCGGCTGACCGGTTTTTGGACAGAGAGAGGTAAACTCGGTGCATACAAAGGTGGTCCATGCATCATTCTGGGGATGCTTATTCGGAAACTTTTCTAACACTTCGGGAGAATAGGTCTCAGGATAGTTAGTATTGGTGTTGCCTAAGAGCGTTACAGATCCTAGTTCTTTATCTTGTCTGCCTTCAGATTTATTTTTTTTGGCCATGGAATGCCCCTTGTTTAAGCTTTGATTCTAGTCATTTAGCGTCATATATGACAAAAAGAGTGGACTCTTTCAACCACTAAAAGCATGTATGAGGCCTTATGGCAGAGAAAATAAAAGTTGTATTAGGACAGTTAGGTTCCCCTCAAAGCACCAAGGTCTCCCATGTGCGTGAATATTTAAGGGAATTCTTAGGTGACCCTCGAGTAGTGGATATTAATCCTCTCCTTTGGAAAATTATTCTTAATTTATTCGTGCTTCCCTTTCGACCAAAAAGATCGGCCGAAGCTTATGGGCGTATTTTGCAGAAAGATGGCTTCCCTTTGATCACCAATACGGAAAAGGTGGCCCAGGCCTTAAGAAGTAAGTTGGATAAAAATCTTGAACTCAATCATGTCTTTCTTTTATCTCGCCCGCGCTTGGGTGAGGTCCTGGATGCCTGGGAAAAAGAAGATATCACGACACGTGCTCAGAGAGTTCTCATCCTCCCGCAGTTTCCTCAGTACTCCGAGAGCACCATTGCTTCGGTGGTGGATGCGGTTTCGGGAGAGTTTAAGAAAAGAGTGAACATTCCTAGCTTTAGTCTTGTGAATTCCTATCACCGCTCCCGCGCCTTTATTGACCACTCGGTGAGAAAAATTGAAGAGAGTTTAGCGCTTCGGCCTGATATGGATGAACTTGTGATTTCCTTTCATGGGATTCCCACCAGAAGAGTTTTAGAGAAGAAAGATATGTATCTACTGCATTGTCTTGAGACCTATGAGCTGATTAAAGAAAAGCTCAGTCCTAAGATACCCATCAGCATGACTTTTCAGTCACGTTTTGGCTCTGAGGTGTGGCTAGGACCCTATACTGATGCTACTGTCTTGAATAAAATCAAGAATGGATCTAAGAAAATTGGCATTTACTGCCCGAGTTTTGTGGTGGATTGCCTTGAGACAACGGACGAAATAGGAAATGAATTAGGCCATGAGGCCCGTGATCTTAGTGGGGAAGTCATTCATATTCCTTGCCTTAACGCTGATCCAGAATGGATTCAAGATTATGGCCATTTTATCAATACATATGCCAATGGAAACGAAGAAGAGAGGCAAGCTCTCTTCTATACCATTGACACCAAAGAAAGGTATCAAGCAGTGATTAAAGAGCAGCAAAAAAGTGCCCCTTCAAAACTAAGCCCTGAGTCAAGTCGAGTTCTAAAGCTCATGTTCCTCACCATGTTCCTTGATCTCATTGGCTTCTCGATTATCTTTCCTATGTTTCCGGCCATGGCCCGTCATTACTTAAGTGTTGATGCCGATAATGCCATTTTGAGTGCCATGATGGGTCTTATTTCAAATATCCAATCGGTGACAACCACTACGGATGGGGCACCTCTGATGACCACCATCGTGCTCTTTGGAGGTCTACTGGGAGCTCTTTATTCTCTACTGCAATTTTTTGCCGCTCCTTTATGGGGAGGAATATCAGACAGAGTAGGCCGAAAGCCAGTTCTCTTGATTTCAGTCTGTGGACTTTTTATAAGTTATCTTATTTGGATATTCTCTGGCTCCTTTACTCTTCTCATTGCTGCCAGAATCATCGGAGGCTTTATGTCCGGAAACCTCTCCATTGCTTCGGCTGTGGTGAGTGATGTGACCGATGAGAAAAATCGCTCTAAAGGTATGGCGGTGATTGGTATTGCGTTCGCTCTGGGATTTGTCTTTGGACCGGCCTTCGGAGGAATTCTCTCCATGTATAATCCTCTCCTCAATAACCCTGACTGGGAATCTTTTGGGATAAATCCCTTCTCAGCTCCTGCTGCACTGGCAGCTCTCTTGTCTTTCATTAATCTCATTCTAATCTGGAAGTATTTCCCTGAAACCTTAAAGAAGGGAGCGAGCTCTCATCTGCAAAGAAGTGTGAATCCTTTGAAGCTGTTTAAACCCCTACCAGCTCCCGGGATCAATGGTACAAACTTCGCTTACTTTTTCTTTATTACGGCCTTCTCAGGGATGGAGTTCACGCTTACCTTTCTGGCAGTTGAGAGACTCAATTATACCTCCATGGATAATGCTTACATGTTTATCTTTATTGGATTTATCATCGGTATGGTGCAAGGGGGATATGTAAGACGTAAGGCCCATCAGGTGGGTGAGAGGAAGATGAGCTTCAATGGTCTAATCAGTATCATTCCTGGTCTGCTTCTACTTGCTTACGCTCAGTCGGCCTGGATGCTTTATGGAGGACTCTTCTTCCTTGCTCTAGGCTCAGCCATGATAATTCCTTGTCTCACGACTCTTATCTCTTTCTATACTCCTAAGGATATGCAAGGCCAGAGTCTGGGTATCTTCAGATCTCTTGGTGCTTTGGGAAGAGTCCTGGGTCCTATTTATGCTTCATTAGTTTACTGGCGCTACGGTTCAGTCAATGCCTATATCATAGGTGCTGCCCTTATTATTATTCCGGCCATTCTGGTTAAAATTCTTCCCGAGCCCCCTAAGAACGAGGAGATTGTATAATGATTGAAAAAATTTTTAATCACATCACGAGTCCTGACTATTACATTCCTTTAAGCATTGGTATTGGCACTTATCTTAGTCTATGGATTGTTAAAAATGTCGTTATTAAAAGATTGAAATATATCTCTGAGAAGACTGAGATGTATTTGGATGATGTTCTTCTAGCTACTCTGGAAGAAACAAAGCATTTCTTTATTTTGGCCGTCTCTTTTTTTGTTGGCTTTCAGGCCTTTCATCTGGATAAAGAATACGGCTCCTGGGTTGATCGGGCCTTTGTCATCATCGTCGCCATTCAAGCAGTTATTTGGGTCAGTAAGGCCGTTAACAGCTGGGTCAGCATCACTATCAAAAGAAAAAATGATGATCCTTCAGTTAAAACATCTCTGGGTTTCATCGGTCTGATCGTTAAATTTCTTCTGATTGCAGGCGTCTTTCTCTTCACCCTGAATAATCTGGGAGTCAATGTTTCGACTTTTGTCGCGGGCCTTGGTGTGGGTGGTATTGCAATCGCTCTGGCGACACAAAATATTCTAAGTGACCTCTTTTCTTCCCTTTCCATAGTAATGGATAAACCTTTTATTGTAGGTGACTTCATTATCGTAGGTGAATGGATGGGAACCATTGAGCACGTGGGTCTTAAAACAACTCGCTTAAGAAGTATTGGTGGTGAGCAAATCATTATGTCCAATACCGATCTTTTGAGCTCTAAAATCAGAAACTATAAGAGAATGCAGGAAAGAAGAGTTGTCTTCCAACTGGGGGTTACTTACCAGACTAAGCGTGAGGACCTAAAGCGGGCCCCAGGAATTATTGAAGAAATTATCAAGGCCCAGGAACTTACCCGCTTTGATCGCTCTCACTTTGTTCGTTACGGGGCTTCCTCACTGGATATCGAAGTAGTGTATTGGATTCTTAAGCCTGAATATATTGTCTATGCCGATATCCATCAGAAAGTTCTCTTTGAGATTCATGAAGCTTTCGAAAAGAATAATTTAGATTTTGCTTATCCAACTCAGACCTTAATTATCGAACAAAAAAAGACGCCTTCAGTTTAATCGACTGGAGGCTTCATCTTGTTTTCGATGGCATAAACCATAGAGTCTTTAAACAAGGACCAGAAGCGATTTGTTTCCGCTGGATTAGTATTGGGAAGTTCAAGAGTATAGGTCGGAATATGCTTTTCCTTCCCTGACCAGTTTCCAAGACTTCCTGGAAAAATTGGATAGTTCGAAATTTTATAACCCGAAGACTTCTCACTCATCTGTTCCAGCAGAACCTTGGCAGATTTCCCTTTCTCTATGCTAAGAGAGGGACCGTCATAATCCAGGATAGTTAAGGGAGCATGAACCGAGATGACCTTATTTGGTTTATAGCGAAGGATGAGATTCATTTGAAAGATTGTTTCCTGTTCAGAGGCCGCATGGGGGCCAGGAAATTTGCGTTTATCTTTTCCTAAATTATCTTTCCATTTTCTGTGAGCGTCGGCTTTCCAATCTTTAGTCGGAAAGTTTCGATTTACATCCACTCCGCGTCCATTGGTCCTGGTAGGATGGGGTTTAAAGAAGGAGTCGGGAGCGACGAGGGGTGCTACTACTACCAGCTTATCTTTGAATTCATGATTTTTTCTAAGCTCTTCCAATAGGTCCCAACAGAATTTAACAGGTGTTATCTCATCCCCATGGACGCCACAGAGAAAGAGGGTAGTGTTTTCCGCTGCCGCCGTATCTTCTTCCCCAAACACCGTCCAGATAAGTGGAGTGCCGAGATTGGAGTTTCTCACATGATTCCACTTATACTTCTCGCAAGCGGGATCTCCCCATTTATAAGCAGTAAACTTTTTATTCAACTCCTTACAATAGGAGCTGATTTCTGGAGTTAGGGGATAAGTGACTTCCTTTGCTTCAGTAACTGCAGGAGGGGACTCAGGTGCAGAAGGAGTCAGGGTCTCGCTTTGGGCCCAACTAGAGGAGTGCAAGATGACAGATAGGATCAATAAATTCAATAATTGCATGGCTGTTATTTTAGTGGAGAATGGGGCCTGTGTCTTTATGAATAAGCTTTTAGTGTTGGCAAAAAATAAGGAGACTTATTTCATCAAGAGATTGCTGAAGGAAGGTGGAGAGCGGATTATCATCTTTAATCCCTGGTCCGATGAAGTGACTCCCGCCATCGAGAAACTTTCACGCATCTTAGTCAGAACAACTGGTGTCTATGGAGGTGAAGCTGACCTTCTCTTTCTTAAACGACAACCTTCCTATAAAAAGATTATGAATTCCCTACTGGCCCTTGAGACCTTTCGCAGTAAGAAAAGACAATACGAGTTTTTCGATAAATTTGGAATTCCCAGCTTACCTTGGTTGGATTTACAGATTTCCCAGCGTGATGATCTTGAAAACTTTATAAAGGCCCATCCCGCATACCTCTATCTTATTAAACCTCATAGAGGTCAGGCCGGTTGGGGCATAACTACTTTTACTGCAGAAGAGTTACTCAACTGGTTTCAAGAGAGGTTTGAGAATCAAGGAGACCTCGAATATCTTCTCCAGGTCTATCACGGAGAAGCCCAGGAATTGCGCTTCTTTTTTACCGGTGAAGATTGGTCGGCCACTTTGGAGAGGATCAGAGAAGTTCAAAAAGTAGCTGCTAACTTTGGCCAGGGAGGGGGGGCCCGGAGAGTCGTTACCCCTGAAAGTTTTTTTCAAATTCTCAAAATAATCCGTCGGGAAATACCCCTTTATTATGGGGCGATAGATGCTCTTATTATTCAGGGATCTCCCGTCATTTTGGAGGTCAATACTTGTCCCGGGATTGAGCAGCTTGAAGCTGTCACAGGTGAGAGTGTTATAAATCGCATACTTAAGGGCCTGGAATAAAACTGCCAAGTATTATTGCCAGAAAACTAAAGCTCTTGCCCCGACTATCCGATGAGCCTACTAGCTTATCTGATAAAGGGGTCTCCATGCTTACGAGTTTCTCTGAATTTAAATACTACCAATCCTTTAGGGTTCCAGTGGAGTCTCGGGATGACGTCATGTTCCTGGTGGAATATGAGAATGAAGCCGGTAAATTTGAATTTTTAGACAAGGTCAAACTGATGGATGTCAGCATGACGGGCCTTGGTTTTATTTCACCTACGCCACTTCCTTTGGGAACGACCCTTCGCTGTTCACTCCAGTTTAAGCGTCTGCGCTTTGACTTTGGTGGGAGCATTGTGCGTGCCTTTAAAGAGCATAATTCCGGCAATGAAGAGTCCATGAACTATGGCTCTGAGCTTGATTCTGAAGATTATGGAAATATGAAGCGCTTTATTGAGCAGTATATTCAAAGTCTTCCACCAGAGAGGCTAAAAGATAGTCTCATTCAGCTCGCCCTGACTCAGCATTATGCTTCTGAGAAAGAGGGCTTCGAGATGTTCTCACTTCTATTGTCTCTTTTTAAAGATATTACTCAATTTGGAAATAAAGAGAAGTTTGTGGAAAGCATGCTCGAGGAGATCGTTCGCATTCTGAACGCTCAGCGTGCTTCTATCTTTCTCATCAATACTGAAACAAATGAATTAGAAGCTGTCGCTGCCTTGGGAATCGATAAAGAGCTTCTTCGTTTTGATTATAGAAAGGGGATTGCGGGGTCGGTCTTTACCACTGGTGTCTCGCTTAATATCGATACTCAAACGGATAAGGTTCGTTTCTCTGAAGAGATTGATCGGGTGACTGGATTTGAGACTCGCTCTATTATCTGTAGTCCTATTTCAAACCGCGAAGATAAGATCATTGGTGTGATTGAAATCTTAAATAAGAGAAATGAAGACCGCTTTACCGTGGAAGATGAAAAGACCATGAAGGTACTTACCTTGATTCTCTCATCTGTCTTTCATCACTATAACCCAATGTCAGAGAAGTCTCTTATCAGACGTTTCTCAACTCCTTATGATCGAGAGTTTGCCTGGATCGGCCGCTCTGGTCAGACTTCTGAAATCAGAAAATCAGTGGTTCGTCTGAAAGATATCGATTCTCCACTCATGGTAACGGGTGAAGTGGGAACAGGAAAAAAACTCTTTGCTCGTATTGTGCATAACGAGGGCAAAAGAGGGCTCGCTCCTTTCATCGTGGTGAACTGTAAGGGGGTCGATGAGCATCTCCTGGAGACAGAAATCTTTGGATCAGAGACCCAGAAGAGTAAACTCGAAGAGTGTGTAGGGGGAACGATTGTCTTTGATGAAATAAGTTTTATGACTAAGCACCTACAGACTAAACTTCTGTCTGTTCTAACGGAGAGAAGAGTTCCGGGTTCCCATATTTCTCTGGATGTCAGAGCGATCTTTACCACCAGTAAGAATATAAAACTATTGATTGAAGAAGAGGGAGCCTTTAACCCGGCGCTCTTTAGTTATATGTGTTCGACCGAAGTCCATATCGATCCACTAAGGAAAAGACCTCAGGATATCGATGACCTCTTAAGCTTTTTTGTGAGAAAAGAATGCAGAAAGCAGGGACTTCTCTTGAAGGACTTTACTGAAGAGGTCAAGACTCAGCTTCTTAACTACTCCTGGCCAGGAAACATCACTGAGCTAGAGAAAGCTGTGGAAAAAGCAGTTCTCTATAATCCTAAATCTCATGTTATTTCTGACCTGGGATCTAAGTCTGCACCTATTATCGATGTTACTAAGACCTCTAACTGCTTACTGGAGAACATCCCTCATGCAGATGATCCGGTCATTCCACTTAAAGACAGGGTGGCCCTGGTTGAACGCGAAATGATTTTGGCAGAGATTAAGCGCCATCGTGGTAATAAATCAAAAGCTGCTATGGCGATGGGTATTTCAAGAGAGGCCCTTCGTAAAAAAATGCTCATGTCTGATGAGATTCTGGAAGCACTAAAGAATCCACCTGCTGCACCAGCAGCTACCCCTGCCGAGACCGAGAAAAAAGCCGCTTAAATTTTCAGTATACTATTAAGGAGGATTATATAATCCTCCTTAATAAGTTTCATCTTCTTCCGATAAGATTGAAAAATTGAGGTATATTTTTGCAGCAGCTGGGGCTTCTTCTCGCTAATTTTCGATTAATTGATCTGCTCGATATGGTGGCAGTTTCAATGATCATCTATCGCTTTCTGATTATCGTTCAGGGAACTCGCGCTTATCAGATGCTTTTTGGTATTTTTGCCTTGGCCATTCTTTGGTGGTTTAGCCAGCTTTATGAACTTTATTCATTGAGCTGGATACTGCAGAATTTCTTTGATTATCTCTTTATTATTCTCATCGTTCTCTTCCAGGATCAGATCAAAAGTGCTCTGGTGTCTATCAGTAGTGCAAAGTTCTTAGGAAGAAATGGCAGAACAAAATTCGACCAGCAGATCGAAGAAGTTGTGGCCGCCTGCACCGCTCTTTCTCGAGAGAGAACTGGTGCTCTTATTGTCTTTGAAAAAAATCATGGTCTTCTAAACTACTCATCCAGTGGAACTCGTTTGGATTCGAGAGTTCATTCCGATATTATTTATTCCATCTTTCAAACTAAATCTCCTCTCCATGATGGAGCGATCATTATCTATAACGGAGTCATTCAAGCAGCGGGTTGCTTTTTGCCTCTTTCAAAAAATGTGGAAATCGACCGTCACTACGGAACTCGGCACCGGGCCGCCCTTGGGGTGACCGAGATAACCGATGCAGTCGTGGTAACCGTATCTGAGGAAAGCGGCCGAATCAATATCTGCTATAATGGGGTCTTTCATTATATGGATAATGAGGAGCTATTAAGAAAATATCTCCGTAAATTCCTTCTTGAAATCGATCGAGTTAGTAATTTTGAACCGGCCGCCAGAAGCATATGAAGATGAAAGTGAAGATGAAAAAACATTCATTAAAATTCATATCCGTCTTCATGGCGATTTTCCTCTGGATCTATGTACTTAATTCAGAGAAGGTGAAGTTTGAAAAGACCGTCGCCCTAGAGTATATTCTTCCGTCAGATATGATGTTTGCTGTGAAGCCAGCTCAGGAAGTGGTCTTTATGATTGAGGGACCCCGGGCCTTTGTTAAGACCGTAGCCGATAGAGAAGATAAGCTCATCATCGATCTGAATCGTCAACAGAGCAGAAAGCAGACAAACTTTTCGGTGGATATCGTTCCGACTCAACTAAGCTTGCCATTTGGTATGGTGGTGGAGAGAGTTCTTCCGCGTAAGATTCAGATCAACTTGGAGAAAAGAGCAAGTAAAGTCCTACCAGTTAAGGTTCGCTTTAAAGGTCAACTTCCCGATGAACTTTCTATGACTAAGTTTGAGGTCATTCCTGCTGAGGTAAGAGTCTTTGGTCCTCAATCCGTGATTAAACGAATGAGGGAAATTCAAACCACTCAGATCGATCGGGAAAATCTTATTGGCTTCAATGAAATACCAGTTGAGCCAAGACTAGTGGATAACCGGATTACCTTTGAGCCTGGCACAAATTTGCGCATCACCTATAAGCTTAAGGCCACGAGTGCCAATCTCGTACTTAAAGATATTCCCATCCGGTTTCTTACGCAAAATAAAGAGACCTCTTCACCCACCACAAGTGCCAGCTTAAAGCTCCTGGCCCCACCGGGTGCTAAAGACCGATCAAATATCTCATCCTCTGTTCAAGTATGGGCGGATATTCCTTCCAACACCAAGGGGAGGATAGAAGTTCCTCTTAAGGCCATCGTACCTCCTGGGATCCACTTACTGGAGATCATTCCTAAGAGCATTATTGTGAATGTTAAATAAGATGATATATTAATTAGGTTAGTTATTTTTTAGAAAGTGAGTCATTATGTCAGGTCGAAAGCTGTTTGGAACCGATGGCATCCGTGGAAAGGCGAACTCTTATCCTATGACTGGAGAAATTGCCTTTGTGCTCGGCAAGGCGGTGACCAGTTATTTTCAGAAAAACTTCTCAAAAAAGCCACTCATCATCATCGGAAAAGACACACGTCTTTCCTGCTATATGTTGGAGCAGGCCTTCTCTGCCGGTGTTTGTTCACAAGGGGGAAAGGCCATTCTTACGGGTCCACTTCCCACTCCGGGTGTGGCCTTCGTGACGCAAAGTATGCGGGCCGATGCTGGGGTCATGATCTCAGCATCGCATAATTCTTTTGAAGATAATGGAATTAAGATTTTCGATCGAACGGGACATAAACTTCCGGATGAAATTGAGCTTGAACTCGAGCGAATGGTGTTAAACCCCTCGCTCATTCCTGTGAAGTATGGAGAGCAATTAGGAAACGCCAAGAGGCTGGACGAAGTCATTGGACGTTATATTGTCCATACTAAGGCGGCCCTCTCTCCTCAATACTCTCTAGAGGGATTAAGAATCGTTGTGGATGGCGCCAATGGGGCCGGATACAAACTTGCTCCGATGGTTTTTGAAGAACTTGGGGCAGAAGTTATCTCGTTAGGTACTAATCCAAACGGCACCAATATTAATAAGGCCTGTGGGGCCCTTCATCCTAATCTTTGCGCTGAAACGGTTAAGCTTTACCGCGCCGACCTAGGAGTTTGCTTAGATGGTGACGGTGATAGACTTACCATCATCAATGGTAATGGAGAGATCATCCATGGAGATAAGGTCATTGGTCTTTGTGGAAAATTTTTAAAAGACAATCAGGAGATTGGACCCACCAATGAAGTGGTGGGAACTGTGATGAGTAATTTTGGTCTTGAATTCTATCTTAAAGAGCAGGGCCTGAACTTTATCCGCACTCAAGTAGGAGATCGCTACATCGTTGAGCATATGAGGCAAACAGGGGCCTTGTTTGGAGGCGAGCCATCGGGTCACTTAGTCTTCAAGAAATATTCAACTACCGGTGACGGAATTCTCGCCGCTTTAAAAGTTATCGAGAGCATTAAGTTCTATGACCGTGACCTGGGAGAGTTGACCAGTGAGATTGAGTTATTTCCCCAGAAAATGGAAAACGTGATCGTTCAGACCAGAGTTCCTTTCGATGAAGTTCCAGAGATCAAAAAAGCAGTGGAACATGCAGAGAAAAAACTCGGTAAGGAAGGGCGTGTTCTTCTTCGCTACTCCGGAACCGAACCATTGGCACGTGTGATGGTGGAGGGAAGGGATAATGATCTGGTTAATAATCTTTGCTCAGAGCTCGCAGCAGCTGTGACAAAAGCCTTAGGATAATTTCATGAAGCTCGCCCGACTTGGGGTCAATATTGACCATGTTGCGACACTTAGACAGCAGAGAGGGGAATTCTATCCGGAAGTCTGGAGGGCAGCTGAAGTTGCTCTTGCTACCGGTGCTCATCAAATTACCATTCATTTAAGAGAAGATCGTCGTCATATTCAAGACCATGATGTTCTCGCAGTTCATGATATGTGTAAAAAGCTGGGTCTTCCTTTGAATTTTGAGATGGGATGCCATGATGAGATGATTGGTATTGCCATTAAAGAGAAGCCGGAATGGATTTGCCTGGTCCCAGAAAAAAGAGAAGAGCGAACCACTGAAGGTGGCCTGGATGTCTTGAATGAAACCAATTATCAAAAAGTGAAGAAGACTTGTGAAGCTTTAAAAGCTTCTCTGCCTCACACCAGAATTTCTCTTTTTGTTGAAGCCGATAAAGCTGTTCTCGAGAAGTGCCTGACTCTCAAGGCCGACGCAGTAGAGATCCATACTGGAGAATATGCTAAGGACTTTTTAAATAAGAAAGATCTCTCCTCTCATCTTGATAAATACGGGCAGGGGGCCCAGCTTATAAAGAAAAATGGTTGGGGCTATCACGCAGGGCATGGACTGACCTTCGAATCTCTGGAACCTTTATTGGCAGAGGGCCACTTTGAAGAATATAATATAGGTCATTGGATCATTGGTGAGTCGGTCTTCTTAGGACTGGGCCATGTGGTTAAGGAAATGCTGACCTTGATGAGTAAATATCCCCTTAAGGATTAAGTTGAAGGATCGATTATGAAGATTGTTACTCAAGCAGAAATGAAAGAAATCGAAAAAATCGCACAGACGAAATTTCACTTTCCCGAAAAACTCATCATCGAAAACGTGGCCCTCTTAGGTGCTCGTGCAGTGGTGGAGAAGCTGGGAGAGGATATTCATTTCGGCGAACTTATCTTCCTTATCGGTAAAGGCAATAACGGCGGTACTGGTCTTGCTATCGCAAGACACATGGCAAGCATGGGTTATGAGTCCCGGGCCTTTATGCTCTTTGATGAAAAAAGTCACTCGCAGGAAGTCATCGATCAGCTCAAGATTGCTCGCTCTTATGGGGTGAGAATTTCCTATATTGATGAGGTCGCTCAATTGGAATCTTATTGCCAGCAAAGTGGCGCTCCTAAGATTGTCTTTGACGCTATTTTCGGAACAGGGGTGAGGCTTCCCCTCTCTAATTTTCTCTACGATATCATTCACTTCATCAATCAGGTGAAGGCCTTTACAATCTCTCTTGATATTCCTACTGGGGTTGAAGGCGATTCCGGACAAATTCAGGGCAATGCCATTCAGGCCGATCTCACACTTGCAGTGGGGTTTCCGAAGCTTGGCTACTATCAGGCCGATGGGCCACGTCTGGTGGGAGAAATTCACTGCCTTCCTCTGGGACTTCCCACAAATCTCACGGAAGAAGGGGGAGATAAATTTCTCATCGATACAAATTTAAAAGATGAATTACCTCCAGCAAGAAATAAATTCGGAGATAAGAAACTCTTTGGACATACTCTGGTAATTGGTGGATCTCATGGCCTTACGGGGGCCCTGGTTATGGCCAGCTCTGCGGCAATCAAGGTGGGAGCGGGACTCGTTACTGCCGTAACCTGGGAGCCTCAGTATCAGGAATTTCTCTCCCGAGTCGTGCCTGAGATCATGACGGGTTATGTACCCAATGATCAAGCGAAGTGGGGACGCCTGTTAAAAGGCCTCGATCGCTATGACTCCATCGTGATTGGCCCAGGGCTTGCTCGCTCTAATCGTGCTCGCATGCTGGTGCTAGAGATTCTTAATAATTTTCCGGGCCCAGTAGTTTTAGATGCGGATGCTATTAACGTCCTTAGTCTTAAAGAAGATGCTGAAGTCTTTAAGATGAGAAGTGCACCCACTCTTATGACCCCTCATTTTGGTGAGTTCAGCCGCTTCTCAGGAATACCACTTGAGGAGGTCATGAAGTCGCCCTACGAGCATCTAAAAGATGTTATCGATAGAATTAATTGCTCAGTTATTCTCAAGGGGCCTTGTACTTACCTGGGTTTCCCCAATGGCAAGACCTATTTCAATTTCTCTCCGAATGATGGCATGGCCACAGGAGGAGTAGGTGATGTGCTTTCAGGAATTCTGGGAGGACTCATTGGGCAAGAGGCCAATTTAAAGAAACGAGATTCTCTTTATAATATGTATGAGAATCTTAATCGCACCATTCTCTTAGGGGTCATGATTCATACCTGGTCGGGCCAGTTTGCGGCCGAGAAATTAGGGGTAAGACCCATGACTTCTACAAGTCTTATTGAGGCGTTCCCTGAAGCCTTTAAGGCCTTAGACGAATTGCTGAAGGACTAGGGAATGAATAAGAAGATCATTCGCGAATGGAAAAAAGTCTATAAGTCAGATCTCTCCTATATTGTCTATGAGTTAAAGGATCTGGTAAAGGTGCCGGCCTTGATTATTCTGGAAGGAGATTTGGGAGCGGGAAAAACTACTTTTACCCAGACCTTTCTAGGGGAAGAACAGGCCTTAAGTCCCACCTACTCCATAATGTCTGAGTGCAAGAATGTGCTACATGCGGATTTCTATCGAATTGAAAAGAATGAGGAAATCATTCAGCTGGAGCTACCCATCTATCTGGAAGACAAGCAGTACTTTTTTGTGGAGTGGGGAATGAAGTATGTTCGCCGGATCCTGCGAGAGGTGCCGGAAAACTTCTCGCCTTATCTCATGGAGATCTTCATCAATGAAGGTGTCGGCGATTCCCCCGAAGGGCCTTCTCGTAACTTCTTTCTTTATTCTCTCAGCGAAGACTAACCTAGTCGGTCGGAATTTTCTGCCCGGAGACAATTTAACACCATCGCTCCTAAAGATGAGGGTTAATCGCCTGATATTGTTTTGGTTTTTCATAGGACCAGACAGCCTCAATAAAAATAAAGTGATCTAAGAGATAAAGAAGTTGACGTGAGAAAATAGAAACTGTCATACTATTTAAGAGATATTTAGTCTGGATTGTCATGAGCGGCAATTCAGTAAGAGATGTCTTCGGGGGACAAGGATTGTTTGGAAACCCGATTAAAGATTTACCAACTTTTTTGGATTTATGGAGGAAGACAATGAGACTTACATCTAAAGGACGTTACGCAGTTCGAGCTATGCTTGATCTTACTTTCCACTCAAACGGAAACCCAGTAAGACTTCAAGAAATTTCAACTCGTCAGTCAATCAGCTTACACTATCTTGAGCAGCTTTTCAGAAAGCTTCGTACAGGTAAAGTAGTCAAGTCAGTTCGTGGTCCAGGGGGCGGATATGTTCTCTCTCGTTCTATGGATGAGATCACGGTAAAAGACGTACTTGATTGCGTTGGTGAAAACATCAACCCTGCCCGTGATATTCTGAACGTTCCAAGTTCTGGTATCGAAATCATGAAAGATGAGCAAGGCAATGATATCAACGCTATCGTTGATACTCGCGAGTTCAATCTTACTAAGTCTTATTTTGAGAATCTTGGTCAGATCATGATGGACTATCTTGCAACAACTTCTCTAGGAGATCTTTCTCGTAAGACTTCTGGTGCTAGTGAATCTGCAGAAGCTACTGGATCAAATAATGCTGATTCTTCAATCCGTGCCAACATTGGAGAGATGAACCAGTAAAAACGGTTCTCCATTATTTTGGATACTGATAGCCTTTATTTAGATTATAACGCAACTTCGCCGCTCTCCCTCTCAGTTACAAACTGGTTGAAGAGCGGCGAAGTTGTTTTTGCTAATCCCGCCAGCCAACATTCTGCTGGCAAGCACTCTAGAAAAATCATTAACGAATCCCGCACGCAAATCTTTAAGAGCTTTGGAAAGAGCGAAAAGAGCACTAAGCTTTTTTTTCATTCAGGTGCTACCGAAGCTTTTATTACCTATGCCAATTCCTTTAGTGAGTATTGCCGTCAGCATAATCGCAGGCTTCTCATTTGCTATGCAAAGACCGACCATCCCGCGGTGACTTCTCTTAAAGAGAGATATTGGCATGAAGATGTGAGCTTCTTTGAGCTCATGCAAAACAGTGACCTCACCTATCAGCATGAGAAAAACTTTTCTGAACTAACAGAGAAGAAAAAAAACGATCCAAGTCTCATGATCCTCTATCATCATCTCTGGATTCATAATGAAACTGGTTTAGTTTCTCCCTTAGAAGATGTGAAACGGTTTAAAGCCCTGCCTGATCTTTATCTTCATATCGATGCCGTTCAAGCACCGGGAAAGATTCCTGAGTGGAGAGATCTGTCGGTTGGTGATATCTGGAGCTTTTCCGCTCATAAGTTTGGGGCACTGAAGGGAATTGGTTTCTCATTTATGTCGGCCGATCTCTTCTTTTATCCACTCATTGCCGGTGGAGGGCAGCAGCAAGGCCTTCGCTCTGGAACTGAGAATCCTCAAGGGATAAAGAGCATTGCTCTGGCCCTCTTAGATCTTGAGAAAGTCGATGTGCTAAAAACTCAGGACTATCGAAATAAACTGGCCCAGTATATGGAAGAAGAATTGAAGGGAATCGGGGGGCTTCTTAAACCCCAGCAGCATGCCAGTAATACCATCTATTTTTATCTGAATGATCTGACTTCTGATATCTCCCTCGCACTGTTTGATCTTCAAGGCATCATGATCAGTGCGGGTTCTGCCTGCTCCAGTGGAGCGGCGAGACCAAGTCTTATTCTTACTCTGCTAGGAAAAGAGAGTGTGGCCCGCAATGGACTGAGGCTTTCTCTTGGCTTTTCCATGGATGAAGAAAAACTTAACAAGATTAAGGTCAAGCTTCATCCAGTTTTCAATAGATTACAAGGCCTCATTTCAAAAAAATAATTTTTTTTCCCCCCAGCAGTTTCTCGCCTATATAATGGGCCCATATGGCAATGTTAGCTCGTATTAAAAAACGTCAGTTTGATGGATTTAAAGAATTCGTCCAAAACATGGAGATTACCGGTCTGAATAGCCGGACTCAAATCTTCACCGCCGGTGTCTTGGAAGATCCCATTTTTATGAGTTGGGTGATGAAGAACATTCGCACTTTTGATGACTTCTTAAAGCTTCCTACTGACGATATTGAAACCGTTCTTATGAGTCAGGAGCAGATGCTCTCACTCTTTGCGAAATGCATTTTTGACTCAGGAGAAGCCGCGATTTCTCTCCTGGAAACCGATCTTCCTAGACTCGCCTCAAAGGTCAAAGATGAGATATCTTACCTCTCGGAAGTCACTCCTCAAGAGAAAGAATCTGCCCGTTACTATATTCTGAAGGCCGCTCGTAAATTTCAAAAAGAAGAAACCATTAGGGGCTTCTCCTGGGATCTACCTCCTCAGGACGTCTTTTACAATAAAACCTTTAAAGATGGAGTGGGAGAAATACGTTTTGAAACGGGAGTTCTGGCCGCCCAAGGTGAGTTCCTTAAAGGTCGCCGTATTGGTTACTGGAAGCACTTTTATGACTCTGGGAAACTTCTGGCCGAGGGGGACTATATGGATGGTCTAAAAAGTGGCGTTTGGGTATTCTATTACGGAAATGGTAATATTAAGGCCCAGGGAAGATACTTCGACGACCTGAAGAATGGTCTTTGGAAAGAGTGGGACCGCGCAGGTAAACTCACCGAGATCGAGTATAAGGAAGGAGTCAAGGTCGCTATCTAGTCGTCTTCGAACTGAATATTTCCCGAGATTTTTACCCCATCGACAAATCCCTCAGTCTTATCCTCGATAAAGTTGAAGCGGATGGCATCAAGCCCTTCAAAGACCTCGTCAAAGGCGATAGTAATGGTTCGGGGAGCGATATCCATCAAAGAATTCAAATAATAATCTTTACCAAAGAGCTCGATGGCCTGCTCGTCCAGAGTTAAATGGCGGAAATCAGACTCATCGATCAAGGGATTATGAGAAGTGTTTTTAACAATGATCGCACCCTGGATTTTCTCTTTTGGAAGATCCTTGGTCACTCCCCAAGTGGCGAGTGGAAAATAATCCAAATGAAAGGTGGAGTTTCCATAGGCCAGGCGTCTTGGCACGATCAGGCGGTTTAAGAACTTGCGAGTTGTCTCATCCTTGGCCTTACGGGCGAGCTTTTCCGCCAGCATAGAGTCTTCTATTCTAATTATATAGTGCCCAGGATGCTTAGTTGATCGAAAGAGAATGTACTGAAAAGCGATACTAAAGAGAGTGAAGAGCTTCTGTTGGTCCAAGTGAATATGCTTTGATGGGCTCTCCACCAGGGTCTTAACTGCTTCGTACAGAGTTGCTTTGTCTAAATCCTTCTTACCATTCATACCCATTGTTTCGTCCAAAAATCGGCTTTTGGCAATAAGCAAAAAGCACCCAGTCCAGGGAAAAAAATTGACGATACAGGGAGGCGTCCATTATGATGCAGACTAAAATTTTTAATATTAGGCCAACCTTCAACTATTTCTTGGAGTGCAGATGAAAAACCCTCTTAGTAAAACCCGGAACATTGGGATTTCCGCCCACATTGATTCTGGTAAGACAACCCTTTCCGAGCGTATTCTCTTTTATTGTTCAAAGATCCACAAGATCGAGGACGTTAAAGGCGGCGGCGCAGGAGCAACCATGGACCACATGGAGCTTGAGCGCGAAAAAGGGATTACAATTACATCAGCTGCAACAACAGTTGAATGGACTGGTATCGACAAGAAAGGAATCACTTTCGCTGAAGGTGATGGAAAAGAAATCAAGGTTAACTTGATTGATACTCCGGGACACGTGGACTTTACAGTTGAAGTTGAGCGCTCACTTCGAGTTCTTGATGGTGCGATCCTGGTTCTTTGTTCAGTTGCTGGTGTTCAGTCTCAGTCAATTACAGTTGACCGTCAGATGAAGCGCTACCGCGTTCCTCGTCTTGCGTTTCTAAATAAAATGGACCGTATGGGAGCTTCTGCTTTCAACGGTGTAAAATCTCTTCGTGAGAAACTTAACCACAATGCCGTTCTTATGCAGCTTCCTATCGGTGCTGAAGAGAACTTCAAAGGTGCTGTCGATCTCATCACGATGAAGGCTTACTACTTCGATGGCGATAACGGTGAAATCGTTCGTGAAGAAGAAATTCCAGCTGAAATGGCCGATCAAGCAGCTAAAGCTCGTGAAGAGATGCTCGATGTTGTTTCAGCATTTGATGACAGCATGATGGAAGCCATCCTTGAAGGTCAGGAAGTTTCTGAAGAGCAAATCCACGCTGCCGTTAGAGCAGGGGTTAACTCGCTTAAATTTACTCCGGTTTACCTGGGTTCTGCGTTCAAGAACAAAGGTGTTCAACTTCTTCTTAACGCTGTTGCTAGATACCTTCCTTCTCCACTTTCTTGTGAGAAGTCTAAGGCAATCGATTCAACTTCTGGTGAGAAAGTTACTCTTGAGCCAGATTCTACTAAGCCACTTGTTTGTATGGCGTTCAAGATCACTGATGAGCAGTTCGGTCAGTTGACTTATACTCGTATTTACCAAGGTACACTCAATAAGGGTGAAACTCTTATCAATACTCGTACTAAGAAGAGAGTTCGTATCGGCCGTATCGTGCGCATGCACGCTAACGACAGACAGAATATCGATTCAGCTTCTGCCGGTGATATCATCGCCATGATCGGTGTTGACTGTGCTTCCGGTGATACTTTCGTAGCTGAAGATCAGGGTGTTGAGCATCTTTCTTGTGAAGGAATGCACGTGCCAATACCGGTTATCGAGCTTTCTATTAAAGCTAAAGATAAAGAAATGCAGGCCCGTATGTCTAAAGGACTTCAGCGCTTCATTAAAGAAGATCCAACTTTCCACCTTTTCACAGATGAAGAGTCTGGCGAAACTCGTATCGCTGGTATGGGTGAGCTTCACCTTGAAATCTATGTTGAGCGTCTTAAGCGTGAGTATAAAGCTGAAGTTGAAGTTGGTGCTCCACAGGTTAACTACCGTGAAACCATCCGCGGCGAAGCTAAGTTTGAATACACCCATAAGAAGCAGACGGGTGGTTCTGGTCAGTTTGGTAAAGTTGCTGGATACATTAAGCCGCTTGATCAGTCTGCCAAGGAAAGAGAAGACCAGGTCTTCCGCT
>DFXX01000034.1 GCA_002381765.1 Bacteriovoracaceae bacterium UBA4097 | reverse complement strand
TGATTTCTTGCTCTTAAATGATGACCTGCTGGAAGAGTGGTACTGGAGAACATTTCATAGTTTCCATCACTTCCAATCACCGGACATGAGGAGTAGCGGTACTCATTAAAGAGAGTTGAGTTGCAACTCGCGATTTGATTGATGAAATCCGATCTGCGAGCACCATCTGGAATCATATGTTGATTAAAGGGATTAGACATACTCACTTGATTAGCAGTGGTAGGAAGGGCCTTACCTGGACGGCAGACGCCTGCGTTTCCACTGGCCAGTGGTTCATAGGCCTTGATGTTTTCAATGATCGAAGTTCTGGAAGATGATGGGAAAAGAATACTCTCTCCATTATAGTGGAGAGGGCGACCCAGGATATTCGCGTCCTGACCAAAGATATGATTCTTAGGAACAGGAATATCTTCAAGGTTAGCGGCATAGCGCGCGACCTTGGAGTTAAAGTTAGACCCCGAGTTCATATTGGAGCAATAGAAGTTTGGAGCACAGGTGAAATTCTTTCTTTTGTTGAGGTCGGTGATATTGGCCGAGTTCGTGATACACAGGGCACCTGCCCCTCGATACACACATCTCTTAGTGCTTGAAGATGGGAAGCGCTTTTGCTGAAGGATCTGGTCGATAGTTGTAATCGGACCAGCGCCTGCTTTCTCATTTCCTTCAACATCAAAGGTTGGCCACTTGGTTTGCAGCTCTCGAACATCTGAGCAAGCATACTCCCAACCAAGTTTTGTCACACAATCCGTATCGGTTTCGCACATATGATGGGCCTGACAGTTTCCGGCCTCATTCTGATAAGGATGAGACTGATGGAACTCTGGATCGTAATCCACCTGAGCGGCACCTGACTGGCCATCGTAATTATAAACATTCACGATATGCTGAGTAGGTGAGGCGAGATCCGCAAAAGGCGCATTGATAGCAAGAAAGAGTTTCTTGGAAGTGGACTTCACAATTCGCCCTTTACCGATAGCAAACCAGGTCACTCCATCAAAGGATCCAATGAGTGCTCCTTTATTAAAGCCGTACCAATCTCTTTGATAGCCGTTCACATAGAGAGCGGCCTGGGCCTTAAGTCTCTCTTCTCTTTGCTCTTTAACTGTACTCTTTTCAAGATGAGTAAAAGGAATCATAGTCGGCGGAAGCCAGCAGGCCCGACCGAAGATAGTGTCTTCATAATTTCCACCCGTGAAATTGGTGGAAAGAGAATCTCTTGAAGTCGTGTGTCCCACCGCCTGCAGGCCTGTGCCACTAGCACTTGAAGGAAAAGCACTGAGACTTGAGAGCCAGGAGTCCTTGGCACAACTCGGGCAAGGGGTGTAGTAGCCGGAAGTGGTAGCAATGAGATAAACCTGATCAAGTTCCACATTCACGGTCTTGGCCGGGAGGGCCTGATCAAGACTCACTTTCATAGAACCCAAAATGGAATTCATTCCGAAGTCGGCCTGGACAGGGAGGACCTTTCCACTATCGAGATATTCGAAAGCATCACCTTCCTGGACATATTCAGTCGTAACTCCACCCGAAACATAAGTTCTGTCTCCAGCGACAATATCTTTCTCTAAACCATTCACACTTTCGAAGAAGCGGTGAGGGGCCGAACGAGAGTTAACGGTTACAGTTTGCTGAGAGGGAATTGTAGGTGATGTCGGCGGGGTGTAGCAGTCGATCTTGGTCGGTACACCATTAGCATCGGTGAGAATGACATCGTACTCATAGGCCGGACAGGATTCAATCATAGCCGAGAGTTCACTACGGGAGCAACCACAGGTCTTATATAGTCTTTCGATGACCTTTTTAAAGTGCATGAACTTGTCTTCATCAGTACTGGCGGTTAAGCAATTTGCTGCTGGAGTATAGGGGGTCGCACGGGAGAGAATTTCATTATGGAAGGGATCCATCTTTGATTGACTCTTAATATGCTCCACACACACATAATCTTTTTTGAGCTGCTCGAAGGCCGCATCATAGCCACCACTGCCACCACCACTTGATCCACCAGTAGATCCATTACCGGGAGGAACAGTTGTTCCGCAGACATAGTAGATATGAGGATAGTTGATATAGGCGAGGGGATTTTGAATTCGCTCTTGTTCGGCCACTTGCCATTGAGAGTAGTATTGAGTTCTTGCTGATGGACGGGTCGCTCCATCGTTTACGCATTGATTATCAAGACAGCAATTAAAACCGCGAGAGACGCATTCTGAATTGGTGCAACTTCCAATTCCCCCAGTAGAATTATTATTGGGATCGACTTTTAGTCCCAATGATATCAAATTCACTGCTGATGAAGCGAGCTCAAAGAGATCCCCATCTTTTTTAAAGATGCGAACCTTAGTTGAAGTGAGGGTACTGGTGCAAGTCGGGCAAACCTGTGAAGGATCATAGCGGGGAGTTGGAGGAGAAGTGAGATCGGTTATATAATTTCCGTTCACATCTCTTACATTAAGTGTTCCGCCACACAGAGATGCGGAATTAGGAACATCATTAAAATCCACACGCAGAACTCTTACCGTTCTTTTGGAAGTAAAGTCATAGTAGGAGATAGGAACAATTCTTGTTCTGAGTTCATAGGGAACTCCTCCCAGGCTGAAGCTACTAACCAAACAGTAATTCATATTGGAGAAGTTGCTAGAGCTACTAAGGAATGTTTCAACTCCGGAGCCCACAATATAGGCATTATTTAAATTGGAGACATTGATGGTAATGGAGAGGCCAGTGGCATTGAGATAATTCCAAGAGGTCACGGCTTCAGGAATGGCCACACCACCGCCATTCGGGCCACCAGAAGTTTCACCTTCGGTGCTCGCTAAATTTCCTTTACTTACCTGGGCTGTAGGCAAACAAGAGACTAAAAAAAATAGAACTAAGAGTAATCTAACATCCATGCTAGTGCGATCCCCCATTCCTATTTCGGATTTTCATACTGTTAGCTTTATTGTAACAGGGCACAGGTAGAATTTGCCTTGAGGGGTTAACTCGTGGAATTTTTTTGTTACCGGATAGAGTCACTCAGGGAAACCGCCCATTTTTTTTGGCATTATTTGAGTGAGAAGTATGCACTCGGTGATGAGGCGTAAGGTTTATAAGAGGCCATGGGGGGAGCGCCGAAGGCAGTGTAGGGTTGCAGACCTTGCGTCGGCATATAGTAACCATAGGCCCCATAGTAGCGAGCATTGAAGAGAATGGTATCCGAGATCCCCATCATACCAGTTCCTGCATTATAGGGGGCGTAGTTATAGGAATAGGGATTAATTGGTGTATAACGATTCTGAGAATTCACCCATTGGTTAACGATATCATTGGTAATATTGGCGAGCCCTCTTACCCAAGCATCTCTTTCGGGATTGTGTCCTCCATCAGGAGCGGCCACGGGGGCCATGTATTCATCGGGATTTTTCTTCGGCTTATCTTCCGTCAAAACGTCACTAACTGGCTCATCAAAAAAAGCACAAAGCTTTTTCTGAGTAGAAGTTTGCTTCTCATTAGGTACTGCACACAACGCCCGGGCCTCTTCTAAATGCTTAGGATCGCCCTTGTAAACAATAGCGAGATCAGCAACATTTGAAGAGAGGGCGACGGCTTCCCGGGAGATGTGCGACTGAAAGAGATCATCACACTCACCAACTAAGGAATTTACTCCATCACTTTTGCAATTATGGGCCCACTTATTGAGAGCAAGATTACGATAGATCATGAGTTCAGTATTTGACTGCCCAATCTTCTCTTTAAGAAGATTTAGAGCAAGAAGCTTCTTACTCACATCGGCCACATCGGCATTTAACTTTTTTACACACTCTTCACTCATGGCCGCATCAGATGAGCTCGTGCATTCCTGAGAAACTTTTTGTAGAGAAGTAAGATACTTCTTGGAAGTATCCAGAGATCTTACCGTGCGAGAAAGGGTTAAGAGATAGTCCCCATTATTGCCTTTCTCTTTGGAGATTTTCTCCAAGGCCTCTAAGCAAGGAATGGCACTATTAAGGCTAAACTTGGCATTCTCACATTGTCCGCGATCAGCTTCCCCTAAAAGATCTTTGTACTCAGAAGCCAGATAGGAAACCTTGCTCGTCATCTCAAAGGCCTGTCTTCCCGCTAGATCTTCCACCAGGAACTTAAACTTCGCTCCCTTGAGGTTGAGACCTTCTTTCTTTTTTAAGTCGGCCAAGAACTCCAGTCCCGCCGAACTTTGAAATTCGGGCAGAGCTTGGATCGCCTTAAGCTGCTCACGAGAAATATTGGAACCATTATCTTTAATATTCGAAAAATCGCTCTTGAGGTCCATGGCCATTTGATAAAAGGAGTAGGTCGATCCATCTTTTTTCTGAATCGCTAAGGCCTCTTGCCAATCTTGAAGTGTAAGTTCATTGACCTCACCCTTGATCAACTGATTGATGTCATTTACGGTGGAAGCAGATGGGGTGAATCCCAACTGACAGGGGGCCGGTGGTGTGCTGCCTTCATTCTTACAAAGCACCTTGAGGCTTTCTTGAAATTTCTCAGGAGAATCCCTTTTCTCAAGCGGAATAGTTTGAAGTTTCATCAAAAAATTCTCGCCATCTTTATTATATGACGAGAGCAGGGTATCCAGTGTCTGAGCAGTTCCCAGGGCATCCACAAACTTCTTTCCACTACTCTGAGCTGCCGCGAGGCTAGAGCTCGCAGTTTTTTTCTTTTCCTCAGCAATTTCAAGCTTTAATTTTTCAAAGCCTTCTAGGAGAGCTAGCTCATTTTCCAGCTGACTGACCTTGGCCTCGATAACAGCAAGATTTGAACATTTATACTCATCAAAAAAATCCACATCTCCCCCGGTAACTTCTTTAGAAACCAGGGTGGTGAGACTCAATTTTGAGCAGGCCTCATAGGGTGTGATACTCTTATTTAAGAGATCCTTTTCCATTTCCTGAGCAATACCCGGAAGCTCCCCACAACCGGGGGCGGTGAGGGCAGAAGCAAAGGGAATAAGGAATAACAGTATTAAAAAATTCATGTCCTCTTATTTTCGGATAGATAGGAGGAAACATTTAGTACTTTATTGATTTACTCGAACTTTAACTAAGTAAGCAGTGGTAATCAGGAAATTAGCCGTGACCAGAGCTCATGAAAACTTCATCATAATTGATAAACTTCTGAGATTCCCCAAGAGAGAGGAAGTAGTCTTCAGAGATTTTCATACAGTCCTCAAGTACCGGGCAGCCAAAGATCTGCGAGCGGAAGCTAGCGGCATGGGGAAAGCCCGCCGCAAACCATACAATAAGTTTTCGCAGCTGAACCAGGACCGTTCTTTCTTCACTGAAGGTCTGAGTGGTGTATTCATACAGACGCTGAATAACTTCCCAATAATCTTTGCCTAAGAATGTCGAGCGCTTAAGAGAAGCATATTCGGGATCCAGTGACTCTAAAAAGATAAAAGGATTTCGAAGAGCACCACGAGCAAGCATAAGAGCGTCGCAATTGGTTTTTTGCAGTCTCTCTGAGACTCCAAAAGGATGATGAAGATCGCCGTTTCCAATCAAAGGAAGCTTTTTCACTTCATTTAAATTCTCTATATACTCCCAGTTCGCGAGTCCCGTGTACTGCTGCGTTCTGGTTCTTCCATGGATGGCGACCCACTCAATTCCAGATTCATGAGCAATCTTTAAAACTTCCTGGGCGTTTAGAGTATTCGCATCCCAGCCCGTTCTGATTTTGATCGAGAGGGGAAGCTTCATCTTGGAGCGCATCTTCTCAAATAAGGGAGCGAGATTTTGAATTTCTTTTAAGAGGGCCGAGCCACCTCCCTTACTCACAACCTTGGTCACCGGGCAACCCATATTGATATCCAAGAACTTTGGGCCATAGCTCTCGGCCACTTCCGCCGCCCGGGCCATACTCTCGGCATCTTCCCCGAAGAGTTGGATTCCCACATTCTTCTCCAACGGGTGAATTTTGAGCATCTCCAGGGTGCGCTGATTTCCGTAGTTTATTCCATGACAGGAGATAAGCTCCGAAACCGTTCCTCCCGCTCCCAAATCTTCCATCAGGAGACGATAGGGAATATTACAAATACCCGCCATGGGTGCGAGCAGAAGTTTGGAGGAGAAAGAAATTGCACCTAATTTAATAGGGCTCGCATGAGAGCGAAAGCTTTCAATCTTTTGATTAAGTTCAGAACTAAAAGGAGTTGGAGTATTCATCTGGAGTTACTTGTAAACGTTGCTTTATTGGTTGTAAATACGGCCTCACTTTAACTAGAATCTTTTACTATGAAACATATTGTATTTGATTGTGATGGAACCTTAGTGGACACCTCCTCTTTCAGGTACCGGCTCTTTCCGGGGATTAAGGAGCTTTTGACCGATCTTGCCCGGGAAAATTTACTCTATGTCTGGACAGCTCGTGATCGCCTCTCGACCCTCCGCATCTTGGAAGAGTTAGGAATTCATCATCTGTTTGAAGATTTTGCCACCGTCTCTGACGCTCCTCCTAAACCTCATATCGGGGGACTAGCAAGTCTTTTAGGAACCACGACAAAGTCCTCAATATGTGTTATTGGAGATAGTAGTAATGACATGCTGGGGGCCAAGAGCTTCGGAGTCATGGCGATCGGCGCCACTTGGAATGCGGCCACAAGTTCTGATTATTTAAAAGACACGGGGGCCGATTTCATAGTGTCTCATCCGGGAGAGTGTAGTAATCTCATCCAGCTTAATCTTATAGGGGAATAACATGTTTGATAATCTTAGTGAGAAATTTTCAGATGCCTTCCGGAACCTTCGTGGGAAAGGGAAGATCTCTGAGGACAATATTGAAGAAACCCTCAAAAGTGTAAAGACTGCTCTTCTTGAGGCCGATGTTAACTTTAAAGTGGTTAAGGAATTCGTTGAAAAGGTTAAGACCGAAGCTCTAGGTGAAAAAGTCTTAAGAGGGGTCGAGCCCGGTCAGCAGTTTGTTAAAATCATGCACGATGAACTCGCGCGCCTGATGGGTGGGGAGCAAGAGGGTCTGGATCTTAAAAAGTCAGGTGTCTCTCCTATTCTTATCGTGGGTCTAAACGGTGCTG
>DFXX01000122.1:5360-6291 GCA_002381765.1 Bacteriovoracaceae bacterium UBA4097 | reverse complement strand
ATATTGTGGTCTTCAATATGTTTGAAGAAGGCAATATCGCCAGAGTTGTTAATGGCGAGACTATCGGGACTCTAGTTACTAAGAAAATCTAAGAGGAGATAAGGTTATGATGAAAGAACTTAAGCCAATACTTGATGAAAGTATGAACAAGGCGATCAAGTCCCTTCAAAACCAATTGGGCAAAGTTAGAACAGGTAGAGCGACTGCTGCTGTTTTAGATGGTATCAGTGCAGACTATTATGGGACTCCTACACCTGTTAAGAATATGGGCCAGATTTCGACTCCGGAAGCTCGCTTGCTTCAAATCCAGCCTTTTGATAAAACTCTAATCTCGGCTATTGAAAAAGCAATTCTTGCTGCCAATATCGGTCTTACTCCAGGTAATGACGGTAATATCATTCGCATTCAATTTCCTGCTTTAACTGAAGATAAGCGTAAGTCTTATGTTAAAGATGTGAAGAAGATGGGTGAGGATGCCAAGGTTGCGATCCGAAATATTCGTCGTGATCAAAATGATAAAGTGAAAAAAGCTGAAAAAGATAAGACGATCTCAGAAGATGAATCAAAGAAGATTCAAGACGAGATTCAAAAAATCACTGATAACTTTATCAAGGAAGTTGATAAAGTCGTTGAAGGCAAAGAGAAAGAGCTACTTACCGTCTAGAGGCGATATGTCCGAAATAAAGCATGTGGCCATAATTATGGATGGAAATGGACGATGGGCGACCAAACGCTATCGTCCTCGTATATGGGGACACGTCAGAGGGTCTGGCGTAGTTTCTAATATCGTTCAGGCCGCAGATGACATGGGTCTTAGTGCTTTAACTCTATATGCTTTCTCTACCGAGAACTGGTGCAGACCTTTTGAAGAGGTTTCAACTCTCTTCAGGCTCTTAAAGAAGTTCCTGCTTAAAGAGAAACAAAGAATTCT
>DFXX01000122.1:0-5226 GCA_002381765.1 Bacteriovoracaceae bacterium UBA4097 | reverse complement strand
TCATGATCCGCACGGGTGGGGAGCAGAGAATTTCAAATTTCCTTCTGTGGCAGATGGCCTATGCAGAACTTTATTTTACTCCTACTAAGTGGCCGGATTTTTCAGCTAGTGAATTTAAAAAAATATTAGAGCATGTATCTTGTAGAGAAAGACGCTTTGGAAATGTGTGCTATCAACAAAACCTTGATCAAGCTCTTGAATTGGCCGATGCCAATAAGAAAGTCTATATCCAAGGAGCACAACTCTAAATGTCTAATACCTCAGTCAGAATCATCTCTGGTCTTATTCTTATTGCCCTTCTAGGTGGATGTATCTATCTCGGTCAGGATGCGACTCTAATCATCGTGGGCCTGGTAGGACTCCTCATGATCGATGAGATCATTACGAACTTTTATGCTCAACCGAGGTTATCCTTTCGCTACTTTGTGGCCCAGTTGTGTTATCTGGCGGGCTTTGGATTCTTTAATTTTTATCAGGTGAGTAAGTCATCTTTTAATTTCTGGATTTCTGCCGGAGTTTTTCTAGATGTTCTGCTTTTGGCCTATCTCTTTTTGGTTGCCCAAAAGTCAGAAACATTTGTGAAAATCTTTCGCATGACTTCTTGGGGGGCTGGCTTCTTTGCTCTCATCCCTATTCTCTCTCTCTGCTACATCATTCACTTTGATAACTGGCGCATCCTGGTTACAGCTCTCCTTATCTTAAATTTTATGGTGGATACCGCTGCTTACTTCACTGGTAAGCGCTTCGGACGCCATAAGTTGTGGGAAGCTGTTAGCCCTAAGAAAACGATTGAGGGTGCGGTCGGTGGAGTGGTGTGTTCTGTCATTGCCACGAGTTTTTTCTGGCACTACTTGATTGCTGAAGTTTCAGTATTTACCGTTCTCTTTTTCACCATCGTTGCCTGCTGCGCTCAAATTGGGGATTTAGCTCAATCGAAGTTAAAGCGGCAATTTGATATCAAAGATAGCTCCTCCCTAATTCCCGGCCATGGGGGAGTCTATGACAGAGTAGATAGTCTTCTTTTCGTGGCACCTTTGTATGCCTTTTATTTAATGGCCGTTTTTGAGTAAGGATTACTTATGTTAGAGAAAATTCTCATATTCGTTATATTTCTCGGGCCTCTTATCTTCTTCCATGAACTAGGCCACTTCTTTTTTGCCCGTTTATTTGGTGTAAGAGTAGAAGTTTTCTCTATTGGCTTTGGTCCAAAAATCCTTAAGTTTCTTCGGAATGGAACAGAATATGCTATTTCGATTATCCCGTTAGGTGGATACGTAAAGATGTTTGGTGATGATCCCTTTTCTGAAGTTCCATTAAGCGAGGAAGAGAAGAAGGTTGCCTTTAATCACAAGAGTAAGTTTGCTCGCTTCTGGATTGTCTTCGGTGGTCCATTGGCGAATTTACTTCTGGCGTACTTTCTTTATGTTGGACTTCTGGCCGGTGGCGAGAAGGTTCCAGAAACTAAGATTGGCGTAGTGAGTGAAAAGTCAGTGCTTTACGAGAAAGGTCTTCGTACTGGAGACGTCTTAGTTGGTATTAATGATGAAAAAATTCTGAGCTTTGATGACCTTAATATCAAAGGATCAGAAGTCGAAAAGATTACAGTAAGAAGACAAGATGAGCGTGTTTCCATGCCCATCAATATGATGCTCGAACCATTTATCAATGAATTCGTTAGCATCGTCTCGGTGATGAAAAAGCCAATTTTTGTGAATAATAAAGGGCAGAAGTTTCTCATCGCTACTTCCGCAAGTGAGCCTACTGCAGAGACTTCCATTGAAGAAATGAGCTCAAGCTTCTCGGGTAAGGTCTTTCTCTATCCTGTCACTGAAGAGAAAGGTGAGTACAAGATTAATAAGGAAGCGGTTTCTGAATTGGATAGCACCTCGGATCAGGGGCTAGTTGCCGCTATGATTTCACTTGGCTTTTATCCAGTAGATATGATGGTGAGAAATGTTGTCATGGGTTCTCCCTCTGATAAGGCCGGGATCAAGCAGGGTGATATTCTTACGGGATTGAATGGAAAGGATCTTAAGAGCTTTGAAGATTTAAGAACTGGGCTTCAAACTTTAGAAGATGGCAAAGAAGTGAGCTTAAGCCTTATTTCTCAGGGAGAAGTTGCTACCAGACAACTTGTTCCAGAAGTTAAGACAGTGAATGATACTAAAACGAAGCTTATTGGAATTGAGAGTGCTGTTGATTATATCCAGCCCAAACTCATTGTTTCCAAGGCCGATGGTATAGGTGAGGCCATGGTTAAGGCCTTTGATCGTACATGGGATGGAATTGTTAAAACCTTTAGCGGTTATAAGAAGCTGATTACAAGAGAAGTCTCTTTGAATAATATCGGTGGTCCACTTGCTATTGGTAAAGTGGCATCTGATTCTTTCAATATAAGTCTCTCTATGTTCTTTAGATTGATGGCGATCATTTCCATTAATCTTGCGGTGATCAATCTTTTCCCAATTCCCGTTTTAGATGGCGGACATATTATGTTCCTGGCATTTGAAACCATTAACGGTGGACCACTTTCGAGAAGAAAGCTAGAGATCGCTCAGAGAATTGGAGTCTCGTTTCTCTTCTTCTTAATCTTTATTGCTCTCTTTAATGACATAACGAGACTCTTTTAAAAATTTTGAAAATGTTATTTATCGATTCAACTTATAACCTTACTTTAGGTCTTCTAGATGAAGGTTATAGTTGGCTTGAGCTCTCCCATCACACGGGACAGAAGTCTTCGGCGATTCTTCAAAAAGAAGTCTATTCCATTTGTTCTCAACATAATCTTAAGCTCAAAGATGTGGCAGGAATTGTCTCCATCGCGGGACCCGGTTTTTATACAGGACTTCGACTCTCTGAAGGCTTTGCCGATATCTTGAAGTTCATGCAAATTCCGAATTATTCTTTCTATAGTTATGAAATACCTTATTGGTTAGGGCATCAGGAAGGTGCCTGGATGACCAAGGCCTATCGGGGAGAGTACTTCTTTCATCACTGGAAGGGAGAAGAGACTTTTAATAAGCTCGTCACTACTAGCGAGTTGCCTGAATATATGGTGAGTTTAGATAAAGTTTTTATCCATTCGTCGGCATCTATGGATGAGCTATCCCTGGGACTAATTAAATCTTTCGATTCAACCTTTGATCTTTTAAAGGCGATGCCTCAAGCAGTCTTTAAGAAAGTGGTTGAACAGAAGTTAAATAGAGAGTCCTATTACTTCAGAGCTCCCGAGGATGAATTTCGGGTTAGCCCATGAAACGCTTTTTCTTTCTTCCTAGCTACATCATTTATCTACTGGTCTTTGTTAATGCCTATTCATTTTTATTCTACTCTTGGGGAAAGACTTTTTTTATCGTGGCTTTCTCGGTAGCGATTTGCTTAGCCTTTAGAAGACATAAGGTTCCTTATCAAGAGACCCTAAAACCTGAGGGAGAAATCTTCCTATCTCCCGTCTTTGGAACCATTAAATCCATTAGAGAAAATGTTGCTATCCATAATGAAAATGAGTTCGGCTTTGAAATCCGAGTTGCTGTTTCTTTTTGGGATCCTAAGGGACTCTATCTACCGACCACGGGAGAGGTAACATTCCTTAAGGCCAATAAAGGGAAGAAAATCTCTAGAGATGCTGAAGAGCATGCTTTTTATGGGCCTCTAGAAGATGTCTCTCATACCAACCTCACTCTAACCTCGAGAAGCCAGTCTAAGATTTCAATGCGATTCGTTGATAGTCCTTATGGAAAAAGGCCAATTCTTTGGTTAAAGTCTGGAGATCGAGGACGAGGGGCAGCAGGATTCGGCTATTATCCCCTAGGTGGAACTTTATTGATTTATCTTCCAAAAAACAGTGATATTTTAGTCTTCGAATCTGAGCGTGTTATCCCAGGTGAAACTGTGATGGCCTCATTAAAAGATCTTAATTAAGGATGCGTTATGTTGTTTGAAAATCGCAGATGGGCCTTCTTCCTTCCGAATACTTTCACCGCTCTTAATATGGCGTGTGGATTTACCGCTATCTTATTTGGCTTTCATGGAGAGTTTTACAAGGCCTGTATGTTCATTATTCTGGGAGCAATCTTTGATAGCGTCGATGGGCGAGTCGCTCGGATGACCAATACGCAATCGAGCTTCGGTGAGCAGTTCGATTCCATGAGTGATCTCATCTCCTTTGGGGTTTCTCCAGCAATTGTATTCTATTTTAGATTTCTCGCCGATACTGGTCGACCTGGAATGGTAGCCGCATTCTTTTTCATTCTCTGCGGGGCCCTGAGACTAGCACGTTTCAATGCCAATATCGATAAGGTGAAATCTGATTATTTCCAAGGTCTTCCTATTCCGGGAGCAGCAACTGCTATCGTAGGATTTATCTTCATCTCGTTAAATGTTCCAATGCTTATGGAGTATACTCCGTTGGCCGTAGCCTATTTGGTTTTCTACGCGGCTCTCATGATTACCAATATTCCTTTCCCAAGTTTTAAGAATTCTGTTTGGGTGAAGAATCATAAGAAGCAAGTTCTAATGATTATCTTCCTCTTAATTGCTTCGCTCTTTATCTATGAAGAAGTCATGATTCCACTCATTATTACTTTCTACGTGCTCGCTTCTCTTATTTATTTTGTTACTCATCGTAAGAAGTTTGAGGGCATCTTTGAGTGGAAAGAAGATCCTGAAGGCGAACTTGAGAAGTGATTCACTACTACCGACTTACTCTTCAGTATAAAGGGACTCGCTACCTGGGCTGGCAAATTCAGCCCGAGAGCTCAGGGCTTACCGTTCAAGGAGAGTTGAATAAAGCCTTGAAGATAGTGGCCAAGAGCGAAGAGGTAAGAAGCCTAGGGGCTGGAAGAACAGATGCCAGAGTACATGCCTTGGGTCAGGTCGCCAAAATAAGTATCCCTCTTGAGATAAACCCCGCGAGTCTTATCAGAGCTCTTAATTCCCATCTGCCAGATGATATTCGGGTGATAGGCTCGGAGGTTTCTGATGAAGCCTTTATGCCCACTGTGCATGCAGTATCAAAAGAGTACCATTACCGCTTCACCAATCAGAAAATGTTCTCGGCTTTCCAGAATGAACTTATTGCAAATCAGTCTTTTGAGCTGGATCTAGCTCTCATGAGAGAAGCTTGTAAGCTTCTTATCGGTGAGCATGATTTCACTAATTTCTTCTGTGAAGGCACCGAAGTTAAGTCTACGGTGAGGACAATCTATGAATGCGAGATCTTTGAAG
>DFXX01000014.1 GCA_002381765.1 Bacteriovoracaceae bacterium UBA4097 | reverse complement strand
CTTCATATGTAAAAGCTCAAGTTAGGTATTGATTAAATCCATCCTCCGACTGAACTCTGTGTTTTTTAGACGTTAGTATAAAAAGTATCAATTAGTTTGGTCGAGTCGGTCCTTCTTGGTCAGGTATTGAGTGGCTCAACAATATTAAACCCTTAAAGACATATCTCTTGCAGTTCTTTAGTTAACAAAAAATAAGATATTCCGAATAGTTACAGTATTGTGAAATTTATTAGAGGACTCTCATAATGAAGTTTGTAGCCTACTATTTTTATTATTGGATTATTGATTTTTTCGCAGCATCCATTGTCTGTGGGATTGTTGGTGCTGCTATTAATGATACTTTGGGTGCCANNTCTATATGGCTTATCCTTCTTTTCAATTTTCATTATCGCCGGGTCTCAAGCAAACAAAAGAGTATATTCTGAAAAAGAGCAAGGTAAAGCAAAACACGACCACTCCTCTTATGGAGGAGTTCGGATCGTATTAACGACTTCTGGTTATGATGATGAAGAAAGAAACTCAACATCAGATGCTACTTGGATAGGAAAAGGCGAGTCCCTAGATTTATCCGGCTATAAGATTTCAGACCCAATGATGTATATTGAGAATTCAGGTAAAAAATCTTATTTCCCTCACGTTATTCAACAGAAGCTAAAAGTTTCTAAAGAAGATGATGGGTCACGCTTAGGTTATTGGCCTTCATATTCAGATATCACTCCATCTCAGAGAGGCGTATTCTTGAGGTGGTTAGAAGGTGGGAAATGTGACCCAAATATTGATGTCGGTTATGTCTTTATATATTTTTATGGTCTCGAATATCGAGTCTTAAAGCACGGTAAAGATTATGACCTAGTCGCAAGAGAGTTAGTAAGACTTTACGAGATATATGAAAGTAATAACTCATTCAGATCTTATAGTGAAGGTCTTCTTGCCTATACATTAAGTAAAATTGAAAACAAGATAATTGCACAAGAAATTTATACTCAGATTAAACCTAAATTGAATAAATATTCAATTATATATCGAGCAGGCATTAATCTATTACTCAAAGATTCTAAGAAAATAACTAGTGATGAAGTTATTTCATTAGTTCCAGGTTTTGAAGATATTGGTTCAAGCATTATTCCGTCTAAAGTTGGACCTTGTTTTGATCAATATTTTTATATCATTGCGAAAGAAGAAATTGAAGAAGCGATCTCGACAGTATCTCCAAAAGCTATCAAGGAGCGTTATTACGCAGCTTCAAGTTGCCTTGGTCAAGATTTTTCTTTCAATGGCCAAAGAGTTGTTATTAATAAAGGCCTTCAAAGAAAGCTGGGTAAAAAATGGGTTAAGGCGATCGAAGATTTTAAACCATACTCAAGGAAGCTTTCTAAACAGAATCCAGAAGAGATCTTCAACCTTTTACCATTGCCATTGAGAAGTAGTATGAACCATCCCAATAAAGATTTGATCGAAAACAATGCACATGAGCTTCTAGATAGGCCAATAGAACTATCTCAGATTGCTCTGAAAATAGGCGTTGAATTAAGCGAGAAAATTAATTTAAAGGAATGCAGAAAAATAGTTGAAGTGCTTCATGCAAACAATTTAATAATTGAACCTGACATTATTTATTTTAAAAAGAGTTATAAAGGCGATGATAAGTTCATGGTCTCTAAAGTCAGCCAAATTAATGAACTTGAGAAGGAAGGATATAGGTTAGCAGCTTTATTGGCTGACCTCGGTGTTGATTTAGCCTACTCAGATGGATCTTTAAGCGATTCAGAAGCAAATAAAATTTACAGTATTCTTTGTACTAACTTTTTAACGAAAGATATTGAGAAAGAGCATTTAAAACTTAGGTTAAAACTTTATAAGGAGTTCAAGCCTAAGATCAGTAGCACTTCAACAAAGTTATTTGAGACGTTAAGTCTCAATGAATTGAAAATCCTGAGTGATTTCTTAATAAACGTTGCTTTAGTCGATGGAGTTTTTACTAAAGCCGAAGATAAGAAGATTAGAGGCTATCTGGCGAAAATTGGTCTTGAAGAGTCTTATATAAAAGATCTTTATCAAAGATTTGGTATTAATGAGATTTCTGACAATGTTGAGCTTAAGACGAGCGTTGCCACATTGAAGTCTGGAAGTGCAATCCCTAAACCAAACCAAAATCTTCAATTTGACAAAGAGAAGCTAGCTCAACTTGCTGAGGACACTGCCAAAGTAAGAAGTGTATTGTCACAAATTATTAAAACTGATGAGGATGAGCAAGAAGATATCAAGCAAGTTACTATTGAGGATGAAGCCAAGGACTTAGTGTTAGATGATGATCATTTGAAGTTTCTTGATCTTATTATTGGCCAAGGTGAATGGAGCAAAAAAGAGCTTCGAGAGAAGTCCAAAGAAATGGGGCTGATGATGAACTCTGCGATCTCTAAGATAAATGAATGGGCAGAAGCGAAGTATGGAGACTTTTTGATCTTTGAAGAAGATACGTTTGTTGTTCAGGCAGATATAGTGAAAGAGGTAAAGTCTTGTGCCTAGAATGACTGCTGCTCAAATGCTTAAAGATGTTAGTAAGAAAGACTCCCATTTCATGAAGAGGTTTGGGAATGTTTCCAAGTTTGAAAAAGTAATGGGACAAGAGATACTTGATAAAATGGGAGTTCGTTTTCATTATTTTGAAATGTATTACAACTTCTCCCTACGAAATGTTTGTGAAAAGGCTGGCTTTATTATTGAACCTGCTTATCCCGTGAATTCATATAACAGTCTTTCTGGTGTCCAAGAATATTATATTTTGAGATCGCCATTCGAAAAGGTTAAAACAAGGAGTACAATAGTTTTACACCTCTTAATGAAGTCATTTTTAGCGACATTTTTGAAAAACAATAGAGATGTAAACAAGTTAATTGTTTTCGTTGAGGAGATGAAAAAGCATTTTAAAATACAAGATGTAGATAAGTATAGGCTATTGGAATATGGAAAAATTCTATTGAAAGCAAAAGAAATCCGTTTGGGAACCTTTTACAACATTGTCAGCAGGCATATTATTGATGCAAAGATGAAAGAGAAGCTGCCTATCGTTTTAATAAATTCATTAAAAAACCCTGAAAACAGCATTGATTTGAAAGACTTCAAGGAAGTTGTGAAATTGCTCGACAAGCTCGATTTGCAAGGGACTGTCAGCGTGTTAAATGAATTAGACTTTTCAATTTCAGCTGGAAAAAAGAAGCTTTCATTTAAAGGGAAGTCATTAAAAGATTATGCCCTAGTTCCTTTCAATCCATACCTAGATAGGAAGGGGCAACTTAAGCTAGATAAAAAATCAGTTGCTTCTTTAAATGTAAGTACTAAAAAAGCTCAAAGGGTACTTAGTAAAATTCTTAAATCTGATGATGCTGAAGTTGTGATAGTGCAAAAGCCAAAGACTAAAGATTTAAGTAATGACTTGGTTCAAACATATTTAAATGATTTGATTTGTAAAGATGCTTGGACTCTTAGTGAGCTTGATGCGTACTCAAAAACCAAAGATATTATGAGAATGAAGTTAATCTTAAAGGTGAATGAATATACTGATGAAGTGTTTGGAGACTTCCTGCTAGTAGAAGACAATAAAAAATTTTTAATAAATAAATATATTGCGGAGCAAATACATGTCGGTGTCTAAAATAAAGCCTAGAGAGCGTGATGCTATTATTTCTTCTTTAAGAATAGGAGTCGTTCCACGTATCGGCTTGCAACACATTCAGGTCGGCCGCCTAGATGAAGTGAATGCAATTATAGTNNCCTAGATGAAGTGAATGCAATTATTAATGATCTAGAGAAAATCCAGAGCAGTGGCTCCACAATTCGCTTTGTCGTTGGGGATTTCGGCTCAGGGAAAACATTTTTTTTAACTTTGGCAAATATTTTGGCCCACAATAAAAATATTGTAACAGCCAAAGCCGATATAACATTGGAAAGGACTCTTTATTCTAGAGATGGCAGAGCACAGGCTACTTTTACAGAATTACTAAGAAATCTTTCAATTAAACAGAAGCCTGATGGTGGTGCCTTACAGTACATCCTTGAATCATGGCTTTCTGAATTCATGGAAATGGATGAAAAAAGTAGAAAAGCTGAATTAAAGAAGAAGCTTGCTCCTCTAAAAGAGTACGTAGCAGGCTATGACTTCTTGGAAATTTTGAACAGTTATGTTGAGGCTTATAATAGTAGTAATGAAGTTCTATTGGATTCTTGTCTGAAGTGGTTAAGGGGTGAGTTTAGAAACATTACTGCTGCCAAAAGTGAAATCCCTGGAGTGAAAACATTCATTAATGATGAAAATTACTATGACTATTTGAAGTTATACTCAGGGTTCTTCGAAATCGCAGGTTATAGTGGCTTCTTAGTAAGTATTGATGAGCTTGTTAACCTGACTCAGCAACGATCTGAGGTCCGAAACAGAAACTATGAAACAGTACTCAAATTGATAAATGACTCCTTACAGGGGGCTAATAAGGGATTGATGTTTCTTCTTGGCGGTACTCCAAAGTTCATATTTTGTGATAGGAAAGGACTATATAGTTATGGTGCTCTTCAAACTAGGCTTTCGAAAAATAAATTCAAAAGTGATAAGTTTAAAGACTATAGTGGCCCATTAATCGAATTAGATAATCTAAGTCCTGAAGAATATTTCCAATTATTTAAGAATATTAGAAACGTTTTTTCACAAGGTGACGTGACTAAGGAACTTGTATCAGATTCTGACTTAGAAACCTTTTTGAAAGTTATTTATAGTAAGCTTGGGTCAGAAGAACATATGACAGCTAGAGATGCGATAAAGGATTTTGTGAGTATTCTCAATATTATTGAGAATAATCCAGGTACAAAATTTGGTGATATCATTAATGGCAAAGACTTTGTATTTAGTAAAAACACAGAAACTGAAAATATTGATTTATGAGTAAGTCATTTGATCTGCTTAAACAACCTATAAGAAAAGCAATTTGGGACTTGCAATGGAGTTCATTTAGAAGAATTCAAGATGAATCGATTAATGCAATTAGCCAAACTGTTAGCGATATAATTATTTCTGCTCCTACGGCTTCTGGAAAGACAGAAGCCGCTTTTTTACCAACGATTAGTGCATCAATCCCAGATATCAACAGTAGACTGAAGATAGTGTACATTTCACCACTAAAGGCTTTGATAAATGATCAGTTTTCTAGAGTTGAAAACTTATGTAAACATCTTGATTGTAAAATAACAAAATGGCACGGGGATGCGTCGCAGACAATTAAAAAAAAGTTTCTTGATAGGCCCAGTGGAGTTCTTCTAATTACACCAGAAAGTCTTGAGTCATTTTTAATTAATAGAAAGCCATTACTGCTAAATATTTTCAAAGAGGTTGATTTTTATGTAATTGATGAAGTCCATAGTTTTGTTGGTGGTGGTAGAGGAGATCAATTAAAATCTGTTCTCAATCGTCTCGACATCCTTATTGCCCGAAGGCCAAGACGAGTTTTGCTTTCGGCAACGATAGGTAATGTTGAAAATTATAAAAACTGGCTAGATCATGGTGACCCTATTCTAATTGAAGATAAAGAGAGTGGTAAAGGTATCAGGGGATCAGTTCGTTTTTTTGAAGAAGAAGAAAATAGAAGACAATTCTATGACGAATTGCAAAGGATAGTTTCATCTGGGAAGAAGTTGATTTTTGGAAATTCAAAAGGGTACCTGGAAGAGGTATGTTCAACCTTAAAAAGCATGCTGAAAGACAACGAAAAATATGTAGAAATACATCATGGGTCATTAAGTAAGGATCAGAGAGAATTTGTTGAGGATAGACTTAAGAAAGAAAGTCATATTTCAGTCTTTTGTACAAACACATTAGAACTTGGGCTTGATATAGGAGATATTCAAGAAGTTGCCATGATCAATCCCCCTTGGTCCGTTTCATCCTTAATTCAGAAAATAGGCCGATCAGGTAGAAAAGACGATACCAAAATAGAGTTTAATATTTCGTTGATTCAAAATCCGATTACGAAAGATTCACACGTATGTGATGGTTTGAGACCTGATCTCATTCAATCCTTAGCATTGATTGAACTAATGCTTGATGGATGGTGTGAGCCTGGTAATTCTCAAACGAATGGTTATTCTACATTTGTACATCAGTTGCTGGCCTATGTCGCTCAGGAACGACTCACTACTAAAAAATTGATACTTCAAAGTGTTCTTAAGAAGAGTTTTTCAAATACAGTATCATTTGGCGATTTTGAGCTTATTCTTGAAAATTTAATGAATCTGAATTATCTCGATTACGATGGTAAAGGTGGAATATTTTTAGGTTCAGAGGGTGATAAACTCACTGAGAATTATGATTTCTATAGCGTCTTCTTCTCCCCTGATGAATGGACGGTATTTTCGGACGGTAGAAAGCTGGGAACTATCCCATTGATAAACATTTATCAAGAGGGCGACTGCTTGCTTTTTTCGGGAAGAAAATGGGTCGTACAAGGGGTGGACTTCAAGGATAAGGTTATGATGGTTAATCCTACCAAAGCTGGTAATCCTCCTAAGTTTACTGGTTCTGGCGGAAGTATACATAAGATGATTCACACCAAAATGAAAAATGTTTTTTTAGGCATTGAGGAGCATAAGGTCCTCAAAGAAGAATTTAAAAACTCTTTGGTTCAGGCCAGAAGATCTTTTAGACTACTCTCATCTGATGAGAAGTTTATGGAGGTTTTTGCAGGTACTGGTGTAAGCAGAATCATTGCATGTGTGCTAAGAAGGGAAGGGATTGATTTTGAGGATCTGGACTATGCTTTCTACTTAAATAATTCTACCAAAAGTATGGTCGGTGAAATACTCAATAAATACCAAACCAAAGAATCATTAATTAGTCTGCTCGATGAATTACCAGTCGAAGAACTTCAATTTGAGAAGTACGACTACTTATTGCCAAGAGAAGTTCTTAGAAAATCTTTTTATGCGACATTCTTTGATTTCACTAACTACCTGCTGTTTTTAACTAATTTAAATTACTCTGAAAACATCTAAGTAAGTTCTAAAACCAAATTGGAGACTGTTTGGATTGAGTCACTTTTCACCTTTTACATCAGTAATAAAGTTTTGGATTAGCTTTTCAACAACGTTAGACATTCTAACTTTTTTTTCACTACAAATCTTTTTGAATTTAGCCTGTAAGTTTTTATCGATATAAAACATTACCCTTTCTTTATTGTCTTGGCCTAACTCTTCAAGAATATTTTTTGCTGCTTTTTTCACACTCGTGTCTCCATTACAAAATTTTTACATAGTCCTTTCAGGCCGTCATGTATATTCAAGAGCTTATTTGCAGCCAACCGTTGTTATACATTAATACATGATATTAATACTTGACATTAATGCTGCACTATGCGAACATTGACCAAAAAAGACAGGTAATTTTATGAAGTATATGACTAAGCACGACTATCTAAGATTTAAACGCTGCCCACGACTCTTTGCCTATACTTGGAATGATTATCCTAAAGGGCTATATGAACATAATGCTGTTATTGATTTTTTTTCCAACCAGGGCAAGAAGGTTGGCCTCCTGTTCCAGGAGGTGTTTAAACAGCATAAGACTTATACATGTGCTGAAAAAAAACATTCTATGGCTATCCTCGAAACGAAGAGGGTCATGCCCGAGGTGGATATCATCTTTGAAGGAGCATTTGGATACGAGAAGCTTTTTACACGACCTGATATTTTAAAACATAAGTGCAGAGAACTGATCGAAGTTAAGTCCACTTCAGTGGTTAAAGAAGAGCACCTCTATGATGCAGCTTTTCAAAAGTATGTTCTACAAAAATGTGAAGTCGATATTGGAACTGTAAAGATAGGGCATATCAATAAAAGTTATGTTCGCAGAGGTGAGCTTGATCTGCATGAACTTTTCACTTTCACGGATGTAAGTGAAGAAGTTGAATTAAAGTTAATAGAGCTTGAGCAAGATTTGTTAACAATTAAAATCATAATGGATGATGACACACTTCCAGCAAGAAATATTGGACGGCATTGTACCGGCGACGTTGTATGTCCATACAAAGATGTGTGTTGGGGGAACTGTGCTAGCGATTCCATTTTTAATCTTCGACGTGATGTTACTGGTAAGAAATTTGATCTTCATAAGGCTGGAGTCCGATCTATAAAAGATATTCCGGATTATGTTCAGTTAACAAGATATCAATCCCTCCAAAAAGAAGCAGAAATCCAAAGTTGCTCTGTGATCGATCACGCAACCATTAGTGATGTCTTAAAAAAAATCGTATATCCAATATATTTTCTGGATTTCGAGACATATAGTTTGGCAATCCCGAAACTTGAAATGGCTTCTCCATTTCAGCAGATTCCATCTCAAGCTTCGATTCATTTATTGAAAGGCCCACATCATAAGCCAAAACATTTTGGCTTCCTCCATGATAAAGATTCTGATCCTAGATATGCATTAACTACTTTTCTTTTGGATAAACTCGGCACATCAGGAACGATTGTCGTTTACCATGCCTCTTTTGAAATCAGTCGTCTCTATGAGCTTATTCAAGTCAATCCAGACAAAGAAGCTGGAATACTAGCTCTCATTGATCGAGTTTGGGATCTTGAAACTATTTTTGAAAAGGGCCTGCTTGTTCATCCAGGCTTCCAAGGCAGTACAAGCATTAAGAAGGTTTTGCCAATTCTGTGCCCCGAGCTGTCCTATGAAGGACTAGAAGTTGATAACGGCATTCTCGCTTCTATTCAATATTTGAAGATGATCTGTCCTGAAACTAGTGGGGAAGAAAAACTAAGAATAAAAATAAGTTTAGAAACTTACTGCGAGAAAGATACTTTCGCAATGTACGCAATATTAAAAAAGTTATGGAGGGTACTGTGAATCAACCTGTATTTCACCAAGTAGATAAAGCTGTAAGAGAGATGATCGATAAAATCTTGCAGAAACCCAAAGAAAGATTTTATCTTCTTATGGCACCGATGCAGTCTGGTAAAACTCAGTTTATCGAAGATATGTACTGTGAATTCAAAAAGAACTTCCCAAATGCGATGGGGCTTTATGTTGTTAGCCATAATCATAAAGATTTTATTGCACAAAATTTTCTTCGACTAGAACATTTGGCATCAATTAATCTGCATTGCTTGACGCTAAAAGAGAGACGGCTAGGAAGAGTAAAAAAACGACCCCTTAAGTCTTTTACAAATGAGCCTATAGTGATCTTCTTTGATGAAAATCACTTTGGTGATGCTGTTGAACAAACGATAGATCAGTGGCTTGAGTTCAATAAACTTTATCCAGCAAAAAATGTTTATCTCATCGGCGTATCCGCTACACCGTTTTCCTCCATTCTAAGGGCTTTCAATACAACTACCATTTATGATTCTCGACTAATGCCTAGTTATAAATCTGTCACGACTATGTTGGAGCGTGGGGATATAGAAGAAGCTACCCCCTTAATAAAGATAGAAAAAAGAAAAATGGTACTTATTGATGAAGCTCCTGCCTTTAAATATCTTCAGGATGTAATTGTTACAAAAAACTATGGCTATGTAATACTTCGTATTCCTAAAAAAGAGCATGCTGAATTTCTTGAAAAAGAACTTGTTAAGAGATTTGGAAAAGAAAAAATTCATGTTCGCCATTGGAACCAGAGTCATCAGTTGGAAACGCCTAATGAATACTTTGCCACCTTTAGGAAGAATGTCATTACCATCGTACTCGTGCAACAGAAAGCCAGAATGGGTAATACTATCACGACACGGTTTGCACATATGGTTTATGATTACTCACCAGCAGCATCTGTTGCTACTATCGCCCAAGGTCTATTGGGAAGGATGTGTGGTCATAATAAAATAAGTGACCAAGTAAAAGTATTTTCTCATCTTCGGCAGGCGACAGCGTATTCACTTTTTGAGCAAGGCAATCTTCAAGAATTTTTCAACTACGTTTCAATGAATGGATTGAAGGCATCACAGAGATCTTTAATTGCTACATCAACTGGACAAGAGCCTGTTACTGAAATCTTAAAGTCTAAAACGTCTGATCGAGCTTCTGTTTTGTCATTGGTGAGAGTGCATTTGGAAAAGAAATTCAAAAGAAGCTTTATTCATGATGGCATGGTGGTACGCCGTCTCTCCAAAAACGATAAGGAAGGTTATTGGTATCGAGAAATTATTGATCGACCACTAGACGATTCTGCTCATAAAAAGCTTTTGCGTGACTCTGATAAGGTTTCCGTCTTGATTGATGATAGAAAAACTCCACATACAATCTATGTGACGTTGAATACCGGCGAGTATCGACCAGTGAGTAATTTGGTGCCCAAGCCGTCTTCAATCTATTCGCAAATATGAGATTTTACGAAAAATATTTATCCAAACAAAATACAGGAGACTTATATGAAAGAAGAATTACAAATTGAAGTATTGAAGAAGCTTGTAAAGATTGTTGAAAACCTTGGTAAGGAAACTTTTTCTTTAAATGAAGCCTCAGATTTTTTAAAGACCACTCCTGAGACAGTTAAGTATTACAGCCAGAGGCAGAAGCAACTTGCTCACGTCAATCTTGGGGGGACTCTTATCTTTAGACGAAAGGACTTGGACGAGTTCCTGGAAAAGAAACTGAAGAAGCCCTATGTCTTCTAAATGATGCGTCGCCCATATAATGAATTAATATTTCGGCAAGGGTTATTAAACCTTTGCTGGAGGACAGTATGTCTCACTTGTACCGTTATGTTAAAACAAAAAATTTTGAGTTCCTTGGGAAGAATCTATATGGGCCCAAGGAGTTGCATTTGATTGAGAGCACAAGATTTCAAAAGTATCGAGGGTGGGTGAAAGTTTATTTCAGACATCCAGATGGTACCTATGATGAATGTACGAGAGTGCCTAAGAGGTTGAATAGTAAAGAGCTAAAGGCTTATCTTGTAGAATTTAAAAATCTACAAAGCTCAGGCCACCTTCCTAAAAAGAGTGCAAAAAAGATAAGAGCAAAGAATGTTTTTCGGAAGGATGGCACGTTTTCAGTATTCATCAACGATTATTTCACGGTGTTAGCCGTTGAGGAAAGAACAAAATTAGAGAAATCAGAAAGTCCGACAAGATCTTGTTTGAAATCTTGTTTCTATTATTTTGAAAAAAATCTTGGGAAATTTTCGATCACTGACCTCACGGACGAGGATATTATCGACTTCAAAAGAGATTTGCATCACGCAAAGAAAATGAATGGGAAATTAATCTCTTCCTCAACACGAATAAATCGCCGAAAAAATATGAAAGCAGCATTAAATACAGCTAAACAAAATGGATACCCTCTCCTGTGTGATCCTGATCGAATAAAAGTGCATGAGTATACGAAAGGTGGAAAGAAAGACCATTCTAAAGAAGCACGATATGTAATGTTTCCGGGTCGTCTAATTGAAGCAATTCAAAAATGTTCTTATCCTGATCCGGTAGACCCTTGTGAACCCAATATGAAAAGAGTTGTAATGTTTCTGGAAGAAGGTGGTCTACGTCCAGGTGAGACATATAATTTAAGCGATTACAATTTCGATTTAAGTGCAACAAAATACAAGAATATCTTCTTAATGGATTTGCCAGAAGCACCGAATGGTAAAGACTCTAACTTTACTCTGAAAACAGAAAATAGTAAGAGGGCACCACCCCTTACAATTAAAACAGCAGAATACTTCGTTGAACTTATATCAAATCTTAAAAATGAAAAGAGATACGGCACACATAAGGGAGAGCTTATTGAATTTCCATTTCTGTTTGTTTATAGAGATAAGGTTAGTAATAAGCTAGTTAGAAATGATCAACGCTTCAACGCTGAATTACAAGCAATTATAGAATTCGCAATGAAAGAATTCAATCTTACATATGAAGGTCTTGGCCTTGATAAAAATGTAAAGCTGGAAATTTATGATTTGAGAAGATCTTGTAATTACCGATTAAAAATTAAAAATAAATATACTGATGAAATGGCCTCTCGATTTCTTGGCCATAGTGTAGAAACAAACAAAAAACACTACACTATCCCTGAAGATCATTATGAGATCCTTCGTGATAGAATGGAGCAAGACCTTAAAGTTTCCATGATGACTGCTCCAGGAGTTGCGGAGGAATATGCACATCATTTTACCTATGAAAATGAAGAGGAGTATGTATGTGCTTCCAGCTGATTGCGACGTTGTTCCACATTGGAAATGTAAGGTGCTTATGATGTATAATATTAAAGAGCGATATTTTAACTTTCAAATATTTGACTACTTAAGAAGTGGAAATTCACATTTCCTTCTTGGACAGGATGATATCAAAATACTAGATTCAAATTTAATTTTAAGTTGTAGGATACCTATTCAAATAGATGGGCCATATGAAAAGCTTGCAATCTCTGCTGATTATATATTGTTGATGAGAAATGACTTCACCCTAATTGGATGCGAAGAGTGGCCAGTAAGGCATGCTCCTGTCATGGAGCTTTTGCTTCTGGATAATAGAGGAAGAAGGCTAGCGATTCATAACGTTGAAAATGCATACGGACATGCAATTGAAATTAGAGAGGGTAGGTTAAATTTCGTTTATAGCGTATTCGGCCAGAGTGGCGAGACTGAAACAAAATTCTTGTCAGCAAATGAATATTTTAAAACTTTTAGTGAGCACGTTTTACATAGAGATCAATGCATAATGGATTTTCCTGTTTGTGAAGCTGTTTTCGATTCAGCGGGGCGAGCTATTTTGTTTAATTCTGACGGGGAGTTCTTCCTCTGGGATTTAAATGGAAGTTTTGTGCCCCTAATCTTTGATACCGAGGATCATTTGTATTTAATACGTGGATTTCATGAGATTCGGAATTTGCAGTTTTGCTCTGAGGGATCTGAGATCGTTCTGAGTTATTCCACAGGCAGAGTTTTGAGATATTTATTTTGTACAGCTTCTAGACGCCTGAAGCTTAAGATGGAGACAGGTACTGGAAGTGAAAGTTCTCATCAGTTTGTTTTAAAGGGATACAGTGATGACAGAATTATATCGTCTAGGAGGGGAGAAACAATTATTTATAAACGGTCAAATGCAATACGGTTCATTATGATGGATTAGAAAAGTTGTAATGGGAAGAAGGTTTACTTAAGTACATCTTTAAGATACGTAAATCTTACACTGGAGAATTTATGAAAGATTTTTTTTCGAACAGCGATATTGTGGATTACATGGTCTTAAGACCTCTTTCTCATATCTATCTAAACTGGGAAATGAGATGGGATTTTGAAAATCAATGTTACTTTGAGGAAAAGGAAAGCTTTGCAAAAGAATTTAATATCCTGGTTCAAGATTTGGATCAGGCCATAGCTCCATTAAAATATCATGATAACGAGGATCGTTTAGCGGAATATGTTGCTCAGAAGTTCAATTGGGGTATTCGTAAAGTAGGCAATAGGTGGGAAGGTGCAGATTACGAATCAATTTTAGAGCAAGGTGGATTTAACGACATTGATCAATTGGATCTCGTTCTGGCTTCTGCCGGAAGAATTAAGGCTGCCAAAGATAGGGACCAAATGCATTTTGACGAAATGGAGAGGTCACATCAAAAAATTTTAGCAGCAGTATTATCGATTATACTTTACCATCGAGCGGATTTAACAAACTAGCTTGATAATTTCAGTATCGAGGATTTGTCGCAGTGAGCAATGTTTTTAAGCTCTTAGTGTTGCTTCCCGTTATCCCCCGTTATCTTTTAGTATTTACTTGTCATAGCCGGCATTTAATAATCTACCAATATGAAACAACTAGTTGATAAATCTTCTTATTTGGAACCTTGGTTATCTGTTGAAGAAATCTCCTCTCATTTGGGTGTTTCAAAAGAATCAGTTTACCGCTGGCTTGAAAAGAAACGAATTCCCGCACATCGTATTGGAAGACTATGGAAGTTTAAGCCTTCAGAAGTGGACCAATGGGTGATTAGTGGTTCTGCTTCAGAAATTGATCCAAACATTCAATCTCTAGGATCAGGGAATTAATTATGGCTAGAGGAGAGCTTTTACGAAGACTTTTTTCTAGTTACTCAAGTCATGACGACTATAGCTTTAGATCTATTGCTCTAGAGATCATTGCTGAAGAACAACAAAAACATAATCATTCGCTTGCAAAGGACCTTATGTCAGTTTTAGATACTCCAACTAATTTCTCCAAAACGAAAAAAAATGAAATGAGTGTTGGTGCTCAGCCAACAATTCCATTCAACAAAGACAAAGATTTCCCACTTGTAGAAGTTAGATATCCTAAAAAAGATTTTTCAAATCTGGTCGTGAGTGATCAGACGAGAAATCAGCTTAACAGAGTGATTGAAGAGTATAAAAAATCTGATCTGCTTAAGATGCATGGGTTGAAGCCTAAAAATAAGTTGTTATTTTATGGTCCCCCAGGTTGTGGCAAAACGATAACGGCCGAAATTATCGCTAAAGAATTACAGTTACCCCTCCTATATACAAGATTCGATTCTATTATTTCCTCTTACTTGGGAGAGACGGCATCTAATATTCGACAAGTTTTTGAATATGCTCTTTCTGGTAATTGGGTTGTTCTACTCGATGAGTTTGATGCCATAGGAAAAAGCAGGAGTGATGAATCTGAACACGGTGAACTAAAAAGGGTTGTGAATAGCTTTTTGCAAATCTTGGATAGCTTTGAAGGTAGAAGTATCATTATTGCATCTACCAATCATGAAAATCTCTTAGACCATGCCTTGTGGAGAAGGTTTGATGAGATCGTTCCATTCAATAAGCCAACTCAGAAAGAGATTGCAGACTTGTTGAAACTAAAACTCAAAAACTTTCCAGTTGAAAAGTTGAACTTTTCTTTAGTGGCCAAGAAAATGTTAAAACTCTCTCAGTCTGAGATCGAGTGGGTATGTCTTGATGCAATCAAAAGTGCAATTTTGCAAGATGCAGATATTGTGACTTCAAAGATTCTAAATGATTCTATTATGAGACAAAAAATTCGGACACAACAGGTAGACAAGAAAACTCCGGTGGGAAGAAAGAGTAGGAAATAATGCCTAGTCTTCCTCATCTTCCACTTAGGAGAGTCAATATTGAAGCTCCTAGAAGAAAAAGACCTGGTTTTGGACGTATGCCTAATAGGCATTTTAGAAACCATGGTACCTCACTAAATAATCAAGTTGATACTACTCTTCAAAATATTTTTCAAAGAGGAGCTGCAGGGATTAATCATGAATTAATTTTACGAGTAAAATTAGTTAATCCTATTGATGAAGAATTCTGGAGCCGATTAAATCTTACCCTCTTGGGGCAGTCAGATAAACAGAACCTTATTTTATTTTCAAATGATCATGAATTAAATGAGTTCAAGAGAAGATTAAGGCTTTATTCAAGAGGTCCAGCGGGGGGGAATGTAAACCCTCACTATGCAGCTGTTTTCAGTAATATTGACGAAATAGGAGATATTCAACCTGAAGACAGAATTGGAAAGCTCCTTCGTGCAAGTGGCATCACCACTGTCACGCAGTTTAATCCTAATGTTACTTATTCCCTAGATGTTGAGTTATGGCATGTTGGAAACTTTGCAGATTGCACTGGAAGAATTAACTCTTTGCGTACTTTTGTACAAAATCAAGGTGGAAGATTAACAGACTATTACATTGGAAGCTCAATTGTACTGGCACGGATTAAAGCATCAGGAGATATAGTCAGAGAGCTACTTTCGATTGAAACTATCTCCTGCATTGACCTTCCACCCCAAGTTTCATTCCAAGTTGGGAATTTAGTTGAGACGCCTCTCATTGATTTTCCGGATATTCCGGCTCCAGATGAAGACGCTGTCGGAATTTGCACCTTAGATTCAGGAGTAATCAGCGGTCACCCTATGTTGTCATCTGCAATTGGAGAGGCAACAGCTGTTCCTGCTCATCTCGGAGATCCTCATGATTCACATGGACATGGGACAATGGTCTCTGGAATTGCTTTATATGGAGATGTGAAAGATTGTATAGATCGTCGTGAATTCGTTCCTCAGTTAAGGCTATTTAGTGCTAGAGTGTTGAACGCAAACAATCAGTTTGATGACGATCAATTAATTACTACTCAGATGGTCCAAGCCATTAGTTACTTCAAAGAAACTTATGATTGTAGAGTCTTCAATGCTTCGCTAGGTGACAGCAGAACACCATTCAATGGTGGGAAATTGTCTCCTTGGTCTTCTATTCTTGATTTTTTAGCGAGAGACTTGAATATTGTTATTGTTGTCTCGGCTGGAAACTATGCTCATGAGCCTATCATTGCTGGTAATCATGATGAGCATTTGACCGATTATCCTAACTATTTATTAAATCCTCCTGCTAAAATAATTGAACCTGCGACAGGTTGTAATGTCATAACAGTAGGATCGATCTCAGAGACTGCAAATATTCCACCTGGGACTTATACCGTTGACTTAAGACCAATTGCAGGATTAAAGCAACCATCGCCATTCACGAGATCTGGACCTGGCATTGGTGGTGCAGTTAAACCAGAATTAGTTGAGTTTGGTGGGAACTTAGTCCTAGGTGGAAATGTTCAAAGAATTCGTCAATTTGCAGAAACGTCCATTATTTCTACTTCAATGAACTATCTTGAGAGACTCTTTTGCACAGATGCAGGAACATCGTTAGCCGCTCCAAGAACAGCCCACAAAGCAGCTCGATTGTTGCAATTGTTTCCCACCGCTACGGCCAATATGATTCGGGCCTTGCTGGCTAGCTCAGCAGAAGTTCCAACAGAAAGTTTGAATTTGTTTCAAGGGAACAGGAAGTCTATTTTAAAATTATGCGGTTATGGTCTACCTTCGCTCGAGAAGGCAAGCCTCTCTGAACCAAATAGAGTGTTGTTACGTGAAGAAGGTGTCCTCGCTTTTGATAACTTTCACATTTACGAAATTCCTATTCCTAATGAAATTTATGACATTCGTGGAAAGAAAAGAATATCTATAACTCTAGCCTTCGATCCCCCTGTCCGACACAGTAGATTAGACTATTTAGGAACAAAAATGTCCTTCAGATTAATTCGAGGGAAATCCCTTGAAGAAGTTGCAAGTGCGTTTAGAAGAAGAAGTGGCGAAGGGGACATTGATTCAATCACTGGTTCATCAAACTGCCCGTTAGTTCCAAAACCTACTGAACGTGAAGGTGGAACACTTCAAAAAGGTATTTTCGAGTTCAATAGAGCTGGGAGTACTTATGGAAATACCTATTACCTAGTCGTTCGGTGTCAAAGGGAATGGGCCAATGAAGAAGATTCACCTCAAAGGTATGCTGTCGTGGCTACAATTGAGCATGGTGCCGATGTAGATCTTTATACGCCTATCAGAGCTGTTGTCAGACCGAGAGTTCAGGTAAGAGGAAGACGCTAATGAGATCTTCAATCATCGTAAGACTAATTTTCAAGAGTAATCAATGAATAGAAAGCTAAGTCCCGAAGAATTAAAAATTGCAAACCAATTGCTCGAAGAAATAAGAAACAAGTTTTCTTCGTTTGATAAAGATCTTCGTTGGGCACTGAATAGAAAAATATACAAAGAGCTAACCTACGACGAACGGGGAAAGCCAGCACATAGACGACAATTAAAAGCTAAAAAAATTAAATTGCAGGATTATAAGTGTGCTTCATGTTTAAATGAGCTTCCCGAGTCTCATAATCATCTCGATAGACTTAATGCGATGGATGGCTATACGGAAGCAAATACCCAAGTTCTATGCCTTTCCTGTGATCGTAAAAAGCAAGAGTCTAAGAAATTTAAAGATTGAATCAGGCAGAAAATCAGCCGGTCAGTTTTATAGAGTTATTTGATATGAGCACGATTTCAGCCTTCCACAACCTTTCACGAGGATCATCACCCATCTTCCAGGCCTTAGGCATTCCAGTTTTAAGTCCTTTGATTGCATTTAAGCGATCTGCTTCCTTATTCGTAATTAGTGCTATTAAGTAGTGATCAAACCAAAACTGTTCAACATCATTGAGTGTTTTTCCGGCTTTATACATTTCGATTGAAGTATTCCTTAGAAAGGCTAACGGTACAACATGCTCTCGGTATGTACTTTGCTTGCTTGAACGGCCAATCATTGCCCAAGCATCCCAAATGATCATTTCAGGAATTCTGGTATGAGGGGCGTATATTCCTTCTTCAAGAACCTCGTATATGATCCTAGCTATCAAGTTACATTTTCGTCGTTTCAATTGTTCATGGGTAAATTTATTACTGTCCATGTGGGATTATCGGCTTATTCTCGGCGAAATTAAGAACCCTAGTCTGAAGCAGTTCGGTTGTTTTACTAAGGTTGTCCATGCTTAAAAGAGAAATCAATACCTTGGGACTCTGCTCTTTTAATTCTGGTTCTAAGCTAAGACAATGCACCCACCACGACTCACTAGACTTGGTCGTGATTTGGTCGCTTTCTTATGCCAAAATTGGCCATAAACTGCCAAAGACTGACAAGTTTAGTAAAATCAGAAAATGACCTGTTTTTCATAGAGAAAACCATGGAATTGCTGGCGTATTGTTTGAAATTTTAAAATCTGCAGAAGGGAGCCAAGCAGGGGCTCCC
>DFXX01000047.1 GCA_002381765.1 Bacteriovoracaceae bacterium UBA4097 | reverse complement strand
ATCTATGAATGCGAGATCTTTGAAGTTCCTCAAGGTCAGTGGGAGATGCTACCTTCTCATTACGTTTTCAAAATTGTGGGGAGTGGCTTTCTAAAACAAATGGTGCGCCTCCTAATGGGTGCCGTTTGGAACATTGGGCGCGGCAAAATAACATTATCGGATTTGCAGTCATCACTAGGCCCAACTAAATGCCAAAAATTAGGTGCAACAGCTCCTCCTGAGGGCCTATATATGGTTCGCGTTAATTACTGAAAACTTTGACTTTTTACCCCTTTGTGTTAAAAACACTCATTCAAATTTCACTCGAGAAAAAGAGAGATCCTTATGTCTTACACCATCCAAGAAGTTAATGGTTGCACTAAAAAATTGGTCTTCAACTTTGAGCAGGTTGACCTGAGCAAAGAAATTAAAGAAGCCCTGGTTGCTAAACAGCAGAATTCAAACCTGAAGGGTTTCCGTAAAGGAAAGGCTCCCCTTGAGATGGTTCAGAAATTATTCGGGCCGCAAGTTGAAAACGACGCTCTTTATAGATTCATTTCTGAGCAGTACTACCAAGCTGTTAAGAAAGAAAATATCCGCGCTATTGGATATCCAGAATTCGGTAACACCAAGTATGAAGCTAAGAATGTTGCTTTCGAAGCAACGGTAGAAATCATTCCTGAATTTGAGCTGAAAGATTACTCAAAACTAACTTTCAAGAAAGAATCCGATGCCGTTTCTGCTGAAGACTTCGAAACTTTGAAGAAGAACTATCTTTCTTCAAAAGCTGAAGTTACTGAAGTGAAAGATGAAAAAGCTACTTTGAATAAGGGAGACTTCGCGGTCTTCAATTTTGAAGGTGAAAAAGCTGACGGATCTAAGCCTGATAATATGAAGGCCCAAGAGTATATGCTTGAAATGGGTTCAGGCCAGTTTATCCCTGGTTTCGAAGATGGCATGATCGGAATGAAGAAAGGCGAGAAGAAAGATATCAAGGTAACTTTCCCAGCTGACTATCATGAAGAAGATCTTAAAAATGCTCCGGTTACTTTTCATGTTGAACTGCTTGAAATCAAACAAAAGAACTTCCCTGAGCTTAACGATGAGTTAGCTAAAGAATTCGGTTTTGAATCAGCTGCTGACTTTGAAACAAAAAACAAAGAAAGAATGGCCCTTCAGAAGAAGCGCGAAGTCGCTCAGAAGCTTCAGCAGGATATCCTAGAGAAGCTAATTGAAGAAAATCAATTTGATGTTCCTAAGGCCCTTATCGAAGATCAAAAAGTTGGCGTTAAGCAAGATCTTACAAGAACCCTTAAGCAGCAAGGCTTTAACGATCAGATGATCGAGCTTTATTTTGAGCGTTGGGATGCTGATGTAACAAGCAAGGCCCTTTTCCAAGTTCGTTCAGGTCTTATTCTTGATAAACTTGCTAAGAAGTACAATGTTGAAGCGACTGAAGCTGATCTTGACTCTAAGATCGAAGAGATGGTTGCTCAATCTGGTATGAGCAAAGAAGAAATCGCTAAGTTCTATAAGAGCAATGAGAATGTTAAGCGCAATCTTATGTACGCCATCCGCGAAGAGAAGACTTTCGATGCCTTGATGAAGGATATGAAAGTTTCTTAATTTTTCTACCCATGCTCCTCCTTCGGGGGGAGCATTTTTCCCACCAATAACCTCTCACTAATCTTCGCTGACACTTCCCATCCGTAAAATAAATCACCTCATCCTCGCCTTTAATTAAGGCCCGTATCATTTCTCCTCGTGGAATAAATTCATAGCTTCCCATGCTCGGTACTCGTGCTTGATCGAGATTAAGACTATTACTGAGGAATAAGACCAGAATGATGAGGATCCTCCATCGGCGATAGACAAACAATCCAATGATCATAAGAACCCCGGCATGCATCTCCCAAGTGGGAACATACTGAAGGCAATAGGCCGCCACATCCACTATCGCTTGCAGAGATTTTAATATCATCAGTCCCAGTTCGAGTTGCCAGTTCCAAAGGGGAATCGCGAGCAGAAAGAGCATAGGCATCGCCAGACCAAAGCAGAAACTCAAAATAGGTGAGAAGATAAGGAGCAAAGGCGAAATCGCCACACTTTGAAAATAGGCCAGAATGAGCTGAGCGATAAAAAACCAGAAAATAAGACCCACTCCTCTCGCACCTGAATAGATAATGCCTAAGAATAAAAAGCTATAGCTAAAACTCAATGGCCCTGACTGAAAGCTACCTAAGAGCATGTCTAAGAGAAGCGCCATCACAAAGCCCGTCTTCATGCCTAATAACTTTTGATGACTTTTGATGAGGACCATTCTTTTTAAAGCTCCCTGACCAGGTATCCAGAAGAGCATAAGACCAATTAAGGAGAGCAATAACAGATGGATCTTCACCGATTTGGTTAATTTCAAAAAAGGAGAGAGCACAGCACTTAAGTGAAAACCACTAGGAGTAAAAAGATGCTTAAGCCCCAGGAGGCGGTAGCGCTCCTTCATCCAGGTGGCGAGGGGAGCTGATCTTCCGGTGAGCATGGATTCCCATAACTCTACCAGCTCCTGATCTTTAAGGGAGAGGGTCTTTTTTACATCTGAGAACTTCTGAATCTTGAGCACTCTCTCCGTCTTAAAAAAAGGCGTAAGAGTTGCGACTTCATGAGTCTTTAAGACTCCCAAAAGAAAGAGGGAGATGAGGAGAACTCCAAGGACCCAGGTCTTATTCATTAGACTTGAGTCAGCAGATCTTGGGCCAAAGTTCAGAGATTTAAGTGCTAGATTTAACAGGCTTCTAGGAGCAAAGCAGAAACTATATTCCCTTGCATCATCAGGTAAAAAAAGATACTCATTCCCCCATGAAGGATCTGATTCACACGAGTCTCTTGCCAGCTATTAATAAGTGGCTTGAGGAAGATGACCTCACTCGAAATTCTCACTATACCCGGTCACTACCGACCACGCCTGTTGAATTGCACTTAAA
>DFXX01000108.1:584-3973 GCA_002381765.1 Bacteriovoracaceae bacterium UBA4097 | reverse complement strand
GACTGCATAAAGTTCATGCCATGGGCCTGCAATTGACCGGTGTTAATCTGATCATGATTTCTCCATCTAAGGGCGGGAAGTCTACTCATTTTCTGGAATTACTAAACGATCCCGACTTTAAAATATATTCCGATGATACACCTGTGATCGATGGGCAAGGTAATATCTTCGCTTTTCCACTAAGGGTAGGTATAGAAGAAGGTGCTCCACTTCCTTCTTTTGTGGATAACTCTAAAATTTACCACTTAGTGAGAAGAAAGTTTGGGCAAAAAACTCTTATTCCCTTAACTGCCATGGGGAGGGAGATTGCCAGTTTTAACAAACTCCAAAGAACAATTCTGGTAGTAGGAAAAAGATCCCGCAAAAGCTCCCCTGAACTCAAAGCAGTTTCAAATCTCGTCATGTTTCCCTATCTGGTTCAGTATATGATCGTGGGGATAGGACTACCTATGATCTTGGAATACTTTTTTGAAGCGGGAATAAAAGACATCTTTAAGAGATTCGTCATCATATCCAAAAGAACTCTCGCCGCGATCAATCTCATGTTTCACTCAGAGAAGTATATCATGGAGATGACTTCAGATATTAAGGCCAATAGTTCTCTAATCGTTGAGTTATTAAAGAATGAACATGGATAGAATAAAAGAGTTCAGGGTTTATTCCTTCTATTTCATAGTCCTGGTTATGCTCTTCTCTTTAGGTCTTTTATTTCAAGAGCGGGCACCTTTTGAAGACGGCTCCTACGGGAACTTTACCCTCAGCATTCTAGAGGATGCCGACTTCAATATCATCAACCAGATTAAAGATCCCGCTAAAAACTGGGTTTCAACCGTAACGGGCAATCACTCAAACTATGAGCATCCAGCAGTATCGGTTTATTTATTTCCCTTTTTTCTCTATCAGAAAATTTTAAATTCTCTGGGTATCCACAATCACTCATCTCTTACCAATGGATACAATGAAGCCCATATCCTCTCCACCATCTTTTATGTCTTTCTGGGATTTCTGTTTCTAAACAAATTATTAACTAACCTTGATATTAAGCATTCTCGATCTTCCATTTTGGTCTATGCTCTCTCTACACCCTTTATATGGTTTACCTTTTTTTCTTCCTCGACTTCCAATATCTTCTCTCTGGCGTTTTCCATCTTTGTGCTGACTTGGTTTTGTTTTAATCGGAATAAGTTCTCTCAATTCTCCTATTTTGCTTTGGGGATAATTTTTTCTTTAGGCATAGCCATTCGGATTCAGCAGTTCTGGATCGGAAGTTTACTCCTGTTTCTTTTAGTTGAAGACCCAGAACGATCGCTTCGAAAAGTTCTGTATTTTATAGGTGGAGCACTCATACCAGGAAGCTTCTTTCTCACAAATCTCTACTTAAGAAGCGAGCAGATTCTGCACCCCACCCGGGTCTATACTGCCTGGACTAGCCTAGGTGAATTTGCTGAATACACTCTTCCCTATGCTCTTTGGGGCCCTAATGGTTATCTCACTCTTAGTCCCATCTATGCATTGATCCTGGGATTTGGTAGTTGGCTTCTGATTAGAAAGTACCCGCTCAGAAAATTTTATGTTTTTCTAGTGGTCCCGCCCACCGCTCTATTTCTCTACTACAGCTCTCAGTGGCCGTTGATGGATAGCTTTGCGGGTCGACATCAACTCGATTACTTCTTTTTGTATGCTCTAATTCTGGGCCTGGGACTTGACGCTGTTAAAGGCCCTATCAGGATATTAACCTGGGCCGCGATCATGTTGGCGATCTTATGGAATGTGCGAAGCCATATTGCATTTTCCTTTGTTGACCATACGGATTGGACTCAGTGGCAGTTTTACTATCATGTGGCCTTACACCATTTTCCACGGCAGCTTACGAGCTTCCTTAGTAATATGAATTCGCTCGAGTCGCTTTATACAGTTCTCCTTTATCTGCCTCTTTTGCTGCTTCTAGCACTCATTTTGCTTAGAGCGGCAAGAATAAAAAAAGATAAGATCTCGCTCGTCAATTGGGGCATTATTCTTTGGGGAGTTTTCTTCTTTGGAGTTTTTACTCTGATGAATCTTGTTTTTAATCCCAGAAATGTCGAGAAGTATAGGGCCCAGGGCCTTTACCAGGATAAGCTCATTGCCAAGGGTGATGCCATGAATTTCTACGATGACTTTACTGAAACCTATCATAAGGCCCTAAGATGGCATGTGGAAAAGAGAAACTGTGAAGCCGTAAGAAGGCTTCTTGAAATAAGAGCAGATTATATATCCACCATTAAAACCGAGATCATCCATGATCCAATAGACTTTGTAGACGATCTTAATAACAATATTTTTAGACGCTCCTATATGGAGGGGCAGGATCTCATAAAGATTAAGCAGGACATAAAAAGCAAATGTCATTTATAACCAAAAATTATCACTCACTCTTCAAATTGGGCTTAGCTTACCTCACGGGAAGAAACTATCCCTTTGTTTGTGTAGTGAGACTCAATGATGCCTGCAATATGACTTGCTCCTATTGTGACTCTTACAAACTTTCCAAATCGGTAGAATTATCACCTCTTATTACCTTTTTGGATCAAATCTATCAAAAAGGATGCCGCTTCATCATTCTCACAGGCGGGGAGCCTTTTCTCTATAAAGAAAGAGAAGCCTTGTTGGAGTGGTTTAGAGGAAAAAATATCTATCTCGTGATCAATTCCAACGGCAAACTCATTCAAAATAGTAGTTACCAGGACTTTTTAAAAAGGGCCGACGAGGTATTAATCAGCATCGATGGGCCAGCAGAATATAATGATTCACTTCGTGGTCAAGGTGCTCATAAAAGAGTTTTGGAAACTCTCCAGTTTCTAAAAGAGCATCACATTAAGCGCACTTTATCAGTGGTTTTAACCCAGATGAATACCCATGAAGATAACTTTAGATATTTAAGAGAACTGAAAATCAGATATGATACGAGTATCGGGTTTAATCCCGTCACTCCCGATGGAAGAATTAATAATTCTGAATTCTCCCAGAATAATAGTGTTCCCAAAGACAGATTGATGGCCTTGAAAGCTTTTATCAAACTTAATAGAAAAATCTTCTTAGAAACTCCCGCCCTCTTGATGGACTATTTCATCTCTCCTCAACCATTTACCTGTAAGACCATGAAATTTGCTCTTTATGTGGATGTGGATCATGGGATCTATCCCTGTATCAATGTTACTCACCGACCTGAGGCTCGCTTCTCTGATCTAGAGAGTTATAACGGCAAATATCAGAAGAAAATCCACTGCCAGGAATGTAGCTGCACCCCACTTATTATGGGTAACTTGATGCTTCAGGAAAGGCTACCTAAACCCAAGTATATCTTTTCTATCTTAAAGAGATTTTGGTAGGGAACGGCTGCCCTTAAAAAT
>DFXX01000108.1:0-579 GCA_002381765.1 Bacteriovoracaceae bacterium UBA4097 | reverse complement strand
CCAGTTCCAGGGCGAGGAGTATATTTGATAGGCAGAATGGCATCGAATCCAAATATGGTTTTTAGAGATGCTAAATAGTCCTGAAAGCGCTCACCGGGAAATCCTACAATGATATTGGTCTTCACTACTAAATCAGGATTGGCCAATTTGATTCTTCTGATTCTATCCATCACCATGGCAGGATCATATTCCCGGCCCATTCGACGGACTATCCGGAAGGAGCCCGATTGAAGAGGGAAATTAATATTTAAAATACGTTTATCTTTCAGCAATGGTTCCATCTGATCAAAGAGCTTCACAAAGAACATCGGTTCGAAATAATTAATAACTAGCTCAAAATCATCTGGCAAAGCGAGAATACGCTGCAGAAGATGAGAGAAATCAAGACCCAGATCCTGGCCATAACAGCCAATATCATCTCCCACTAGCCAAAATTTCTTATGGCCNNCCCTTAGCGGCTTTAATGGCACAAAAAGTACATTTCCCAAGGCAGCCCTGGGAGACCACAATGGAGTAAAATTCATTATTCACAATGGCCGTCTCTAGGACATTATGCAGGGGCTGGAACTGCCGTGAGAT
>DFXX01000005.1 GCA_002381765.1 Bacteriovoracaceae bacterium UBA4097 | reverse complement strand
ATGTCATCCTGTTGCGCCATTGCAGGTGTAAGAATAACGATTTGAAGACACAGAAAGAGAGAGATAATTTTTTTCATACCTATCCTAAGGAGTTAGTTTGCCAAGGGAATAACCTGAGACTATGATAATTTCCTCTCTTAAAGATGGCAAATCAGTAATGCAAATGTGAGTTATTATGACAAAAGAAAGTTTTCAAGTTTACGGTCTCATTGACAAGAAGAAGAAGGGCGAGAAGCTCACAAGTGCTGAGATCAAGTGGTTTATTCAAGGCTTCACTGATTCAAAGATCCAGGATTATCAAATGTCGGCCATGCTAATGGCAATGTTCATAAGAGGAATGGATCCTCAAGAAACAGCTTCCCTGACCGATGCGATGCTCGAGTCTGGTGAGCAGTTAAAGTTTACCGGAAAGAATGTTATCGATAAGCATTCCACGGGAGGCATCGGCGATAAGGCCTCTTTTATTCTTGCCCCTATTGCCAGTGCTGCTGGGGTCAAGGTTCCCATGATCGCAGGGAGAGGCCTGGGTCATACAGGAGGAACTGTCGATAAGATTGAAGCCATTAAAGGCTTTAATACGGCTCTCGATCTTCCTACCTTTCAAAAGAAATTAAACTCGGAAGGATTAGTCCTGATTGGACAAACTCCCGAGATAGCTCCGGCGGATAGACTTATCTATGCCCTTCGTGATGTAACAGCAACCATCGACTCTATTCCTCTTATTACTGCCTCCATCATGAGTAAGAAGTTAGCAGAAGGGGCCAATGGAATTGTCTTTGATATTAAGACAGGGTCTGGGGCCTTCATGAGAAATACCAAGGACGCAAGAGCTCTTGGAAAGAGCCTTATTGCAACATCCAAACGTTTTAAGAAGAAAGCTGTTGCCCTCATTACGGACATGAACCAACCTTTAGGAAATACGGTGGGTCACTCCCATGAAATTATCGAGAGCATTGAGACCTTAAAAGGCAATGGCCCCAAAGATATTACCGACATCTCCATTGCTCTGGCAGCTCACATGATTCATATCGGCGGAGTTGAAAAGACTTTTGATAAGGCCTTAAAAAAAGCCCAGCTCATGGTGAGTTCAGGAAAAGCTCTTGAAGAGTTTAGGAAACTTTTAAAATCTCAGGGCGGTGATGATCGAGTCATAGATGATTACTCTCTTCTTCCTCAGGCAAGTGAAATAACTTTAGTGAAGGCTCCTAAGTCCGGTTATATTAAATCCTTCCAGAATGATCTCATTGGTCTACTTCTCATCGATCTCGGTGGTGGCAGAAAGAGCAAAGCAGATAAAATTGATCATGCAGTCGGATTCACCTTCCATAAAAAAATAGGCGATCAGGTTAAGAAAGGTGAGGCCATCCTCACCATTCATCACCATGATCACCAGAAAGAGATCGCTGAAATAGTGACAAAGAAATTTCTAAAAGATGCTCTCGCTCTTTCGGCCACTAAAGTCAGAGCTCCAAAACTAATTATTGAGAAACTAAGCTAAGGATATCACCATGGTCATGAATAAAATTTTAGAATCTTCAGAATACATTCTTTCAAAAATCCCAAAGAAACCTAAGATCGGTATCGTTCTGGGCTCGGGTCTAGGTATTTACGTAGATCAAATTCAAAATAAGACGATTATCCCTTATCAGGATATTCCGCATTTTAAGAGAACTTCGGTAGAAGGCCATGAAGGCAGACTCATCGTGGGTGAAGTTCACGGTATTACCGTGGCGGCCCTTCAGGGAAGACTTCATGCCTATGAAGGACATCCTATGGAAGAGATCGTTCATCCGGTAAGAACACTGGCGGCCCTGGGAATTGAGTCACTTTTCCTTACGAATGCTTCTGGTGGTATCAATGACAATTTCCATCCTGGAGACTTGGTGAGTATTTCCGATCATATCAATTTGACTGGTCGTAATGCTTTACTTGGACCCAATATAGCAGAACTTGGCCCGCGCTTTCCTGATATGAGTAATGCTTATGATCCAGAACTCATAGAGATTATGGCGAGTGTGGCCAAGAACCATCATGTGGAAGTAAAAAGCGGAGTTTACTGCTCTGTTTTGGGTCCTACCTATGAAACTCCCGCTGAAATACGCATGCTTAAAATTATCGGTGCCGACATGGTGGGAATGAGTACTGTCCCTGAAGTCATTGCGGCCAATCACTTAGGCCTCAGAGTAGCTGGCGTATCATGTATTACCAACTATGCGGCTGGGATTAAGCCGGAAAAACTTAATCATGCTGATGTGAAGAAAGTGGCAGAAAAGGCCATGGTTGGATTTGCTACCATTTTGACTGAAACTATTGGAGAACTCAAAAAATTGGGAAAAATCTGATGAGCAAAACTCTTCGAGAAGAAGCCAAAGACGCTTCAACCTTTTCACACTCCCCTTACTCCAGAGCTAAAGTTGGAGCCGCTATTGAAACTACAGATGGACACATCTATAAAGGATGCAATATCGAGAACTCAAGCTTTGGCGGAACGGTCTGCGCTGAAAGAGTGGCCATTCTCAAAGCCGTCTCTGAAGGACATAAGAAGATTAAAAAAGTTCATGTCTTTACGGAAGATGGCTGGCCTCCTTGCGGAATGTGCCTGCAAGTTATGACAGAGTTTGCCGATATGAATTTGGAAGTCACATTCAGTGACAAGAACGGTAAAGAAACTAAAAAAACGCTGCATGAGCTACTACCTCATGCATTTACCTCTGATCATTTGAAATAGATCTAAAAATAAAAAGGAAAGGAACGAATGTTCCTTCATTAAGATGCAAGAACCAAACTTCAACTCCTCCGCGGAGTTACTGAGCTCGTTAAAATTCTGTGTGATTGATCTTGAAACAACGGGAGGAAATCCTGAAAGCGAAAAGATTATCGAAATCGGAATGGTTAAGATTGAAAACCGAAAGATTACGGAAGAAAGAAGTTTTTTAGTTAATCCCGAAAAAGATATTCCGGAATTCGTGCAAAAGCTCACGGGTATCAGGAAAGCAGATGTAGAACACTCTCCCAAGATTGAAGAAGTCATCGATGAGATTATCCAATTTATAGGAGATACCATTCTTGTTGCTCACAATACATCCTTTGATGTGCCTTTTTTAAATGGAGTCTTAAAAAAACTTCAGCGACCTACTCTCGATAATAAAGTTATTTGCACCAATATCATGACGAAGTACATGATCCCGGACATTATGAGTTCTAATCTCACTTATATGTCTCAGATCTTTGATATTCCACATTCCCAGGCCCATCGTGCAATTGAAGACGCTAAGGCCACGGGAAAGCTGCTTTTAAGATATATGGAGATCTTTGAAAGTAAGAATATCAGAAAGGTTAATCAACTCTACTATCCTCGAAATAAATTTGAACTCGATAGATCCATTATTGAAACCTCTGAAGGGCTTGAAAAAGTCTATGAGGTTCTTTCTAAGATTGAAAATCCTTGTGTCGTCACTATCAAGGGTGACAATGGTGTTATTCTCACCATCCTGCCCCTCAAGAGTCCTCATCAGGAAGTAGAAGGTTTAAAAGAGTATTTCGAAGGCTTCAGATGGAGTCAGATCCATGTAAGGCTTTGCGGACCTTTTATCGAAGGCCTTTTCTTTATGAATGCCAACTTCATTAAAATCCCTGAAACCTATCGTAAAAAAACCGTGGCCTATCTTGAGGCCCGTCATCCTCTTCCTCCAGCGCCAAGACTAATTGAGGAGCATGATTTTGTTATAACTCCCCATCTTATTGCGGGTCAGTTTATAGTGTACTCATTCTTGAATTTTTCTCCCTACTCTCAGCTTATTTTCAAATTTCCTTCTCACAAAAAGAAGCTCCATCAGTTCCTCATGGGGCAGGTAACTAGATTTGAAAATCAGCAAAAATCGAAAAGAAAAGCCTTCATTCAAAATGATATCAAAAACGTTTTTATGAGTCTCTTCCATGACTCTCTCTCTAAAGAGCCTGAAGTTTATCTAACTTTAAAGATTGGGCATATTAAGGATGATCGAAAGCAGTATCTGGAAAGAATAGAGAAACTGGCCACCAGTCAGGTTGACCGGTACCAGTTTCCCACAAAACATCTTTAATTATCTCACAATAATCTCTTGAGCATCGTTATCGCCATTTCCACCATCAGAGTTTGTTGGTGAATAAAGTACTATCTTACCACCAGACTTCTGCTTAGGAATCATAACTGTAGTGGCTTCAAAGGCCTTAAGTTCTACTACTTCTGGCATAGCAGTTGTGTCTTTAACTGAAATCTCATGCCACATATCATCGTTCATGAGATAGTCATCTGCCATGATGGAATCGCCACCTTCATTAAGAGCAGCAACTTTTACTCTCAAAGTTCCCTCTTCGTTCTTCTGAAGCTTATCAAGTTCAACTTCCATCATTGTAACTGAAGACATTTGGAAAGGACTATAAGTTCCGATCCAAGAAAGAGCTGGTCGGTAGTCCTGGTCTTTTTTATCTTCACCTCTAGATTCGTTCTGAATAACTTCATACTGAGAACGAATTTCTTTAGCTTTAGTAGCATCAAGAAGCATGCTGTAGAAGGCATCCGGAAGGGCCTTAGTCACTCCAGGAAGACTGCTTCCTTTAGTTCCTACCCACTCCTGATCGGCAACTCCGTCATTATTGCTATCAATGAGAACAGTCAATTCACAAGCTTCCCAGTCACTCACTGACTCGTATAACTTAGCACCCAATTGAAGAAAAGTTCTTTTCTCTTTAGCTTTTGCTTCTCCCTCACCTACTTCCACTTCTTTAGAAACCAAACGGTATCCAGCTGACTTCAAGTCACATGCGCGAGATCTGATATGAGCAAGAGATCCGGCATCCGGTTTTCTTTCATCTGTAGCTATCAGATTGAAAGGCAGAGCCAGACCTTTTACCGAACTGTAGTTTTTCAAGGTTAAATTCAAGCTCTTTTCATCCTGGCTCTTTCCAGATGTGGTGATCCATGATGTTTGATGAATGACAGCGAGAACCGGGAAGTGAGCGATCTCATCTGATCCATTAACCAGCTTCACAAAGCCTTCATAGTTAGAGCGATCTTTTGAAGTTAAACCCATTCTGAAAGTAAGAGTTACTTCAACAGTTCCATTAGCAGGTACAGTATATTCTTTATTGGCTTCGGCCAAAGTCATGCCTTCACTCAACTCGGCCTTTAAAGAAAAGCGAATCTCTTCAGAAGTGAGGTTAGTAAGGGTCATCTTCTCTGACTTTGTTTTACCTTCGATCAGATTTACTTTACCAAGCGAGAAGCCTCCGCGAGATGGAAGAAGTTTTGCTTGTGCGGCCTTCATCACATCAACTCGTCCCGCTCCTTGAGCTGTGACCGGATATCTCGCACCAGTGTGATCGTTAATGATCTTGGCCGTGCTCATAAGGATATATTTATGATCCAAGACTGATAGTTCTGGAAAGCGCTGCTTAATGAGCGCCATTACACCGGCCATATGTGGCGAGGCCATAGATGTTCCGTTGAGTCTCTCACCCTTATTACCGGTTCCAGTTGCGGCAGAAGTAATTTGCTGACCAGGTGCCACGATCTCAGGCTTAATGAGTCCATCTTCTGAGCGTGGTCCGCGTGATGAGAAGCCTGTTACGGTATCGATATATTCCGGCATTTCAAATTTATGCTCTTTTGAGAATGAGAAAGTCGCAGCTGCTCCATTCTTCAAAGCGTTTTTGATCTTCTGACCTTCTGCTTTTGAAATCATGACCACTGGAATACTCATCTTGCCTTCTCCTCCACCTGGTGCAGAAGGAGCATCAGCAACATTATTCACGATCACAACACCAACAGCTCCTGCATTAAGAGCGAAGGTGGCCTTATCAAAGAAAGGATTTCCACCTCGATCGATGAGGGCAATCTTGCCATTTACCTGAGCACTCAACTCTTCGCTTAACTCTTCAGAAGCAAGACCTACATAAGCAGTTTCAGCTGTAATAATATCATCTTCTGCCATCTCTTTAGAGAATGTTGCATATGGAGAAGATACCACTTTTGCTTCACCATCAATTTTTACTTCAGAGCCAGCTACCTGAATATTATGTGCCATATAATCGATACCAGCGGCTACCGAGAAAGCTTCTGCAGCAGTACTAGGAGCACCTACGATAAAAGGGTTATTTCCAGAGTTACCGGCTGCCGCCACAAAAGAGACTCCTGCACGAACAGTGTTCTTCACGGCTTCAGCATAATTAATAGATGGCTTTCCGTATGGACCACCTAGAGAAAGATTCACGATATCTAAGCGATCACTTGGATCTAAATCTCCATTAGGATCTAGGGAATATTCAAGAGCGGCAATGACTACAGCATCATTAGTTGAATTTTGACCGAAGACCTTAATTCCGTAAAGCTTGGCATCAGGAGCAACTCCATCATAGGTATTTACTCCATCCCCAATACCGGCAACAGTTCCCGCCACATGGGTTCCATGTCCATTGTAATCAAGAGGGTTCTTATCCGGACGGGCAATTTTATGTTCTTTATAAGGCGAGCCGGGAGAGAATTTATCACCCACGAGATCGATACCACCCAGAATTTTATCATTAGGAAATTTAGGGTCATCAAGATCAGCGTTGATACCTTTAAACTCATCAACACTTCCGCTTCCACCAAACATAGTATGAGTATAATCAATACCGGTATCGATGATACCGATTCTTAAGCCTTTACCAGTTAGGTTTAATTCTTCTCGGGCCTCAAGAGCTCCGATAAAGCTAACCGAGTTTTTTCTAGTAAGGTCTTCGATCCTTCTTTGAAGGGCTTTTTGTACATCGTCCTGACTTACGTTTTTAGGAGCACTATAGAGAGTAGCTTCTCTTACATTCTTCACCATCGGAAGATTATTTATTGATTTCATTAGCTTAGGAGACGCCACGACAGTCACGGTGTTCATAACAAGCTTAGTACTATAAAGAACATAAATACTTGGATCGATTTTTTTAATCGCTTCTACAAACTCCTGCTGCTGGGTCAACACTAAGTTCTTTTGAGCTTCATTTATAGTTATTTTACCTGAATTGATATCGGCCGATTCAATAAGCCCCGGAGCCGCCAAGCGAACCATAAAGGTACCTACATCTTCATTGATGGCTCGAATTGAGATGATATTTGAGTTTACGAGGTCTAGCTTCTTCAGCTCTGCCGGGCTTGTACTAAATCCGCAAGAAGTAAGAACTGAGAGGAGCGCTAGAGAGGGAATCACTTTCATCATAGATAAGCCTTTGATTCTAGGAGTTGAATGCCATGATTGTACGATTTTATGGGATTGTTTTACATAACCCGTGAAGGTTTTACCAGGGGTGTTTAATATTTAGACACTTTCAAGCTCTTTT
>DFXX01000078.1 GCA_002381765.1 Bacteriovoracaceae bacterium UBA4097 | reverse complement strand
GAAATGTAATCGGTGGGGAATGGATAAGTGACACTCGTCCTGATTTTCTTTGGATGTTTGAAAGGGCTAAAAATTTCAAAAACTCGCCAATCCCTCTTGCGAACTTAAAGAATATCTATCGCCCCATTAAGCGCTAATTTAAAAAAAAAGAAATAAAGGACCAGAATATGAAATTACTTTTAATAGTCTTCTTAGGAGCATCTCTAATCTCTTGTGGGAAGAATGAAAATAACTCTAAAAAAACCAACTCTAAAGGAATACAAGAACAAGAAAAGGATGAGGGACATGCTGGAAGAAATTCTTATGTTGATATCTCCTCACAAAGCGAAGTAGACCTATTGAATGCGACTATCAATCAACTGGTCGAGATCAACGGCGATCGTATTACTTTCTTGAATTCAGCTTTTGAAGAAGATAAGGGTAATCGAATCAGCTGTCATATTTCAATTAATCAAGATGATATCTGGCATTACACTGTATCAGGGGATAAGCTGGAGCTATCCTTCCCTAGTGGACAAAAAGTCGAATTAAGCCGTATAGGTAAATCTAGTCATGATTTAAACGGTTCCTGGCTCTGGAGAGGCAATCAGGGCAATGTTAAGATTATAAGAAGGTACACTTTCCTCCCCAAGCGTATCTTGATAAACCAGGACTGCGAGGGCTAGGTCTTGCTTCAGCGGAAGATCTCATTCAGAAGTGCGGCCAGACGAAGTCCACCGGTCCAGAGGCGCTCATCAGTTAAGTCTGAGGCTTTTCGGGCATAGGTTTTATCGATCTCTCTACCCTTGAAAGAGTACAGGAACTTCCTCATGTTGTAGTTCTCTTCGATCACGATGTCAGTATTGAAGGTCTCCCTCAGGGCGGACTGGGAACGGGATTGATTGAGAAGTTTTTCCACGAAAGCGCTGATGGTAAGGCCTTGCTCTCTAATGAAAGAACTATCCCACAAACCATGAAGGCTCACCTTCTTTCCGAGATATGAAACGCGGGTTTGATTTCCTCCACGATCTAATGGATCTCCTATATGCATGGGCTGGTGGAGGTCTCCGATAAAATGAATGAGAAACTTCAACCACACTACTTTTTCTTTGTCTGGAATCGCAGAATCGAGTTGAGATTGACAATAGGAAATTGCATCGCGGATATTTGCCGGTTCATTGAGATAATTACCTGAAACCATATCAATATAATGCCAAGGCCCAGTTTGTCTCCACTCTTCAGAATTTCTTGCCTGGTCTGCCCAGGTAGCTAGCCTGGAGAGAGTAACTTCACCGAGAATCCTTCTGATCTTCATCCTGGCGGTTGTTGAAAGATACTTTTCAGCAATAACCACTGTTATTGTCTGTCCTGCAGATCCCCATGAAAAAGCTGCCTGACTATGAGTAAGAAAAAAGACAAGAACAAGAATACGAACCATAAGAAGCCCCTAAATATAACTAATACATCTCATTAATTTAACTAATATTTATGCTTTTAAATACTAAAGTCAAGTATTCTAAAAAATGACTCGGCTTCCTGAAACTCGACCTGTTATGAGAAATGAAAAACAAACAGAACTACTGATAGAACTCTGAAAGGGATATTTTTTGCCCAGCAGGAATTATCGAAACGTATCCAACTCGAAACTACTATTTATGTCTTTAAAACTTTCTTTGAAGAACTTTTTCCAGAGGCTATCCAAGGATTAGACTAAGTTGAAAACCAAAAATAACTGTCAGGATAAAACTGAACTCCTAGGACCAGCAGGCGTATAGTTACAACAACAACAACAACAACAAGACCTCCCCCTTTCTACAGAAGCAACTTCTAATAATCTTGACCTTGTGCTCACTTTGGGCAAGAGCTATGTTGTTAGCAAGAACAATCCAATAAGGAACTAACCTATTTAATATGAACCATCCCTATAATCGGGGGAACATTAGAATAAAAGATTCTAAACCAAATAGCAGTTTTTACAAACTCATTTTTTAAGAACTATGGAACCAGCCATGTACGCCACAAATCCGAGAATGAAGAAAGCCTGATTCCAAAAATTTTTCCCAGTCTTGGAGTGGCTTTTTTCTATCATATCTTCAACCGCTGCACGTAAGTACATACCGGCAGTGAAGGCAATAAAGCCATTCTTCAAAAGATCACTTCCACCCTTAGTTATTAAGTAAGATGAACTGGCCCCTGCAAGACAGATAACACTGACCCCTAAAGCAACAAGAAGCCGGAATTTCCTTTTTGTATCCTGGTTTTTGAAGGTTGTGGTGTTGACGAGCCCTTCCGGGAAATCACCGATAAAGAGGCCAAAGACAACGAGGGTAGCAAAATTCGAGGAAATGTTAGCACTTGCCCCAATTGTAATTCCATCCGCGAACATATCTGTAGCGACAGCAAACAGAATAGTCCACTTCCCTCCTCCTCCAGAAAATTTATCAATTAACTTATCAACTGCTATTGCAAGGAATCCACCAGCCAGTACTATGAAGATCATCGGCCAGGCAGGCTGAGTCTTCAGAATTTTAGGCATGATTTCAACTCCCACCACTCCAAGCATCATGCCTGCAGTCCAATGGAGAGCGATGGAAACTAATTTATCAGAGGCATTTATCTTTTCAGCTAAAGCTGTCCCTAAAAAAATCCCTAATCCGGGTAAAGAGGCCAGCCCTATCATTGGTAAGAACTCCATTGAGAAAATATACCTTAACTACATTCAAAGTAATTGTTTGCTGAGTCTTCAAAAATGAAAACAAGATAACAACTTTAGGAAAAGTTAATGTTGACGAGATTGACGACACAAGCCTTGAGTGACTTCACGAACAGCTGCCGCTACGCAATCTTAGAAGATAGCTTAAAAGATAAATTCTCAGGCCTTACGTCTTTAGTTTAAATTATGGTTATGTTCATAAGCGAACTTCACATAATCATATCGCTAATGAACACAGTAATCTTGTGTAAAATGAGGATCATTGAAAGGGCCATAATCATGACCCTTCCTTAAGTAGTAGCTTTTCTTAATGACCTTCACATGTACATTCAGGTTCTGGTTTGCCACAATCATGACACATTTGAACTTTCGTCCTTCTTTCCTTTTTTCCTTCTTTAACAATTTTTTGAACTGCATCCTCTTTTCCATTTTCCTTAGCTGCATTAGACGAAGACTTTTTCTCATTACTAAAAGCTGAGGCTGAAAAAATGACAAGAACGATTAACAGCAATTTCATACAAGCTCTCCTTTTCGATTCAGTCTAGAATCAATTAAATAATAAAGTGTGGGTAGAATAATTAATGTGAGAAAAGTGGAGGCGACAACACCTCCTATAATAACCACCGCCACAGGTCTCTGAACTTCAGCACCAGTACTTGTTGATAATGCCATTGGTATAAAGCCTAGAACATCAGTCATTGCTGTCATCAGAACCGGACGAAGCCTTAAGCCAGCGCCATGAATAATAGCCTTTTTGCCATGAATTCCCTTCTCTTGGAGTTCATTGAAGAAGTTGACAAGGACGACACCATTTAAGACACATATTCCGCACAAGGCTATGAAGCCTACTCCCGCAGATAAAGTAAACGGTTGTCCCGATAAAGATAAAGAAATCAAACCGCCGGCGATCGCCAAGGGAACGGTGAAAGCAACAAGAGCTGTCTGCCAGACTTTTCCAAATGCAGAATGAATCATGAGTAGTATCAAAAGCAATGTCAAAGGTCCCAATATAAAGAGACGTTCTTTGGCTTCTTTCAAGTTCTTAAAGTTACCGCCCCATTCAAGGTACACACCTTCAGGCAGCTTCACATCTTTACTAATCCTATCTTTAGCCTCTTTAACAAAAGCTTCCGTATCAATGCCCCTAGGGTTAATAAGCACCGCAATTCGTCTTTTTGCCTGCTCCCTTGAATATGAGCTAAAATTATCCTTAAATCTTATTCGTGCTAATTCTTCTAATGGCACTGTACGGCTTCCACTGATTGAAACAGGTATCTTGGCAATTTCTTCTAAATTCTCACGGTATTTGTCATTTAGGCGTACGACGATGTCATATTTCTTTTGGCCTTC
>DFXX01000059.1 GCA_002381765.1 Bacteriovoracaceae bacterium UBA4097 | reverse complement strand
CTATTAAAAACTCTATAGGAATTTTCATTGATGAAGGAGGAAGTGTTCTTTTTCCTGACTTTATTGATCTTGCGAATAAAGCACGTTCAAGTGGAATCAATTTAACAGTTTCTGTTCAATCATATTCTGATATGGAAATGGTTTCAGAATCAGAAATTCTCATGAAACAGCTCATGGAATCATTTTCCAATTGGTTTGTTCAAAGACAGCTGAACTCAGAAAATGCTGAAAAGCTTGCCAGTATGTTTGGGACATACCTCTCAGAAAAGAAAACCGTTATGACAGATGGAGGATCAGAGTCTTCTAAGGGCAGTTTGCGTGAAGCTAATGAGTATTTCTGCCATCCTGATATTTTGAAATCTATTAACATAGGACAATCACTTCTTCTAACCTTTAACCCAAAAGACATACATCTTTTGAATATTAGAAATGCTAAAGCTACTCAAAATTACCAGGAGAGACCAAAAGAAAAATTTTTTAAGGATCATTTAGGAGGGAGATAAAATGGAATTAGATTTTTATCTGGAACAATATGATCCGATCTTAAAACAAGTTCTCAAATGGAGAGCTTTGCCGCTTCCACTTTTGAAAGAGCTTTCTGATTATCCAGGCCTTGATACAAGTTTTAGGAAAGTCATTCAAAAGCTTGAACGTGTTAATCTTCTCAAAAGCCGACCTTTTAAGGGCAAGTCCAAGTTGGTCTATCTTGGGCCAGAACTAATCAAGAGCGCTCCTAGTAAAGTTACTCCTCTCTACGATGAAAGCTTGATTCACGAAGCCGTAGTCACGATGGTTTCATGTCAATTTTTGAGATGGGGGGTATTTGAGGAAGTCATTCTGGCTCACGAAATCAACGAATCATCCTTTGGATTTGGTATTCGTCGGTTACCCGATGCAATTTTGAATGGAGAGATTGGTAATGAATCATTCCGACTTGCACTTGAAGTAGAGCTAACCCAGAAGTCTAGAACGAGGGTTAAGAATAAGATCGAGGATTATCTAAATAACAAGGTCCATGATTATATTTTCTATATCTTCAATGATGAATCAATCTATAAAAGCTATAAGAAAACTTTGCTCGAATTTTTCGATTCAAGTGATTCTAGAATTAGCAAAGAGTCACAAATTCGCTTCCTCTTCGGTTTTAAGAAAGACATTCTTCATACGGGTCTTAATCTCGAAACTTTAGAAGTTTTTTATAAAGGTAAACACACCACTTTCAGTGAGGTCTTCAATTTATAGGATGAGTGTTGTTGGAGTAACAGTGGGAGAAAGAGCGGCCATGAGTGAAGGGGTACTTTCTAGAAAATCCCCAACCACACGAAAGTAAAGGGGAATTTGCCTCTCCAAAACTGACCTCCCTCCCTCAACGTTGTTTCGAGATGGAGGTCAGTTTTGGAGAGGCAAAAGAAAGTTAGGATAGTTGGGGATTTAGGAAGGAGGAAAAAGGAGAACAAGAGTCAATAAAGATAGAGAGGGGGGAAATTAAAAAAATAAGGAGGGGACAGGTTTGGAAATGGGAGCAAATTCATATGGCGGTTTAAGGGAAGGATTTATTAACGGGGAAGGAGAGGGATTTATGAATACAGAGTTAGAAAAAGTTGAAGGAGAGAGGAAAAGACGAGGACGAAAGAAAAAGGAAATGAATGAGGAGATCAATTCAATCAAGGAACAGAACAAGTTTTTCATTGATGTTAGCAAAGATATTGAAAGCAAGGAGATGCTTTTAAGCCTTCTTGCTCAGGTGAATAATAAAACCTATGGACGAGAAATTATCTTGAAGGACCTTATTTTGGCTGCTCTGCCAAAGCTAACAGTGAAGGATCTTGAAAAGGTTCAAGAAGCAAGTCTCAGTGAAATGGAAAAGGTTGAACGCGCTTTAGATGAGTATAACAAAAAATCTGATGTGAAACTCTCTCTGGGAGAATTTTTAGTAAAGAAACTTGGCATTAATTAGGTGGGAGTATTTATGAATTCTTCTCAACATGTTCTATTTTTGGGAAGGCTCGGGAAAAACCCTGAGCTTCGTTACACGCCCATGCAAGAGCCTGTATGCCGTCTTAATGTTGCAGTTACAACTGAGGGAGCAGAAAAACCTTGCTGGTATATTGTAGTGGTTTGGGGCAAACAGGCAGAGCTTTGCCAAGTATTCCTAGAGAAAGGAAAATCTGTTTTTGTGCAGGGCCGTAAAGTGTTTAAAGAGCGTCGACTTCCATCAGGAGACGTTAGAAAGTACGAAGAAATTACTGCTAATAAAGTTGGTTTCATTAATCTATGATGAGGTGTGAATGGTTTATAAAGCCGATTACAAAAGTCACGGGAAAGTGTATAGTAAGAACGAAGAGATTGATAACCAATCTTTTATGCTCTTTGAAAATTTGGAATGGGTGAAATGTGACGAAGCAGCTTTCATTTTAAGAAAGTCAGTTGGTGCCATAAGAACGGCAGTTTGTAGAGGGCAAATCAAGGCAACTACATATAGAAGACGACTTTATTTTAAAAGGAAGTACCTTAATTATCTTCTTGAGACTTCTCCATCAAAGGGAGGTTTCTAATGGGTATTAAATCGTATCGTCGAGATGAGAAAGTGTATTGGAAAGTCTATGTAAATTTACGTAGCAAACAGAATCCTTTAATTAGGAAACAGAAAACAGTTTCAGATATTGAATCTCAAGCTGCTGCTAGAAGAATGGAAAAGCAAATTGTAGCTGAACTTTCTACTGAGTTAGCCTTAACAATGAATCAGGGTGTGACCTGGGAGAAGGTTATTGAACGATGGGAAAAGGATGCTAAAGCAGGAGTTCTACGGAAGTATGATCCCACAACAATTTCTGACACCGTTGCCGGATTACGAAAGTGGACTGTGAGTTGGCTACCCCTTCCTGCTGAAAACTTGACTCGTTCCAGTGGACGAGACGTTCAAAAGAATATGGAGTCTTTGGGATTGAGCTGCAAGGGCCAGCAGAAAATCCGGAGCATGGTGAATACTGTATTCAATTATGGTCTTGAAGAAAAGCTGATCTCTAAGCCTATCCCTTCTCCCATGGCTGGACTTGTTTTTAGTAATATGTCTGAAAAGGTTCCTGATATCCTTACGCTCAGTGAAATTAAAACATTTCTTGAAGCAGCAAGAGATATTAAAAGCCCTTGGTATCCAATATGGGGCATGGCTCTTTTGACAGGAATGAGAAATGGAGAACTTTATGCTCTTGAATGGGCAGATGTCGATTTTGAAAATTCGTTGATTCGAGTCTCTAAATCTTATAACTCCAGGACCAAATCTGTTAAATCTACCAAGGCTGGTTATTGGAGAAACATACCAATTTCAACTCAGCTCAAGGAACTGCTCTATGAATTAAAGTCTCATTTAAAATACCGAGAGGTTGATGAACATCAGAAATATGTTCTTCCTCGCTTAAGGTACTGGAATAAGGGACTCCAAGCTAGGGAGCTTAGAGCTTTCTTGATAGGGATTGGAATTAAGCCAGTTAAGTTCCATGCGTTGAGGGCCTGCTTTGCTACTCAGCTGCTAGCCAAGAACATACCCCCTGCTGTTGTAATGAAAATCTGTGGTTGGAAGAATTTAAAAACGATGGAGTTCTATGTGCGATTAGCCGGGGTAAATGAGGCTGGGGCAACTGAAGTTTTAAATATCCTGCCTTCTGATAAGGAGGTTATGGATAACATAGTTAGTCTTTTTGGTTTTAGAAGTTAATTTTTCCCCCTGCTAGTAATAATTAACTAGCAGGGGTATTTGTTAATGTAGCTATTTTCAAAGGGATTCTTTAAGAAATCTAATATTTATCTTCAAAATAGCTGGCTTGTACAGTAAGCTATTGTTATTTATGGGTTTTAGTCGGGTTATACTACTTCTTTAAGTTTCTCAAAAAATGGGAATGATAATATGGAAGCACTTCTTTTAAATAATGTCGTAGATCCTTTTGAGGAAGCTGTTGCCTATGAAACTTTATGGGCAATTAATGGAATGACTGAGAAGAAGCTCTCTGAGCTTTTTAAATTCTCAAAATCCTTGCCATCACAAGTACTACAAAAACAGAAAGGATTAATTCCTTCTGAAGAAATTCTAGATATTGAAAATGCAGTCCGTGAATTTTTGGAAAAAAAACAAAAGCAATTCTCAGTTTGCATATACGGAGACTATCAATATCCTGAAAGCTTAAGGAAGGCTCATCATCCAATTGAATTATTTTATTACAAAGGTAATTTAGATTTGCTTCAGACTCGATCTGTTTCAGTTGTTGGGGCAAGAAAAGTGTCCCCACAAGGTATAAGTAGATCAACTCGATTGTCTAAAGAGTTAGTTGAGGCTGGATTTACTATAGTTTCAGGCCTTGCTCAGGGAGTAGATACAGCTGCACAGAAATCAGCTATTGAAAACAAAGGTCAAACAATTGGGACAATTGGAACGCCTATTGACTCATATTACCCAAAAGAAAATAAAGAGCTACAGAACTTAATTGCTGAAGATCACCTATTAATTAGTCAGGTCCCATTCTATAGATATGCAAACGAGCATTTTGCAAATCACAGATTATATTTCCCTCGTCGAAACGTAACTATGGCTGCCATTTCAGAAGCAACTATCATTGTAGAAGCTTCAGACACGAGCGGAAGCTTAACTCAAGCTAGGGCATGTATTAGTCAAAATAAAAAACTTTTTATTCTAGATTCTTGCTTCAAGAATAAAGAGATTACTTGGCCTGCAAATTACGTTAAGCAGGGTGCAATAAGAGTTACTTGTACTTCTGACATTTTAAAGGTTCTTAATCCTTGAGTAATTTTTGGAAGAAAATAAATATTTTATCTGAAAATTATCCTCAGTATCTAAAAGGTGAGGAGAACTGTTGGTATGCTCGAGATTATATTTCAGGTGGAGGTATCGAAGGGGAAGCGAACCAACTTGTTTTAAATTTTAAGAAATCCATTGATAGAAAGGGTACAAATCAATGGCACTATCGTGACCGAGCTGTATCTCAATTTGCCAGGGAACTTGCTCATTTGTTAGGAGATAATCCTTTTCATGTCATGGCCATACCTGGATCAAAACCTTGGTCTCATCTTGAGAATAATCAACGTTTCCAAGATCTTTTTAAAGAGTTGAAAAGACATAGAATGAACTTAACTGTTCACTGGCCTATAGACTGTCAAAATGCAGTTACAGGTTCCTCTCAAGGCGGCACGAGGTCTCCTGATCAAATAAAATCTAATTATATTTGGAGAGGTCTTAAAAACGAAATAAATCAAATTGTAATCGTCGATGACGTCATAACTTCGGGAGCTCACTTTAGAGCTTGTGTTGACTTCCTTAGAGAAAATGGATTTCAAGGAGAAATCTTTGGTTTTTTCTGGGCTAAGACAAAATCTAAAGATCCGTTTTCCGATTTTGACGTCGTCGAGCTTTAATATTTCAGTTATTGGCTTACTTTGGCTTTCCAGTACACTATCTCATTGAATATTAAGGCCATTCACCGAATGCGCCATTTACAACCTACCGATAT
>DFXX01000003.1 GCA_002381765.1 Bacteriovoracaceae bacterium UBA4097 | reverse complement strand
CAACTGAAGTTTATCAGAAGGCCCGTGAGGAAGTCATCAATCGGCAACAACAAGATATGCTCGAACTCTCTACTCCAGTAGTTGAAATTGCCACGGGAATTATTGCCCTACCTATGATCGGGACTCTGGACTCTGCTAGAACTCAGATTGTAATGGAAACACTGCTTCAACGAATAGTTGAAACAGAGGCCGACATAGCCATCATCGATATCACTGGTGTTCCCACTGTGGATACTCTGGTTGCTCAACATCTACTTAAAACAGTAACGGCTGCTCGGCTCATGGGAGCTGAATGTATCATCAGTGGAATAAGACCACAGATCGCAGCTACTATTGTTCATTTAGGAGTAGAGCTTGGAAATGTCACAACTAAGGCCAGTTTAGCTTCGGCCATAAGTCTTGCCATGAAGAAGACGGGCTACTCTATTACCAAGTCATCTAATATTAATAAGGTCTAAAGATGGAAAGAATTCCTATTCTCAAAATGGGCAAGTTCCTTTTGGTAACCATCCAGGTTGATATGCATGATCGCCTCGTCATGACCTTGCAAGATGATCTAACTCATAAGATCAGTGCAACCGGTGCGAGAGGCGTATTAATAGATATTTCTGCTCTGGAAATTGTTGATTCATTCATTGGTCGCATGATTGCCAATATTGCAGGTATGAGCCGTGTACTTGATGCTAAAACAGTTGTTACAGGTATGCAGCCTGCCGTTGCCATTACCTTGGTTGAACTTGGACTCGCCTTGGATGGAGTTCAGACTGCGCTAAACGTTGATCGGGGTATAATGCTTCTTGAAAAATTAATTGAGCTAGAAGAGGGTGGTGCTGATTTAGAGAGTGAACATGATCACGATTCTGAACACTGATATCAAGCCCATCCAGAGCCAAGCAGACATTGTCTACGTAAGGCAAGCTGTAAGGGATTGGGCCCTCAAATTACAATTTGGAATTGTGGATCAAACTAAGATAATCACTGCGGCCAGTGAGCTAGCAAGAAATGCCTTTGAATACGGCAAAGGCGGGACCATGAAGATGGAGTCTTTGCAAGATGGCTTCAAAAAAGGCTTACGTTTAACCTTTGATGACAAAGGTCCCGGTATAGAAAATATGGATCTTGCTCTAACTGATGGGTATACCACCGGTGGAGGATTAGGCATGGGTTTAACTGGTGCGAGAAGACTGGTTAATGAATTTGATATTAAGAGCGCTCCCGGACAAGGCACGACTGTCACCATAACAAAATGGAAGTGATAAATTATGTTTTTACATTTTCAGGTTAAGGATTCATCCAATGCCGGCGAGATTCGTCGTCAGACAGCTCAACTTTCTCTGGAGTTGAATTTTAATCAAATTGAATCTGAAAAAATTTCCATCGTTATCAACGAGATGTGCTCTAACATACTTAAGCATGCCAAGAGTGGCGAAGTAATTATCTCAAAAGACTCTCAATCGATTCATCTTCTGGCCCTGGATAAAGGTCCTGGTATGAGTAATTTGGTTGAATGCTTGAAAGATGGATATTCAACGCAAGGAACGCAAGGTACCGGTCTTGGTGCTATGAAAAGGCAGTCAACTTTTTTTGATCTTTTTACTGCGTCAGGAAAAGGGACCGTTCTCTATAGCCGTTTTACTCCTTCGGATGTTCAGCTTGAAGATGCTGTTCTTGATGTTGGAGCAGTCATGATTCCCTATCCGGGGGAGAATGTATGTGGTGATGGATGGTCTTTATTGCCCATCTCTTCGATTAGACAGAAGCTGTTGGTTTGTGATGGTCTGGGACACGGTCTTCTTGCCAATGCTGCGTCTGAAACCGCTAAATCTGCTTTTAAAGCGGGTAATGAAAGAGCTCCACTCGAGGACATAAGTGCTCTCCACAATGCCCTTAGATCAACGAGAGGTGCCGCGATAGCTATTGCAGATATCCATCTTGAAAAAGAAAAACTGGACTATGCCGGCATGGGAAATATCAGCGCTGGCCTGATTTCAAGAAAGTCTGTTAAAAAGCTAATCTCATATAATGGCACGGCTGGAGTGCAACTAAGAAAAGTTCAAGCAATGACTTATCCTTTAGAAGATGATTGGATTCTTGTAATGCACTCAGATGGTTTAGGGACACAATGGAGTCTTTCAGATTATCCAGGTCTGCAGTTAAAGCATCCCTTGATAATTGCCGGAGTACTCTACCGAGACTTTACTCGTAAGACCGATGATGTAACAGTCGTGGTAGTAAGAAAAAAATGTTAACTCAATCTATCCTTCGATCAGAAATAAGAAATGAAACAGATATCGTCTGGGCCCGTAAAAAGGCAAGGGAACTTGCCTCTTTTTTACTGTTTGATTCTCAGGATCAAACCAGGATAGCAACAGCAATCTCAGAAGTAACTCGCAATGCTTTCCAATACGCCAAAGGCGGATTGGTCGATTATTCGATAATTGGAGAGGAAGGAAATTTCGATCTGAAGATCACCGTCAAAGATCAGGGACAAGGGATTCCTCATCTTGAGGATATTGAAAATGGCACCTACATATCTAAACACGGTATGGGTGTGGGTTTAATGGGGGCCAAAAGGCTGGTAGATGATTTTAATATCGATACCGGACCTAGTGGAACAACTGTAACATTATTCAAATCCATTCCTGGCAGAAGAAGTGTTCTAAAAGCTTCAGAGATCAATGAACTCACAAATTTACTGATGAGAGGAAGCGAATCAAGTCCGGTTGATGAATTACAAAAGCAAAATCGCGAGATTCTAAATACCATAGCCGAACTCAATGAAAAAAAAGAAGAACTCACAAGACTCAATCAGGAACTACAAGATACAAATAGGGGAGTGGTCGCTCTATATGCAGAATTGGATGAGAAAGCTGAATCACTGAAAATTGCCAGTGAAGCCAAGACAAGTTTTTTGTCTAATATGACCCATGAATTTCGTTCTCCTTTAAATTCAATTTTAAGCATTGCGAGTATAATCATGAAAGAAGCCCAGACAGAGAATGCTCCTGAGCGGCTGAAGCAGGTCAATTTTATCATCAAGGCTGCCAAGGGATTATCTGATATGGTTAATGACCTCTTGGACATTGCTAAGATTGAAGCAGGAAAAATTGAAGTCAGAAAAACCACCTTTCATGTATCGGAACTGTTCAGTACTTTAAGAGGTCTTATGCGCCCCATAAATTCAAATGAGAATGTTCATTTGAATTTCTATGTGCCCGATAATCTTTCACTGATATCTCTTCATACTGACGAAGGAAAGCTTTCCCAAATTCTCAGGAACTTAATCAGTAATGCCTTGAAATATACTGAAAGAGGCGAAGTGAGAGTCATTGCCAACATAGAGAATGAAAATATTCTTTGTTTTGAAGTGAAGGATACTGGTATTGGAATTCCTGCAGAAAATATTAACGATATCTTTGAAGAATTCATTCAGATTGAAAATCCTCTTCAGAAAAAAAGCAAGGGAACTGGCCTTGGTCTTTCTTTATCTAAAAAGTTAGCAACTCTTTTAGAGGGCCAGCTTACTGTGGAAAGTACCCCCGGGAAAGGGTCCTCTTTTCGATTGCGAATACCTCTTTCCACACAGTCTTGCGAGCCAATACCATCTATTGAGGCAAAAGACATTCGAACCGTTAATTCTGAAAATCCCAAGATCCTCATTGTCGACGATGATAGTTCAATGAGGTACGGCATCTCGAAGATGCTGAATGGTAAGAACATCAAATTAAAGGAAGCTGAGTCAGTTGATGAAGGCCTGGGACTTGCTCGTCTGTTTAGACCAGATTTGATTATCCTGGATCTCGTAATGCCGGGTAAAACGGGTATAGATTTTATTAATGAGGTTATGGGGGATAAGGTGTTAAGAGAAATTCCGATCATTCTCCATACTTCTAAACAGCTTGAAGTTGAAGAAAGAGAATTCTTGGATCAGTCAGTTTTTCAGATAATTACGAAGATGGCGGGAAATGAAAATCTTAAAGAAGCGGTAGAAAGAATAATCGGCAGACCTTAAGTAAAGTCTGCCGATAGTAATTTAATTACTCGATAACTAGTTCAGCAGAAACGCTGTAAACATCCCAACCTAAACGTCTGTCAGTTGCTTCAACGTTAGCAGCAATGCTTACACCTGGCTTAAGGTTCCAATTATTGAACCAACGACCTTTAGTCGCGATTACAGTTTTAACACCATCAAGATTGAAAACTAGAGTGTTTCCAACTTTAGTGATTACGCCTTCAGTTGGTCTGAAGTAAGCATTGTAGTTCTGAGTTCCAGAGTAGTAGTGAGTGCTCTTAAGGCTTACTACGATACCGTAAGTACCGTCACCCATGCTGATGAAGTTAGTGAAGTTACCTTCGTAGTCGCCTGGGATTGATACAGTATCAACAGCTGGAGAAGTAGCTACTAGAGTAGTAGCGAAAGAGTTGAAAGAGAAAGCAATTAAGAGGGCAAGAAATGCAGTTTTCATTATGGTATCTCCTGTTTTTTTGGTTGGGAGCTAATTACTTACCGGAGGAAGTAATGTCAATAATGAGAAGCCGCATCTCGTTTTAACAAAGCTCCTTAGTTTTGAGCTAGGCCGTATTGAGTCACTTTTCTCCTTGCGTCAACAGGGAAGAAGTTTACTAAATTCAACAATCTAACTTCTCTATCTTTATTCTCATTTTATGTGTACAGTTTCTTATTCAAATTATTAATGCGAGATTAATTTGTATCAGCTGCGCCCTTATCAACAGGAAGCCGTAGAGGCCACTCTTCAACATTTTAGACATTCAAAATCACCGGCCGTTATTGTTCTTCCCACTGGAGCGGGGAAAAGTCTGGTAATTGCTGAACTTGCAAGACTAGCTAAAGGGCGCGTACTGGTCCTGGCCCATGTAAGAGAGTTAGTTGAACAGAATCACGCAAAGTATCTCTCATTCNNGTCTCACTGCAGGAATATTCTCAGCAGGCCTAAACCGTAAAGACATGGATCATAAAGTGATCTTTGGAAGTATCCAGTCCATTGCACGCGCACCTGAAGACTTTTTTAATAACTTCTCTCTACTTGTTATTGATGAATGTCACCGAGTTTCAATGGATGGAGAGACACAGTATCTGCAAGTTATTTCTAAACTCCAAAAAAATAATCCAGCACTTTGCGTCCTGGGGCTTACTGCAACTCCATATCGTTTGGGACTTGGTTGGATCTATCAATATCACCGACAAAAAAAACGACAGAGAACTCTTGAGGATCGCTTATTTATTAAGTGTATTTTCGATTTGTCTATCAGGTACATGATAAATAATGGTTATCTCACACCTCCCATCAAAATTGATTCACCCGTGGCCTGCTATGATTTCTCTTCTCTAAAACTTGAAAAGGGGAGATTTATTCAGGCAGAGGTTGAAGAAGTGCTCAAAGATCAGAAGAGAATTACTCCTTTGATTATTCAAAATATTATCGAGATGGCCAAGGACAGAAAGGGGGTCATGATCTTTACGAGCTCTGTAAATCACGCCATTGAAATCATGAAGTGCCTGCCTCCTTATGTCTCTGCCCTGGTTACAGGAGAGACTCCGGGGCCAGAGAGGGATGAGATCATTGGAGCCTTTAAGTCACAAAAACTAAAGTATCTAGTTAACGTATCTGTATTAACAACTGGCTTTGATGCTCCTCATGTGGATGTTATCGCCATTCTTCGTCCTACCGAATCTGTGAGTCTATATCAGCAGATTATTGGCCGAGGCTTAAGACTCAGCCCTGAAAAAGAAGATTGCTTGATTTTGGATTATACCGGACAAGGGCACGATCTTTATTCTCCTTTAATAGAGGAGGATCGCCCTAATGCTCAGTCCGTTCCAGTTGAAGTGATTTGCCCCCAATGTGGAGTAGAAAATCATTTCTGGGGTATCAAAGATAGTGAAGGTGTTCTCATTGAGCACTATGGCCGAAAATGTCAGGGGGCCTTTGAGGATTCAATAACTGGTGAGGTTCAAAGTTGTGGATATCGCTTTCGATTTAAGAGATGTGATAAATGCGGTGAAGAGAATGATATTGCAGCCAGAAGCTGTAACTCTTGCCAACATGTTTTAGTAGATGATGATAAGAAGCTTAAAGAGGCCATGTCACTAAAAGATGCTCATATTATGCGGGTAGAGACTATGCACCTTGAGGCAAGTTATGACAAAAAAGGAAATGCTCGCTTAGAGGTTAGCTACTTTGACGCCGATGCAGAATCATTAAAAGAATATTTTTATTTAAACTCTGTGGAAGACTGTCGAGCTTTTTATTTCAATTTTGTTCGAATGCACGAGAGGTTACCAGGGCAAAGGCTTTTTATAAATAGTTTAGAAGAAGCTATTAGGGCAAAAGATAAGTTCCGCTTACCCATATTTGTTATTGCTCGCAAACATAAGCACTTCTGGAGTATCCGTGAGAAGATCTTTTGACACGTTCCTCGTTGACCTTGACCGCCTTTTACAATTATGTGCAAAGAAGTAGAATGTTCTCATGAAATACCTTTTATTAACCTTAGCCTTTTTTATGACCTCCTGCTCTCATAAACCAAAAACAAAGGCTTATTTTCAGGATATGAAGGGATGCTTCCTTCTCTTTAATCTTAAGACGGATAAGTTTGAGAAGATTATAGGTAAAGAGCAGTGTCAACAAAGACTTCCGCCTTTTTCTACCTTTAAGATTCCTTTGGCAGTGATGGCCTATGATAGCGGAGTCTTAAGGGATACTCAGAGTTCTTTTAAGTGGGATGGCAAGAGAGGATCTCGAGAAGTTCTCAATCGTGATCATACAGCAAGAAGCTGGATGGAAAACTCAGTCGTCTGGTACTCTCAAAGAATTACTCCTCTCCTGGGAGAAAGAAAGATCAAGGAATATCTGGGGGCCTTTCATTATGGTGATCAAAATCTTTCACAGGGAATCCTCACTGCTTGGCTTACTCCTCCTTATGAAGAGGGAGGACTAAATATTTCTGCTTTTGAGCAGGTTGAATTCATGGAAAGATTATGGGGTGAGACCCTTCCAGTAAGTAAAAGGGCCATGAGAATCACTAGAGAAATAACCTTTTTAGAAGAATCACCTCAGGGATTCACATTAAGTGGAAAAACTGGAAGTAATTTTTATAACAAAGAAAATTCGCTTCATTTGGGTTGGTTTGTTGCGCATTTAAAAAAAGATGAGCAGGAGTATATCGCCGTGACAAACCTCATCGATCTTAAGCCTCGCTTCAAAACTGATTATGGTGGTCCACGCGCTAAGGCCATAACCAAGAAAATCTTAGCAGCAGAAGGTCTTTGGTAATTTTATGAATAAAATTCATCAGGCAAACGTAAAAATTATTAAGCTTCAAAATGTGATCGATAAAATTATTTCTGGGCGATGGTTTCTTACTTTTGTGTCCCTGTTTAGTTTTTTCCTCTTTTGGGGACGATACGATTCCTATTTGTTTATTCTCCTGATGGGCTCCTTCATTGCACTTTTTATTGCCTCGTCTTTCTTTCATGCTGGCCTCATGAGAAAGATGACTAAATGGAAAACCTATCTAGAAATTTTGGGCCTGGAAAATAATCGCAAAGAGCTGAACTGGAAGGAGTTGCCGAAGTATCGTTCTCCTGTATTCAATATGGATGAGATTGATTTCATTACAGCGACGGATCTAAATCTTCTGGGTGAACACTCCATATTGCATATTATGGATAATTGTATTTCTGATTTAGGGCAAAAGACCCTGGTCGAGCATCTTCTCTCAAAAAAAGAATCCATGACCTCCATTTTAGTTCGTCAAAAGAAAGTCATGGAACTTCTCCCTTTGGTTATCTTTAGAATGAAGTTCAAGCTCCTGGGGAGGCTTCACACAAATGCACTTATTAAGAAAGAGGAATTATTCTCTGTCTTTGGTGTTCGCTTCCTCACGAAGAATTTTATTGCCCTGTTTTCTCTCTTGGTATTTATTCAAATAATTAATGCCTTTCTTATTCTGGGCTCAACGATAGGGGAGATGAAACCATACTATCTTCTTTCTTCGCCATTTATCTTCCTCATTTATCAGTTACTGAAGAATCAATCCTCTAATGCCTTTGAGGAAGGACTGCAGCTCCAAATTTCACTTGAAAGACTATTTCCTGTTTTTAATTTGATGGAAGGACTAAATATAAAAAAAGATGATGCTCTTTATGAAGAGTTTAAGTTTTTTAAGGAAGAGCCGCCCTCTACACTTCTTAAACAAGTCAATTGGGTCGTTGCCCTTTTAAGTGTCAGAGCAAATCCATTATTAGGTCTGATATTAAATTTCATTCTTCCATGGGATTTTGGACTTTTGATAATTCTTGAAAAATTGAAGTCTAAGAACGCTCCCCATTTGAAGCATTGGATGGATGGTTTGGGAAGACTTGAAGCCCTGGTATCGCTTTCTGATTACGCACAAATGAAGAAAGGAATCTTTCCGAGCTTTTTAAAAGCTGATGATCAAGTCTATCTCTCAGCTACGGATATTGGTCATCCACTTATGGATAAAGGGAAAGGGGTAACTAATACCTATACCATCGAAAATGGTTCTCCAGTTGCCATAATAACTGGTTCAAATATGGCCGGTAAAAGTACCTTTCTTAGAACCATCGGAGTCAATATTGCTCTGGCCAAGGCCGGTACAACTGTTTTGGCCCAGGAGTTTAGAATTCAGAATCTATCCCTCAAAAGCCTTATTAAAGCTCAAGATTTTTTGGAAAAAGAAATGTCGCTATTTTACTTTGAAGTTAAGAGACTTAAAGAAATATTGGAAGAGGGCAGAGGCAGTAGTTTAGAGCATCCTTTTCTCTTTCTAGTTGATGAGATCTATCGAGGAACTAATAATGAAGAGAGATATCAGGGAGCCGTGGCCTATTTAAAAGAGTTTTCCCTGACTTCCCATTGCTGTGGGCTACTCACCACTCATGATATCAATATTGCAAAGAGTTTGGAGAAGGATAGAATCTTTAAGCACTATCATTTCAAAGAAATGTTTAAGGATGGTCGACTTGTTTATGATTATAAGATTAATCAAGGAATCTGCGATACCACCAATGCCCTACGAATCATGGAGAAGGAGGGGCTGCCAATTTAACTGGTGAAGTTTTCGCTCATGATTGAGTAATTAGCAGATGCTGCGGCGGCCATTCCTGAAGCGCAGGCAAGAACAACTGATTGCCGTGGTTCCATGATATCTCCAGCAGCATATATTCCTGTCTGAGTCGTCATTCCCATTGCATCCACCTTAAGTAGACCCATTTCTGTCAATTCACAACCAAGCTCGACGCCAACTAAACTGGATAGTTTCTGCTCAGGTTTTATATAGAGACTAACTCTCTCAACAGCGTCACCAGAGGAAAGTTTCACCGCTTGGAGAAATCCCTTGTGAAGATCAAGCTCTACGATCTTATCGGTATAGACTTTAATGCCATTTTTATCAAACAACTTGTGATTAATATTGGAATCTCCGTTTGTAAAAAGGATGAGATCATCTGAGAGACCTTTTACGATGGCTCCCATATGAGTGCCATACTCCCCGTTGCCAATTAGACCAATTGCTCCACTTTTATATTCGTGACCATGGCAGTAAGGACAATGATGGAGAGATATTCCCCATAATTCTTTCATCCCAGGAATAGGAGGAAGTATGTCCTGAACACCATGAGCGAGTATTATCTTTTTGCACTCGATCTCATCATTGATTCTGAACCCATATTCCGTTCTTTTGACTGAGTGAACCTGGGATTTTTTAAGCCGAAATTCTTTATAAACACTTAAGTCTCTTAGAATTAGCTTTTTAAATTCCTGCGGCGGAATACCTTCTCGTGAAGGAAAGTTCATCATGTGTTTTGCCGGAGCATTCCTGGGTTTTCCATTATCCATCACAATAATGGATCGCCCCCCTCTGGCCAAGGTTAGGGCGGCAGTAAGACCAGCGGGTCCTCCTCCAATTATGACGACATCTGTTTTGCTAGACATATTCAGTTCCTGTTTTGGATTTATAATAAGGCCGGCAAGTGAAGTCATTTGAATCATTTGCCTTCTGTTAAGAACACATTTCATTTCTTTATTTTACTTGCTAGTAATGTGTATGATAATTGCGAGGTAGGTATCACTATTGATACCTAAAAGGTATTAATGGAAATCCGACAGTTAAAGGCTTTTGTTACAGTAGCTGAAGAGCTTAATTTTACTAAAGCTGCACTTCGGCTCAACATGTCTCAACCCCCCTTAACCAGGCTCATTCATCAACTGGAGTTTGAACTTGGTGTATCCTTATTTACCAGAAGTACCCGTCAGGTTGAATTAACGGGGGCTGGACTTCACCTTCTGAAAAAAAGCAGAAACATATTAAGTGAGCTTGAGCAATTGGAACTAGAAGTCAGATCTCTTCATAAGAAGAAGACAGGTAAACTCGTTATTTC
>DFXX01000109.1 GCA_002381765.1 Bacteriovoracaceae bacterium UBA4097 | reverse complement strand
TGGAGTATGAGCTGTGGGTGGATGATGAGAAGAAGAATTTAGGAAATCAAAAATATCTCGTTTCTCCTAAGGATCTTATGGGGATCGAAGAAGTGGGCACTCTTAAGGAATTGGGAGTGGATTCCTTTAAGGTAGAGGGCCGCTTAAAGACTCCGGAGTATGTGGCCACGGCCGCAAAGAACTATCGGGAAGTGCTGGATGGGAAGCCCCTTAAACTAAACTCACGATTAAATGATCTCTCTACCACCTATTCCCGCGGCTTTTTTAGTGGCTGGTTTCATGGAGTGGATCATCAGCGTTTAGTGGATGGGACTTATAGTGCTCACCGAGGTCTGGAAGTCGGGTCCATCAAATCCCTTAAGAAAAATATCGTGACACTTGAATCTACGACAGAGCTTAAGGCCGGCATGGGGCTTCTCTTCGTTGGAAAGAGTGAAGTGGGATCGAAGATCTTTGCCGCCAAGAAAAATGGCAAGGATTGGGAAGTGGAGCTCGTTTCAAAAAATCTTGAACTCGTTCCCCATATGAAAGTTTTTATCAATTCCAATGAACCTCGCGATAAGGAACTTCAGAAGGGATGGCACTCGCGGGAGCATCAGAAGAAAATTTCTCTGAAGTTTTTTGTGGAAGGCAGAATTGGTGAGGCCCTGATCGCGGCGGCCACCGATCCCGAAGGGCGAGTGGTGCGGGTTTATTCAAGCTCAACCCTCTCAGAAGCTCAGTCAAGACCCCTCACTCCTGAGGCCATCTCCGATGAACTCTCGGCTCTTGGCAATACCGTCTACCTCATGCATGACTTTGAGGCGCAAGTTCAGGAGAATCTTTTTTTAAATCATAAAGAACTCAAGATCATGCGTCGGGATCTTGTGGAGAAGATGAATGCCTTAAGAGTAAAAAGAGAGAATTCGGGACTTCGGAGTTTTAGCTTTCCTCAGAAAAAATCTCAACTGAGTTTAACACCAGGTCTTAATATCGTTCTTCGAAACTTTGAGCAGGTGAGTGGTTTTGCCGAGAGCTTCTCGAGCTTTCAGGATTTTAAGCAAAATATCAAGGCAGTTATCCTAGATTTTGAGTTTGGGAAGGATTACGCCAAATCCATTCAGCTTATCAAGGGATTGGGTCTTGTCGCTGGGATTGCCACCACACGCATCTTAAAGCCTCAGGAGTACTACAACTTAAATACCATTATTCGAAATGAACCGGATCTGATTCTGGTAAGAAATCTTGGTGCGCTAGAGTACCTTCGCCAAAAGACCACCATTCCACTCATCGGAGACTTCTCCCTCAATGTGACCAATGCTCTGAGCTTAGAGTATCTCGCGAACAAGGGACTGGGAACAGTGAACGCTTCCTATGATCTAAATCAAACTCAGCTCTTTGATTTTATCGAGGCCTCTGATCCTTCCCACATTGAAGTCACCCTTCACCAATACATGCCTGAGTTTCATATGGAGCATTGTGTGTTTGCGGCCTTCCTCTCAGAAGGGCACTCCTTCAGAGATTGTGGTAAGCCGTGTGAGAAGCATGAAGTAAAACTCAAAGACCCTTACGGTAACTGGCACTTTCTTAAGGCCGATCATGAATGCCGGAATACCTTCTTTAAGGCGACCCCTCAGTCGGCGGGATTTTTAGTGAAGGATCTGATTGAAAAGGGTGTATCAACCTTTCGCTTAGAAGCCTTGAGTGAGAAGCCGCAGGAGATTAATCTCAAGATTCTAACCTATTTAAAGCTTATTACGGGCAAGATTACTTCTGAGAAAGCGGTGGAAGAACTGCAGGTGATGGAGAGTTATGGGTTGGGGTTGGGGCAGATGAATAAGGCGGATACGTATAAGGATCGGAAGAAAGTTTAGGTTAGTTTGAAATTATCGAGAATACATCTGAGTACATTTAGCTCACGAAGTGGCAATAGAAGTAGATGTTTGTAGAAATTGTAAAAACATACAAAAACAAGTTTCCAAGAAAATAACTGTAGCGATCGCTAAAGTTATCAATGGAGATAAGCATATTAGAAAGAGACGGCATCCCAATAATTAATAGGTAAATTAAGAAAAGGTAATGTCTCGAAAGAAATATGAATATATCACTAGGACTATCTCCTGCCTGGAAGTAACCAATAGTGATCAATGTTGGTACAAAGAAGCCGACTACTAACAATTTTTTTGTTATGACCATGAGCTTATCCTAATTTAGGTTGTACCAAAAAATTGTATGTAATTTAAGAATAAAATGAAACATTCCTTTATGTAATGTCCACGAAATATATGCATCGTAAGCTCGACAATATTGAAATGGTCAGTGCTGGATAAAAAAACATAAGGAAACTCTGAATTATATCTTTGTTTGCGGCACCAGTGAGTATTAAGGCTGCCAAATGTAATAGAAGAATGGATCCTATTATTACAAGTGATTTCGCTAAACGATCTATTCTTGTTCTTTTCTTAATTATGACACCTTTGTCCTCGAAGAAATTAATAATTCTGATCAATTCATTGTTAGGAACGAAAGAAAAACGTGCTGAATTTATTCCAAACATAGAAGGTTTTGGGGTAATGACAATGGATCTGTCGTAATCAGATATTGAGACAGAAATATTTGTAAAATCAATAGTGAACTTGTTTTTACCAAAGATTTTATAATTAATTACATTATTGAAAGTAAGCTCTCTATGGGAGTCCATCCATGTCTCGACTACAACCATGAATATAAACATGGGTAATATTACTGAAATGTACATAAAGGCTTGAATTGATGATTTTTCTCTCAGGTTAATCCAGATTGAGAGAATCGAGATAAAAAGCAGAGTTGGAATGATTCTGTACCAGAAAGTATATTTCAGAGATCTAAGTGATATGAAAGCATTACTTTGTAAATTCATCAGATATTCTCTTAGTTAGGTTTAGAAATCTTCTATATTCCTACTCAGGTCGATTTTTCCACACTTGTCGTTTCAAGATAAGTGAAGGGCGGAGCAGCTATTGCTGAGTAGCCATTTTTGACGAACTTCAAATATGCTGATGTAGGAATCTTGCCACATTTGACTCCATTTTCTCCTGCTTATTCCATAAGTATGTTGATAGTTTCTGAGCTTGGGGTGGATGGGGTTACGTCAGCCAAGGCATTCAGTGGAGAAAATTCTATTATTAATAAATCTTTTAAATAGTCATCTTTTGTCAGAAAGTTAGCTCGAGTGAGTGGCCTTTCCATAATTACCTCCTGATTTTCTTATTTTAGAAATTTCATCTCTTAGAAAATTGAAGACATCTTCATCTTTCTGAAGCTTAAATAGCTCGATATGTTTCTCTTTTACGGAAATCACAAAACGTTGCCGGGTCACAGTGATAAAGATTGGCAAAAGCATTGCTATATTCACCACTTCCATTTGCAAAATCTTCTAGCATTTTATCCTTGTTGTGCGCTATGAAGACTTTAGCATCATGATCCGTTTTTCCAATCATTGCACATTCACCAATCGAAGAGAAGAAACTCGTAGTAGAAGAAAATGCTGCTGCTCCAGTTAAGGAATTATCCTTGTTTAAAAACTTCCTGCACTCACGCCAATTGAAAGAGTAGGCTTCCTCGTTAAAGACAATAAAAAAAAATAGCAAAGCTATTACTCGAGACATAAATTATCCTTTGCAAAGTCAGTAGCATATCTTTATAGCAAGCTGTGTCATTTATATCCTTTGTTCAAAAGAAGATATGGATGACCGGCC
>DFXX01000054.1 GCA_002381765.1 Bacteriovoracaceae bacterium UBA4097 | reverse complement strand
TTCAGAAAATCTATGCCTATGAACATTACTTTCCGAATGAATTAAAGAAACATACTTGGGAATACACCATTCCTGCCAACTTCCCTGCTAGTAAATACTGCCTGGATGTTGGGCTTTGGAAGCCGGATGGAGTAAGTGCTCACCATGTGAGAAATTGTACCAGAAGCTTTACCGTTACTGAGTAATTATAAATTCTAGAGGGCGCAATTCTTGCGCCCTCACTTTTTCAACTTTTCAAGACTGAACACTCTTCACCAAACTCTTTAAAAAGCCTCGCCCCAAACCCGTCTTTTCATTTAAAAGCAGAAGTCTTCCGTGACGCCCAATGAAGGGCGCCTTTCACGAAAAGGTTTTGTTATGGAAGACATGATCAGGGTGCTGACTCTGCTCTCTCTAATTCTGCAGCTTATAGTTGCAGTTTTAGAGTTGAGGGGATGAGGTTTTAGAGGGTGTGTTAGCGCACACCCTCACCTGATCATATTGTAAAATGGTAGCAAAAATAGATTTTCAAATCAACCACAGGAACTAAAGCTAAATAGCTTATTCTTCGATCTCAACCATCAAGAAGCCAGCTTCTAACGCCTGACCCTCTTTAATATTAATCGCTTTAATAAAACCATCCGCTCCCGACTTAATCTCGTTTTCCATCTTCATGGCCTCAAGAATAAGCACCGTCTCGCCCTTCGCTACAGTGTCGCCCTCTTTCTTAAAGAGCTTCACCACCTTGCCTGGCATTTGAGTAATAAGAGCTCCTGCTCCACCAGCGTGAAGACCTGATGGCTTGAAGCCCCGGAATACGCGGTAAGTTTCAGCGTTTGAAACCAAGACTTCATTGGCCCCAAGCTTAGGTAGTTTCACCCAGCGCTTTTCATCGAAAGAATAATAATCTTTACCAGCAAGATGGCGGGTAAAAAGTTTGGTCTTCTTGCCTTCATGAGTGAATTCAAAAACGCGGTTAGCTCCTACTTCCACATCTAGAGCGAAGTCTTCCATCTCCTGGTTCATGAAATAATATCTCACTTCACACCTCCCATTTGATTGAGTTCAATGCCCGCGATCTTCACCATAAAGGATTCGATGCTGTCTTTCACTGGAACTTTTTCCTGTGGCTTCACTGTGCCGATGTAGTTTGTGGAGTACTTGCCTTTCACGAAGTTTTCCTCTTCGAGGATTACTTTATGAAGTGGGATATTGGTTTTGATACCATCGATGATAAGACCATCTAGTGCGTTCTTAACTTTGCGAAGAGCGACCTCGCGGTTAAAGCCCTTAGCGATGAGTTTTCCGATCATGGGATCAAAGTCCGGAGTGATGGCAAACTTGGGATAGATGCAGTGATCGAAGCGAATCCCTTGTGGGAAAGTCGTCTCAAAGCCCACGATCTTACCCGGAGCTGGTAGCATGCTGATAGGATCTTCCGCACAAATGCGAAGCTCAATGGCGTGGCCTTGAATTTTAATATCTTCTTGAGAATTAAAATCCAACGACTCTCCAAAAGCCGCCTTAATCATATTGGCCACGAGATCCACACCGGTGATTTCTTCAGTAATGGGATGCTCCACCTGAATACGTGTATTCATCTCAAGGAAATAGAATTTCTTATCTTCGCCCATAATGAATTCCACCGTTCCGGCAGAATCATAGTTCACGGCCTTAGCACACTTCACCGCTGTCTCACAGATCGCCTTTCTCACAGCTTCATCAGCTCCTATAAAGGGCGAAGGCGCTTCTTCGATAATTTTTTGGTGACGACGCTGAACCGAGCACTCTCTCTCAAAAACGTGATAAACATTGCCTTTTTTGTCGGCGAGGATCTGCACTTCAATGTGATGAGGATTTAAAACATATTTCTCAACCAAGAGTCCCGCGTAGCCAAAGCTCGAAAGAGCTTCTCTTTGCACGGCTGAGAAATTCTCTTTGACGTCTTTCTCATTATAGCAAGGACGCATGCCCTTACCACCACCACCGGCCACGGCCTTAAGTAGCACCGGATAGCCAATTTCATTTCCAATCTTAATGGCTTCTTCCACCGAATCAACTTCACCCGTTGATCCCGGAACCACGGGAACTCCGGCTTCTTTTGCGATCTGCTTAGAGATATCCTTCGCCCCCATTTTATAAACGGCATCGGGATTGGGGCCAATGAAGGTAATCCCTTTCTTCGCCAGAGTTTCCGAGAATTCACGGTTCTCCGATAAAAAGCCGTATCCCGGATGAACGCCATCGATTTTATAATCTTCGATGATCTTCATAATTTTCGGGATATCTAAATAGGTTTCTTTATTATTTGATCCAGCGAGATGCACCCATTCCTGGCAGTATTCCAAGTGAGGTGGCTCGGTTTCATTATCTGTCCACACACCCACTGAAATAAGTCCCAACTCATTGAGGGCCTTAGCTACACGAATGGCAATCTCGCCGCGATTGATGATGAGTACTCTTTTACCTTTCATAATGGAATATTCCCGTGTTTTCTGTCTGGGGTTGCTATCTTCTTATGCTCCAGGGCCTTGAGGTACTGATAAAGTCGGCTACGAGTAATTTCCGGATTGATGATTTCATCCAGATACCCGAGCTCCGCCGCGCGATACGGATTGGCAAAGTTATTTTCGTAGTTATCCACAAGTTCCGCTTTCTTCTTAACGAAAGCTTCTCCCGATAGACCCTTAAGCTCATTTCTAAACACAATATTCACCGCCCCCTCTGCTCCCATCACCGCAATCTCGGCCGTTGGGTAAGCGAGGTTAATATCTGCGCGAATATGTTTTGAGGCCATCACATCATAAGCACCACCATAGGCCTTACGAGTGATAAGGGTGATAAGCGGCACAGTGGCTTCCGAATAAGCGTAAAGAAGTTTCGCTCCATGACGAATGATCCCACCGTACTCTTGTACCGTTCCCGGCAAGAAGCCCGGAACATCCACTAGAGTAATAATCGGAATATTAAAAGCATCACAGAAGCGCACAAAGCGCGCGGCCTTAACCGATGAATCAATATCCAGGCATCCCGCCAAGTAATTTGGCTGGTTACCCACAATCCCCACCTTGATTCCACCAATGGAAGCAAAGCCCGTGAGGATATTTTTAGCAAAGTCTCTATGAACTTCTAAGAAGTGCTGATCATCGATGACTTCCAGGATCAGCTCATGCATATCGTAGGGCTTCTTCGAGCTATCCGGAATGAAGTTTTTAAGCTTGGAATTTGCTCTCGAGACCGGATCGGTCGTGAGCTTCGGCTTATGCTTCTCTTTATTGCAAGCAGGGATAAAGGCAAAGAGCTCTCTCACTCTCTCAAAGCAATCATCTTCATCATCGCACTTAAAGTGGGCAACGCCAGATTTCTCATTATGAGTTCCAGCTCCACCCAACGCATCTTTCGTAACTTCTTCATGAGTCACAGTCTTAATCACATCCGGACCCGTCACAAACATATAAGAAGTCTTATCCACCATGAAAATAAAGTCTGTCATAGCAGGCGAATAAACCGCTCCACCAGCACAAGGCCCCATGATAAGAGAGATCTGAGGAATCACCCCCGAAGCCTGAACGTTGCGGTAGAAAATCTCCGCATAGCCCGCTAAGGACTCCACCCCTTCCTGAATTCTCGCCCCACCGGAATCATTGATCCCAATCACCGGAATTTTATTTTCAAGTGCAAAGTCCATGACCTTACAAATCTTCTTAGCATAGGCCATTCCCAGCGCCCCACCCCAACAGGTGAAGTCCTGAGAGAAGATCGCCACTTGCTGGCCATTGATTCTTCCAATCCCCGTAACCACACCGTCACCCAAGAACTTGGTTTTTTCCATACCGAAGGAGTTACACCGGTGAGTAACAAATTTATCAAATTCGATGAAAGATTCAGGATCCAGGAGCTTTGAAATTCTCTCTCTTGCCGTGAATTTTCCTTGTTCATGTTGCTTATTGATTCGCTCCTCTCCACCACCAAGTTCAGCTTGTTGGGACAGGGCAGCGAGTTGGTCACGTCTTTGCTCAGTTGTCAGCATCAGATCCTCCTCAAAATGTCCCAAGGTTATACCCCAGTTTATAGAGATATGACCATGGTTTCAGAGGTTTATGCTTTGGGTCTTTAAATGAAAAGAGGCCCGAAGTGGGCCTCTTTATGAGTTATTCGCCGGCAGCTCTTTTCTGTGCCCGTTTATCTAATCCGTATTTATCTACCTTCATGATGAGTCCCGCTCGCGAGATTCCTAGCTCCTTAGCAAGCTTCGATTTATTAAATGCGCAGCGCTTAAGTCCTTCACGAATCATGAGAATCTCTAACTCTTCCAGGGCTTCCTTCAGAGAGCCATTGGTATTTACACCTTTAAGGAATGCACCACCACCAGAGCTTGAGCTTCCACCCGTCTCGGTGCTCTCAAGAATTCTCGCTGAAAGCATATCAGGAGTAATGGTCTTATCATCACCGGCCAGTACTACTAGGCGTTCTACTTCGTTTTCAAGCTCACGCACGTTACCGGGCCAAGTGTGATCGAGCATCTTCTCCAAGCACTTTTTAGAGAAGGTCTTAAGTGG
>DFXX01000018.1 GCA_002381765.1 Bacteriovoracaceae bacterium UBA4097 | reverse complement strand
AGGAATTTATTTAATGGATTTGCCGATGGCGTAGTAGGTGAAACCTTGCTCTAGTACTTTTTTGGTACTGTAGAGGTTGCGGCCGTCGAAGAGAAGTGGGGACTTCAAGCGGGATTTGATTTCGTCGAAGTCAGGAGCACGGTATTGCTTCCACTCGGTTAGGACGATGAGGGCATCGGCACCATTTAGGGCATCGTATTTGTTTTCGAACTGATCCACCGGGATTCCGCTCTTATTCATGAACTGCTGGAAGTGATCGGCGGCTTCTGGGTCGTGGATGCGGACCTTAGCACCGGCCTCATGGAGGGCCACTACGGTATCGATGGCCGGAGTTTCGCGGATGTCGTCGGTATTGGCCTTGAAAGCGGTTCCCCAGATAACAAAGACCTTGCCTTTAACGTCGCCATTGAAGTGCTTCTTCACTTTATTTACTAAGTACTTCTTCTGCTCTTTGTTTACTTCTTCCACGGCTTCAACGATCTTGAAATTGATTCCGTGCTCACGAGCTGTGTAAACCAGCGCCTTCACATCTTTTGGAAAACAAGATCCACCGTAACCTGGACCTGGGTACAAGAACTGAGAGCCGATTCGTGAATCGGTTGAAATTCCATGACGAACTTCTTCAACGTCAGCACCCGTGATGTCACACAAACGAGCAACTTCATTCATGAAAGAGATCTTGGTCGCGAGAAAGCAGTTAGCCGCATACTTAGTCATTTCAGCAGAGATATTACTCATGCGAATGGTGCGCTTAACTTGACGATTAAATGGCTCGTAAAGCTCTTCGATAATTTCTGCTGACTCGTCTTCTTGAGAGCCGATGATGATTCTTTCTGGCTTCATGAAGTCCTCAACGGCCGAGCCTTCTTTTAAGAACTCAGGGTTATTCACCACGAAGAATTTTTTATTGGTTTTAGATTTTAAGTGCTCGCGAACTTTATTTCCTGTTCCTACTGGAACGGTGGACTTCACCACTACCACTGATCCCTCTCTTAAGAAGGGAGCGATAGAGTCACAAGCAGCGAAAACATATTTAAGATCGGCCTGGCCATCATCAGAAGATGGAGTTCCAACGGCAAGGAAAACGGCTTCGGCCTCGGTCACCGAATTATAGGTATTATCAAAGTGCAGACGACCTTCGTTGAAGTTTGCTTGCATCATCGGCTCAAGTCCTGGTTCAAAGATCGGACATTCACCATTCTTCATGCGCTCGACTTTAGCGGCGTCAATATCGATACAAGTCACGTTGTGACCCATTTCTGCAAAACAAGTTCCTGTAACTAGGCCTACATAGCCTGTGCCAATAATGCTTAGCTTCATAAAAGCTCCTTGAGAGTGAAAAGTGCCCCCATTCTCTACGATTTTATGGGGATTTGTCCAAGGTTTGTTGCTTGAGATGACTCTTCAAACAAGGAGATCATAATTTGGTAAAAAAAGGAGGAGTAAATGACCGTTTTAATAAGATTGTTGATGCTGTTTTCGCTCTCAATTTCGGCATTTGCTCAGGACTTTGAGAAAAAAATGGAAGGCTCCTTCTCGCTTAATACCTCCGATATCTCTCCCCCTACCGTGAACTTTTCCATCAGTTGGAATGAGGCCAATGGTGAAATTCAGGGAATTTATTCGGATAATTATTTTGTCTCGAGTGCTGAAGTATCGGGTTCGAGTCTCCTGCAAGGAAAGAGCTTCTTGGTTGATTTTCCCATAGTCACCAATGGAGTGAGATCCATTGCGATTATGGCGATTGGAACTGGTCCAGGAAGTGTGCCGCTGACACTTACTCTCCGGGATACTTTTGGAAATGCCAGTAGTATTCATAATGTGACTGCGGTTATGACTGGGGCCTCCATTGGAGAAGTTGAAGAAAATGTAAGCTGCTCAGTGGGGTTTGGGGACCTCACGGGTTACTGTGGCCTTTACGCAGGAAACATCAATGAAATCTCTGACAATAGGGCCCTCTGCTATCGCGTCGATTCATCTGCGACTCGTCTTGAGCTTGCTGCGAATATGGAGATGAGAATGTATTTGGGATATCGAGATACCATTGTGGGTCTCCCATCGCATCCACTGGGAAGCTTACCCATCTCTCCCGTGACAGGTGAAGTAAGTCTTACTGGCCGCAATTGTGGTGAACTTTCTGGAACGAGATTTCCGGCGGGGAGCTGCCAGACTATTAGTTTATCTGGGAGTTTTACCGAACTTGTGGGTGTGAAGAGATTTAATGGAACTTACGTCATTAGCGATGATGAAACCGAGCAGTCTTGTACTTATAGTCTCACTTTGGATCGAGAAGTCGCCTATTAAGAAGGCCTCTGCCCAAAAGGTGTCATACCTTTTGGACAGGGAGGATGAATTAATTGAGGAGTTTTTCGAGGCGGAAATTGAGGAGCTTGTAGTTGAAGGTAAGTTTATCGCTAGTACATGTGTAATCGGTTTTATTTCGCCATTTAAGATCTCCCATGCAATCGACCCAGAACATGATAGTCATATGACTTTTATGAGAGCCTTCAACGGCTTCTGTTTCAACAATGAAAACCTTTCCGCCTAGGTCTTGTTCTGGATAATCCACGCTGCCCATGAAGGTGAAGTTGTCATTGAAGTTTTTAACAGACTTCAAGTGAGGATGCTTCATGACACTTAAGTCAAAGTTCTTAACTTTGGTTCTCGCCAGAGCATTGCCAAGATCAAGATAAGATACTTTTTTGATATATTGGTTACGGTAAAAAGTTAGGTCGAAGTGGTTTTCATCATTAAGAATAAGAAAAAAAGGCTTAACTCCAGGGGCAGGATTTTTTGCAGATGGATTCAGGCTCATGCTTTCATAGACACTTTGAAAGTGATAGTTCAATTCAATAGCACGATGAAAACCTACTTCAGGCGAATCCAGTCTCACGCCTTCTTCAGAAGATAAAGCTTCCGACTGAGATTTTTCAGTCTTAGTTGATGCAGAATCTTTTCCACCACAGCTAACAAGCATACAAAGGGCAAGTGTCATAAGTGCGAATTTCATTTTGTCTCCTTGGTTATCGATAGAAGACTTCTACTCATCCGCACAAAAAAGTGCCATAACGAGCTAACCATTCGCAGCAAATACTTCAGATTTGAAAAGTGTCACGTACCATTTGGCGGGTTACTGCAGCAGGAATTCGAGGTCTTTTGAGGTTAATGAGCGAAGGAAGCCCTCGGAGGTTTCGTCTAATACATCGGCCACTATGTCCTTTTTTACTTTTTGGAGCTCAAGCACTTTTTCCTCGATGGAGCCCTTGGTAATCAGGCGATAGACGTTTACGGATTTCTTTTGACCTATGCGGTGTAAGCGGCCCATGGCCTGATCTTCTACCGCCGGATTCCACCACGGATCCAGGAGAAAGCAGTAGCTGGCCTCGACTAGATTCAAACCTGTTCCCCCGGCCTTAAGGCTAATGAAGAAGACATTCTTAGCACTATTGTTTCTAAAATCACCAACGATGGCTTCCCTCTTCTGGCTTGATCCATCCAAATAAACGGAATCACTATCAGTGAATCCGAGTTTCTCTCGCACGAGCTTAAGCAGAGTTGTGAACTGGCTAAAGATGACAACCTTATGACCTTCTTGGAGTATTTCTTCAAGCATGATTTGTAACTGCTCTAGTTTGCCAGTAGGCATTTCAAGCAGGGAGGCATTAATAAGTCCTGGGTGGCAAGAGGCCTGTCGCAAACGGGTTAGTGCTTCCAAAACCATGATGGAGGATTTCTTAAAATTATCTAATTCGATTTTCTTATTTAAATTGGCGGTAATAAACTCCCTGAGTTCATTATAGTGCTTTTTCTCTTCTAGCTTTTGCTCACAGTAAATAACTTGCTCAATCCTGGGAGGTAAATCCTTCAGAACTTGTTTTTTAGTTCTCCTTAAGACAAAGGGCTTCAGGGCCTTAGCTAAAGAGATATTGGCCAGATTCGGATTCATAGCCTCCTTCTTATAAACACCGGGCATGAGAAAATTAAAAATACTATAAAACTCTCCAATGTGATTTTCGATGGGGGTACCTGTAAGTGCTAATCGATGGTGAGACTTCAGTGTGAAGACCGCTTTACTGGTTAAGGATCGCGGATTTTTGATGGCCTGGGCTTCATCCAAAATAATGTAATCAAAATCGCGCTTCAAATAGTGCTCACAATTTCTTTGCATTAATCCATAGGTCGTAATGAGGACATCTGAATAGACAGAAGCAAGATCTATTTCTCCCCCTTCATGAACTTCTACCTTCAGATCTGGAGCAAATTTTTGAAGCTCATTTTTCCAGTTAAACACCAGAGATTTTGGGCAAATAACTAAGGAAAGATTTGCTTCCTTATCTTCATATTTTCTTAACTGCAAGTTGGCAGCAACCTGGACTGTCTTTCCTAGTCCCATATCATCGGCAAGGCACCCGCCTAAACCAACTTCTCTCAGAAATTGCATCCAGCTTAACCCAAAGGTTTGATAATCACGAAGCTTACCCTTGAACTTCTTAGAAGGATGAGTCTCCACCAGGGATTTGAATTTTTTTATATTATGTAAAAAAAGGCTCAGCTCAGTTGAAGGAACCTCTAGAGATTCTAACTGCTGAGCACGTGAGACATGGACAATGTATTTTCCATCCTCAAAAACGGCCATCTCAGATATCTTCTTAACTTTATCGAGCCAGGCCTTTGGCAGATACGTCAGCTCCCCTTTCTTAAATTCAATAAAGTCGGAGCCCTCTTTCACACGCTTCAAGATTTCAGGGAGGGAAAATTCTTTTTCATCAATAGAAACCGAGCCATTAATTTCAAACCAATTCATGGCGTGGTTAATGGACATATTGAATGAGTCAGCAGATTTAATCAGTGCCTTTTCCGCCTTGACACTCACATTTAACTCAAGAGACTTGGTAATAATCTTCTGGAAACTTCCGATGGGTATAGAGAAAAAGCCATCAGCATCGATTCGAGAAGTACTTAAGGTCTCAAGTTCCTCCTTGATTTCCAGATGATGACTTTTCTTGGGAATAGTTAAGAAATCAAAAGGCGGCACTTTGGGAGGAATCTGTGAGATGAGTCTCGCCTGAACTTGATCGATTCCTAATGGCAGTTTGAGGTGCAACTCAAGAGGGATATCCACTTCCTCTATGGATAAACCAAAAGTATCGCCTGCGATAGCTCTGTGATCTAAGGATCCTAAGATGGCCTCTCTCTCACTTTCAAAATCATCTTTCGTGAAGTGAACCAGGCCTTCCATCTTCAAGTGAGAAAATAAATCTTTACCTAAATACGTTTCAAAGAAGTAAGCCTTATTCTTATAAAGGAGCATCTTCGAGTTCCAGAGGAAGGTCACCTCATTGAGAGAGTTTAGATTCAACTCTTCCCCATCAAAATACAGCGCCAAATTCATAGAGAGATCTTCCATACTGGTCTTTAATTTCACTTCTATTATGGATGACTCCTCCAAAGTGATGGGAATGATTTCATCGTCTTGATAATATCCTCTGGAACGGTAGGCCCGCCCTGTCTTGAAAATCTTCGTGAGGAGTTCGCTACTCTCGCCCTCAAGATAGGCATACTCAAAGCACATTTCTCCTCTGCTACTTGGTAAGGCAGTAATGAAGGGTAAGATTTTTTCAAAAACAATCTTATCTTCACACGATTTAATAAGTGAGATATCGGAGAATTTAAGCTTCTTCTGTTTTAGTTTTCCAAATTTCCCACTTTTGAGCATTGAGCGGCTTCTAAAATCAACTCGTATTTCAACAGGGGACCAATTAAAATCTTGTACATGCACTTCATACCAAATCTCATCGATAGCAGTTTGATTGCGGGCTTCGGTTGGAAAGATAGGAGATATGCCTTCAGCATGAGACGATTTAAGGAAGCTCAGAACTTTTTTGAATTGGCTTCCTGATCCGAATTTAGATTCATCCTCAAGAAATGACGATCCCGAATAAGTAACGAAAGGGCCAAATTTTCTGGCAAAGGGAGTATGGTCTACAAAAAGAATACATGCCGCAACATGTTTACATTCATCCATTCTCTCAAACGCCGGACAACTACAGTAGGCATAGAGAATGTCATCAGATTCACTTTTCAAAGTGACGTCGTATTCCCGGGTTCCTCTTACTTTGAAAACTAACTCATTTTCATTCCCGTCAATTTGCCTAATTTTTCTCAGGTAGGAAAAAGCGCGAGCGAAGTAAAACGACGTGAAGTTATCCAAATTCTGACTGAGCACGAGACACCTTTATTTTTTTAGTGAATTTTAGCTTAACGATCAAGCGTTAGAAAAGTGTCACGTACAGGGCTATCGCATCTAAAT
>DFXX01000092.1:623-3359 GCA_002381765.1 Bacteriovoracaceae bacterium UBA4097 | reverse complement strand
AAACTTTTGCCATCGTCATTGTGATTGCAGCAGTTAGTGTTGTTTTACCATGATCCACGTGACCGATAGTTCCGATATTTACATGCGGCTTACTACGATCAAACTTTTCCTTTGCCATCTGGCTCTCCCTTAGATGTAAATCCCACGCTTCTGTAGAATTTCTTTTGCTTGGTTATGTGTTAATTGTTCATATCTTTTAAAAGTTAAAGTAAAGCTGGCACGTCCTTGGGTTTTGGAACGAAGCTGCGTACTGTAACCGAACATTTCCGACAAAGGAACTTCGGCCTTCAACACATCTTTATTGTGTTTCGGATCGATGCCTAAAATGCGACCGCGTTTTGCATTCACATCAGCGATTACATCCCCTGCATAATCATTAGGGGTGGTAACTTCCAAGGACATGATTGGTTCCATCAGAACCAGTCCGGCTTTTTGACAAGCTTCCTTAAAGGCCATTGAAGCTGCGATAGTATATGCTACATCTGAACTTTCTGCTTCATTATATTCGATAGATTCAACCGTGGCTTTTAGTCCAATTAACGGATAACCCGCCATGGCACCACCTGGGGCTGCATCAATAATCCCGCGTTTTACCGCTTCATATATTTCATCTGGAATAGATCGGTCTCTCTTTTTAAAATCAACCTTAAGCTCCAGACTGCCTTCTAAAGGTTCAACCATAACAGTGGCCTGTCCGAACTGACCCTTGCCAGCAAGTTCACGCCTAAAGGTATTAGAAGCTGTGGCAGGACCTTTCACGGACTCACGGTAAGAAACCTGAGGACTACCTTTATTAACACCCACTTTGAATTCACGTTCCAAACGGTCGGTAATGATATCTAAGTGAAGCTCACCCATACCAAATATGAGCAATTGGCCGGTTTCTTTATTATTTCGATAGGTAAAAGACGGATCTTCGATTTTTAAATAATCCAGAGTCTTTTGCAGTTTTTCTTCATCCTGAGTAGTTTTTGGTTCAATCGCAATTGAAATTACCGTCTCTGGGAACTCCATCAGATCATAAATAATGGGCTTATGCTCGGAACACAGAGTGTGGCCTGTTGTCGTGAATTTTAAACCAGACACAGCTACAATATCACCTGCGGAGGCAGATTCTAATTCAGTTCTCTTGTTAGCATGCATCTGAAGAATTTTAGTTACGCGCTCTTTTTTCTTTTCTAGAGGATTATAGATTTGGGCACCATTTTTAAGTTCACCCGAATAAATTCTAATATAAGTAATTTGTCCTACAAATGGATCAGAAGAAATTTTAAAGGCCAGAGCACTGAAGAGTTCAGTCTCATCTGGTTTTCTTGAAACAATTTGTTCAGGATCTTTGGCATCGTGACCTTTAACTTCTCCAATATCTAAAGGAGAAGGAAGGTATTTAACAATAGCATCTAATAAAGGTTGAACACCCTTATTCTTGAATGCACTTCCACATAAAACCGGAATGAATCCGTGCTTAATTGTGGCAGTACGAATCGCTTGTTCCATGGTTTCTGCTGAAATATCCGATCCGCCCAGATAATCTTCAGCGAGCTTATCATCAAAGTCAGCTAAGGATTCTAAAAGTTCATCACGATAAAGTTTTGCTTCATCGAGTTCTGAGCCATCCAGATCTTCCGACGTAAATTTTTCGCCTTGGTCAGATCCGGCCCAAGTCATTTTTTTCAAAGTAAGTAGATCAATTAATCCAGTAAAAGTTTCTTCAGCGCCAACAGGCATTTGAATGGCGGCCGCTTTCTTGCCAAGTTTTTCGCGGATTTCAGAAATACACCCGAGAAAATCTGCTCCGACTCGATCCATTTTGTTCACGAATGCTATTCGAGGAACAGAATATTTATCGGCCTGTGACCAGACTGTTTCAGATTGAGGTTCAACGCCACCTACAGCATCGAAAACGCCAATAGCACCATCAAGGACGCGTAATGAGCGTTCAACTTCGATAGTAAAATCAACATGTCCGGGAGTATCGATGATATTGATAACAGAATTGTTCCAGAGGCAAGTGGTAGCAGCAGAAGTAATCGTGATTCCACGTTCTTGCTCCTGCACCATCCAGTCCATCGTCGCAGTTCCTTCGTGAACTTCGCCGATTTTGTAGTTTTTGCCAGTGTAAAAAAGGATTCTTTCTGTAGTGGTCGTTTTACCGGCATCAATGTGTGCCATGATGCCGATATTACGAACCCTATGAATTTCGGAAGATTTCATTGAAAAGTGAGATTACCACTTAAGGTGAGCGAAAGCTTTGTTAGCTTCGGCCATCTTGTAAACGTCTTCTCTCTTCTTAACAGCTCCGCCACGGTTGTTGGCTGCATCGATGATTTCATCAGCAAGCTTATCAACCATAGTCTTACCAGCGCGAGAACGTGAGTAATCACGTAACCAACGAAGAGCAAGAGATTGCTTTCTGTTAGGACGAACTTCAATAGGCACCTGGTAAGTTGCTCCACCGATACGGCGAGATTTAACTTCAACAGCTGGCTTAATGTTGTTCATGGCTTTTTTGAAGACTTTGATACCTTCTTCGCCAACTTTCTTTTCAACAAGGTCTAGTGCTTGATAGAAAATTGACTCTGCAGTCGACTTCTTTCCATCATACATAAGAGTATTGATCACTTTAGTAATGAGAATATCATTATACTTAGGATCAGGTAGTACTTCCCTCTGTGGGGCTTGGTGTTTACGAGACATATTTACCTCAGATTATTTTTTAGGTTTCTTCGCACCATA
>DFXX01000092.1:0-572 GCA_002381765.1 Bacteriovoracaceae bacterium UBA4097 | reverse complement strand
GACCTTCACCACCGATGTACGAAATTACTTCGTAACCAGAAGTGAGCTTAACTTTACATACTTTACGTAAAGCCGAGTTTGGTTTTTTTGGAGTCGTCGTATAAACACGAGTACAAACACCACNNTTGGTTAATAGTAGGCATACTTAAAATCCTTACAAAGTTAGATTAGCCAGTGTATTTAACAGAACGCACTGGCTAATACAAGTTTAAATTAAATTCTTACAGACTCATGCTGAAAGGGTTCTCTTCCTTAACGATATCTGCTTGAAATCCCTTGTATCTAGGGATACCAGTACCTGCTGGAATGAGTCGGCCCATAAGCACGTTTTCTTTGAGACCACGAAGTTCGTCTTTTTTACCTTCCAGGGTAGCTTGGGTAAGTACCTTNNATACCAAGTAACAAGGCTTTAGAACTTGCTGGTTGGTGATTCTGGCCAATTAAACGTTCATTTTCGTCCACGAACTCGGCTTTAGTAACTGAATCTCCTTCAACGAAGACTGAGTCACCTGGAGCTGTGATTTCAACTTTCTTCAACATCTGGCTAACGATTACTTCAATGTGTTTATCAT
>DFXX01000099.1:4013-4242 GCA_002381765.1 Bacteriovoracaceae bacterium UBA4097 | reverse complement strand
GAACTTCCTTAAGGTTAAGGATGATCTCAGATACTTCTTCTTTAATGTTATTGATCGTGCCGAACTCATGGTCTACACCATCGATTTTAACAGCTACGATACCTGCACCTTGAAGTGAAGATAGAAGAACTCTTCTTAAAGAGTTTCCAAGGGTCAAACCATAACCACGCTCTAGTGGCTTAGCAGTGAACTTGCCGTAGTTAGACTTAAGACCTTCAGTATCAACCTC
>DFXX01000099.1:0-3983 GCA_002381765.1 Bacteriovoracaceae bacterium UBA4097 | reverse complement strand
GGGCTCATATCAGCAACAGAAGTAATTCTGAGTCCAGCAGCTAGAAGAGCGCGAATAGCGTTCTCACGTCCAGCGCCTGGGCCTTTTACTTTAACGTCAACAGAGTTAAGACCATGCTCAGCAGCTTTCTTAGCAGCTTCCTGAGAAGCAACCTGAGCTGCAAATGGAGTTGATTTTTTTGATCCTCGGAAACCTAAACCGCCAGCACTTGCCCAAGCAAATGCGTTCCCGTCAGAATCACTGAACGTAACGATAGTATTATTGAAAGAAGCATGAATGTGACAGACACCATGGTTAACGTTCTTTCTAGCTTTTTTCTTAGCAGTATTTTTGTTTCCTGCTTGTTGATTTGTCTGAGCCATATATTACCTCAATTATTTCATTGCTTTGATTGATTTCTTACCAGCGATTGCAACCGCAGGACCTTTTCTAGTACGAGCGTTCGTATGCGTACGCTGTCCACGAACAGGAAGTCCCTTACGATGGCGAATACCACGGTAACAACCCAGATCTTTAAGTCGCTTGATGTTCATAGCAACTTCACGACGAAGGTCACCCTCAACAGTGTAGTTGTCCAAGGCAGATCGAATCTGTTGAACTTCTTCCTCAGTGATATCATTTGAGCTTCTTTCAGGATCGATCCCGATAGAAGTTAGAACGTCAAAGGCAACTTTAGGGCCTACGCCATAAATTGCTCTAAGAGCGATTCTCATTTTTTTATTTCTTGGTAAATCGACACCTAATAAACGAGCCATATAATTCCCCTACTAGCCTTGTTTTTGCTTATGCTTTGGATTTGCTTTACAGATAACACGTAGAACGCCTTGACGTTTTACGACCTTGCAGTCCTTACAAATTGGTTTTACTGATGATCTTACTTTCATAAATTTTAACCCTTGCTTCTAAAAATGATTCTACCTTTATCTAAATCGTATCTACTGATCTCGATGACGACCTTATCGCCAGGCAAGATCTTAATAAAGTTCATACGCATCTTCCCACTGATATGTGCAAGCACCACATGACCATTAGGTAGTTTTACTCTAAAACGTGTATTCGGTAGAAGTTCGAGAACTTCCCCTTCCACTTCAATTGTGTCAGTTGACTCAGCCATGCCCTTCCTAAAAAAGTAAGTGAGTATATATAAAAATAAAAACTATAAGACAATAAATTTAATTCTGAAACGTCACACTTTTGACGAAATCTGATTAAAGATTTCATCAACCGACTTTTCAGCATCTACCTTCATCAAACGACCTAGATCTTGGTAGTACTCGAGAACCGGAGATATAGTGTCCTGAAACACTTGAAGACGATTCTTGATCACATCTTCTTTATCGTCAGCTCTTTGTACGATATTGGTACCACCGCACTGATCGCACATGCCCATTACCTTAGGCATTTTTGATTTGAGGTTATATATAGCACCACAGTCCTTACATGTCCTGCGGTTTGTTAACCTTTCTACTAGTCTGTTCATATCGATGTCGAAATAAACAGCAAGAGAAGGTGCACTTCCTAATACTTCTTTATCCAACGTCTTGGCCTGTGCCAAATTTCTTGGATATCCATCAAAGATATACTGGATGGAAGCAAGATTGATATTGGCCTGAAGTAGTCTAATAACTAGTTCATCCGAAACCAACTGTCCTTCATCCATCACTTTCTTTACTTCTAGGCCAAGATGCGATTTTTTAGCAATTTCGCCTCTGAGTAAATCACCAGTTGAAATATGTTTAAACTGACGCTCACTTACAAACTTATAAGCTTGAGTTCCTTTGCCGGAGCCAGGAGCTCCTATAAAGATCAAGTGTGATTTCATCACGATTAAAACCTCTTCACGCCAGAATACTTACCTTTGACTTTATAAGCAGTATCCAAACGTTGAGAAATCATGAAACTCTCAGCCTGAGCCATAGTATCGATAGCAACACCGACAAGGATCAGTAGAGACGTTCCGCCAAAGTAGAATGGAACCTTGGCATAGTTAAATAATATTGCTGGCATGATACAAATGGCAGCTACATAGATCGCACCAACAAGTGTTAGGCGGCTAATAACTTTGTTTAGAAAATCTGCCGTTTGCTCTCCCGGACGAATCCCTGGAATAAATCCACCATTCTTTTTAAGCGACTCAGAAACGTCATCAGTCTTAAACTGAATAGTTGCGTAGAAGTAAGCAAAGAAAATGATAAGACCAACAAACACAATGTTATAAAGCATCTTTCCAGGAAAAAATAACTGCTCAACATTACTAAAGTAGCCTTTTAATGGGCTCTCTTGAGGAATGAATTGAGAAACAGTAGTTGGGAAACCTAAAAGAGCACTAGCAAAGATCGGTGGCATTACACCAGAGATGTTAACCTTAATTGGCAAGTGAGATGATTGACCGCCAAATACTCTGTTATTAATAACCCGTTTTGCATACTGAACTGGAACTTTTCGGAATGCTCTTTCTACAAAAATAATGAACCAGAAAGACACAAGCATTAGGGCCAGGACAATAGCTAAATTAACAACACTCATCTCTCCATTTTGAAGGAGATTGAATGTATCACGAATTCCAGATGGGATTCCTGCAGCAATACCAGCAAAGATAATAAGAGAGATTCCATTACCAATACCACGCTCAGTAATTTGCTCTCCTAACCACATTACAAACATTGTACCAGCCGTTAAGCTAATTACAGTTAGTAATCTGAAGGCCATACCTGGGTCGATTACAACGGGTAGTCCATTTGGACTCTTGATGTTTTCTAAACCAACAGCTAGACCATAACCTTGAAAGAAACAAAGAAGCACAGTCGCATAACGCGTATACTGCTGAATTTTCTTGTGTCCATCCGGCTCTTTTTGGAGTTCAGCAAGTGCCGGAATCGAATAAGACAGAAGACTGAAGATAATCGATGAGGTGATGTAAGGCATGATTCCCAATGCAAGCACTGAGAAACGCTCTAGAGCACCACCCGAGAATGTATTAAAAACACTAAACAACGAACCTTGCATTCCATCAAAAAAAGATGAAAGAGCAACTCCGTCAACTCCTGGTGTAGGAACCTGAGTGGCAACCCTATATACACCAAGCATTAGTATCGTAAAAAAGACCCGTTTCTTTAATTCTTCAAGCTTTGAAACATTCGACATCCGTGTATCCTTCTTTAATTAAGCATTCTCTACTTTTCCGCCAGCTTTTTGAATCAATTCTAAAGCTTTTGCAGAAAACTTTTCAATGCCTTTGAAGGTAAGTGCTTTATTAAATTCGCCCTTAGCCAAGATTTTGATCGGCATAGACTTATTAATACCGCTTAGGAAGCCTTTATCGATAAGTGTTTCACGAGTTACAACTTCGTTACCATACTTAGCGGCTAACTTTTCAAGATTAAGAACAGCATAGTCTGTCTTGAAAGCAGCGTTTGAGAATCCGACTTTTGGTAATCTACGGTAAAGAGGCATTTGACCACCTTCAAAACCGATACGGATACCACCGCCATTACGAGCTTTTTGCCCTTTATGACCTTTACCCGCTTGAGTACCTTGACCAGAACCTTGTCCGCGGCCGATACGCTTAATATTCTTGTGGGCGCCTTTTGGGCTTTTTAGAGTTCTAAGAGTTAACATAACAACCTCAATTATTTAACAATCTCAAGCCATTGGATCATAGCTTTAACCATACCGCGAACAGATGGAGTATTCTCCAAAGTTTTAGTGTGGTTAATTCTTCTAAGACCAAGACCTCTGATTGTAGCTTTTTGCTTATCAGTACAGCCAATAACACTTCTTTTCAATTTTACTGTAATTTGATTACTCATATTCTCACCTTAAGCTTTTGTAGCTTTAGCCTTCATACGAAGACCTTTAGTAGCAACTCCGCGAACATTGGCCACTTCTTCAAGTGAACGAAGGTTCTTAAGAGCATGGAATGTTGCTTTAACAATATTGTGTGGGTTTGATCCACGAACTGATTTAGTTAAAACGTTCTTTAC
>DFXX01000021.1 GCA_002381765.1 Bacteriovoracaceae bacterium UBA4097 | reverse complement strand
GACACTCTCAGACCACTGCTTGTCATTCTTACACCCCCCTCTATTAAGCCGTCCAAATCATATTAATAATGGGGTCATTACTATTAACCGTCTCGATAAGTAGGGGCAGTAAACGCACCAGTTTTGGGACAATATACAAAAGGAAGACCCATGAAAACAACATTGTTAGGACTTAGTCTCTTGTTTTCAATCAGCGGTTACGCAGAAATCATTGATTTGAATCCAACACCTGAAGTAAAAGACTATTTTACTGTTTCAGGAAGTTCATATTATGATTCTCAGTGCGTAAATTGTGGTTCAAGGAGTTTCCATAAAAAACGTGCCAAAGAAAAAGCCAAGCAAGCTGCGATTGAAGAGTGTAAGAGACTTAGTGCTCAATCTCTCGAGATCTTAGACTCTGAAATGGATTCAACTCGAAGTAAAGACTACCTATTAGGGATTGGAGCTCCAACTCGATACAAGGTAACTCTAAAAGTAAGATGTTTGTTCTAAATTTTCTAAACAATTGGCACATATCTTATTGAGTGCCAATTGTTTTCTTTCAGTTCTTTTCTTCTGTTAAAAATCCCCTGGAACTTCATTTAGTTTGTCGGGGTGCTTTGATTATTTATCAATTTCATTATCCAAATAAAACACATGCGACTTCACCCACACTCCATTGATAAATGGAATGAGTGCCAGCTTATGCATCTCCACACTCTCCACTTCTTCAAGAGCTGTGTTCTTCAGCCAATGAATCTGCACTTCAAAGACCTCACCTTTAGGATGAATGATCTTAAGTCGGTTGGATTTTTTAAGCCCCTTGGGATTCTTCACCATGATGGCCAGATGCTGACCCTTCTCGGCCTCAAGAATTTCTCCCACGTAATCGCCTTCGCGTTTCTGTAATCGGGAGTTTTTGAGTTTGGGGAAGAGCACATCGGTCTTATTCACGAGATAAAAGCCGCGCATAAGATCTTTGGGATAATTTTCTTTGAGATTGTTGAGATCACTTAAATAAGAGAGACCTTCCCAACGCAGATCGATTCTGAAGGTATCAAGTCCCATCTTGATGAGATCATCTCGGTATTCAAGAAGACAGAATTCCTTAATGTGGAACATGAAGGTGCCGTGTGTGTTTTCCACGATAGGAAAACCTTTATGAGGAGATTCCTCACTCTCGCCCAAGGCCACCAGCTCCTGATTAAGAGCAACCTTTTCAGAGGTCAATGGGGAGAGAAGATTTCTGGGAGTGTAAAAGAGAAGAATTCTTCCGAAGCCCAGGATCTCACATGGAACGAGAAGTTCTTTGATGTATTCAGCGATGACGTTTTTTGAGAGTTCAATGGAGAGCACGATGCGCTCCATTCTAGGACCAGCGTAATCGATCCAGCCTTTGAGGCCCAAGAGATTATGGTTTCCGTTCTCGGCGATAAACTGGAGAGGTTTATCGGTATGTTTGAGTGACCATTCGAAAGCTCCCGGGTCCTGCACGCGAAGAGAATCCATGGTTTCAAGGAACTCATTTATTTTTTTTGAGGTGGAGGCAAAGACATTCTCGGTCATGAGGATGTCCCATTCGAAGGTGACCTTGATACCTAACTCATGAGCACGGGTTGCGAGGGCCAGATAATTCTCATCATCGAGCTTTCCAAAGCGGGAGAAATCCCGATGGCCCAGGATGACTTCTGTCATACCTTGGTCTTTGATGAGATTCAGATCATGGAGATTTTGCGCAAAGGTTAGGTATTTCATTTGCGGCCCTTCTGACGGATAAGGTGATAGGGCCCGATACCTTCCACATATGGCAGACGAGCAAGGGTACTTGGTCTCGTTCTTTGTACACTTCTCATGGCGATATCCATGATCTCATTGGCCTGAACTTTGATTGCCTTTCCTCTAAAAGGAATAAACTCTAGTTCATCCCCTTGATTGAAAGCGTTTCTAACTTCTAAGATAATGCCGGTCTTGGGACTTGCTTCCACTACCGCTCCCACCATCTGCCATTCAGAATCATTACTCACTTCTCTTTCATTGAAAATAGAATCGGCCCCGGCCTTATCTACTAATGAGGCTTCGGTATAGGCGCGGTGAGAGACCTTTTTAAGTTCGGCTTCCCACTCCAGAAGATTCTCTGAGAGGAAGTTTCCATGCTGACTATAGTACTCCAGGGCTTCGGAATAAATCTTGGACATAGTACCGGCATAAAGATGGCTCTTCATACGGCCTTCGATCTTTAATGAATCGATGCCCTCATTGATAAATTCCGGAAGAACTCGGAGCCCTTCAAGATCCTTGGAGCTCATGAAAAAGGCTTTCTTCTTTTCTTCGGTATCTAGACCCATATCAAGGGAGTATTCAAAGCGGCAGGAGTGAGCACACCCTCCGCGATTGGAGTCGCGGCCCTGAGTGAAGTTAGAGATCACGCAATGACCGGAGTAGGCCATGCACATGGAGCCGTGGATAAACATCTCGATTTCTACATCGGCTTCGCGCTTAATCTTTCCCGCTTCCTTGACCGAAACTTCCCGGCCCAGGACAATGCGGGTGGCCCCCATCTTCTTCCACAGTTTTGCGGCCTCTACATTTAGGGTGGATGCCTGGGTAGAGATATGAATATGAATATTGGATAGTTGTCTGACGGTCTTAACCACTCCCAAATCCGAGACGATCACGGCATCCACCTTGATTTCATCCAGGAAAGACACAAAGTCCGGAAGCTCCTCCAGATCCTTATCGTGAAGGAAGGAATTGAGCACCACATAGACCTTGGCATTTCTCTCATGGGCAAAGGCCACACCTTCTCGGAGCTCATCCAGAGTAAAATTCTCGGCCGCAGTTCTGAGACCAAACTTCTGGCCCCCTACATAGACGGCATGGGCACCATACAGGATGGCGACTTTTAATTTATCTAAACTTCCGGCCGGGGCCAGAATTTCGGGAATAGCAGTGGTCATGAAGGGAACTCCTAGGCCAGTGTTTACCAAAATTGGGACGTAAGTTAAACTAATAGACAATAAATAGTCTGAAAAAGGTCCCTGACTTTGAAAAAAGTTCTCTCATTTATCCTGATTAGTATCGTTATTGGAGTGATAACTGGCGGTTTTTTGGTACTTGATCGCTACCGCCGCAATCCCGAACAGATCGTGCCCTACCCCTATGAGTTTGCCACGGAAGCTCCGGCGATAAAACTCGAGGCACCCATTCTGATTGCTGGGGACCGCATGGGGGCCCATTTTGCAAAATTTAAAGAAGAGCTTGCGAACACTATTTCCGTTAATCTCTCAAATAATATTAAAATCCAGTCTATGGCAAAACCCGGCCATGGCCTTCACCGCACCCTCCATGAACTTCGCTCCCTAAGTCAGTGGCCTCAGATCCTGATCTATCAAGGAGGAAGTGAGGAGTTTAGGGAAAGAAAGTTTGAGCTCTCTTCCATTCCCAAGATCTCCACAAACTTTAAGCGCTATCAGGATGATAAGATCGAGACCTTTCTCATTCTCTATCCCTGGCTCTCCCGACTGGTCTATGAACCCATGAACCGAACTCAATTGCCGGATAGTCCCAAGCTTTTGGAAGATGTTACCCAGAAAGAATACCTAAAACGCCTGGAGACCGAGCTTCTGCTGTACGAGCAGCTACTTATTCAGCTTGCCAATACCAGTAAGGCCCGGGGAAGTTTATTAATATTGACCACCACTCCTATTAATCTGGATATTCTTCCCCGGGAAGTCTGCGACTTCACCAGTAATCTCGAGATAGAAAAAGAAATCCTGGATTTGAGAGCACTGCTTAAAGCAAAGAACCCAAAAACTGCTTACGCCAGATCCTCTAAGCTTATAAAAAGATTCACCGGAAACGCGGGCCTCTTATTTATCCATGGGCAAATCTCTCAGCGCCTGGGTCTGATCGATGAGGCCCGCATCAGTCTTCGGGAGGCCAGTGCCTATGATTGCAATCCTTGGAGGACGACAGAAGTTTATAATTCTATTATCAGAAAGGTTGCCCGAGATCAGCAGGTGATTCTCTTTGATTTTGCAAAGCTTGTGGAGCGGGAATTTGGTAAGGGTCCCACCTTCTTTGATGAGATCTATGCCCAGAACCTCTTTTATGAGCGGGGTATGCAGCAGTTGGGTTTAGTCATCAAGGCCATTTTGAAATTATAGGAGAAAGAATGAAGGGATTGAGTGTAAAATATAAGGCCCATGAAATTGTCTGTAGGGAGGGCGACCCCTCGACGGATCTCTTCTATTTAAATTCGGGCCGCCTCCTCATCTGTACCATCAATGGGACCCAGGTCAAGGCCATTGCCCGCATTGGTGCGGGAGAATATCTGGGGGAGCTGTCTTTTTTTGATGGAAAACCTCGGGCAAGCTACATCGTGGCCCTGGAAGATAGTGAACTTATTCAGATTCCTAAAAAGGATCTGGAACAGAGTCTTCCACGTTGGTATATGGAAATAAATAAAAACCTCACTAAGAAGATCCGTCTCTTGGATCATATCATCCAGGCCTCCAACCTCCGGCGCTTTGGTTCGGAAGACCAAAAACCTCTGTCAATCCAGGAGCAGCGGCAACTTTATACCCTTTTAACTAAGTAAAAATGGGCATTTGGCACGCTGCTCGAAATATTGGATAATATAAGCAGGAGGAAGTTTATGAAAAATCATGCACTCATCTTACTTATTGCCCTGGTGGTTTCGGCCTGTGCCAGCTCTCCTAAAGAAGACGTCTCTAGCCTTGATCAGCAGCGCCGCCAAGCTGAGCAGTACGGATTCCTGGAAGGCCACGCGTCCAGAATACGTTAATTATTTCCCTCTCCCCTAAAACAGGTTTTTAACTTGTGACTTTTCCTTTATAGTGCGAGCTAAAACTTGTATTTGGGGGATTTGGAATTGAAACATACACAGCCACAATTCACGCGTTTCCATAATCTTGATGCTATCGAAGAATGGACTCCGCAACATGCTGACGAGATCTATCAGATTAGTCGTTGGGGTGAAGACTACTTTTCAGTAAACGATAAGGGTGATCTGTGTGTGAACCCGACTCGCACTAAGGGTGGCCCCGTTATCAATATGATGGAAATCATCGAAGAGATGAAGAATAAGGATATCGCTTTCCCGGCGGTTATTCGCTTCCATGATATCTTGAGATCCCAGGTGGCCAATCTTAACAAAACATTCCGCTCACTCATCGAAGAAGCTAAGTTCACTGGTTCTTACTATGGGGTTTATCCCATCAAGGTAAACCAGATGAGAGAAGTGGTGGAAGAAATCGTGGATGCCGGTGCTCCCTTTAACTATGGTCTGGAGGCGGGTTCCAAGCCCGAGCTCATTGCCGCCCTGGCCATGAATGTAAACCAAAACTCTCTTACTGTCGTAAACGGCTATAAAGATAAGGATCTTTTAAGACTCGCCCTCTTGGGTAACCAACTTAACCGTAAGGTGATCGTGGTTATCGAGAAGTACTCCGAACTTTTGGATCTTATGAAGCTCTCTGAAGAGATCGGTGTGGAACCGATGATTGGTTTGAGAGCAAAGATCGCGACCAAGTCCAGTGGTAAGTGGGCGAGCTCCGGTGGAGACTACGCTAAGTTTGGTCTCACCATCACTGAGATTCTTCAGGCCGTTAAGTATCTTAAGTCCATTGATAAAACTCATTGTTTAAAGCTCTTTCACTTTCATATCGGCTCTCAGATTCCTGATATTAAGACCATCAAGGACTCCATCTCTGAAGGAGCACGCATCTATGCCAAGCTCTATAAAGAGGGAGCAAAGCTCGAGTTCTTTGATGTGGGCGGTGGCGTTGGTGTGAACTATGATGGAACTAGATCCAACTCACCTTCATCTATCAACTACACCACTCGTGATTACGTGGCCGATGTGGTTTATATCTTAAAGCAGATTTGTGACTTGGAAGACGTCCCACATCCAAATATCGTCTCTGAGAGTGGACGCGCTATTACCGCCCATCACTCATGTGTGATTACCAATGTCTTTGGTGCTTTGGAGATCGGAGCGTCCAGCAACTACAATACCGATAAGGTGGTGAATGAGAATATTCTCGTAACCAATATGCGGGATATTTCAACGGAACTTACTGAGAAGAATTATCAGGACGTTTATAACGATGCCACTAAGCTTAAGGAAGAATCTGTTTCGGCCTTCAAGTTTGGTATCTTAAGTCTTGATGAGAGAGCAAAGCTCGAGACTCTTTATTGGAGAATCTGTAAGCAGATCGTGAAGTATGCTTCTATGGATGATTATGCTCCTGATGAAATCATGCTTCTGAAAAATCAGATGGCCCATCAGTATATGTGTAACTTCTCTATCTTCCAGTCGGCCCCTGATACTTGGGCCATCGGACAGATTCTTCCAGTGCTTCCGATTCATAAGTTAAATGAGAAGCCAACTGAGCTTTGTACTCTAGTGGATATTACCTGTGACTCCGATGGAAAGCTTGATACCTTCCTCTCGGCCGATGGACCTACCAATACCGTGCCTCTGCATAAGCTAAATGGAGATGATTACTATATTGGTCTTTTCATGACGGGTGCCTACCAGGATATTATGGGAGATAACCATAACTGCTTTGGCCGCTTAAATGAAATTCATATCTTCTGCGATGATGATGATCCAACCGACTTCTATATTGAAGAAGTGATTTTTGGTAATAAGGCGGGGCAGGTTCTCTCTACCCTTCAGTACAATCCAGAAACTATGGCGCAAACAGTGAAGTCCCTGATCGATACTCAAGTGAAGCGCGGAAAAATCCGTCCTCGCGAGGGTGTGGGTCTAACTGACTTTTATGAAAGCTGCTTGAAGAGTTATACTTATCTGAAAAAATAAAAATCAAAGGGCCTCGTTCGGGGCCCTTTTTTTTATGAAGAATTCAAAGACCTCAACACTCAGAAAAATGGTGAAGGAAGAATAATAGGTCCAGACCAGAAAGACCAGGAGTGTGCCTGCCGCTCCGTAGATGGAACTTGTAGTCATGCTTTTTAGGTAACTCGCTAAAACGAGATTCCCAATGACAAAAAAGATCGAACTCAAAGCTGCTATCTTTAAAACATTTCTCTTTCTGGGTCTGATACTAGGAGTAAAATAATGAATGCCAGAGAAGATCGCGAGATAGATCAAAAAGTTTAAGGCAAAAACTAGTCCTCTCAAGATAAGCGCATTCTCCATCTCTGAGGCCACTAGATATTCCACAATTGCTGCTAGAGTAAATGAGGTAATGAGTAAGGCCGCTCCTCCCAGAACCACTACCATCGCCACTAAGCGCTCTTTAATGGTCTCCCAGATGGTTTTATCGGCGGATGCATCGATATGCTCATAGATGACATCAAAGGCATAACGAAACTGAATAAAGACCACAGAACATGTAAAGAGAAGCACTATAAAACCCAGGATTCCTGAGAGGGAGCCAATATCCACACCTTCATTGATATTCTGAAAGACGAGCTTCAGCATCTCTCCCACTTGCGGAGAAAAATTTTGACTGGCGTGATTGATGATTTTGCTTTGGATATCTTGCCCGATCAGGGACGCCACCCAAAGGAGGATAAGGATAAAAGGAGCGAGGGCCAGGGCGGAATAATAGGAAATCGAGGAGGATAGGAGAAGTAAGTTATCATTGGAGATCTTGGTAAAAAAACCAATGACTCTATTTGATGCCTTTTTCAGAACTTCCACCATTTTCTTCATCCATTTTTAAGTACTGCTCTTTGTACTCCACATAGGCCTNNGGAAATTTTTTACCGGGAGTGACCAGGGAGCCCGCGGCCACCAGAGAGTTATCACCTATCTCAGCTCCATCCAGAATAATAGCTCCCATTCCAATAAGACAACCCTTTCCTATCTTGCATCCATGCAGCACTACACTATGACCCAGAGAAGTATTTTCTCCTATGGTGAGTGCGTTCTCTTCGGTTACATGAAGCATACAGAGATCTTGGATATTTGTGTTCTGTCCAATTTTTACGAAATTCACATCCGCACGAATCACAGTGTTAAACCAGATATTAACGTGGTCAGCTAGATGGGCGCGACCAATGATCTTGGCACCATCCGCAATAAAGACACGCTTTCCCAATTCCGGCATAAACTCAAAGTATCTGGAGATTTTCATGATTCATCCTTTGGAAATGGGCCTAATTATAGCCTAGGACCTTGTTTCATGATAGCTTTTTAAGTGTATGAAAGATCAATACGCTTTTGGTGTAGACATCGGTGGCACCAACACAAAGATCGGACTCTTTAATGTTGCAGGCGAACTGTTAAGCTTTCGTATTCATCCTACCCCCAAGGATTGTGGGCCTGCCCTTTTTATCCAACAACTCTCCCAGGAATGTGAGCACATCCTCGCTTCAGAATTAAAGATCAAGCTAGGAGACAAAAGTATTTTAGGCGTTGGGGCCGGGGCACCGATGGCCAATTACTTTACTGGACGGGTCGATCATGCCCCCAATCTAGGTTGGAAAGATGTCCCGTTAAAAGAGCTTTTTGCAACTCACTTTAAGACCCATGCCATTATCGAAAATGATGCCAATCTTGCGGCCATGGGTGAAAACAAGTGGGGAGCGGGAAAGCACCTCTCTGACTTTATTCTCATTACTCTAGGAACCGGCGTTGGTTCTGGACTCATTCTGAATAATAAGCTCTACCGTGGGGCCAATGGCCTGGGGGGAGAAGGTGGCCATGTTATCATTCCCCATGAGAAAAGACGCCTCTGCTCATGCGGAGGAATGAATCATCTGGAGAGCTATCTCTCGGCCAAGGGGATTAAGCAAACTATTAAAGAGCTCACCCATGAGGAATGGACCATTGAAAAACTTGGTATCATCTTCCGCGAGGGAGATCTTCGGGCCACAACCATCATCAATGCCATCGTGGATGAGTTAGTTTCGGGACTAGTGAGCATGTCGGTGTTAATCGGACCTGAAGCCTTTGTCATTGGCGGAGGAGTCTCAAAATTGGGTGAAGCATTCAATCAGCTCATCGAAAATAAACTCAATAATCAAGTTCATTACTCCCTTAGAGGGAAAATTAAAGTTCTCTCCGCTTCGGTTTCGGCCGAAAAGGGAGCTGTCTATGGTGGGGCCGCTCTTATCTTTGATGAGGTTACTCACTAATGCCTTTGGAACTCCCACTCGATCCTGAACATAAGGAAACTCAGAAGCTTAGGGATATCATGAATTCCCACGCCAAGAAGCTTGCCCAGGCCCTGAGTGTCGCTCAAAAAAAAGAAGAGAAATATGCTGCTGTTTATGCCTATTATAGAAAGTATTACACCTTAACTTTGTGTAAGACTTGTGTGGCAGCGGGAATTAATAAATCCCCTACGAGAGACATCATTCTCGATCACCCTTGGAAAGATTTAAAACAAGACAGGTTTTTTTGTTTAAAGATATGGGAAAAAATAAATCACTAACTCTTCCTTACCCCTTGATCCTCGCCTCCACCTCGAAGTATCGAGGAGCTCTCTTAGAGCAGCTGGGCTGGCCTTTTGAGGCCATCGCTCCGGGAGTAAATGAGGAGCAGTTTAAGCATCAGGATCTCACTCCTCAGGATCTTGCTATCGAACTCTCCCGTGCTAAGGCAAAGGCCGTTTATATTCATTATGAAGGCTCCTGCGTTATTGGATCGGATCAGGTCTGCTGCATCGGCAATAAGATTTTTGATAAACCCGGAAGCCTTGAAGTTGCCATTGAGCAGCTTTGGGAGATGCAGGGAAAAAGTCATGAACTCTTAACTGCGGTGACGGTGATTACTCCTCAGGAAGAAACAACTTTTCTCAATACCACAACTCTTCATATGCGGGATCTAACCCGAGAAGAGATCCGCTCCTATCTTGAAGCCGATGAACCCTATGACTGCGCCGGAAGCTATAAGCTTGAGTCCCGGGGAATTAAGCTCTTTGAAAGAATCGAGATGAGCGATCATACCGCCATCATTGGTCTTCCTTTAATTGAGCTCTCTAATGTTCTTATCCATTTCGGCTATCCCCTATGAAACTCATTTTCATTCTTTTTCTATTCATTGGTTGCGCGCAACTTCACACTAAAAGAAGTGATACTAAGGTCTCCATTCTGCAAGGACTCACTAGTTCCAAGGAAGTTGAATTTAGTGTCGTGGCCCTGAAAAATAGAACCCTCAGATTTGAACTCAGAAACGAGGAAGGCAAAACCATTACTCCCGAAGACCTCAAGGTTATTACCCGTGAGCACTCTGAGTATGCTGTGTTTAAAATGGTCTTCTTTTTTGAGCAGGCCCAGGATCATAATATTTATGTCTTTGAGGGAGATAACCTTATCGATCAAAGGCTTATTGGAAAAGGATCCCTCACCCCCGCTAAGCTCACTCTTGCGGTTGCCTCCTGCCTGAATGATTACGAAACCAAACATTTTAATATCTGGGAAACACTTCTTAAAAAAGATCCTGAATACCTGCTTTTAATCGGGGACAATGTCTATGCCGATCGAACTGAGAAAGCGAGCATTGTAACGACTCCGGAAATACTTTGGGATCGTTATGTTGATATGAGATTAAAGCTTCCGCTTTTTTTTCAGCAGAAACTTATCGCCACTCACGCACTATGGGATGATCATGACTATGGAATCAATGACGGCGGGGCCGAATATCCCCACCGCATCAGTTCCAAGGAAATCTTTGAAGCCTTCTGGGCCCAGGATATGGGAAATGAAAGCTGGACTAAGAGCTTTGGTGTGGGAGGACTCCTGACCCTAGGAGACTTTAACCTCTACTTTTTAGATGGCCGCTCCTTTAGAAACAGTCATCCCGAAGGGAGTCATCTTGGAATAGACCAGGAAAGCTGGCTTCTAAAAAATCTAAAAGATGAGAATAATCCCAGTATCCTGATCAAAGGTGATCAGTTCTTCGGTGGCTATCATACCTATGAATCTTTTGAAGGCCGCCACCCTCATAACTTCTCCCGCTTTGTCACAAGTCTTAAGGAATTACCTACCCCGTTTATCTTCATGAGTGGAGACCGTCACTTCAGTGAAGTTATGCAGTTTCCTCGAAGCATGTTTGGAAGACCGAGCTTTGAGCTTACCTCTAGCCCCATCCACGCCTTTCTTCCCCTCGAGCAGGAAGACTTCAATCCCTGGCGAGTGGTCTCGGTTAAAGGAAAAAACAATTTTCTCTTGATCAATAATCAGGCAATCGAAAACCACTGGTTCATGGAAGTTGAGAGCATTGGTTCAAATGGAGAAGTCTATTTCAGGCGAGAGCTTGCTCTCTTCATCAAAGATCTGCAAGATAACCTAGAAGAAGTGCGCAAACGCCGCTCGGGCAGAAGACGCTATTACCGCCGACCAAAGAAAAGACGATAATCCCTATATCAATTCTCAGAGTGATGATACCTTAGGGCAGGTTGATTTTTACAAAGGTATACCGGTATGGATTCATCAAGAATTTGGGGAGCAGAAACTCAGCATTTTCATCTTCTCACTCCCGAGCACGTCATGGACGCCACCGAGACCTATGGAAAGAGACTCACCGGTCGAATCATGGCCCTCAATAGTCTGGAGAACAGAGTCTATGATGTGGAGCTTGCCTCTACGCTGGATTTTGGCCCGGGCTTCTCTACTACCAATGTGATCGTTAAATTTTATCGCCCCGGTCGCTGGAGCGAAGATCAAATTCTAGAAGAGCATCGCTTTTTACAAAACCTCATGGAATTTGAAGTTCCGGTGGTGGCCCCTATTGAATTTTCCGGCAAAACTCTTCACCGCCATAGCGATACCAATTTGTGGTTTGCCCTTTTCCCAAAAGTTCAGGGACGCTTAAAAGATGAATTTAATAAAGAAGAAATTGAGCAGGCAGGTCGCCTCATTGGCCGCATTCATAATGTGGGAACCATGGGTACTTTCTCTCACCGACTTGCTCTTAATCCCAAGACTTTTATCGAAAGTGCTGCTCAGGAGCTAAAGCTTCTCACCCCAGTGGATCACATAAGCTTTCAGCATTACCTCACCCTACTGGATCAGCTTCTTCCTCTGGTTAATCCCATGTTTAACAATATACCCACACAAAGACTCCATGGAGATTTCCACCGAGGAAATATCGTCTGGACCTCGGCCGGACCTTTGGCGGTGGATTTTGATGACTGCTTAAGCGGGCCCGTTGAGCAAGACTTATGGCTACTCTTTCCAGGTCAGGACCCCGAAGGCATTGAGGATCGTGACCGCTTCTTATCGGCCTATAAGGAGATGACCCGCAGAGATCATCTGCGGATAGAATATTTCACCGAAGCCTTAAGAACCATGCGAATGGTGCATTTTAATTCATGGATCGCTAAACGTTGGGATGATCACTCCTTCCAGAGAATATTTCCGCAGTTTCCTTCAGCAAGCTATTGGGATCAGCAGCTTATTGATCTGAGAATTCAGATGGGACTGATTCAAGAGCGCATGACTTACGAGGATTAGGACTGGCCATCGGTGAATTTAACACCGACCTTCCACTCAAATTCATCCCCATCATTCATGGGTCTAAGAGACATGACCTGGCCCACCAGTGGATCATCCAGATCAAAGTCTTCAAAGCCAATAACAAAGACAGCACTGCCCCGAGAAAAGACATCATTATCCTGTGTGACAAAACTCATTCCACCCCGTGAGAGGTCATATAACTTTAACCGGTAAATCTCTTCATCCTCTCCAACCTGCACCTTCACCCACTTCTCATCCTTGGGACGGGCCCGGGGACTTGAGCGTCTGCTGGCAAAGAGCCTGTCTTCTTCTTCTAGACTCATACTATCGAACTCGAGATTTAGAAAATCCTGATCTCGGGAAGTTCTCTCCGACATGGCCTTAACAGGCTTATACTCACTCCCTTTAAAGAAAGCAGGAGCATCTCGATTGATCTCTGAGCGGATATTCTTGGCCTCGCTCTCTTCCAGCACTTTAACTTCTTTAGGGACCTTGATCGTGAGCCCATAAGCATCAATATTATGGATAGTGGTTTTAAAAATAAGATTTCCAAAACCCACATAACAGTAAACCGGCAACTCGGGATTAAATTTAATCCCGCTTGGTTTAAAGTTTAAAAGATTTAACTTTTTATTAAAGTTATGAAGACGAGAGTGATAAACATCCCGCTGGCCCTGCTCCAGGAGCTGCCAGAGAACCAGGATACAGCTCTTCTCTAGAAGATCGCTAAAGATCTTTTGATAGGCCTCGATGTCCGATTCTTGAAGGATAACTTTCATGATGGGAGAATTTTATCACTCTTTTCG
>DFXX01000062.1 GCA_002381765.1 Bacteriovoracaceae bacterium UBA4097 | reverse complement strand
ACTTTTTAGAGAAGGTCTTAAGTGGCAGACCCGCTTCTTCACAACGCTTCTGAATAAAGAAATCCATCAGTATCGGGATATCTTCCTGACGCTCTCTGAGAGCTGGCAGGGCCACGTTGATTACGTTAATTCGGTAGTAAAGATCTTCTCTAAACTCACCACTTGCGATCATTTCTTTGAGATTCTTATTGGTCGCAGCTACTACTCGTACATTTACCTTACGAGGAGTCGTGGCACCCACTGGCATATAGGTTCCTTCCTGAAGAATTCTCAGAAGCTTCACCTGCATAGAAGGAGAAGTATCCCCGATTTCATCCAAGAACAGAGTTCCACCGTTAGCTACTTCAAATACCCCTTTCTTATCCTTAATGGCACCGGTGAAAGATCCTTTCACATGTCCGAAAAGTTCTGAATCAAGAAGGTTATCGTTAAAGGCCGAACAGTTTACCGCAATAAACACGGCATCTTTTCTAGGAGAATTATAATGAATGGCCTTGGCCACCATCTCTTTACCTGTACCATTCTCCCCTTGAATCAGAATTGTCGATTCAGAGTTAGATACCTTGGAGAGAAGATGATAAACCTGCTGCATCTTCTTCGATTTACCAATGATATTGTGATAGCGAAACTTATTACCCAGCTCAGAGTTAAGCTCCATGATGCGTGTTTCACGCTTAGAGATCTCAGCATGGAAGGTACTAACTTCATCTGCCACGATTCCCACAAGCTCACGCATTTTATGAGTATCTTTCTCTGAGAACTTTTTAAGTTTTGCTGTGGCCGCTCTCGCATCAACTTCCGTCACTCCACACTCAGTCATCTTCTGCACTACTCTTTCGATATCTTCGGTGGTGCAAGTATCTTTGAAGTATGGGTAAGCGAAGATCGCTCCATGTAGCTCTCCATCCACCATTACCTTATGGGCAAAGCCAAAGGTCTGAGGAAAGAAGGATTCAAACTCTGTCCAAGTTTCATCCGTGTCGTTCATCTTCTCAAAGACTTTTTCTACATCGGCTTCGATCCACTCATGGCCAAAGGAATGAGACATCTGAAGTTTTAGAAAGGCAGATCTATAAGGGTAATCCGGCTGACCAATAAACTGGATGCGGCCTTGTTCGTCGGCATAAAATATATCGAGACCATACCAGCCTCCGATAATCTGCTCGAGCTTCTTGTTAACGTGTAGCTCTCTAATGGATCTCCAATCAATCATATGATGTTCTCCTGTATCAATGTCCAATCCGTGGTCATTTATTTATTAACCGTCTAACTTATCGGCAGATTGTTGGTTTTCTTGACAGGAGAAATGATTAAATGAGGAGATTATTTACATTTTATTGGTAGAAATCTGAAGAAATTCGTCAAAAGAGCGGAAAAACAGGCTCTTATTCCACTCCTGAGGCCCCACATATTTTCTTAAAGTCATCTTATCAGACGAAAAAACATAGGTTTCAGGTACACGAGTTGTACCAAACTTCTCGCGATGATCGTTCTTAGTATCGAGCACCCAAGTAATGGAGGCCTTAGGCAAGGCCATGTTCTTAATATGTTTTTTTACTTTAATAAGATCGTCGTTTACTGCCACCAGTAAGAACTTAACTTCTGGGCGATCTTCAAACCGGCGCATAAAACTCAGAAGATCAGGTAGCTCAGCTTCACAAGGGGCACACCAAGTCCCCCAGAAATGCACCACCAGTAGGCTTATACGCTCTTTCTCATAAAACCCATGCAGCGAGAAGGGTTCACCCTCCAACGTTGAAAATTCGGCTGCTGGTAGCTTTTTAAGTATAGAAGCGGAACGTCCGGAATCGGTTACGATTTGAGACTCTAGAGACTTCTTCTGATAAGCGGAATACACCACTGTAAGAGCTAGAATAACAAGGATGATAAGAATTCTGTAGAACATAGTTAAAATAAAAAAACCTTCTCAGTTTGAGACCGAGAAGGTTTTAAAAGTATGATGCTAATTAAAATTAATCAACGAAAGCAATATAAGCTTCTTTTGCACCGTCACCAAGTCTGCCTTCGGCAAGCTTAAGTAGACGAGTATATCCGCCTGGACGTTGCTTGAACTTTGGAGCAACTGTATCAAAAAGAGCTTTTACAGCGTCTTTATTGTTAAGCTTTGTGAAAGCTATACGACGATTGGCCAAAGTATCATTCTTTGCAAGAGTGATAAGCTTTTCAACGAAAGGCTTGATCGCTTTAGCTTTAGTTTCTGTAGTTCTGATCTTTCCATGAGTAATTAGCTCGATGCAAAGGTTCTGAACCAAAGCTTTTCTGTGTTGTGGCTGTACGCCTAACTTGTATTTGTGATTACCGTGTCTCATAAAATCTCCTGAAAGACTCGCTTCTTATTCAGCGTGCTGAACTTGTTTCATGATATTGTCGACTTTCATACCAAGACCAAGTCCCATGGAAGAAAGAATCTCTTTGATTTCATTGAGAGACTTACGTCCGAAGTTCTTAGTTCTGAGCATTTCGCCTTCAGTCTTAGAAACGAGCTCGTAGATATACTTAATGTTAGCATTCTGTAAACAGTTAGCTGAACGAACAGATAGTTCAAGTTCAGAAACAGGCTTAAGAAGTGCTTCGTTGGCAACACCACCAGATGTACCAGCAGAAGCAGCAGCTGGTTTAACTTCAGCTGGAGCATCTTTATCCTCAAAGTTAAGGAATACAGAAAGCTGATCACGAAGAATTTTTGCAGAAATTGCAACAGCATCAACAGGATCAATTCCGGCGTTAGTCCAAACTTCGAGAGTCAACTTATCATAATCTGTTCTCTTACCAACACGACTGTTTGTAACAGTGTAGTTCACACGGTGAACTGGCGAGAAAAGAGTATCAACATAGATCCAACCAATTGGCAGATCGAATGCATCTTTGTTATCTAGAGCAGTTACATAACCCTTACCGCGAGCAATCTTAAGCTCCATGCGGATTGACCCGCCTGAAGATACGTTGCAGATGACATGTTCAGGGTTAAGCACTTTGACATTTGCACTTTCTTGAATATCAGACGCCTTTACAGCACCTTCTGAATTCTTTTCAAGAACAAGTGTTACATCTTCTTTGTCGATGATTTTGAAACGAACTTCCTTAAGGTTAAGGATGATTTCAGAAACTTCTTCTTTAATGTTATTAATCGTGCCGAACTCGTGGTCAACACCATCGATTTTAACAGCTACGATACCAGCACCTTGAAGAGAAGAAAGAAGAACTCTTCTTAAAGAGTTTCCCAGAGTCAACCCGTAACCACGCTCTAATGGCTTAGCAGTGAATTTGCCGTAGTTAGACTTAAGACCTTCAGTGTCAACCTCTAGGGCTGCTGGGCGTATCATACCAGCCCAGTTTTTACTCATAAATGAATTCATCAAAA
>DFXX01000081.1 GCA_002381765.1 Bacteriovoracaceae bacterium UBA4097 | reverse complement strand
CCAATTGGTGTATTCAACAGAATGATTTTTCCCACTCTAAACCCCTTTTCGTTCTCATGTTAGAGTAATACATGTCATGGGCATACACCAAGGAGAAACCCCAATGAGTATGAAGGCAAACGTTCTGCGCGACGCCAATGGAAATATTATCGTTCATATGCAGGGGGATTTAAACTACGATCACAGTATCCCATTACGAAATGAACTCCAAAGCATCGCAAACTCTAATCCCAATTCAAAAATCACCATCGATCTTGGTGCTATCGACTTTGTGGGCTCTTCCGGCATCTGTCACTTTGTAGAAACCGTGAAGTTCTTGAAAGAGAGCCGCAAGCACAATGTGAGTCTCTCAAACGTGAAGCCCGAGTTCCTAAAGATCTTCCGTCTCTATTCACTCAATGAAGCTGATTATGTGGCAGATTTGATGAATTTTGATTCAGATGAAACTGAGGGTCTCAACACCCGTTTTGGTAACAGAAATCAAACTTTTGAGAACTAAGACTAAAAACTCATATTTAAGAAGTTAACGTAAAGAGGAGGCAAATTGCTTCCTCTTTCTTTATGATTTAGCTTTTGCTCTAACTTCTGAAAGCGGTCAAAGAAGCCTCCTCCAGAGTCTCCTCCACTACTTCCTCCTCGATCCGATTCATAGTCATCTCCGTAGATATCGCGAGATTTCCCATAAGGAGAAGAATTATCATCATATGAGCCATAGCGCTTTTGATGGTGAGACACNNGTGGATGTTCCAAAGGCCATAGAGGCAGCACCAAGTATCGCTCCTCCCGCAGCCCCGTAACCCACGATAGTGAGCATCGCACGTGCTTTAACCGGAATCTCGGCCTGAGCGCGATTAGGTTGAATAAAACAAAGGGAAACTGCGATAAGTAATGAATATGCTATTTTTTTCATAATAACAGGTTAATGAAATTCCCGACTTTTTGCAAAAGATAACTACCTGACAACTTTACTCTGAAGGCAAAAATTCCTTCACCTTATTAAAACTTTTCCTGTGAATGGGACATGGCCCATGCAGCTCGATCGCCATGCGGTGAGCGCGGGTGGGATAGCCAAAATTAGTATCAAAGCCATAATGCGGATAACTCACATGCATCTCACGCATCCAGGCATCGCGTTTTTCCTTGGCGATGATGGCCGCTAGACCAATCAAGGGAGATTTCACATCGCCTTTTATTATGGGAATCTCTTTCCAAAGAGGAGAGCTATCAGGCCACTTAAGTTTCATATGCCCATCAATTAATACTGTTGTATCCTTCCCGTTACTTTGACAAAGATGCTGGGCCACTTCCTTCATTCCTCGAAGCGAAGCCTGCAGAATATTTTCCTGATCGATCACCATATGTTCCATTTCCCAGGTCACAAAACTAATCTCGATGCCTTTCCATTGGAAATTCCCCTGCTCTCTGAAAGGAAGTGTGGGGATATTTAATTTCTCAAGAATCTGCACTCTAGCTTCATGGGTCAGAAGTTTTGAATCTTTTACTTTTTGTCTTCTGAGAGATCTGACTAGAGTTGCGAGATCCTCAAAATGTTCAATGCGAAGTCTGACTCCCCCGATGACAACCGGACCACTTAAGGGAGAGCGTCCAACTTCATCGATAGCGATAATTTCTTGGGGAAAATCAGTGAGAAGTTTTAACTCAATCATGGATTAGTTATAACTCAGAAATGAAGGGGCATTTGATTTTTATTATCGACTAAAAAGCTTTAGTTCATCTCGAATAGTTTCTCCTGACTCAATCTCTTTGAGCATCCAACCCAAAGAAATCCAAACAATAAACAAATCCACCCTCATCCCTTTGAAGGTCTCACTATGGCCCGCACCTCATCAATAGCTCTTACAAGTGCCGCTTTAATTTTCACTGAATCTTCAAGAGAGCACGTTATGGCAGAGGAATAGTGCAAATCTTTTGAATGAACTTCATCAAGGGATTGAAAAGATTTAACCTTGAACCAGATACTGATCAGTCAGAATTAGCTTATAAGTCTGCAGAGCTCAGTGCTGACTTGCAATAGAGAGATTTGGAGATTCTACAAATAATGCAAAAACAAAATTTTCATAAAAACAATAGTTTCAAGCTGCTGACCGGACTTTATTAAAGAAGCTGAGACGAGAGAGGAAGATAAAAATCGTTATTGAAAGAACGGATGCCAAACAAGAAGGTTAGCATCCGGTTCTACATATTTTATTTTTATTCGTAAATCTGAGATATCTAGTTGATCAATTCCTCACAAGATGGGATTTCTTTAACTAGATCCGATGCAATTTTCATATCAGTTGAGTCTTTTTTCACTGATTTTGTGTGAGTGAAAATATATTCTCCCTTTTCGTTGGCCACTGCCAAGAATTGAGATTTTTTTCCTGACTGTAATGAGTCAAAGAACTTAACAACTCTATGCTTAACATCGTTGATGACTCCGCAGTTTGTACATTCTTGACGTTGTGTCTCACCTTGAATTTGCATACCCATCTCGATAGAAATTCCTTTATCTGCACGGTCATCAAGAGAATATCCAAGAATGCGAAGTTCATTTAACACAAACTCTTTCGCTTCCTGATCCATAAGAATATTTGTACTTATTACTGTACAATCAGAGTTTGCAAACGAGGCAAAAGAAGTCAAAAGTGCAAGTCCAACAAAAATTTTTTTCATAAAGTTCTCCAGTTTTGTGTTCAAAAATTGCAACAGTTTATCTGCCCTAATTTTTCAAGACGTTTCTTATAATGAGCGGATTATTATTCGTATTTGGATAGCTTCCTAGATGTCCTGAACTTCTTACCATTTGATTTTTGAGAAATTGACTAATATATTGACGATTTTAGTATGTGCTGTTGTTTTGGACGATTAAGCTATTGAATACAGAATGCTCTTTTTCTGTCTTTGCGGACGGTTTTATACCTTAAAATGCCACCTACTTCTTACTTATTTAGTAACAATCTCGACCTATACCCAAACAAACTCGACAAAAACCTCTGAGAAGAAAGTAACCTCTTCTTCTGAAACCTATGCATACTCTCCTCCCCCACAACAGAACTCTTCACTTCCATCAGCTCCACCACCCACTCTCCTTTCTCTTTAGAAAGACGAGCAAGATCAATCTGCCCCAGATCACGAGTTCTTAAAAGTTGAGGTGAGACAAGAAGAGGAATCCCTAGCTTATGAAAGGTGCTTGAGCTATCCAGCTCCTGCTTAAGCCCGGACGAATTCCTTAACACCTTTGAAGCTCTTCCTGTGAATGGGGCATGGCCCGAATTCCTGAATGGCCGAGCGGTGTTTGGCCGTGGGATAGCCGAAGTGGGCATTGAATCCGTATTGTGGATAGAGTTCATGCATCTCTCTCATGTAAGCATCACGCTTTTCTTTGGCGATGATGGAAGCGAGTCCAATGAGAAGAGATTTCGAATCTCCCTTCACGATTGGAATTTCATTCCAGGGAGAGAGCTTGTTATCCCAGCGCAGTTTCATGTGGCCATCGATCAGAACTGTGGTCTGATTCTTTTTCGCCTTTGAAAGATGAAGGCACGCTTCCTTCATTCCTCTTAGACTTGCTGCCAGGATATTTTCCTGATCGATAATATCCTGATCCATATCCCAAGTGATGAAGCTTATTTGAAGGCCCTTAATGAGAAGTTCTCCCCTGTCTCGAAAAGCGAGTTCAGGAATGCCCATCTTCTTTAGAACCTTAATGCGGTCAAGTGGGGTGAGTTTTTTGGAATCATTGATTCCCTTGGTGCGAAGAAATTTTAAAAGGGCCTTGAGGGATTCGGCATCTTGGATAAAGAGGCGAACGGCACCGACAACAACGGGACCACCCAGAGGGCCACGGCCCACTTCATCGGTCGCGATGATTTCTTGCGGAAATTCTGGGATAAGTTTTACATCAAACATGAGTGCGTAATTTACAACACTATGTTCCCATTCACATTTCGCAGCGCTTAGAAAGAGTAGCCGAGATTTATTCCAAAAAGAACAAATGTAGGAATGCGGTTAAAACTCTTAATGACTTTCTCGATATCGTCTTCGTCACTTCCGTTGGAAACATCATCTAGGATTCTGCTTTCAACATTGGTCACGATAAGCGGGACATTGAGCCTGAACCAATCAATCCCCAAAGTGAAGCCATTCTTCCAGTGAAAGCGATTCCCTATTCCTGCGGCAATCCCCGCTCCCTCGGCCCCAAAACTCGAAGTGGTCTCGGTACCCACTCTGTTTAAGATACTACTTCCCACCTTGGCCTCAAAATCATTGTAGTAAGGTCCAAAGGCAAAGTGAAAGGTCTTTCCCACGTATCTCTTAGCAAGAAGTGAGTAGCGTCTCTCTTTAATGGATCCCAGATCAATTCCAATGATGGGATAACCCAGACCCGACCAGGCGTACTCCAGCTCCAATGACCACTTGGGATTAAAGATATGGGTATAGGAGATGGTTTTCTTTGAAGGAATCCAGCTTGTGATAAGTTGATACCCCACCATCACGGAGCCAATGGAGTCCTCTCGAACTTTCTTTGATTTTTTTTCTACTTTCGCGATGGGAGATTCAGTTGAACTGTCTTGTGGAAGTTTTGCGGAATTTTCTATTACCTCTTCGATCTTAGAGTCATTAGGAGGAAGAGTTCCCGGGAGATGATTATCTAAAATTTGAGTGGGATAGGGCTCGGTTGTATAAAAAGGTTCGGCCGAGGCAGCAGAACAAAGTAGTAAAGTGACAAAGAAGAGTCTCATCTTTCCTCCAGAGTTACCTTGTCTTACCTCAGTCCTGGAATCTAAGCAAAAAAAAGCCCCGATTTGACTCGGGGCTTCTCTGAAAAAAAATTATTTCTTCGATTAACGTGAATAGTCGATAGCAATACGAGCAGCTTTACCAGTTCTCTCACGAAGGTAGAAGTGCTTAGCACGACGTGACTTACCTTTAGAGATAATTTTCACGTGCTCTACAGCTGGAGAGTGGAAAGGGAAAACACGCTCAACACCGATACCATCAGACATTTTACGAACACGGAAGTGACCGTTCATTTGTCCTGGGTGCTTCATGGCGATGCATGTACCAGTAAAATTTTGAATACGAGTCTTCTCGCCTTCTTTGATTCGAACGCCAACTTCTACTGTGTCACCTGTTTTGAAAGCAGGAAGCTCAGTCGTTTTAGGGTTAGCGTACTTTTTTTCTACAAGATCAATCAAATTCATAAAATCCTCTCAAACGAGACTTCCATTCGCGCAACATGTGGCCAGAGGGAAGGAAAAAATTAAAGGATCAGAGGCTCCTGGCCAGTCGGTCACAATAAATTGCAACTGCTGAACGAACAGACAGATGATTATATTCGTCATCTGCTATGCCAAATATAGGCTCTAGCCGAAAATCGGCCTGCTCAACAACCGGAGCGGTTAATCCCCATCCTGTACCAAATAACAAGAACATAGGACTTCCGTCAAGGGTAATCTTGTGCATGAGATCTTTTTCTTTTCCATCATAGCTTTCAAAATTGGCCCCCGTCACTACGACGCAAGGCTTCTTTCCCTCTATCTGGGTAATCTTCTCCACGGCATCGGCTATAGTATCAATGACTTCCGCTTCACTGAGGGCATTTTTGCGATCGGGATTGTAGATCAGTCCACTATCCGCTTCCCAGAAGCCCAAGATCTTCTTCACCATCTGCTGCTGATTCTTGATGGGAGTAATAATAAAATAGCGTTTAAAACCGAAGGTACGGGCACTGCGAGCAATATCGTGGATATCGAGGTTCGTGACCGAAGTTGTGATCTCTTGTCCGTCTTTCGAGCGGATAGGACCATGTACAAGACCAATATAGCAAGGAACTGGAAAGCCCATAATACCATCACTTACAAGTTGTTAAAAGCTCAGTTTAGTATCGGATAAGACCGTGAAAGTCTAGCCAAAAACCATGGTTTACTCTTTCCAATAAGGGGATAATCAGCTACATCAGAGAGAACGCATAATAATTTTTTTCATAAGTGAACCATATGGATACAACACTCAATTTTCGTCCTCATGAACTTTTTCTGATCGCAGGCCCCTGTGCTGTAGAATCCGAAAGCCAATTGAGACAGATCCTTTCCAATGAAAACCGCCCCCGCCTTATTCGCGGCGGAATCCACAAGATGAGAACCTCTAGTAAATCTTTCCAGGGTCTGGGAGATGAAGGTTTAAATCTCGTAAAGAATCTTAAAAAAGAAATCCCTTTTGATTTTGTAACTGAAGTTACTGATGCTCGTCAGATCGAAACTCTGAATGAAGTGACTTCCATCTTCCAGGTGGGAGCACGCAATATGTACAACTATGAGCTTTTAAAAGAACTCTCTAAGTACGGCAAGCCCGTGATCCTAAAGCGTGGTTTCTCGGCCACCATCTCTGAGTGGCTTGGGGCCGCTGAATACCTTTTCAACTTAGGTGAGAAGAACATTATCCTTTGTGAGAGAGGAGTTCGCTCCTTTGATAATAAACTCAGAAATCTTTTGGATCTGGGTTCAGTCATTTACCTTAAAAAAAATACTCCCTTTAAAGTTTTAGTGGATCCATCTCACAGCATGGGGCTTACCGCTTATGTGACCGATGCCGCTCTAGCTGCAGTGGCCGCAGGAGCTGATGGACTTATGGTCGAGGTTCACCCTGAGCCCGCATGTGCCCTCTCGGATGGCCAGCAAGCTTTAAATATTCCACAATTCAATGAACTCGTAGAAAAGCTCAAGAAGCTCGCCCCTTTATTTGATAAAGAACTTAGGATGTAATAAAATGAGTAAGGCAGATTTTGTTCGTGTCATGTTCAATGACATCTCTCATAAATACGATTTTTTAAATGATGTTCTCTCAGTTGGAACTCACCGCTGGTGGAAGAAGAGATTTGTAAATCTCATTAAGAAGAATAATCCTAAGACCGCTCTTGATTGCGCAACTGGTACTGGTGATATTGCCTTCATGCTCAATAAATCTGTTCCGGAAGTCACGGGAATTGATTTTTCTGAAAACATGATTGAGTTTGCAGTGGAGAGAGCAAAGAAGCAAAATTCACAAGTTAAATTTAAAGTTGCCGATATTCAGAAGCTTCCTTTTGAAGATAAGGCCTTTGACGCCGCTAGCATTTCTTTTGGTATCCGCAATGTGGAAAGCCTGGAAATGGGCCTCAAGGAACTAGGACGGGTTTCGAAATCCCTTTATATACTGGAATTCGGTCAGCCCAAGAATAAACTCTACTCGAAATTCTACTTCTCCCTTTTGCGGCTCTACGTTCCGCTCTTTGGACTTATCTCAAAAAGAGGAGATGCTTATGAATACCTTATCGCATCTTCAGAGAGCTTTCCTAGTGCCGAGAAGTTTGTCGATATCATGAAAAAGAATACAGACTTTAAAGATATAAACTACACTCCTGTTTTCGGCGGGATCGCTTACATCTACTCCGCGAAGTGAGGTTAAAATGATCTCTCCTATTTTTAATTCGGATGACTGGAATGAAATCACCGATTTTGAATTTCAAGATATAACTTTTCATAAGGCCAAGAGCACGGGTGCAGTTCGCATCGCCTTTAATCGCCCCGAGCTTAGAAATGCCTTTAGACCCCAAACGGTGGATGAACTTCTAACAGCTCTTGAGTGGGCCCATCGTGCTAATGATGTGGGAGTGATTCTCCTGACTGGCAATGGTCCTTCCCCCAAAGACGGAGGCTGGGCCTTCTGCTCTGGGGGAGATCAGAATGTTCGCGGAAAATTTGGCTATGAGTACAAGGATACCAAAAGCAAAATGCCTATGGCCCATGGCCGACTGCATATTCTAGAAGTTCAGCGCATGATCCGCTTTATGCCAAAAGTTGTGATCTGTATGGTTCCAGGTTGGGCCGTAGGTGGAGGACATTCTCTCCATGTGGTGTGTGATCTCACCATCGCTTCAGCTGAGCATGCCATCTTCATGCAATCAGACGCCAATGTCGCAAGCTTTGATGGTGGCTTTGGATCTGCCTATCTTGCTCGACAAGTGGGCCAGAAGCGCGCTCGTGAGGTCTTCTTCCTTGAGCACAGATACACCGCCCAGGAAGCTTATGAGATGGGCATGGTCAATAAAGTAGTGCCTCATAGTGATCTTGAAAAAGTAGGTCTAGAATGGGCCCGCACTATTTGTAAAAAATCTCCAACAGCTATCAAGATGCTTAAGTTCGGATTTAATCTCATTGACGATGGTCTTGTGGGTCAACAAGTCTATGCAGGTGAGGCAACTCGCCTTGCCTATGGAACGGAAGAGGCACAAGAAGGGCGCAATGCCTTTCTTGAAAAAAGAGATGCGGAGTTTGATAAGTTTCCCTGGGTGTACTAATGAGAGCTTCACCTTCTGAGATAGGTGAATGGTTAGACGACACCTTTTTTGAGAGAGGTGCCTTTCTCATGACTGCCTTTGGAGATGAAGTGATTCTCGCTAAAGGTGGAATGACTCAAGATTCTGATGAAGAATCTAAATACTCAGCATTTTATCTTAAAGATTTTTTCACCAACGAATATAAGGTTTACATTCCTCATAGCTGGCTCAAAGTTCAAAAAAAAGATCTGCTCGAAGCCGCGAGTTTTCTTGAATCCCAAATTGAAATCACAGAATCAATGGTTCAAGAGAGTAGCTATAGAAGTGATTTCTCTTCTCTCAAGGACGCCTTTAGTGAGAAGCTCAGAAAGGTTGTGCTGATTTCGAGGGAAGAATTTAAGGTCACTGATTCACTTACTGCTCGGAAAAACTTCTTTATTAAAAGCTTACTCTTTGGAACTGGTCTTCCCTACGGTATCTGGTTTGAAGATTACGGAGTAATGGGAAGCACTCCCGAGCTTCTTTTCTCAGCAAAAGGTAATAAGCTCATGACCTTTGCTTTAGCGGGAACAGCTCGCTTAGGTGAGGAAATAGAGCTTATAAATTCTCAGAAGGATCGCCTCGAGCACGATCTCGTGATCCAAGATATTCAGGAGAAGCTTACTCCCTTTGTCACCATTGTGAAGCGAGAAGAGACAACGATTACTGCTTATAAAGAGATGATTCATTTAAAGACCAATATTTCGGCCGAGCTTAAAGCCGATGCCGATATTCTTGCTCTCACCTCTTCCCTTTCTCCTACTGCCGCCTTAGGGGGTTATCCTAAGGATGAGGCCCTGGAATTTTTAAAGCACACTCGCTATCAGGCCCTCTATCCCAAGCGCTATTTTGGTTCGGCCCTGGGACTTATTAGTGAAGACATCTGCCAGTTCGTTGTCTCCATTAGAAACATTCAATGGCGAAAGGATGTCTTCATGATTGAAAGCGGAGGGGGAGTTCTTCCGGCCTCTGAACTTGATAAAGAAATGAAGGAAATTGAACTCAAACGGAATACCATTAAGAAGCATTACCTATGACTCTATTGATTGACTCGCTTTCAAAAGTCTACTTCTGCACCGGTGCTCGCAACCACGAGCTTCTTGCTCCCCTTTCAAAAAACAAACTTGCTTTTGAGTATGATGAGAGGATGGCGAGCTTTAAGGCCCTAGGTTTTATAAAAGCTCAAGAAGCCCCTGTGGCCGTTTGTACGACTTCAGGAACGGCAGTGGCGGAATGCGTGCCGGCCATGCTTGAGGCCTATTACTCAAAGCTTCCCTTAATTCTTATATCAGGTGACCGACCCAAGAAGCTTCATGGCACGGGAGCACCTCAAACCATTGAGCATGAGCTTCTCACCAGAGGCTCTCGCGGAAGCTATTTTGAAATGGATCTGACTGAGTTTTTGGAATTCAAGATGGAAGACGTGGAGTATCCCGTACATATCAATGTGCTTATTGATGATACTACTTCTCATGATCAAAAAATTATTCATCATAAAAATTTAGCGGCCTTTAGAGACTTTCTTCAGGTTAAGAAGTCTCCTCTCTTTATTTTCTCCCATGAATCACGCAGCATGCTCCCCCTAGTGGAGAAGTTTACTGCATTGAAGATTCCCTTCTATGCCGAATCTATGAGTGGCGCCCGTCACCTCTCAAGCCTTTCGTCAGAAAGGGACCTCGTGACACTCTTTAATCAGGGTGCCTTTGATTGTATTATTCGCATTGGCCACACTCCTCTCACCAAAATTTGGCGCTTACTAGAAAGAAATCCTCTACCCGTTTTGAATTTTGATGAGCGAGGAATGCCAGGGCTCTCCTTTGGGGAAGTCTTGACTTACTCATCCCATGATCTCTTACAGAGCCCTATCTGGTGGGAGACCCTCTCCTCATTTCAAACGAGTCCTCTTGTTTTTGAATCCAAAGACCTCGGGCCCTTAATGGAGAAATATCCAGAATCCGAAATAAGTCTCATGAGAAACCTGCAAAATGAACTCAAGGAAGACGATGTCATCTATTTAGGAAATTCTCTTATCATTCGTTTTTTTGAACTCACCCAGGCCAAAAAGTTTCTCATCTTTGGAAACCGGGGAGTCAATGGCATCGACGGACAGCTCGCATCGGCGATTGGTCTTGCGGAGGGAACTAAAAAAACGGTTTATTGCATTTTGGGAGACGTCACCACTCTCTATGATCTCTCTTCCATGAGAGAGATGCCAGGCAACTTAAAGCTTATTATCATGAATAATAAAGGTGGTCGCATCTTCGATATGCTGAAACTTGATAAGCGCATCGTAATGGAGCATGGATTAAACTTTCTGGATATTAGTCAAGGCTTCAAGCTAAAATACACTAATGACCTTAAAGAACTGGATGACACGCAAGTCTTAGAACTCTTTCCAAATCAAGATCATACAGCTCGCTTTCTTCAGGAGTGGAATTCGTGATTCATGTCTTTCACGGATTTCTCGGCTCTCCACAGGACTTCTCCTTTCTTCCCAAGCGGGAAGAAATAAAGCTTCATGATCTCCTAGATTTAAATCCAAATCTCTCAATTGAGTCTCATGATACTCTGATTGGTTACTCCATGGGAGGCAGGATTGCCCTGGAGCTCGCCCACCAGAGAAATTTTGATATAAAGAAGCTTGTTCTCATAGGCTCTCACCCAGGTTTATCCTCTGTAGAAGAAAGGCAAAAGAGAGCTCTCTGGGAGGATGAAGTTCTTAGTCGCCTTGAAAGCTCCACTCCTCAGGAGTTTGAAAGCTACTGGAATTCTTTGTCCGTCTTTGAGCACGATCAACCTATAAGAATAGAAAACCAAAAACTCTATGCCTCACTTTTTGACCATTTCCGACTTTCTCGTCAAGAAAACTTTCTACCTTACCTAAAGAACCATAGAGAGAGACTTCTATGGATCGTAGGATCTCATGATGAGAAGTACCGAAAGATCGCCCAAGAGACCCTTGCTCCCTTGGGAATTGCCACCAGAGTGATTGACGGGGGACATAGATTATTTCAAAATTCAGATTCCCTTTTGCACGTTTTAAAAGAAGAAGGCATCCTATGAAGAACTTCATACTGGCAGCTCGCCCCAAGACCCTACTCGCCGGAGTCATCCCTCCTCTTGTGGCCTATACATACTTCTTTGGGAGAACCGGCCAGAATCAAGGACTCTTCTTACTTCTTTGCGTTTTGGGGGCACTCTTCATCCAGATAGCTACCAACTTTTTCAATGATGTCATCGACTTTGAAAAGGGAGCAGATGCCAAAAGAGTGGGCCCCACTCGGGTTTCGGCTTCTGGTCTAGTGGATATTCAGACTGTCAAAAAATGGGCCATCGCGTGTGTGAGTATCGCAGCACTTTGCGGGCTTCCTCTTATTATTCGAGGAGGCTGGCCCTTCTTAGTCCTGGGGCTCATTTCTCTTTATCTCACCTATGGCTACACAGGTGGAAAGGTTTCTCTTGCTTACCGCGGTCTAGGGGAATTATTTGTCTTTCTCTTTTTTGGTCTCTTTTCCGTAATGGGCTCCTACTATCTCTTCGCGCTTCATCTTGATGTTCAGGTCTTTATCCTCGCCTCGATCTTTGGACTTCTCGCCACAACCTTTATCTGTGTCAACAATCTGCGCGATCGCGAAACCGATAGAGAAGTAGGTAAGATGACCATGGCGACTCGCCTCTCACTCAATGCTTATAAGGGTCTTACTCTTTTTACTATTTTCTTTCCTTATATCCTCCTTCACTTCTATAAAGACTTCTCCCTCATCTATTGGGTCTTTCTGGCACTTATTCCGACCATAAAGCTCGCCAGCATAGTGCTTAAGAAGAAGGGAGCCGAACTTAACCTAGGACTCAAGTTCTCAGGAATTCATCTCATCGTCTTCTCACTCCTTTTGAGCTTTGTGTTTATGTATGAACGTCTACTATAGCTTCTATGAGCTAACTCCTCTTAAAAGTGCCAACCGCCTGAGTTCCACCCAGACAAAGCATGGTGTGCACTTAAAAGTCGCTAAAAGAATATCCGCGAATTTTGCCGATTACTTTCCTCATATGCCTTTGGGAGATCGTCATGTGGAAGAGTTTCTCGAGCAGTTTAAATATCAGGATCATGAATACGATAAAAAGATTTTTCACTTCCTGTTAAATGAGGACAGGCTCTCCGCTCTTCCCAATAAAAAAATTCATAATCATGAACTTTGGGATGGAGTCTCTCAAGTGTCTTCACCCGTAGTGAAGTATAAACTTCATGATCCTCAGGATCTGCGCTTTATGCCGCTTTTAAAAAAAGGCATTCGCATGCGCCTGGATGCCAATGGATTATTCACCAAGCTTCTTCTTCAGAATTTTTTAAAAGAGATTTCTGATTCCACGTTGATCGATTATTTAGAAGATCCTATGCAGGATCTTGATTGGAGTGGATTCACTCTTCCCTTTGCTCAGGACTTTATCCAGGGTGCGCCCAGTGAGTTCATCATTCATAAGCCCAATGCCCGCTTCTATCCCAAAGAGGAAAAGAAGATCATCATGAGCTCTTATCTCGGGAGTGATCTTGGAAAGTGGCATGCATATTGTGAGTTCAAGGAGCGAGGGGCTCTCAGTGAATATCACGGGATTATAACCACTGGCTTTTATCAAGAAGAGCGCCTGAAATTCCAGGGCTCTTATACAGCTGGATTTATTCCCGAAGAGAAATCCATTAAGAACATGTATAATGAGCTTGATGGCAAATCATGGAAGCTATTATGTTCAATATAGATTTTGATAGTGATGAACTACAATTTCTCTCTCACCCCCGCTACACTGAGGCGTCCGAGAGAATTTTGCAAGAGCTTGATTATCTAAAATCCCACTTTCTGATCTTCTCCTCTGGCACTACCTCTCAAGACTTGAAGGGCTATGCCCTTTCTCGTGAGGCACTCCTTACTAATGCCAGGGCGGTAAATTCCTTTTTTAATCTGAACTCAGATGATGTTTGGGGACTCTCCCTGCCTCACTTTCATGTGGGAGGACTATCGGTTCTGGCCCGCGCTCATCTTCTTGGTTCTTCCCTTGTTCTTATGGGGGATCATTGGGACCCTCTTGCTTGGAGTGAGCTTTTAAAAGAAAAAGGCGTCACCATAACCACCATCGTTCCGACTCAGCTTTTTGATCTGGTGAAAAATAATTTACAAGCACCTCCAATGCTCAAGCATCTGGTGGTGGGAGGAGATTATCTCAGTCATGAATTAGAAAGATTAGCGATGGCCCTTGGCTGGCCCGTGATCAGAACCTTTGGCATGACGGAGGTATGCTCCCAACTGGCTTCCGCTAAAGCACCAGGGTTAGGGATTGAGCTTCTGCCTATTCACGAAATTAAGACCGATAAAGACGAGAGACTCTGGGTAAAGAGCTCTGCTCTTTTTACTCTGCAGTTTAGCTTAAAAGAGAAACTCCATGTGACCCTGGCCAATACTCTTTTGGATTCAGAGGGATTCTTTCCCACCAATGATAGAGTGAGTATAGAGGGCGAAACATTTACTCATCTAGGACGCCTGGATGATCAGATCAAAGTCAGTGGCAAACTCATCTCTCTTATAAGTCTTAAGGAAAAGCTTTACGAGTTTGCTCTTAAGCATAATCTCTATGGAAGTGTTGAATTATTATTTGAAGCCGATAATCGTTTAGGTAAAAAGCTTGTTCTGCTTCATCTACCAACAGTTCAGAATATCGAGGAGATAAAAAACCTCTTCTCCCCTCTCAAAGTTGAACTCCGAGAAGTTACAAGTTTCAATCGAACCGATTTAGGAAAACTCAAACGCTATTAATCTTTTAAAAGATCAGGCCGGTGAATTTTAGTCAGCCGCTCTTTCTCACTTCGCTGCCATTCTAAGATTTTTTTATGATGTCCATTCATCAAAACTTCCGGCACACTCATGCCTTCAAATTCAGCGGGCTTGGTGTATTGGGGATGCTCAATCAGACCATCTTCAAAAGAATCCGCCTCACTGGAGAGCTTATTGCCCAGAATGCCCGGAACAAAACGCACGGCCGAGTCGAGCATGGTCATCACTGCAATTTCTCCCCCGGTTAAAACAAAGTCGCCGATAGAATAAAACTCATCCACATACTTTTCCAAAAAGCGCTCATCAATACCCTCATAGCGCCCACAGATAAAGACCACATCCTTTTCAGGATGAGAGAGAACACGCGTGCCAAAATCCCGCGCGACCTTATTATTCCACACCACTCCTCGAGGAGAAGTATAGATCACATGGAGCTTCTCCAGGGACTCATAGCCATGGCTCTCCACCACTCCCTTCACCAGAGCGTCTCTTAAGATATCCGCCCGCATCACCATGCCCGGGCCTCCTCCATAGGGAGAATCATCCACACTGCGATACTTAGTGGTGGAATAGTCCCGAATATTTATAAAGTGAACTTCGAACTTAAACTCATCAGAATTCCTCTCCCCTCGAAGGGCCTGGCCAGAAATCCCACACTCAAGAAGGGGCCTAAAGAATTCCGGAAAGAGAGTTAAAATCCAGATTCTCTTAATCACTCCATATACTCCGGCATGATCATCACGATCTTTTCATTCTCAACATCGATTTCAGGAAAGAAGGCATCAACGTATGGCAGAGTAATCTCACTGCCATCATTGAGTTTAATTTCAAAGAGGTCCTGCATGCCATTATCTGAGAAGCTCTTAAGCACTCCCAATTCACTGCCATCGACTCCCACCACCTTCATGCCAATCAAATCCACCAGATAAAATTCTCCGTCTTCGAGTTCTGGGAAGGACTCTCGGTCCAGATAAAGATCAAATGGCAGAAGAGTTTCAAGATGGGTGCGATCCCTCATTCCCTCGAAGGTACAGATGACTTTATTACCGAAGCGAAGCTTTGCAATCGTCCACTCCTCACCCTCACTCTTTAATCCAGACTTCTCTGAAGCGGGAAAGAGCCAGACTTTAAGTCCCTCATCTAAAACACTCTCATCATGATTGGGATTCAAAAGACGCAGCTCCGCCTCTCCCCGGATACCATGGGGATGGGCCACAAAAGCGAGTTGAACCAGATTGTCTTTTTTCATAGAAATTCTGCTCTAAAATGAAAGAAACCCCAACCTACTACTATAAAGAAGCAAGCTGGGGTTCATTTCTGTTGTGATAAGATTTTTCGTTACTCGATTATCTCAAGCACGGATCTTTTTCTAAGCTTGGTGGAAGCCGCATTCAGAATAGTTCTGAGAGCTCTTGCCGTTCTTCCTTGCTTACCGATAACTTTACCAAGGTCGGACTTGTCCACCTTAAGTTCCAGTACCGTTGTTTGCTCGCCCTCAATCTCATTCACTTCCACGCGATCAGGCATGTCCACGAGAGCCTTAGATACGAACTCGATCAAAGTCTTCAATTCACTGCTCATAATACCTACTTGTTGAGATGGCATTCCCGGTCCAAGAGCTCCGGGTTAACAATATTATAGCGTAATATTGTTACTTTTAAGCAAGCTTCTTACAGTATCGGAAAGTTGTGCTCCTTTAGAGAGCCAAGTTTTGATGCCTTCAACGTTTACAGTCTTAAGAACTTCTGAAGCTTTAGGGTCNNGCCATTCTAATTTTTACCATTGGGGGATTCTCCTCTAGAGGTCACAAATTTTTACATTTTTATAGTTCAGCTGGTCACATAAGTCAAATGGAAGGGTCATTAACCCCTCAGAAATACTTCTTACCAAAGGGGCTCTTGCCTCCCTTGCCCTTCTTAGACTGCCCACCCAGAAGCTGAGGATTCTGAGGGGACTGGCGGAATCCCTTTACCGGACCCATTCCAGGGATATTGGGAAGACCTCCCCCCTTCATCATGGACATCATACCCACCATCATCTGGCGCATCTGTCCAAAGCGCTCGATGAACTCATTGATATCCTGAACAGTTTTACCCGAGCCGGCCGCAATGCGCTTGCGACGAGACGCATCAATCATGTCTACATCGTCCCGCTCTTTTTTGGTCATGGAATTGATGATGACCTTCATTTTCTTCATTTCATTTTCAGCGGGAGAAAGATCCCCCATCTGACGAAGCATGCCCCCCATTCCAGGAATCATCTTCATGATGGAACCAAATGAACCCAGGCGATTGATGGTTTCCATTTGTTTTACGAAATCATTGATAGTGAAGCGACCCTTTTCAAGATTCTTCATAATGCCTTCGGCATCATCCTTATTGATCGCCTCTTCAGCTTTTTCAACTAAAGAGAGAACGTCCCCCATATCAAGAATTCTCTTGGCCAGGCGGTCCGGATGGAAAGGATCAAGATCCTTCATCTTCTCACCGGTGGAGATAAACTTGATCGGCACTCCCGTTACATAACGAATAGAGAGAGCGGCACCACCGCGTGCATCAGAGTCCATTTTAGAAAGTACAATACCAGTGAGTCCCACGCGCTCGTGGAAAACCTTGGCCACATTCACGGCTTCCTGTCCTGTCATAGCATCGGCCACGATCAGAACCTCTGGATTCTCCAGAGATTTTCTCACGTCCACTAACTGGGACATAAGCTCTTCGTCTACTTGCAAGCGACCAGCAGTATCGATGATGGCCACAGACTTACCGAGCTCCTTGGCCTTAGCAAGACCGTTTCTCACGATCTCAACTGGAGACTGAGAAAGATCGGAATCAAAATAATCAATACCTATGTTTTTAGCATGAGTGATGAGCTGATCCTTAGCGGCGGGACGGAAATTATCCGCAGGGATAAGGTAGACTTCTTTTTTATTTTTAGTTCTGAGATAAAGAGCGAGCTTGCCGGCGAAGGTGGTCTTACCAGCACCGTTTAGACCCACGATAAGGATAGGAGAAACTCCTGATTTTTTAAGGTCCAGCCCCTCTTGCTCTCCACCCATCAGGCGAGCAAGCTCATCGTGCATGATCTTCACGAACTGCTGACCTGGCTCAACCCCGCGAAGAACTTTTTCTCCCAATGCTTCAGTTTTTACCTTTTCAACGAATTCCTTCACCACTTTGAAGTTAACATCGGCCTCAAGAAGAGCGGTCTTTACACTTTTCAGGGTCTCTTCAATATTGTCTTCAGAGATCTTGCCTTTTCCACGAAGGTTTCGGAAGGCATCTGAAAATTTCTCACTAAGATTATCAAACATGTTATTCCCCTATAAGATTAAGCTGGATGAGATTACTACACTCTCCCGGATGAGACACTATGAAATCGGCCCC
>DFXX01000026.1 GCA_002381765.1 Bacteriovoracaceae bacterium UBA4097 | reverse complement strand
AGCAAAAGAACTTGGGACAGACCCCAAAAAAAGGTTAGTCCAATTGATGGAACTGAGATCCCTCCAAGATTGGTTTATTAAGCCTCGATTGTTAAATGTTAAAGGTGTGGTAGAAGTCAATACCATTGGAGGGTATGAAAAACAGTTCTTTATACAGCCAAATATTGAAAAAATGGCAGAGTATGGAATTCATTTCGATGATATTGAAAAAGCTATCGAAAGCACTAATCTAAATGTTGGAGGTGGCTACATACAACAAACTGGTGAGCAATTGCTTGTCAGAGGAGTGGGCCTTCTTCAAAACTTCACACAAATTGAAAATGTCGTAGTTAAAAGATTATCTGACTTTAGAGTCATTAAGATTGAAGACATTGCTGATGTAAAATTTGATAAACAAATTCGGACCGGTGCCGCCACTGTTAATGGAGAAGAGACCATTATTGGTACAGCATTTATGCTTCTGGGAGAGAATAGTCGGGCCGTGGCCCTTGCGGTTAATGAAAAGTTAGAAGAGGTGAAGAAAGATTTACCTCCATGGGTGGAGCTAAAAGTTCTTTATAATCGCTCAGAAATGGTAAATAAAACACTCGATACAGTAGAACATAATTTATTTGTGGGGGCCGGTCTTGTTATCATCATCCTGCTACTACTACTTGGAAACTTCCGAGCAGCAATTATTACCTCTCTGATTATCCCCATTGCTCTTCTTATGACTTTTATCCTTATGAAATGGATGAAGGTCTCAGGAAACCTAATGAGCCTGGGTGCCCTTGATTTCGGTATTATTGTTGATGGGGCCGTAATTGTAATTGAAAACTGTATTCATCGACTGGAAAAGGCCGGGAAAGAGCTTGGAAGAGAGCTTACTAGAGAGGAAGTTAAGAGATACGTGACGGAAGCAGCAGTTGAAATCCGGTCTGCGGCCGGATTTGGGGAAATGATCGTCATGGTAGTTTTTATTCCACTCTTTGCTTTAACCGGAGTAGAAGGAAAAATGTTTGGTCCTATGGCCCAAACCTTTCTCATGGCCCTAGCATGTGCCCTCGTACTTTCCTTTACATTAGTACCTGCACTAGCGGCGACTTTGTTAAGTGGAAAAACAAGAGATTCAAAACCTTATTTAATGATTGTAGCTGAAAAAGTATTTCATCCTGTTTTAATTAAGGCCCTTCGATACAAAAAGATTGTTCTGATCGGTGGAGTTACTTCCGTTTTGGCAGGTCTGTTTTTGTTCACTAGACTTGGTTCAGAATTTATTCCTCAACTTGATGAGGGAGATTTTGCGATACAATTTATAAGACCAGCTAATATTAGCACAGAAAATTCTGTGAAACTCCAGATGCTTTCAGAGGAAGTCATTAAGGGTTTTCCACAAGTAGAAAATGTCTTTGCCAGGACAGGAGCTGCGGAGGTGGCCACTGATCCTATGGGTGTCAATATCTCAGATTCTTATGTGATGTTAAAAGATAAGGAAGAATGGCCAGAAGGTAAAATTCAAAACAAAGATGAACTCATCTCGGCCATGAAACAAAAATTAGAACTGACAGTGCCGGCCCAAGTCCTCATGATATCACAGCCGGTGGAACTCAGATTTAATGAGCTTCTAGAGGGTACCAGGGCAGATGTTTCAGCTAAGATTTATGGCGAGGATTTAGATAAGCTTATAGAGTATTCTGAAGAAGTTGCAGAAATTGTAGGTAGTGTTGAAGGAGCGGGAGAAGCAGAGTCAGAATCCAAAGGAAAATCACCTATGATTCAATACACTCCTAAAATGGATGATCTTGCTAATTTAGGAGTAACTGCTCGACCGGTATTGGATACCATCAGTACTGCAATTGGTGGTAAACAAATTGGATATGTTTATGAAGGAGTAAGAAAATTCCCTATCGTGACCAGACTATCTGAAACAGAAAGAGAGAATGTTGCCACTATTCGCAAACTTCCGGTAGGAATCTCCGAAGGATATACTGTTCCTATAGAAAAAATTGCTGACATAAGTTTTGTAGACACATTTACATCTGTGAATCGAGAGAATTCACAGCGAAGAGTAGCAGTTTTAATAAACCCTGAAACTCGGGACATTGAAACCTTCGTTAATAAGGTAAAAGAGAAAGTAGAAAGTAATATTAAACTTCCTGAAGGCTACTTTATAGAATGGGGTGGAAGCTTTAAGAATTTGCAACAAGCAAAAGAAAGACTTAGCATCCTTGTGCCGCTTGCCATGCTCATAATCATAGCCATGCTTTTTGCAGCATTCAGGAATATTGCTCAAGTTGCACTTATCTTCTTCTGTGCTCCAATGGCATTGCTTGGGGGAGTAATTGCTTTAAATATCCTTAATGTGCCATTCAGTATTTCAGCAGGTGTCGGATTTATCGCTTTATCAGGGATAAGTATTCTAAATGGCGTAGTCCTCGTCTCATATTTCAATCAACTTTACAGAGAAGGGAAAACTCCAGATGAAATTGCTGAATTTGGATCAATGGCGAGGTTGCGTCCTGTCTTAATGACTGCTTTAACGGACGTCTTTGGTTTCTTACCAATGATTTTTTCAACGGGCTTAGGTGCAGAGGTTCAAAAACCACTGGCAACTGTTGTTGTAGGTGGAATAATTACTGCAACTATTCTGACTCTGATAGTCCTACCGGCCCTTTACAGGCTTTTCTTTAAATATATGAAGCCACCAAAAGAATTGGGGGCTTAATGATTATGGTGACCTGGCTTTACTCCTTTAACCAGGTCACCATTTTCATGTTTGTCACTCTCTATTTGTATTGTCCACATCGAGACGTTAGCATTCTGTAAAATTACTTCCACTTGCTTTCTAAGTTTGTCTACTTCAACAACTCTCATATCTCCGTCAACAACAACATGTAGTGTAATATTTATTGTAGATTCATCTAAGGACCATCCTTGTAGATAATGAACGTCCTTAACTCCAGCACATCGCTTAATATCATTAAGGAGTTGTTCCCTCTTTAAACCTTCAGGAAAATGCTGTACAAAAATCTTCCCCACTTTCACTAGATTCTTAAGTACGCCTCGAAGAATGATTAAAGAGATTAGAATAGATAGAATTGAATCAAGGATATACCACGGTTTAAATAGAAGGACTATACTTACAATGAGGACAGCAGTCCATCCCAGTAAGTCCTCAAGCAGATGGTACATAAGCATCTTCACATTAAGACCTTCATCTTTTGAAAGTCGATAAGCTGCGAAGCTATTAACTGCTATACCCACAAGAGCTAAGTAAAGCATCCCTTCTGGTTTTACTACTTCAGGAGAATCCAGGCGCTCCACAGCTTCCTTTATTACAAAGACAGAACCAACCACTAGTATGGCCCCATTGAGTAATGCTGATACCAGGGAGAATCTTTTATAGCCAAAAGTATACTTTTTATTGGCCTCTCGATGACTCAATCTATCAGCAAAATAAGTGAACAAAAGAGCAAGGCTATCACCAAAATCGTGGAGTGCATCAGACATTATGGCGACACTATTGGTGTAAAGTCCTCCAAAGAATTCCAGGACAGCAAAACTGGCATTTAGTGTGAATGCTAGGAGTATATTGTTAACTTTTTTTGGATGATGTGAGTGACCCATGCAATTTCTCTGTTTAAATAAAAACTCTAGAAGATTAAAAATAAAAAAAACGGGTTGTAAAAACTGTTTTACAACCCGTAACGCTTATCAAATAAGCAAAAAAAGAACCAAGTTTAAATACTCATTTTGAAGCCTTGCTCATAGGCACCTTTAACTTCATTCATTAGAAAAGCATCCTTGCTGTAACCCCAAGCTTCCTGCATCTCTAAATCTGCTGGCTGGTACATATACATATTAGTTCTCAAAAAGTAGCAATCCCCTGTATAGGGATAATCCGCATAATCAGAATACTTGGTGATAAATCTGCAAGACGCATCATTCCTCATGAAAATATCAGACCACTTTTTGAAAGGCAAGGGATTCCTAGTGTATTTAAGATCCATAACCCTTTCAACCACTTTGCCTTCATGCATGACATGAAAGTAGGGAGCAATATGGAACCACCACTCAAAGTTATATTTACGGATATAGTTTCTAGTGAAAAAGATGAACAGGCTCATGGATTTCAAACTGTGCTTTCTCCACCACTCATACTTCCAAACCATGGCCTTATTAAAGCATTGTGCGTCTTCAGTCCATCCCCTTCTCCCTTCTCTATGATAATTCTGTGCAACAGCCATAGAGGCTACAGTAGTGGGAACATAACTGGCCCTACTATTTAAGAAGAAATCTTTCTCAGTATGATCTTCAGAAACTTCTATCCTCTCCCAATTCAAGAGATATCTGTTGTTATCAATAGTAAACTTATACCAATTCTCGTCAGTAGAACTAAATGGTGCAGGAAGCAATTTTTGATCATCACGAGAAACTTTGATGACTTGACCAGTCTTTAAAAGAATTAAGGTTTCATCGTCTGATTTTAATCCATAATCAATATCATATACCTGAGAAGTTAAAACTTTTGCTGCAAAAGAAGATGTTGTTATAAAGAGTAAAAAGAAAAGGCTTAAAGTACCCATAAAACCTCAACAAAAAAAATTATTAGTAATTAGCAAACTTATATATAGATAAAAGCTAAATAATGGGGGGTCTAAACAGTGATTCTCTGAAGAAAAAATCATTGTTTATAACATAAGAGAAAATATTTTTCCAAACAGAAAGAGATTGGGAGCAAGAATATTTAGTATTAATAGAAAGAATTTCAAAAGAACAAAGTAAAGCACAGTGCTCTAAGCTAGAATCAACAGAATTATTGTTAGTAAATAGTTCTTCAAAAATCGAAGTGATCTCAGTCTCTTCACAGGCAAAGGNNAAGGCATATATAGGGATAAGAAAAGCAGTACAAGTTTCATCAACTGAAAAGTACTTCAGTATTTCTTCAATGGTAAATATAAGAAAACCTTAAGAACTTAGAATCCTATGCACCAAGCCCAACCCATCTGTTTGGCGCAGATAGAAGACGCTTTGCTTCACCTTCAACCACCACTATCTATATCACTTCCTGTGTCTTGGATTTTAACTACTCCTGCTAGATAATTCAAAGGACAACATAAGGAGAAAGAGATGGAAGCGATTTGAAGACACGCTTATCATCGGTAGTGAAGTGACTAATGAAAATCATGCAACTTCTGAAGCGGCTCTATTCCTCTCATTATCAAAAGATTCCTGGACTCTGTATTGGTGGCGCAGAACTTCTACTCATGGAGCGAAGTGGTAACATTTCTCAGGCCAAGGAAGATATCCATCTCTCGGCTTTTCGTAGGAAAGAATATTGAAGTAAGATTTGAGTTTAGCAGTGACGAGTAAGTGAAAGTTAAGGGCTTTAAGATAAGTGGACTAATTCTGAAATAAGCAAAAGGCCTCAAGAAATAATTCCCTTGAGGCCTTATAAAAAAAACTAATCAATCTTTTTTAACACTCCGCAAACCACAGGCAGAGAGATATTCGCTTCCTCGTCCTTATAAGAAGCCAGACTTGAAGGGAGCTGGCTTCCAGAAGTTGTTCCATGGATCAGCACAACTCTGTTTTCAAAACCAATCCCCTTATTGTTTTCAAGCTTTATCACATTATCAGAGGGATCTTCATCGGCTTGCCAAAGATCTGTATTGATCTTTTGAAGTGAAGCCGTCTTGTTGTAAGTCATACCAGGACCTCTTGGAAAGACATCTTCTCCGGCTTTTTGAGAGTTCAGATCATTATCTAAAGGCACAAGTACTGGACCTACTACTGCTTGAGCTTCCTGATAATCTATAAAGCCATCTCCATTGGTATCGTCAGATAAGCTTGGGCATCTGGTACCCAAATGCAAGGTTTGACGGTGAGGAACTGCCTGATCATCATCCATAGTGGTGCTAACCTGAAGTTGATCTTCCTTCAATGTGAAGGTCGCCATCCCATAGGGAATAAAGCCATTTGAATGAAAATTAACCGGACGGAGAACCCCGTAGTAAGTTCCAGGAGTTGCTTCAACTAATTCCATAAAGGCACTCTGAGTTTCTTTAGCACCACTTTTACTACTTCCACCACCACTATCCTTTCCACAGGAAACAAGACTAAGGAGCGCAAGAAGTACAATGAGTTTATTGGTTTTCATTAGTTACTCCCTTTGAAGAAAGCTCTTGAGCGTGATGCATTTACTTCGAATTCAGTCCAAGTTGTTTTAGTCTGACCTCTCTCATGAGAGGCAATATCAAGAGGAATAAAGTAATACATAGGCTCAGCCTTGGTATAGCAGTCCTGAGATTGATCTGCCCCCGTATCGTAATCAAGGAATTTAAATTCAGTTACACATTCACGCTTACTGAATACAAAAGTATTTTTCCATTCAGTGAATGTCACAGGACGGTCAAGAAATTGATAATCCAAAACCATCTTTTGACCAGAAGTTGTGGTGTACATAGGAGCTACATGGTACCACCACTTATAACGATTGCGAACGATGTAGGCATTCGTTAAGAAAAGAAATGCCTTCTCCGATTTAGTCCCGGACTTCCGAAATTCATCCCAGGCCCAAACATGTGCACGGTCAGAGCATTCTGATCTTCTACTCATGTAAGGGTTCATGCGACTAAATATATTCTTGATCTCAGCATCAGAGACTGGAGTTGGTTCAAACTCAGAAGGCTCTAGCAGAAGCATCTTATTCTGGATGATAGGCTTTTTGATCTGTTTCTCAAAGGCCGCAAGTTTTTCTTCCTCGCCTTGCTCAATAAACTTCACGACACCTGAATTGAACTTCACTAAATGAGGCTCACCAGCTTTACCTTTCACAATAGAATGGACACCGTCTTCAGTTTCAGCTCCCACTCCATGGCTGAAGATAAGAAATGCAATGAGCATAAAAGTCCTCATGAATTACTCCCTAATTTTATCGTTAAGAAAAATACAACAACAACTCGACGGAGGATTTATATCTTAAAAGGGATCGGCAGCTCAAGATGAGAAGTGAGAAGAACTCAACTTTTTCATTGGAAGCTTAAGTGGTTGAAATGGAAGTTTCAAACTTAAGATTGTCATTGCATCAAAAGATGTTATTTCAGCCTCGAGAGAGAGCTTACTGCACTGATAGAAGTCGAATATAGTTTGTTAGTTACTCAGAAGACCTAACTTTTACAGAATAGAAGCAGGAGTTTCTATGCAAGAAGTAACAAAATATAATATTGAAAGAGGTCTTAAAAGAAGTTGAAGATGCAAGCGAAGCTGTCATCTTGGGGAGCGCGAGTTATAATAAGGTCAATCTTGCGAAAAAGTTAATGTTAGTCAGATTGACGACATGAAACCTGAGTGACTTAATCATGTTCGAGTTTTTGATTAAGGAGCTTCTATGACGACTTACAAAGTTTTATTTCAACTAATCGCAGCTATATTCCTCATACAAAACTCTTATGCCTTAGACCTACAGAGTTACAGCTTCACCAATAGCTATCGCTACTCTATTTTAGAAGACAGCTTAAAAGAGAAGTTTCCAGACAAGTATGTCTTCGGGGCCAGTTATGGCTATGTAAATTCCCCTTTCTACTACAGTGATACCTATCTTCATGAACGAAGAGAGGAAATCATCGATGCAAACTCAATCTTAACTGCAGGGTTTACTTACTATCTTAATAAGAATACTTCATTAGGTATTCACTCATCGGTTGTTAACAACAATGTCTTTGATGAATCCCATACAAATTTAGGTGATACGCAGATTCTCTCAAAAATCAATATAATGAAAGATTCCACTGCCTCCCTTTCGATTAATCCTCAAATCATTATACCCACTGGAGCAACTGAGANNTTCCTGGCTTCAGTTGGAGGCCATTTCGCAAAAAATAATGTCTATGAAGACGTTGATCACCGACAGCTCCTACTCGCTCAACTTGGTATCTCTTATGATGTGAATGATAAGATTAATATCAACCTTGAAAGTTACAGAAATATTCCACTGGTGGATGATGTCTTGCAAGATGAGGGAAAATACTTTCTGACGGCCAAACATAAAACCCATAAAAACTTCTCAACTTACTATGGGGCGGGAATTGCCGCCTTAGACGAAGTGCAAAGAAAGACCTATTCAGTCCTGATTGGAGTTAAGTTCCATGAAAAAGAAGCATTAGCTCAGAGGCAAGAAGTTAGTACTGCCTTGGCTGCTAATCAAGGCCCTTTTATTACCTCTGATCCCAAGATCTACTTCCCTCATGATCAATATAAGCTTCCGGAAGAAGAAATGGGAAAAATGAAATCAATCCTTCAATCCCTTAAGGAATCCAAGGGAAGTCTACCCGATATAATTATTGAAGGTTATGCCAGCAGTATAGGACAGGACGACTACAATATGGAACTGAGTAAAAAGAGAGCTAAGTCAGTCAAAGAATATCTGGTGAAAAATGGAATACCTGAAAATAAATTATCTATTCAAGGCTTTGGAGAAACAGCTCCCCAGCATCAGATAGAGAGTAAGAATAGAAAGGTAGAATTTAATCTAGCAAACAAGGTAGGATCTTTATGAAATACTTTTTACTATTAACTTCAGTCATTACACTTTCCTCGTGTGGGAACCCTCACATCTCCACGACTCGAAGTAGTCTTGAAAAGTTAGTTCCTCCCATAACCACAGATACTTATTGTTCTGAAATGACTGGGGAGGATTATACCTTTTACTTCGGCAACCAATCCGAACAAAACTTTCTGAAGGCAATTGAGTGCAAGAAACCCATTACAGAAACCTTCATCTCTTTTGATGATGGGCAAGTCTACTCCTTATCTAATGAAGAGAAGGTATCCCTTAGTTACCGGCTTTTTCATAAGAATGAATTTGGTAATCAGGATCAGAAAGTTCAATATCTTGATGATATTTTTGGTACTCATACTTTTCTCATTAATGTCGAAAACCCAGTTTCTAAGAACGGCATTACGGGGAAAGATCGCGGTATCACGACCTCGGGTACAGATACTGAGGCTAAGGACGGATTACTATGGAGCTTCTCACTACCCATTTCATATTGGTCCGCAAAAGCAGTAGATCTTCATTCAGCGAAGATAAGACTATTTGATTGCTCTCGAGAACTAATTAAAGATGCAAATGTTTCTCATGACGGAAGAGGTAAGCTTCAACACCTCTCTTTCGTCAGCAGTAGAAAGAATATTTGTCATGTTTCAATATCCGCCAATGACAACGGCGCAACTTTGGCCATTGATGAATTTAGCTATGGTCAGTAACTCCAAGAGCTTCATTTAAGGATGAGCGCTTATTTAAAAAAGCCAAAATTAAGTACATCTATACCTTTTCTTCTAGCTTCGGCTCAGAGCGTCTTGAGTTTTGGTCAAGACTCGCCCATTCCCTAGTATTTGTTAAGGTAGGAGAAGATCGGCATCAATAAAGTTTTTAGTATCTGAAAAGGTATGGTGCTATACGAACTTTCCAGACTTTTACTACTTAATCATGAGCGATGAATGAGGAGTCTACTTTATGGGCCAACCCTGGTTTTAGATTAAGATTTTCTATGTAACCCTTCAAAGGTAATTAAAATAAAACCTTAAAAATAGAATTCTTATGCTTTGTTCCGCCTTCAACCACCACTATCTTTATCACTTACTGTGTCTTGGGTTTCAACTACTCCTGCTCCATAATTCAAGTAATAACTAAAGGAGATACAGATGAAACCTTTTCTAGCAATACTCATAATATTCTCTTTATCTTTTGCATATGCAGGAGAAGAAAGACTCATCATTGAGAAGATAGATCTTGGTCAAAGTTCCAATGAGCGAGACCACCTCTACTTTTCAGATGGCAAAATTGGTGTCCTAACATCCAAGAGCGGAAGAGATATTTTTATTAAAGAAGACATTGGAGTTGGTTCAACTGTAGAGGTTAAACTAGATAAGAATCATAACGTCCTTTCTCTTATCAAGGTTAAAGACTCAACTTCTAAAGATAAGATAGACTTCAAATCCTTTGAGGAGAAAGAAGTTCTTTCTCATTATCAACCTACAATCTTGCCGAATATGGATACTGTAAACAATATCTTTCGCAGGATGAATCGGAGGTGGCAAAGAAGATCCCAATGCTATAATCGTGCTCACGTTTGGAACTATGAAGAATTTAAAAATTCGGGTCTAAAATCAAAAAAGGTATTTATTTTTTATACCAGAAAATACATTCGGGAATATAATTTCAAATGGTGGTTTCATGCCATTCCAACGGTCCTCGTCAACCATGAAGGGACTGTGGTCGAGAGGGCCCTCGATCCAATGTTTGCAAAAAAACCATTAGCGATGAAAACTTGGTCAGACTTATTTATAAGAAGCAAAAGAGAATGTCCGGTAATAACAAAGTACTCAACCTACGAAAACAACCAGGAAAGTGAACATTGTTATCTGCACTATTCCAGCATGTACTACTGGCAACCTAGAGATTTAGATAAGTTTGAAAGAACAGGATATGAAAAAGAAAGTTTTATCAAATCAGAAATTGATTATGCTTACTGGGAAGCTTTTTAGTTTTAATGAGAGTGATTTAGAATAAGGATAACCCTAAGTCACTCATATCAATTTGCCTAAGTTAATATGTTGTTCTTTAGAGATCATGAATCTTGATTTCTCGCTCAATGGCTTCTTTCAAAGCTTCTACTCCAAACTTCTCTAAAGGCTTGCCATTCACAAAGAAAGTCGGGGTGCCTCTCACACCAAGTACTTTAGCATCGGCCATATCTTGTTCAATGATTGTTTCAAAATTATTGGCATTCATATCTTTTTTTATTTTTTCAACATCTATACCTGCAGAGGGTAAGTATTCCCAAATAAGTTCTGGTTGGGGATTATGATGATTGGCCCAGTTTGGTTGAAATCTGAAAAGGACCTCCAGAGTTTCCCAGTATTTTCCTTGCTCCCTGGAAGCCTCAAGAACCTTAATTGCAAATTTCGAGTTTTTATGAAAGGGTACATATCTTACAACTAACTTAATTTTCCCTCTGTAATCTTCAAGTATCTTTTTTACGAATGGATAAATTGCACGACAGCTTTCACATTCTGGATCAAGAAACTCTGTTACGAAGATTTTTGCATCTGTCTCTCCCTTTATAGGAGAATAAGGTCTTACAAATAATTCGGCCTTCTCATGTGAGAGAAAATCGAGTCGCCTCATTTCGGACCTATGAAATTTTTCTGAGCCCAGAATAAAAAATCCAATCAGAACAACCACGGAAATAAATAACAAGTAAAACTTATTTTTCATTATAGTTTTTCCTTAAGTAAATTAATAAAATGGATAAAATGCCAAATGCTATGAGAGAGAGTAAAGGAATAGTGAGAATACCTAGCCACTCAAAAAAAACAGTTGTACAGGAAATACCTTCGCGACAGGGAGCTGAACTTTCTGGAATTAAATTGTAATAGAGAAGATTGTGGTAAATCGCTATAATAAGTCCTGTAATGATCAAGGGAAATGAATACCTAAAGTAGGCGCGGTCTTCATTTAAGAACGCTGCCCCTAATATTAACACCATTGGGTACATACAAATACGTTGATACCAGCAAAGAATACAAGGAGGGAAGCCCATAACTTCGCTGAAAAAAAGGCTACCACCAGTGGCCATGGCGGCTACAAACCAACTTAAAAATAGAAGTAACTGTTCTTTCTTAGTTCTCAAATCGCTGCCCTGCATATAGACTGTTTTTTTACTTACTTTATCTTGCAAAATATTAAACGAAATGAAAACTAATTGTTCCCTCTGCTCATAAAGTGCTAAGCTTGAAGAATTAAGATGGAGTACTTTATGAAGTATATTTTAGCATTGTTAATCCTCTATTCAACTTCAATAGAGGCTCAATCCCCCGCGATACTTGAAGAAAATCTTTACATAAAGTTTAAGGAAGGATTTGAGATTTTGGATGAGCATCAAAATATTCAAATCCCTTTTTTAGCTTTTGAACAGTCTCTCTTGATAGATGCTTACTGGGACTCACTACAAGAGAGTGTTACACCTCAGAAGATTAAAAATCTCTTCAATATTCAATCATTTTATTTTGGAGTAATTGAAAGGCTTCGACTTTCTATTTTAAAGATTAAGTATGGAAAAATGAGATCTTTAGATACTATACTTCACGATGATCTTCTAAACGAACTTCGAAAGACAGTTGTAGAAAAAAGACTCATTTATATTCTGGCCGCACATGAGAGCCTATTATTAACGAGTGGGTACCAGTATGTTATTGACCTGGCCCGGAAGCATGAAGCATATTTTGATATTGCTCAAATGAATGAAAGCAAAGGAGAAGTAGTTCCAGAAATTGTGACTGATTTGTATTTCAATTCACCTGATGTAAGTACCTACATGGAGGGCGAATACATCAAAAGTGTCAAAATTTTCATGTTCTGTCGGCAAAACAGACTTTACCCCTGTCTGATGGTAATGAGAGACATATATGGAATAGAAGTCAGAAAGGAGGATGGAAGCCTTTGGAGTAATCCAGCTCTTGCTTCGGCAAGGACCGGACTTTCAAGTTACCAACGCAATGGTAACACTCCCGCTGGAGTTTTCTCTATTGATTCAGTAATGCCGTTTGCTGATCAACAATTATCTTATGGCAAATTCAGACGATTGATCCTTAACTTCGTGCCAAAATCTAATAACGAGATTTTAATTAAATCTCTTTTGCCTAGAAGTTCTTGGGACAATAATTGGTGGAGTTCAACTGTAATTGCACGAGACATTGGAAGAAATCTTTTCAGAATTCATGGTAGCGGAAAGCTCAATACTGACCCTACTACAACTTACTATCCCTTCAGAAGGACTTTGGGATGTATATCTCAGCGAGAAAATACATATGGAGAAATTACTTACAAGGATCAAAGAGATCTTTTAGATAGCATCATGACAGCAATGGAGCTTACTCCCTCTTATCAAAATGAAACTAAGGTTAAAGGCATTCTTTACGCTCTAGAAATCAATGACAAACAGTCACCTGTAACTTTGGATGACCTAGCAGAATTTGGGATCAAATAACATAAATTAATCTAAAACCGAGGCTTGAAAAGCCTTAACCTCGGTCTTATTGAATGTAAATATTTATTCTCTTTCCTCATTTTCAATTTCTACAGCAGAGCCTGAATTTGATTCAGGCTCTGCTGTAGATTCCGGAGTAGTAGAAGTATCAATTTCGGGAACTCTAGAATCTGTAGGCGCTCCTGTCTCTGGATATGGAGATTCATCTTCTTCATCATTATCTGATGTCGAATCATTAGATCCAGCATCATTGGAAGGACCACCTGTTATGATATCCCCTGTGCCTGGATTTTCACCTTCTCCAGGAGGTGCTGGGCGATCCTGCCCTTCAATAACTGGGGCGATTGGACCAGGAATAACTTCTTCATAGACGACTCCTGGGTCTTCAGTATAAGGACGAAAGACACCACAAACAATTGGAAGTGTTTGAAAATTTGTCCAGCGACCATATCCAGCAACTGTTTCTGGTAGCGCTTTACTCTCATCTACGCCTTGGATTATGACTACTTTGCCACTAAAGTCTAAACCTTCATCAGGACCTAACTTTACAATATTGTCGTCAGGATTTCTGTCTACACTTTTAAGATCATCCCAGAAACGATCAAACCTTGTGACTTTCATGTATTCGTAGCTTCCATTTGGAAAAGCTTTAGGCCAGCTTCTATTGGCAGATAATTGCGATCCTATATCCCAGTCCAGAGGTACAACAACTGGCCCAACAACTTTGAGAGTTTCTACAATATCAAGATATCCATCTCCATTTTTATCATCGTCAATAGTAGGGCAACGTGTTCCCGTGTGAACATTCTGAAAGTGTGCGATTGAAGGACTCCCTGCAAAAAGTCTCACAAACGCAGAAAGCTTATTATCTTCTCTTATAAATTGAGCTGAACCGGGTATCGTGCCGACGACTTGGGGATTGAGTGTAGTAAAGTTTGCAAGAAACCTACCTTGAATATTTTCTCCATCGATAGCAGCTCTCTGAGCATCAATATCAGTTTCTTCTAATTCTCTGTGAGAAGATTCATCTTCAGAAGATGAATTTCCTGAAGATGAATCTCCACCACCGCACGAGGTTAAAAGTGTTGCAATAAAAACACAAATAAAACCACTAATTCTATAAATTTTCACAATTTTCTCCAATTAAAGATTAACATTGAATGCTTCAAGAAATGCAGCTCTTACTTCATCCATATTGAATGCATCTTTGCTGTAGCCCCAAGCTTCATTCATTTCAAGATCCGCTGGTTGCCATGTATACATATTGGCGCGCATAAAATAGCAACGGTCAGTGTAAAATGGATTATTAGCATAGTCTGAATATTTCTCAACCACTCTGCACTTTACATCTTTTGTAGAATGAAAATCTGCCCAATCTTGCATAGAATAAGGGCGGTTAATCCATTTCACATCAAGAGCTCTTTCTTTGACTACGCCGTCTGCATCCATCACATGGACATAAGGGGTTACGTGAAACCACCATTTGAAGCTATATTTGCGAATATACTCTTTAGGCCAAAAGATAAACATTTTCATGGAACGGAGAGAATGTCTTTTCCACCATTCATAAGACCAAACCATTGCTCTATTAAAGCACTGAGTGGTGCCTTCACGTTCAACTCTCGATCTTGCTTCTTTTATGTATTCCGTTGCAATTTCCATACTTGCTATAGTTGTAGGAGTGTAACTCATGTCATAAAAGGATTGTTTTTCTTCAGTGGAAACAACAGGAGACTCTGCTGAAACAATTCTTTTAATAAAGCGTTTTTCATCCAAAGTAATAGTGAACCATCCTTCATTAAATGCATAAGATTGAAGCTCATCAATCTTGTCTAGATCAGAGATATTTAATCTTGCTACATCTCCCGTTTTCAAAAGGACCAGCACCTCGTCCCCTGGTCGGGTACCAATGTCTACCTCGTGAATTTGAGTAGTGATTTCCGTGAAAGCAAATGCAGATTTAGAAATAAATAGAAAAACGACTAAAAGACAACTCAATCGCATAAGAACCCTCCATTGGTAAAGCGAAACAGTTCATATGATTTGTTGATCAAGTTTATTCGTCTACTAAATTTTGTCTTCAGAATTAATGAGATAGGCATCAAAACGAAATCGATTTGAGATAAAGTTTCGACAAGAATGAATTAGTGACTCTAAAGGTCAGCATTTAGAATGATATACATAAATGCATCGAACAGTAATTTGATCAAGTAAAGAGTGCCACCTCTTAAAGCGTCTTAGAAAATTGAGAGTTTGAAGTGAAAAGTGTCCACTAAACTTGGGGAAGCTCAGTCCTCTTTGCAAAGATTAATCTTGTTATTTCTGAACGTAAAGGGATTGAAATTGATTACTCTCCAGACGTCGAGACATCTGGTTAAATAGAGGAGAATTAGATAAAATTTTGGAGAAAAACCAACAGGAAGATATAAAAACAAACCAACAACCTCATTCTCACCACTACTCAAGATCTGCTCCATCAAGGCCATATAAACGAAAGAAGTCTTTTCTTGAAAAGCTATTTGATTAATTAATGCGACGAATAGATCTTAAGGGCATTTATTGTAAAACAAGAATTTATGTTCCTTAGGTAAATTAATACCCTCTTCCATTGGAAGAGGGTATTAATTTAGTTATATAGCTTGTTGCTTTAACTAGTAACTAAAAGGAATACTATGAGGTTTTTAATTTTACTTGCCTTCATTATCGCTGATCCCCTCGCTATTGCTGAAACTTTCAATAGTGCTAACAATCCTAACAACTTTAGTAGAATTGCAGGAACTAATCTCATTTTAAATTTCGAATCATTACCCAAAGAGGGAATGCTTTCTGATAGTCGCTTAGGCTGGTCTGAAAGTTACTGGCCTTTCAATAAAGGAGGCATCACTTACCGCTGGAATCATCCTGACCCTCAACCCTTCAAGTATCGACTTCACACCCAGCAAGAAGTCATGAAGATGTCACAAGAAGAACTATCTCAATTATCTCCATCAGAATTATATGATATTGCAAATAATGATTTCAATTACACTCTCACTCGAAGCACCATGAGAAAGTATAGTCCTCGTGATCTTTGGTGGGAAGGAATATGCCATGGTTGGGCCCAAGCTGCCTCTCATTATCCAGAACCCGCACCGGTTCTAGTCACAAGTAAAAGTGGAATCAAAGTTCCTTTTGGTTCTTCAGATGTGAAGGCCCTTTTAGCTATGCATGAATCCTATAACTTTGGAGGAAAATTTGGCTTTGTAGGTGTGAGATGTAAGGCTTCCGGAAAAGTACCTGGCGAAGGAAGCGAAAGAGATACTAATCCCAATCCGCCACAGAGTGATGTTGCCAATACACCCGACTGCAGGGACGCAAATGCTGGTGCTTTTCATGTCGTCATTACAAATATGTTAGGGATTTTAGGAAAAGGTTTTGTAGCAGACATTGATCGCTACGGAGATGTATGGAATCAACCAATTACCAACTACTCAACGACAAATTTGGGAGAAGAACCAGTAACATCAGAACATCGCTCACTAGGAATAACTCGTAGAATTAAAGTTAAGACGACCATGACCTACGGAGAGGAGCTTAAATTTAAAACTCCTGAATTAGAAGCAAGCGGCATTTTAAACTTTGTTTCAAAATGGCCAGTCACTAATACTCCTCATCAAAAATTTCTAGCAAAAGATTATATCTATATCGTCGAACTAGATTTTAATGGAAATGT
>DFXX01000069.1 GCA_002381765.1 Bacteriovoracaceae bacterium UBA4097 | reverse complement strand
CTGAATCTGTTACTGAAGGACATCCCGATAAGATGGCCGATCAGATCTCAGATGCCATTTTAGATGCCATGCTGGCCCAGGATCCTAAGTCTCGCGTAGCTTGTGAAACTCTAATTACTACTGGTTTAGTGGTTGTTGCTGGTGAGGTAACAACTGGTGCAAATATCAACATTCAAGATGTTGTTCGTGAAAAAATCCGTGAAATCGGCTATGACCACTCTGATAAAGGCTTTGATGCTAATACTTGTGGCGTAACAGTTGCTCTTGGTAAGCAGTCTCAGGATATCGCTCAAGGTGTTAACGAAGGTGAAGGAAAGTTTCTGGATATGGGAGCTGGAGATCAGGGTCTTATGTTCGGTTATGCCGTTAATGAGACTGAAAGCTTTATGCCAATGACTATCGATCTTTCTCATAAACTTGCTCACCGCCTTTCTGAAGTCAGAAAGAATGGAACTCTTCCACTTCTTCGCGCTGATGGTAAGACTCAAGTGACTGCTCAATATGAGAACGGAAAAATTACTCGCTTAGATGCGATAGTTGTTTCTACTCAGCACGCGGAATCCATGACTCAGGCCCAGATTGAGGAAGGGATTATGGAGGAAGTCATTAAGAAAATCGTACCAAGCAATCTTATCGATAAAAATACTAAGTACTTCATCAATCCAACTGGCCGCTTTGTTATCGGTGGACCAATGGGAGATGCTGGTCTTACTGGTCGCAAAATCATCGTAGATACTTACGGTGGTCATGGCGCTCACGGTGGGGGAGCGTTCTCTGGTAAAGATCCTTCTAAAGTTGACCGTTCTGCCGCCTACGCTGCTCGTCACATTGCTAAGCATATAGTAGCTGCTGGTCTGGCCGATAAAGCACTCGTTCAAGTTGCCTATGCTATTGGCGTAGCTAAGCCAATGTCGCTTTTAGTGAATACCTTTGGAACTGCTAAAGTAGATGAGAAGAAATTAGATGCTGCTATCAATGAACTCTTTGATATGCGCCCTAAGGCCATCATTCAGCGTTTGGATCTTCTTCGTCCAATCTACTCTCAAACAGCGGCTTACGGTCACTTCGGTCGTAGCTCTAACAATGGCTTCACTTGGGAAAATCTTGACCTTCTCGATAAACTGAAGGGAATGTTCTAAACTCTAATTGTACTGTGTCCAGAAGGGCCCCTTTGCGGGCCCTTTTTATTTTAGGATTGTTGAAATGCAGGAAATATATTTTTTGGCCCGGCATGCTCCTTTCTGGGGAGTTCCACTCCTGGTTCTGGGGTTAGAGTTCGCCTATCTCTTCTGGCTAAAAAAGAAGAAGAGTGGCGCCATTCTGGGAGTGATAGTGGCGCTGATTGGATTTTCGGTCACGGTCTTTTATGTATGGGCAGGTGGACCAGAAAAATCAGTCAAGGTCATCAAAAATTTACAGCATAACTTCAAATAGATAATAAAGTCTTACAATTGACACCCATATAGAAAACCTTCGAAATTATTCGGGTTTAGTAGAGTCTGAAAATTGACACCAGCTCAGAGATTCTAGTAAATTGATGTTTTCCGGAGGATCTATGGACGATATGAATTTTCTCCATCAAAGTCTTGATGGGTCTCTTTCATCTAATCTCCCCCCTATAGTAATCGTTGAAGACGACAAGCTTTTAGGTTTGAGCTTAAAGAAATATCTTGAGCAGACTCTGAAGCTTCAAGTTGAACTCTACACGAGCTCCGAAGATTGTCTTATGAACTTTGCCAAGAAGCATTCCCGACAAGCTCCTTTCTGCCTCATTTCCGATATCAGTTTAGAAAAAGGACATGATGGTCTTTTACTGATCGATATTCTTAAAGAACGCGGTTTTGAATTTGTCTCTATCGTTATGACCGGTTTCGCGAGCATCGAAACAGCCATCGCTGCCACCAAGAAAGGTGTTTTTCATTACCTTACTAAGCCTTTTGAATTAGAAAATCTCAAAAAATTAGTCATTGAGGCCATTCAAACTCGGCTTGCGACAGCTCTCCCTAAAGAACTTTTAACCGAAGGCGAGGGGGTCTTTAGCGATGGATATAGGACTAAGCATCCTTCTCGCTTAAGAATCGATCGACCAAGTATAGAAGATTCATTTGAAGGAATGATTGGCCGCTCGCGCGCTATGAAAGAAGTCTTCGAGCGCATCAAAAAGGTCTCCAAGTCCGATTCTACTATCCTCATTATGGGTCCTTCGGGAACTGGCAAGGAGTTAGTGGCTTCCGCTATTCATCGTCTATCCAGTAGAACTCAGAGAAATCGGGTTTCCGTTAATTGTGGCGCTATTCCTGGTGAACTTCTTGAAAGTGAACTTTTTGGCCATATAAAAGGCTCTTTTACAGGGGCCGTCTCTAACCGCAAGGGCCGCTTCGAACTTGCCGATGGAGGAACGATCTTCCTGGATGAGATCGGCGATATGCCGCTTCTTTTGCAGGTGAAGCTTCTTAGAGTTCTGCAAGAGAGACAAATTGAAATCGTGGGAACTAATGAAACCATAAATATCGATGTTCGAGTCATTGCTGCCACTCATAGAGATTTAGAGAAAGCCGTTTCTGAAGGCAGGTTTAGAGAAGATCTTTTCTACCGTCTCAATGTCATACCGATAAGAATTCCTGCTCTAAAGGAAAGAAGGGAAGATATTCCTCTGCTTATTTCTCACTTTCTGGATCGTTTTGTTTCTGCCAACCGCTCAAATGAAATTAGCTTCTCAGCTCTCGCCATGGATCTACTTATGGGCTATGACTGGCCAGGAAACGTACGCGAATTAGAAAACGTGATTGAAAGACTGGTTATTTTAAGAGGCGGAAACGAAATCCTCCCAGAAGATCTTCCTGCTAAGATTTTCCGCTCCAATCCCCTGGCAACTCAGCATTATAAAACACTCTTTGAATTGCCTGAAGTTGGGGTCGATTTAAAGCAGATCCTGTCTGATATTGAAGATTCCCTCATTATGCAGGCCATGAACCGCACCAGAGGGAATAAGAATCAGGCTTCAAAGCTTCTGACACTCAATCGTACGACATTGATTGAGAAAATGAAGAAGAAGAACTTAGAGCTTTAATCGTCGCTCTTCTTTCTCTTTTCAGAATTTTTTATGGACTGGCGAATAAAGTATTTAATGACTTTATTTCTTTGTGCTCCTCCAAGAAGAGCACGCAAATCTTCATGAAGAATATCATCATAGATAAGAGAGTTCATTGTTCCCGGGCCCTTCTCGACCCGAGTCATGATTCTTTCCATGGCGCCAGAGGCCTTATTTACATTCTTAACCATCTCACCGATCTTAGCTTCTTTGAGTTCACTGCTGACCTTCTCAAGATTTACCGATGCATTGTGAAGTGAGTTCATGGTTTGAGTTATTTTATTCCCGTCGGTAAGCCTGATGAGAAGATGGTCAAGTTTGGTCAGGATGGAAGTTGTAATATCAGCAATGGATTCCCCTTTAGAGATAAAGGCTTCCATATTCGATCCACCCTCAGAGGTCAGGATATCCTTTTCTGGATTGAGGATGGGTGCAGATTGGGATCCTCCACGAATCTCTAGAAACTTATCTCCCACTAGACCGGCGGTGGAAACCACCACTTGAGAGTCTTTCCTAATCCACTTAAGTTCTCTTTCAAGTACCTTCAGAGTTATTTCTACTTCATCCATCGAAACAATATCAATATTCTGAACAGTACCGACCTTGATGCCTTTAAGCTCTACATATGATCCTGGCTTCAGGTTGGAGACATTCTCCACCCGGGCCTTGATGTTGATCTTAGGCTCAAAAATCGAATTCTCCTTGCCAATGCTGGCAATCATGATCATGAGAACCAAGGTCAATCCACCCAGAAACAGACCAACTTTAATGAGGTTTTTTTCATCTTTTTTACGACTCTTCATAAATCACTGTCCCGCCAAAAAGGTTTGTACAAATGGGTCATTGCTATTTTCGAACTCGCTAATGCTTCCTTCAAAAGCAATGAAACCTTCATTCAGAATTAATACACGATCACATATTTTTCTTGCTGCAGGTATATCGTGGGTCACAAATATCCCAGAGAAGCCGCGAGCTTTAAACCTCTTCATGACTTCAATCACCATTTCTACGTTCACTGGATCAAGTCCAGCGGTGGGCTCGTCATATAATAATATATCTGGATTGAGGGCCATAGATCGGGCTAGTCCAACCCGCTTTTGCATGCCTCCTGATAAATCAGATGGCATGAGGTCTTTGGCATCCTTCATATTAATGAGCGATAAGATTTCATCAACTTTCTGATCGACTTCGCTTTCTGACAGGTTGGTATGTTCAAAAAGGGGATAGGCAATATTCTCATAGACTGTCATTGAGTCGAAGAGGGCACCACTTTGGAAGGAATAAGATATCTTTGTTCTTATGGGGTAGAGCTCCACTTCGGAGAGTTCATCAATTCTCTTATTTCGGTAAATAATCGATCCGCTATCGATGTCTTCTAATCCTATGATGCTTCTTAAAAGGACTGACTTTCCTGTTCCCGAATTTCCTAAAAGTCCCAACGTTTCACCTTGCTTAAGGGAAAAGGAGACATCACGATGAATCTTCTTTTCATTGAAGTTCTTGGCCAAATGTTTTACTTCTAGAATCGTGTTCATAATTAATAAAGAAAAAGGATTAAGAGTTTACTCAGAAAAAAGTCTGAAATAAGTATAATAATAGAAGTTCTCACCACTACCCAGGTTGTAGCATTTCCAACTCCGCGAGTTCCTTCCCTGGTTTTAAATCCTCTATAACAAGCAAGAAGTGCGATCACGATGCCAAAGAAGGCACACTTGACCATACTGCCAAGTACGTCAGCAAAGGTAATGGTGGTTAAAACTTTATTAATATAAAAGCCCAGGGGCATATTAAATTCAGTGTAAGCAATAATAAGTCCACCCATGATACCCATAAAACCTGATAGGGTTGTTAGCAAAGGGAGGGAGATAATGCATGCGAGAACTCTGGGAACCACCAAAACTCTTGTGGGAGATGTACCTAAGGCCCTAATAGCATCGATTTGTTGAGTCACATTCATAGCTCCTATCTCAGCACTAATACCTGAACCAACTCGACCTGCGATAAGTAGAGAAGTGAAAATGGGAGCGAGCTCACGCAACAGAGAAATGGCAACAATCGCAGGGACATATAGAGTGCCGCCAAATTTCTCCAGTCCATAACCAAACTGCAAAGTCATTACCAAACCTGTGACAAATCCAATAACTATAGTAATAGAGAGAGAGCCAATTCCAAGTTGAACAATTTGGTCGAGAAGTCTTCCCCAATAAAAAGGGCGAGTAAATATACAATAGACAGTTTCCTGAAAGAGGAGAGTAATTTCGCCACTGATAACCAATTGCTTTTTTATTCGGGAGATCATTTGAATTTTACCGAGTTTAGAAACTGATCAAAAGCCTTATCCGTGTTATTTTTCACCATCTCCGGATTAATAGACACAAAATCAAAATAGCAATTATTTCGACGGGTATTGAGAATCTTTAAATTCACTTTTACTCCATCGACTACTCCTGTGCCTTCATGGCGATAAGCTTCGCGATTATGAAAAGTGGTATAGCCACCACTTCCTTCCTTATAGGCATCTACCGTTCGGAAGGTCTTGGCCGCCAATTCTTCCAAAGATTGCTCTTGAAATTCATTACAGAAGCTATTTGAGAGAAGAATGCGGCCATCGGCCTTGTTTATAAATACATAGTCCGAGCGCTTATCTGATTTTTCGTCCCAATCTTTTGCCTGAAATCTGACCTGATACTGTTTACCTTTGGCCGAAGGTGGTGCTTCTCCGGAGGAGATAAGGGTGCAACTAGTGAGCAATAAGAGAGAGAGAACAAGTTTCATAATCGAACCGTTTTAAGCAGGTAATGGAACCCAAAGTTATTAAGTCATTGTAATCTTTCTCATCATAAAAGCAGTGTCAATTCCTCGACTGGCATATTTTGCCCATGGGTAAAATATGTCTTTTCCAAATCCAAAAGCACGCTACAATGACTGTAATAGGTAAAAAAGACCATACGGATGTGGTTTTTGCCGATAAGACAGGAAGTCTTGCTTAATGATCACATTGCTTAATCTATTAATGACACTTTTAGCGGCCAGCACTCTCGCTGTCCCTTCGGTTTTAGCCGATGTCATCAATCAAGAAAGCTTCAAAACTCATCTTCGTTGGAATCTCGTTGTCCCTAAAGATCAATTCTATATCGTAAAAAAAGGCGACACGCTTTTTATCGAAACGGTCAACCTTCAGCTGTTTGAAACTCTGGCCGGAGAGCTAGCGGGGATTACTTCTCATGATCAATATATAGAAAAGATTTCTTTCTCTAAGGAAAGTTTTCCAGCTAAGCCAGCTACGGTTAGCGTTAAGCTCAAAGATCCTTCGGTTGAACTTTTCTCTTTCTATCGTGATGCCGATAAAAAATACATTCTGGATTTTTGGATTAATACGGATCTCGTATCCGAAAAAGCCGCAGCTTTTAAAAAGCCTCTGCCACTTCCAGCAGAAAACAAGCTAGCTCCTCCAACAAAGAAAAAGCAGATCGTCTCTAAGAATGAGCTACTAACCAGAAAGAGTCCTATCCTTTCTGTGGTGGAGGTTCCAGTAAGTAAAGAGGATGAGAAACTACCAAATCCTGAATATCGTGGTTTCCGTTATGGAGCAAGTTTCTTATGGAACTATCATCCAATGATTCCTCAGCTTGAAAAAGATATTCTGCTCACTTCAAAGGTTCCTGAGGCGCTTTATCCCATCAAGGATCGTGAAAATCTTGATGATGGAAAAGAAGCTCATATGCAATTAACGGTGAACTTCTATCGTGAACAGAAGTATGGACTCATGAATAAGTCCATTTCTCTTTATGAGAAGAAATACGGCAGAGATTCCAACCACGTCGTGAATGAATTCATGAAGGCCAATGCTCTCTTAAAGGGAAATCTGGCTAAGCCTAATCGTGGTATTACCCAATCAGCAATGGTGATATTGTCCAATATCATTGATTCAACAACAGATTATGAACTAAAGTCGGCAATTCTCAGATATCTCATTCAGTATAATGTTGATATGAAAGATCATGTGCGAACTCTGGAGCTTGCAAAAAGTCTCTTCGTTGAGGCCCGTGCTGAATTTGACCAGACCATGGTGATTCAGTCTGCACTTACCATCCTTCATGCTTTGGCTGAGTTAAAGCAGGTTGATAAGATTGAAGAGTTTCTCTCTGATAAAAAACTGGCCAGTATCCTTCCTGCGCAAATGGGTATGGCCTATAATAGCTTTGCCATGCTTTCTAAGGGAGATACGAAGGATCTCATTCGAAATTATCAATCAGTTGAAAAGTCATTAGTGAAGCCAATTCATCCCGCGATCCTGTTCAATTTAGCTGAAAGTTACTTTAGACATGCAGACTATGAAAAAGCTATTAAGACCTATGATGAATTTATCGCCACTTATTCCTATCTCCTCCAGGCCCCTGAAGCCAGGCTAAGGCTAGCTCTGGCCTATGAGCTATTGGATAAATCAGCCGCAGAAAACCTTGTGCTCTATAAAAATGCAATTGACCGCTCCACTTCTCCAGCAGTCCGCTATGAAGCTAAGCTTCGTTATGTGGCGATGAGAATTGCCAGAAAGAAAAAGCCAAGTGAAGATGACCTGGAAACCGAAGTGTTTTTAGAGCAGTCTCCGGATGAAACCCGTGCCCTGGATCAAAACCTTAAAAAGTTACTCTGGCAGGTACGACTGAGACTCTTTATCTCTTCCAAGGAATACGATAAGGCACTGGCCTATCTAACCTCAATACCTCTTGATTCTTTGAAGCCAGCAGAGAGAAGAGTCTTTGAAGGTGATGGTGCGGAAATAGTATTCGGAATTATGCAGGAAGCTTATCTCAAAGAGGATTACGCAAAAGTCGTGAAGCTTTGGGAAGTCTATAAAGATAAATATGAATCCAAGGTCGCTAAGAACGGCTACATGAATTTTATAGTCTGTGCAGCCTTTATCAAGCTAGGTCTTTATAAGAGCTATGATAGGGCCCTCGCGAGCTTTAAAGAGGTTCAGAATCTGGAAGAGAGAAGCTTCCCTATATGGGTTGAGAGATTGAAAACTATAAATCTTACAGCGATGATAGAAGAATTAAGTCTCATCAGCATGATCGAACGGAAAGAATGGACCCAGGCCAGTGACATGCTGGCCTCATATCCGGGGCCACTTAGGGACTCCATCAACTATCCTTTTTACCGAGGCATGATCTTTTTTAACCAAAAAAAGCATCAAAATGCCGTTGCAGAATTTGAAAAAGTTCTGATGAAACAGAACCCCCAAAACCGCCTCACTCCACGGCAAACAGCCGATCTTTTAATGGGTTACGTCGAATCACTTTATCAGTTGAAGGACCAGGAAAGGTTTAAAACGGTGGTTCGTGCCCTCTCATCTGACATCAATGATTCCAAGTCGGCACCAATCTTGAATATCTCTGAGCGAATCAATTACCTCCTCATCGAAACGTATGTGGGAGAGGCCAATCCCGATTGGAAGGAGCTCGAGACCATGATTAGTAATTTCAGAACTAAATTTCAAAAATCTCCTTACACCGCCAGAGTTGGCTACCTTTATGGGTTATCATTAATAAAGAACTCAAAGGTATCTGAAGGGCGTGAAGTATTGAGTCTTTTGACTACTGAAAAAGATGTTCCTTCTCACATTAAGGAAATGTGCAGAAGTGAACTGACGACTCTTGAATTGACTGAGAAGAATTTATAATTAAGAACCCAAATAACAACGGACAGGAGGTCTAATGTTAACCCAAGGTTTATCAACGCTCGTAGGTAATCACCCGAAATTTAATCAAGCTCTTGAGAC
>DFXX01000086.1 GCA_002381765.1 Bacteriovoracaceae bacterium UBA4097 | reverse complement strand
AAGTGTAAATTGTGGACCCAATCTATTGAGAGTATGGTCGCAAACAACTGGCCATGCCTGTGTCCCTAAGATGATCATCAATACACAAGATCCCGCCATGTGTCTGCCGCAGGAGCTTAACCTCTTTCAAAATTTTCCAGGTCCTCTTTACCAGACTAAAGAGATGCCTTGGTGGGCCTATCAAGGAAATCTTCATTATCCGAATCTGCATTATCCTGGTGCCTTTAGTTATCCCAAGATCGAAGCCAAATACTATCCGGGAACTGGAGAAGTCTTTGCGGCCAAGCCCAATGTCTATATTGAATCTATCCACACCGAGAAGAAATTTGAATTCCGCTTTGTCTCCGAAGCCAAGCTCAGTTTTCTTGTCACGACTCCTCCACTGGAGCGAGATAATTCCTGGAAAGGGAAGATTATCGAGAAAGATAAATTTGAAGTGGGCGGAATAAATTACGATTATCTCTTTTATGATATTCGCCTGCCCCGAGAAAAAATGCAGTTTGATCATGGGCTCTGCTCAACTCGTGAAGCCGCTATCGAATGGATGCTAGGAGATCTGAAAGAATTAAAATTCCCGGCGATCGCTCTTCAGGATTTTGAAGAACATTGGCGGGTCAAGATACCTGATTATCCCTTTTATTGCATTTACCCCCAGTATAATCGTCAATTAAATGATGCCCTACCAGTAGGTATCGCTCTTGAGCAGTCGAGCTTTACTCGCAGTCTCTTCATCTTGGTTCCCCATAAGAAAGAAATCGATGTTAGTGATTATCACGAGATTCCCCTGCCTTCCCAGGATCCCGCTCGTTTTAGGCCCAGCGTTAAAATCCTCCGAGAGAATATGTTTAAGGAGTGGGGAGTTGCCTTCCTAGGCGAATAGACTTAATCGGTTTACTTTGTTACGCGTCAGTTTCTCATTTTATTGTCGATCACCATGGGTTATGATACCTAATTCAGCACATTAATATTCAATAGTTACACCAAGACAAAGTTGGAGATCCTTATGAGTTTAAAGGTCGTAAAACATCATGACATCAAGAAGACAGATAAGAAGGTACTCAAGAAGTGGCTTCACCTTTTAATTTTAGGTCGCATGATCGATGAGCGTGCCCCTAATTACTTAAAGCAGGCCCTTGGTTGGTCCTACCACGCGCCTTATGCTGGCCACGACGGAATTCAGCTGGCGATTGGCCAAGTGTTTGACCGTAAGGTGGATCACTTGTTTCCATACTATAGAGACATGCTAACGGCACTTGCTGCAGGACTAACGACTGAAGAAATTCTTCTAAACGGTATTTCTAAGGCAACTGATCTCGCCAGTGGTGGTCGCCATATGTCCAATCACTTTGCAAAACCAGAATGGAATATCCATAACGTTTCTTCTTGTACCGGGAACCATACTCTTCACGCTGTGGGTGTTGCCCGTGGTATGAAAGTTTATAAACACAAGGGTGTGGCAATCTCTTCTCAAGGTGAATCTTCGGTTTCTGAAGGTTATGTTTATGAGGCCATCAATGGTGCGGATAAGGAAGAACTACCAGTGGTTTTTGTTTTCCAGGATAATGGATATGGTATTTCAGTTCCTAAGTCCGATCAGACTGCAAATGAGTTTGTTTGTGATAACTTCACTGGATTTAAGAATCTCAAGATCGTTAAGTGCGATGGAAAAGATATCTTTGATTCAATGAATGCTATGATCACTGCTCGCGATCATGCTCTCAAAAATCATGAGCCAGTTATCGTTCACGCTATGTGTGTTCGTATCGGAAATCACTCTAACTCCGATAATCATGAATGGTATCGTGATGAAAAAGAAAGAGCCGATGCTAAGGCCCAGGATCCTTTACCTAAGTTTAAGGCCGATCTTGTTAAGAATAAGATCTTCACAGAAAAAGAAATTGAGAAGATTGAAGCCGAGGCGAAAGCCGAACTTCTTGATGCTCACTCAAAAGCTGTTAAAGCACCAAATCCAACTCCGGAATCGATCTTTGATTTCGTTGTGCCTGAGCCGTATGTTCCAGCTAAATACACAGATGGAACACACAATGAGACAAGTGAGCCGATGAAGTTCATTGATGCCCTTAATGGCACTCTTAAAGCTGAATTCCGTCATAATCCTCATACCTATATTTGGGGTCAGGATGTGGCCAATAAAGAGAAAGGCGGAATCTTCAACGTTACTAAAGGCATGCAGCAGGAATTCGGCAAGAGCCGCGTCTTCAATGGTCCGATCGCTGAGGATTACATTCTTGGTACGGCCAATGGTATGTCCCGCTTTGATCAGGAAAAAATTCGCATCGTAGTTGAAGGTGCCGAATTCGCTGACTACTTCTGGCCTGCCATGGAGCAGATGGTTGAGACATCGCATGATTACTGGAGAAGTAATGGAGCCTTCTCTCCAAACTTAGTGGTTCGTCTTGCCTCTGGTGGGTATATCGGTGGTGGACTTTATCACTCACAAAATATCGAAGGAACTCTTTGTACCCTTCCAGGTATCAGAGTAGTTGTTCCAGCTTTTGCGGACGATGCTGCCGGACTTCTTAGAACCGCTATGCGCTCTCGTGGATGTACGGTTTATCTAGAGCCAAAAGCTCTTTACAACGCCAAATATGCTATGACTTCAGTGCCTGAAGATTTTGAGGTTCCATTCGGCAAGGCTCGTCTAAGACGTGAAGGTCAGCATCTCTCGATCATTACTTACGGTAACACCGTTCACTTCTCTCTTGAAGCAGCTGAAGTACTCGCTAAGGAAGGATATGAAGTTGAGGTTCTTGATCTTCGTTCATTGAACCCACTTGATACAGATGCCATCGTTGCTACCGTGAAGAAAACTCATCGTGCCCTTGTTGTTCATGAAGATAAGGTCTTCGGTGGATTTGGTGGAGAGCTTGTTGGTATTATCAATGAGCAAGCCTTCGAGCACCTAGATGCGCCAGTGAGAAGAGTAGGATCTACCTTCACTCCAGTTGGATTCAATAGAATTCTGGAGCGCGCAACTCTTCCAGATGTTAATAAGATTTTAGTCGCAGCTCGCGATCTTTTAAATTACTAAACAGAAGAGGCTCCTTCGGGAGCCTTTTTTTAGCTCTCCTCTCTCTGAGTCATCTTAAGGAAACACCCGGCCATTCGGCAGCTTAGAAGAGTTCCAATAAACTTCACCGCGTGCAATAGAAAACTGTGCAATAGTTGAGTATAGTCCCTTTGATTTTTCGCAAACCAAGGAGACGGGAAAATGAAAAACTTTTTTATCGCTGCTTTAGCTGCTCTTTCTCTCAGTGCTTCCGCTCAGTCATACATCATTATGGAAAACGGAATCGTCGTAACTACCGATAAGGCCGGTTACGCTTATGATTTTGGGCACTATGCTTATCCTCAAAAAATTACACTGAAAGGTGGTCAGTACTTTGTTGAAGAGAACAGCATTCTTGCTACTATCGATGAGAATGGACTTCTTTACAGAAAATACGAATACATTCCAGAAAACATCATCGGTAAAGGTGTGAACTATTTTCTCTCTGGTGAAGGCGAACTCTACACGTTCAATGCCCAGGGTGAAGTCAGTATCTTTGAAGATGAATCTCTTAAGACCGCTGCTCACTTCGGTGGGAATTACTTCGCGGTCGTTACCGATTCTGAGAAGAAGCTAGCTAATCTCTACACTGTTAATAAAAATGGCTACCACGCTCAAGCTAAAATGGATGATTTTAAGATTACCGACATCGTGGCCTTTGGTGGTAACTACTTTATGAATAACAGAGGTGTGGTTCATACGATCGATACCAATGGAGTTGTTAGTGCAAAAAATGAAATGAGAGTTGGCATCATGATGAAGAAGGGTGGTAATTACTTCACTGACTCCAATGGCTTTCTTTACACCGTTGCGGAAGATGGCACGATTCATCTTCCGGCCGTACCAGCAACCCTTAACCTTCAAACCATCACTAAGATGGGTTCAAACTACTTCCTGGATCTATCAGGAAATCTATTTGTCGTAGATAAAGAAGGAAATATTTTTCAGAGAGTGATGAGTGGTCATGACTTCCGTCATGCTCGAGTTATTTCGTTATAAAATGAAACTTCGCCTGGATATCGGCCGGAGTTGCCTTCGTTAAAATTTTCTGAGCATCATTCTCGTCAATCACGAGAATGGTGCTTTCACTAGTAAGTTCTTTTTTAAGTAATTTCAAAAAGCTTTGATATTCAACCGGCACGATTTCCTTTGTCACGTAGACATGAAAAGGAAAGCTGAAGTTAGTGGAAATGATCACGCGGCTCTGGGCCTCTGGATTAGAATGAAGGCTCGCGGTCAAAAGACCATTGAGTAAATAATCGATGGCCTTATAGGTAGCAGAAGTAGCTGAGACTTCCTGAGTAAGCCAAATAATGCTGCGGGTGAGGGAAGTTACCTTTGAGAGTAGATCACTCATGTCGCTTTAATTCTTGTTTGAAAACATTATCCAGAATCCCGTTTAAAAAACCAGCAGACTCTTTAGTTGAATATTTTTTACCAAGCTCAATGGCTTCATTGATGACGACTTTTCCTGGAACATCTAATTGGTACTTAAGTTCATAGATGGCCATGATAAAGATGGTGTGTTCAATCTTAGAGACTCGAGAGAGTTTCCAATTCTTAAGATACTTCACGAGTATCTCTTCCACCTCTGCATGATGCTTCATGATCCCTTTCACCATCATCGTCACATAGGCCTGGGATGATGGATCAAGATCGATGCCTAGAGTCTGCTTGAACTCTTGCAGACGATCAAAGATCTCCGAAGTATCTGGGGCGCTCTTCATGTCTTTAAAAGCGGCCAATTGAAAATGATAGAGAAATTGCAGGCAAAATTCACGTGCCTCACGTTTAGTACTCACGGCTTCCGTCCTTATCTGTTGGGGTAGGAGAAATCTTGAACTGATTATACTCATCATGCTTCAATTCGTTTACGAATTCCTCAACGTCCTGAAATTTCCTATAGACAGCTGCAAAGCGAATATAGGCCACTGGATCAAGATGCCTGAGGTACATCATGACGAGATTTCCTATGTCATGACTCTTGATCTCTTTATCAGAGATATCCAATACGGCCTTCTCGATATTGTTGATAATTCGATCAATTTGAACGGCTGAGATCGGCCTTTTCTCACAGGCCTTTTCAATTCCAAATTTAATTTTTTCTTTCTTAAAGTTCTCACGACGTCCATCGCGCTTAATCACCATAGGCATAGAGAGCTCGATGGTTTCAAAGGTAGTAAACCTTTTCTGGCAAGTTTCACACTTACGACGACGGCGGATGACACAACCTTCATCCAGGTTTCTTGAATCTAAAACTTTAGTGTCGGGAGCTGAACAGTAGGGACATTTCATAATGCGCTCCTATACTACATCTAGTGTTTAATGGTCTATGGCTACCATGTATTACTCAAGATAGGAAGGTAAATAGCTGAAAAGGGGTTGGAAGCCAACCCCTAGTAATGACGTTATTTCTTAGGAGCTTTTTTACAAGGGCCTTCGCTCCAGGTCTTATGCCCATGACACTCGGCTTCACATGAATTTCCATAATTATTCCCCCCAGCACATACTGGTTGGAAGATTTTCATGCAGTAGCAGGGCTCAACAGTGAGTGGGCTGATGGGCTTAGCATTGCTCTCTGTGGGAGCTTCCTTCGGCTTTTCCTGAGTCGTACAAGAGATGAGAGCAAGTAATATCAAGAGTTTCATATTAGTCCTTATAAAGAGGGAATTTGAGACATAACTCATGCACACTTTGCTTCACTTCATTCTGCACTTTTTCATCCTGTGGATTCTTAAGCGACTTGATAATGAGCTCGGCCATGAATTTTGTCTCGGCTTCCTTAAAGCCTCTGGTTGTAACAGCTGGAGTGCCCAGACGAATCCCTGAAGTCACAAAAGGCGACCGGGTATCATTGGGAACCATATTCTTATTACAAGTGATATCAACTTTCTCAAGCAGCAGTCCGGCTTCTTTGCCCGACATATTTACCGAATCGGTTTTTACGAGCACCAAGTGATTATCGGTGCCACCAGAGACAAGCTCAATGCCATTATCTAAAAGTGTCTTGGCGAGTACCTTGGCATTCTTAATGACTTGCTCTTGATAGGTTTTGAACTCTGGTGCCAGGGCTTCTTTAAAGGCCACGGCCTTACCAGCGATCACATGCTCAAGTGGTC
>DFXX01000055.1 GCA_002381765.1 Bacteriovoracaceae bacterium UBA4097 | reverse complement strand
TTCGAATCTCTCAGGGTGCGCCATTCTCTAAACGATCTTATTCAGTTTCAAGAAAAAACACAGACAAGTTTCTATAATCATTCAACTAGAAGTTTCTAGGGGTTATCAAGGTCTGTTTTCGTCACATCACCTAACATTACTCGACATTACAAACTTTGGCTTTTTCTTGGCTTAGGTTTGGCTTTGGGCCGTGGCCCTGTTTAGTACTGTTATCATCCATTTCAAATTGAGCATCTAACTATTCAGGATCGTTCAGCTACTCTATCCAGTTGGGAGTTCGATTTCCACTGCAAGTAGCTGAACATTCAAAAAGGATGTTTATGGCTCCAAGATCGACGTATAAAGTGATTACCGATGAAGTAAAGGTCATCAGGGCACTGAGAGAAAGAAGGGGGCTGTCCGTTAATAAAGCAGCTCCCTTAATTGGAACAAATAAGTCCACTCTTACTGCTTTGGAAAATGGAAGGATCGATTTATCTAGCGGATGGATTGATAAAATACTTAAGGCTTATCGATTTAACAAAGAAGTCTTCGATACACTTAAAAAAGACAGGCCTTCTTCAAAAGATGATCTACTCAAAGAAATAGCTGATCTTTCTTTGAGTCTTTCATATGACAAGCTCCTAATAATTAGACAGCTTCTTCAGAGCTTTTAGGAGGAGAAATGGAATTAGCAAAAAATCTTCTCACTCTTTTAAACGATAGAGGACTAAGTCTTTCTGAGTTAGCTCGTTCCTGTTCAATACCTAAGTCAACACTTCATGGTTGGACTACTGGGAGTTCTGTCCATGACCTCAATGACCTCAAAAAGATCTGTACGGTATTGGAGATTAGTTTCTATCGTCTTGTTTTTGGTTCTTCAGATCCATTTGAAGATGGAAGCGAAACGATGGAAAAGCTTTTTACAGGGGATATTAGAGTATGTATTTACAAGGTGATTAAGTCAAAAAAGGATTAAGATCTTGGCACATGGGGGGATCTTTCCTCCCATGTAATTCTCATGATCATTTAATGCACTTATTCAACTTTAAGTTTAACGTCTATTGAATCAAACATCTTTTTTAATTCGAATATCTGTTGGGTGGTCAAATCTTTGCTTTTGGGGGTCACAGTTATCATCAGCTTCCTATCTTTTATAATTCTCTTAACTTTATTCTGTAGGGCTGTAACTTTTTTCTTTTTAATTCTTTTGTTCATCTTCCTATTAAAACATTCGTCCTTAAAAAATGTCTATATTTAGCTTGAGACCAGAAGCCATTAAGTGATTTTAATTAACAGAACTTATAGCTCTTCTTTGGAAGTTCGATCTTAAAAGTTGTTCCTTCGGTTTCGATACTTTCCTATCGTCAGCAATCCATCGTTACGAACGGATTTAAAGACCTTATGTTTTGGTTTTAGAAAGCGGCTATTCCAATTGGGGGGTAAGCGAGCCATATTTGATCTTTTTGAAGTGATACTAAGAGCATGAATTGCTGTTTAGAGTAAACTCTTAATGAGCAATATTTGGAGAATTTAAAGCGAATTAAAGAAAAATAGTTAAAACTTGAGCCTTAGTATGTTATCTTTCACTTAATGCTACGTTCAGTCATAACTATAATAATTTGCATACTTGTTTCTTTTGGCGCAATTGCCAGAAGTCACCAGGCCAATGTCTTATTGAATCACGTGTCTGAAAAGCATATTTCACATACCCATGGTGATCACTCTCATCATCATGAACATTCTCATAGGGATTCGAAGAAAACCAATGAGGACGGTAAAAATCATAATCACCAACTTGAACTTAACTTGGTGACACAAGCGCTTCACATTGAGCTGCAAACACACCAAAAATTAGTAATTTTAGTATCAATCAATGATGTCCAGCCTCTTTCTTCTGAAAGATCACTTCTAATGAGTAGTTACTCATTCTCCATTTTTCGACCTCCTATTGCTTAGACTCCTATTACTCTAGATTTTTAGCTTTATAAGTTTAAGGTTTAAGCATGCTTAATTCTATTATTAGATTTTCACTAAACAATCGTTTAGCTGTAATCATTGTTTCCGTCGCCCTTCTAATTTACGGAGGGTGGATTACGGCCAACTTACCTGTAGATGTATTTCCTGATCTCAATCGACCGATTGTTACTGTCATAACTGAGTCACATGGGCTTGCTCCTGAAGAGGTTGAGACTCTTGTCACATTGCCTATAGAGACGACTTTAAATGGAGTGCCGGGTGTAACAAGAATCAGATCCAGCAGTGGAATTGGAATCTCCATTATCTATGTGGAATTTGATTGGGGAACTGACGTTTTCCGAAACCGTCAATTGGTAGCGGAGAGGATACAGTTGGCCAAGGAGAGGTTACCAGAAGGGATTAGTCCTATTATGGGCCCTGTAAGCTCGGTAATGGGTGAAATTCAGTTTGTTGGACTTGTAAGCAAAGATGATTCTGTAAACCCCATGGAACTAAGAACTACCGCAGACTGGTTCGTAAGACCACGCCTAATGACTATTCCTGGGATAAGTCAGGTTGTTGTTATGGGTGGTGAGCTTAAGCAATTTCAGATTCTTGTTTCCAGCGACAAACTACAGCAAAAAATGATTTCTCTTGAGGAACTTGAAAAAGCTTTAGCCGAAATCAGTGAGAATACTACAGGTGGATTTCTGGATATTGGAGATAAAGAATATCTCATTCGTCCTATTGGACGAGTAGAAAGTATCGAAGAAATAGAAAACACCGCCATAGGGATGCATTTAGGAGTGCCAGTTAGAGTTAAGGACGTGGCAACAGTTAAAATCGGGGCCAAAACGAAAAGGGGTGAGGGAAGTATAGATGGTAAGCATTCGGTCATCATGACGATTCAGAAACAGCCGGGTGCGAGTACAATAGAGTTAACAGAAAAAATTGATGAGATGCTTGCTAGCTTAAAGAAGACCCTGCCTAAAGGGATTGATATCAGAAGTGATCTTTTCAAACAATCTCGATTTATTGAAGCCTCCATTGCAAACGTGGAAGAAGCCTTGAGGGATGGCGCGATCATGGTTGCCATCATCTTATTTCTTTTCCTTCTAAATGTCAGAACAACAGCAATTACATTGATCTCGATTCCATTATCTTTGGTCATGACCTTTATCATCTTCAAAATTTTTGGGCTTTCCATTAATACAATGACTTTAGGGGGGCTAGCAATTGCTATTGGAGAGCTTGTTGATGATGCAATTGTCGATGTGGAAAACGTCTTCAGAAGACTTAAAGAAAATAGAAGTGCAGAGAAGCCTCTTCATACACTACTCGTAATATATAAAGCATCTTCAGAAGTGAGAAACTCTATTGTCTTCTCAACCATTATCGTGGTGCTGGTTTTCATTCCTCTTTTCGCTCTCAGTGGGATTGAGGGAAAACTCTTCGCTCCACTTGGTATCTCCTATATTATTTCTCTTTCTGCTTCTCTCTTGGTTTCACTTACTGTTACTCCTGTACTTTGTTACTACTTCGTTTCTAAGTCGAAGGTGCTGGAGCATAAGGAAGATGGCCCATTAGTGAGAATGCTTAAACTATGGGATGAGAAACTTCTAAAAAAAGCAATACATCATCCAAATTTCGTCATGGCTTTTTGTGGTGCCCTGCTCATAGGCTCTCTGGCCCTGCTCCCGCTAATGGGAACAAATTTTCTTCCTTCTTTCAATGAAGGGACTGCAACCATTGGAGTTGCCTCATTCCCAGGCATTTCTCTTAAGGCATCGGATGAATTGGGGACAAATATTGAGAAGGCCATTCTTTCCGTACCTGAGGTTAGATCAACCATCCGCCGAACTGGGCGAGCTGAAATGGATGAGCATGCAGAAGGAGTTCACTGGAGTGAAATTGATGTAGATTTCAAGGAAGGAGGACGTGATCGCCAGATTGTTCTTCAAGATATTAGAAAGAAAATTGAAAGTGTAGGTGATGTATATGTGAACATTGGTCAGCCTATCAGTCATCGACTTGACCATCTACTTTCTGGAGTGCGTGCTCAGATTGCCATAAAAGTTTTTGGCCCTGACTTAACGGAGCTGAGACGTTTAGGGGGCCAAGTAGAGGATGCATTAAAGGGCATTGAAGGTGTCGTTGATCTCCAGTTAGAGCCACTCGTTTTGATTCCTCAATTAAAGATCTTAGTTGATCGTGAGGAAGCCGGGATTTATGGCATTAGTCCTGGTGGACTTACTAATGATTTAGAGATGGCTCTTAATGGTGAAACCGTGGCACAGGTAATTGAAGAACAGCGCCTCTTTGATGTCTTTATGAGATTCGATGAAGAATCAAGGGCCGAACCTGAACATATTGAGTCAACGATCATTAAGACATTACCAAATGGAAGAAGGATAGCGGTAGGTGATGTGGCAGAGGTGTATCAGGGAACTGGCCCGAACATGGTGAATCGTGAAAATCTACAAAGGCGTATTGTTGTATCTGCAAACAGTCATGGGAGAGATCTTGGAAGTTTGGTAAAAGAAATACAAACGAATGTAGGTAAGCTGGTCAAACTACCGGAAGGATATTTTATCGAATACGGAGGACAATTTGAGAGCCAGCAGCAAGCTACCAAACTGATTATATTTCTTGGAATTATTTCACTTCTTGGCGTGTTCTTTGTCCTCTATGTCCATTTTAAATCTGTGGCCTTGACCATTCAGATAATGCTCAATGTGCCACTTGCTCTCATTGGTAGTATTATTGCGATTTATTTAACAGAGAGAGAGTTATCCGTAGCCACCATGATTGCCTTCATTACCCTTTGTGGAATTGCCACACGGAATGGAATAATGATGATTAGTCATTATATCCATCTTGTGAAGGAAGAAGGAGAAGCTTTTTCAGAGCATATGGTAATTCGAGGCTCATTAGAGCGATTGGTTCCAGTGCTTATGACCGCTCTTTCTGCCGTACTTGCTTTGTCACCACTACTATTTGCCAAAGGAGAGCCGGGAAAAGAAATTCTGTATCCTGTGGCCGTGGTGATTATCGGTGGGCTTTTATCTTCAACACTTCTAGATATCTTCGTTACACCGGCAATTTTTTATAAATATGGTAAAAGATCATTAGATAAAATTACAAATCCATTAAGGGATGAAAACTATAAACTAACAGGAGAAGAAAAATGAAAATGATCCTAGCACTTGTCATGTCTTTAACTATGAATGTCTTTGCTCATGATGAAGGTCATGGCCCTAAGCTAACAGATGCACCTAAGCAGGGTGGAGTTGTTACATCTGTTGTCCAGGCAAAGGATGCTTCTAAGGGAAAGAAAGCTGAACTTGTTTATAAGTCAGAGCTTGCGCGTACTTCAGATGGAACAGTTAGAGTTTATTTTTACGAAACTAACATGAAGCCTTTAGATTTGAAGAATTTTGCCCCAACTGCGAAGGCCATCCTTATCACTGAAAAGAAAGGCAAGGTTACGACTCAAGACTTTGAATTAAAGAAAATGGGCGACCATTATATGGGGAAGTCTCCTAAGCCAGCAAGAAGACCATATAACATTGATGTAAAAGTAAAAGAAGGTGAGAAGGAACTGCTCGCTGCTTTTGATAATTTAGATTAATTTTTAACGACCAAGGTAATATTTTTATGAAAACTTTTGTTTCACTCTTCCTGTTGCTTACCTTCAAGGGATATGCCCAAAAGCTTGATAAGAACCTTGCAATTGAGAGCTATAAGAAGGCTGCAGAAGCAGAAGAAGTTAAGAAAGGTTATCTTGGTCGTTCATTTTTACCGGATGTTTCGTTGGTGCTTGGAGAGGAGCATTTTAATGTTAAAAGTCTACCTTCAAAAACCGAGCCTTATGGATTTTTAGAGGCACGATTCAATCTTTTTCGTGGTGGCCGAGACAAGCTTACTTCCGAGATGTTCAGCATTCAGTCAAAGCTCTCTAATCTCAGAACTGATCTTATGGCAAGGGAAGAGCTGAATAAGGCCCGAAAACTTCAGTATCAAATCATTTTTAATAATGAACTCATTGCTATTCTTTCGAGAGAGAAAGAAGAAAATCTAAAGATCAGGGCCCAAGCTAACCGCAGGGCGAGAAGCGGAGTTTCCACTCGAACAGATACCCTGGAGTTTAATATCTATGATTCAGAATTAGAGGAATCGATAGAGAGTCTTAAGCATGAGAATAAAATCCTGAGAATTGGACTTATTCCACTGCTAGGTGTCGATTCTGATACTGAACTATCCTTTCCTGATAATTTAGAGCATCAACATAATGATGCCCTTTTGGCCCGGACTTTGGCCTTTGAAAAGCATCCCGAAGTTGCGAGCTTGAAGCTTGAACAAGAAGTATT
>DFXX01000119.1 GCA_002381765.1 Bacteriovoracaceae bacterium UBA4097 | reverse complement strand
ATTACCCAAAGCTTTTTCATGAAGACCATAGGATAATAGAGGGATGAAAAAAGCCCTCTCTCTATCACTATTGGCCTTAATTATTCTAGTATCATGCTCCCAAGAGAAGAAGACTTCTTCTTCCCATTCGTGTAGAGGGCCACTAGCTCTCGCTTCCAATTTACCTCTAGCACCAGGGCCCATGAGTGCTGTCCCACTTCATGGAAATGGGGTCAATACTACCTGGAACTGGCAGTTAAAAGAGACTTTAAACTCAAGTTATAATGTCGATGTTTATGATGTTGATTTGTTTGATACAAGTAGCTCCACCATTGCGGCACTCAAGGCATCCGGAAAGACCGTCGTCTGCTATTTTAGTGCGGGCTCATCTGAGGAGTGGAGATCAGACTTCAATCAGTTCACAAGCAATGAGCAAGGTAAGGCACTTGATGGTTGGGAAGGCGAAAGATGGTTGGACGTTCGCTCGCAAAATGTTTTTAATATAATGAAAGCAAGAATTGATCTTGCCCTGGCCAAAGGCTGTGATGCCGTTGAACCAGATAATATGGATGGCTACACCCAGGATTCATGCTTTGATCTAACTGCCAATCATCAGCTTGCTTACAATCGCGCCATCGCAAATTATGCAAGATCTCTTGGGCTCTCGGTTGCTCTTAAAAATGATCCTGATCAGGTTGCAATTCTTGAAGAGTACTTTGATTTTGCCGTGACCGAAGAATGCTATTTTTATAGCGAATGCGAAAGTTATTTACCATTTATTGCTGCCTCGAAACCCGTATTAAATGCCGAATATGCAACAAAGTACCGTTCAAACCCACAACAAAGTAATCTCTGCAATTTCTCAAATAATTTAGGCATTCAAACAATAGTCTTTGATATTGAGCTCAATGATTCTTACCGGTTTCAGTGTTTTTGAAGTTCTCACTTCTTTTCAAGGACGTAGACCTTTTGCTTTAAACTTTCATCAAGAGTCATAAGTCTCGATCCTTCTTTTAGCGGTCGCTGGCTTTCCATGAGTTCAATAATAAAAGCATCGTTGTAAAGTCGATGAACCTCATCGTCATTGATACTAAATGGTGGCCCCTCTAACTTGGCTTGATCATATTCATAGACAATAAGCAGGCACTTCCCTCCTTTCTTCAAAGACCGCTTGATAACTTCCGCGTATTCCTTTCTCATAGAAAAAGGAAGGGCAACTAAGGAAGCCCGATCATAAACAAAGTCGTAATAATTCTCATGATCAAGTTTAAAAAAATCACCAGTACTTACCCTAATGCCTTCAGAAGTGTAGTTGGTGAAGTGATGGGTATTTTCTATCTTTACATTCGCTAGTTGGTTCTCATTAAAGAACGCTTTTACAGCATCTTCATGTAATTCTATACCATGTACATCCAATTTCTGGTCCCGTAGCCACAGAAGATCCTTGGTTTTCCCACAAAGAGGAACCAGTACTTTTTGCTTTTCCTTAGCTTGGAGCTGCGGAAAGTATTGCAGGAGTTTGTCATTAAAGTCTGCCTGATGAAAGCCCGTTCTCCCTTCATTCCAAGCATTAATCCAAAATTGTGAATCCATAAATAAAGTCCTCTCTAAAAATATACAAGCATCATAACATTGGGTCTGACTCTGATAAAGAGAGGAATTGATGCTATTTGAGTATCAATTTCCCGGTATTTTTTTGCTGCACATCTGATGTAGAGAGTCACCTCTGCTAATCCAAAGTTAACCTTTAGAAATCTCTCCTGGTCCCCGTTTTTATTGTCAAGAATATGATTGATCATATAGGTTGTGCCCATTCTTATCCTCGTTCATGGGAGTGACTAAATGCTTAAGAAAGTGTTCGTTTTGTTTCTGACTTTATCCCTTTTTAGTGTTCAGGCCAATGCTGGATCTCAATACAATTTGAAAACTGCCTTCGATGAGCTCAACTATGAACTCACGGTTGAATGGGATCAAAAGGATAAAGATTTTCACGAACGCAAGATGAAAGAATTTCTTGTAACACTCACAGAACTTCAGTCACAAGGTCTTACCAATGAAGAATTGTTGGCCTTTGTGAAATCAGAGGTGAAAGATGAAAAGGTCGCAAGAGATCTAGACACAGCCTTCAGTATGATTTTCATCAATCAAATGACAACCGAAGAAGCTTCTCGCTACATGGTTGAGACCATGAAAAAGTCATATAGCTCAGGTGCATCTTGGAGTGGAGCTCCGATTCTTTATGTGGGACTCGGTGTGCTCCTGGTGGTTGCAGCTGTGGCGGCAGTAATCGAGTATGGTAAGAAAGAAAGCGAAGGGGCCTATAGCGGAAACACTCAATGCATTGATTATTATCTGTGTGATGCCAAATGCTACTATGACAGTTTTGGTGGATATAATTGCGACGATGTCTGCTACTGGACTTGTAAATAGACTCCAAGGTCTCATCGTTAACACCATGAAGCCCTCGTAAGTTAGTCAGTCAGAATCTGAAATTTGAATATTGGGCAACCGTACTGTAAAGTTTAAATTGCCAGGAAGGCATGCGGGAGAACCAATGAAGCAAGGTAATCCGAACCGTATATTGGCCATCGATTTAGCCCGAGGCGTAGCAGTCAGTCTTATGATCTTGAGTCATGGAATAAAGGGTTTACTGAGCTTTGAGCAATTTCCCCAATGGGGCCTCGTTCCAATTCACCTCATCACTAAATTTTCTTCAACTGTTTTCTTTATGACTTTCGGTCTCTCTTTAGCAGTAGCCTTCGCTCCAGCGACGGAAAACACCGAGTTCTGGCCTCAGAAAAGAAATAAACTTTTGCTTCGAGGTCTTACCATCCTCTTCTGGTACAAAGTTTTAACCGTTATTGAAATGTCCCACCTTCATAATCCCAGAGAAATTTTTGACGCTCTCATTTATCGAGATTTTCCCAGCTATGCCGAGATCTTGGGCTTTTATGCTCTGGCCCTATTATGGTTTCCCTTTCTACTACCCGTTTGGCAAAGAAGTAGTCGTTTGATGAAAGCACTCTGGCCACTTGGCTTTGGAATATTATCTTTGGGAATCTCTCGCTATGTTGATTTTGGTGGGTCCCAACAAATCAAAGCTCTGCTGGTGGAAGACAGTAACTTCTATACTTGGGGACAAATAAGCCGAGCCCCCTTGGTCTTTCTTGGAATGTTCTTGGGAAGTTTTCTCATAAACAATTATTCCAACTTTCGACGAAGGTTTAAATTATCAGGTATACTCGCTGGAATCGCAGCACTTCTCTTTACAACTTTTATGATAATTTATAATCAAGAACTCTATTCAACATTTGAGGCCCTTGCTTTGAACGAGGGAAAACATCCTCCAGAATTAGCTTTCCTTCTCTTTAGTCTCTCCGGCGCATTCGGAATATTTGCCATAACATTTTTCATAGGAGACAAAGGGGCGAAATGGCTTGCTCCCTTCACTCTGATTGGGAAAGACACATTGTCGGCCTTTATCTTTCATTTAACAGTTCTGTTTATTTTTTATCGCTATTTATTCGACCTCTGGCTTAAGGTCAGTTACCCAGAAGCCATGGCCCTGACCATTCTCTTGATGGGGATGACCGCCTTATGGATTAAGTTCAAAGTTTGGAGAAAACAATATGAGGAACATCAAGTACCGAGTGGGCGTCATGCTCATCCTCGCAACCTTAAGCCTCGCGAGCTATCGGCCAACTAATACCGCCCAGGCCCAAAATCATAAAAAGCCTTCAAGAACTTTGAAGAAGTCTTCCTGGCAATCGTTTCTTCAAGAAGAGTTCACTCAATTAGAAAAGAGATATCCCAATAAAATTGGTCTTTACATCAAAGATCTCAATACCGGGGAAGAATACGCTCTCCGTGCTGATGAGAATTGGTACCTCGCATCTACGGTTAAAATCCCTATTGCTCTCGAAGTTCTGAGGCAAGTGGATGCTAAGATCATCTCGCTAGAGGATGAGATACAGATCACTCTAGATGATTTTGTTGATGGCAATGGACCTTTAAAATCAATGCGACCAGGAGAGCAGGTTACCGTTCGTTTTCTTATGGAGCAGATGATCGCCCTAAGTGATAATATGGCCAGCGATATGTTAATCAGAGTTGTGGGCCTGGATAAAGTAAATGCCCTGGTTAAGGAACTCAGTCCAAGTGGGATCTCTCCTATCACGACGTTAAAAGATGTTCGGCGATACCTTTATAGCGAACTTCATCCTAAGGGTTTTGAACTATCAGGTCAGAATATGTTAAAACTCAAGCAGGTTCATAGCCCTATCAAAAGGTTAACAGAATTTGCTTCTCTCCTCCATCTCGATAAAAAGAAAATGAATCTTCCCAATATCCATGAAGCCTATGAAGCCTATTATCGTAAAGGTCTTAATTCAGGTACACCTCGAAGTTACTCAAAAATTTTGGAAGCTGCTTGGGAAGGAAAACTTTTAAGTCCTCCCTCTCGTGACTTTCTCGTGAGAACTATGCTCAAAACCCAAACCGGAAATAAAAGAATCAAAGCTGGATTGACTCAACCTTGGGTCTTTGCTCACAAGACAGGTACTCAGTATCGTCGGATTGGTGACGTAGGGTATCTTTGGAATCCTCAAGATATGGATCGCAAGCCTATAATAGTGGTTTCCTATGTTCGTGATGGTAACGAATCATCTTCCTCAAAAATATTAAAAGAAGTGGCTGAAATTATTTCTCGATCAGGAGTTTTATGAAGAGCATTTTGATTATTTGCTTAACTCTCATCCCTCTCTACTCCTATGCTTGGCAAAGAGAACTCAAAAAGGAAATTGAAAAGATTGATCTAAACTTTGAAGGAGAAATTGGAGTTGTTGTAAAAAATTTGAAAGATGGATCACGCTTTGATTATAATGCTGATAAAAGGTGGTACCTATCCTCTACCATAAAAGTTCTTGTTGCCATCAGTCTTATGGAAGCCGTTGAAGCAGGAAAAATAAGGCTTGCTCAAAAGATCACCTTAGAAGAAAAAGACTTTGTCGATGGTGCGGGTCCTTTGCTTTGGAACAAGCCCGGAGCAAAATTCAGCGTGGAGTATCTCCTTAGGGCCATGCTTCGAGAAAGTGACAATACAGCCACCGATATACTCATTGGTTTAATTGGTATAGATGAAATAAGAAGAGATATCAAAAAATGGATGCCCGAATCAGGAGAAATAACAAGTTTGCTGGAAGTCCGCTATCTCGCCTATAGTGAACTTCATCCAAAAGCACGCTCCTTAAGTAATATGGATTTTATACTTATAAAAAATGAACCTCTTAATGAAAGGCATGTCACTTTTGCAAAAAAAATTAACGTACCCCTTCAATCCTTGAAGGCCAAAGACCTAGAAGAAGCTCACGAAAAGTATTATACGCATGGATATAATTCGGCTTCACTGCAAAGTTATGTTGCACTCCTGGAAAGGCTAGAAAAAGGGGAACTACTTTCAGAGACCAATTCCAATTTAATCTTAGATCATATGAAAAAGATGAAGACAGGAGAGCATCGTCTAAAAGCTGGTCTCCCTTCTGATGCTACCTTTATTCAGAAAACCGGAACACAAATTCATCGGGCCTGTAATGTGGGACTGATTCGCGATAATGGTAATAAGACTTCTGATTTTGCTATCGCAGTCTGTATAAAGAAAGATTCAGAATCAGTTGAATCTGATGATGTTTTCAAGTCCATTGCCCAAAAGATGAAGCTCAATATTTCTGCTAAAATCTAGATGATCAAAGGAGGATGTTTTGTTCCATCTTGTTTATAGAAGCCATAGCACTGGACATCTTACAGAAGCCCAACTTGAGAAGATCCTTAATGTTTCCAACAGGAATAATGAAGCCCAAGGAATCACCGGCATTCTTCTTTACCGCGATAAGGTTTTTCTTCAGCTACTTGAAGGTGATAAGGAGACCGTATTAAAGCTTTATCAAAAAATCTCCCTGGATTCACGTCATTCTCATCCTGAAATAGTTCTGGCATTAGAAAGTGATGGCCCTTTATTCAAAGATTGGAGCATGGGACATATAAAGCAGGATCATATTAATTCAAATACGCTGAACCATATTACACCTTTTCTCGAAGCAGCAGCTGAATATGGAAAATTAGACAAAGGGTTGATTAGAGTTATTCTGAAGAAATTTATTAGTCCTGGTTATGGAGAATTCCTACCCTAAGGCCATTAATATAGTATAGAATGGCTCCTTATCTTTTCATGGAGGAATAATGTCAAAGCTTAATATCGTAGATGAAGATGGTTGCCTAACAGATGAAAGTACCCATGCAATTCTTGAACATACGGAAGTCCTTGAGTGTGCTTGTCCCCAACATCTTTTGAAGGTCGTTAAAGCTATACGAGATTTTCAAGAATATGAAACAGGATGTATTATCCGTTATCCAAAGGATGAGAAAATTCACTCCTGGCTTTTAGAGCAGTCAAAGAAACTTGAAAAGTTAGCGACGGAAACCATTGTGGATCTTATGAAACAAGAAAACATTATCGATGATCAATTATATTTCTGCACACCTCCGAAATTTAACTCATAATTGTTTTTATGCTTTCGTAGACTACATCCGGCTAATGGAGCATTCAGTATCAAAACTCTGATTTTCTGAGTTTTGATACTGGAAAACCATGTTTTTTTGCAATGTTCACATAAGAATTATACGTCTTTGGAGGCATCGAAGTCTCTCTCGCAAGAATCCACAACGACTCTCTATCTTTTGAACCTACCAAGACATAACGATATTTTTCGTCCAACTTTATGATTGTATAGTCACCCTTAACTCGAAGCAACTTGGTAAAAAAATTATTAAACGTCACTTCAAGTTCAGCATTGGTCTCAAAGTTTACGACTACTGCTTCTCCAGAAATCGTCGTTTTTTTTGTTTCCTGAATGCACGTATTTAGCACACTGATCGATTGAGCATTAATCACGCCATAATCGGCGGTCTGTGCCTTGCACTTTCTCGTGAAGGTCTGTGGTAGCGAAGAAATGGCGTACCACTTCCCAGCATATCTCTTGATATCCACTGATTTTGCAGTAGGTAGTGTCGTCGTTTTTGAAGCGCAGGCGCTCAAAGAGAAAATGAGCATGAGAGAAGAAACGATGTTTTTCATAGGTCTCCTTTTTTTCCTAATTAGCCCATGATGGACAGTATTGTCTTCAACAATGCTTGAACAATAGAAAGCCTAAAGGCAGATGACGATGTGAAGTATAGTAAATGCCTTAAGACTTTCTAAAAATGAGGGCCATCCCTTCTTTCCCTGCTCCAGTATGTGCACAATACGAGTTGAACTACTAGAAGGAACAACACCATGCTAAAACTTTTAAAGAATTTCGGTCCCCTTCATTTTTTCACAGCAGGTGGACTTACTACTTATGCTGTTCTCCGAGCCATTAAACTTCTTGCGACTCGCTCTAGCACCGTTGAAAAGACTCTTAATAAAGGCTTTGATGTCGTAGAAGACAAGATTGAAGACCTTAAGGGCAAGGTACTTCCTGATGAGGAAGTAGCATCAAAAGAAGCCAGATAAGACTAATTAAAAATTATCATGGAGGATCGCATGTCAGGTAAGGGCATTCTTAATACTTTAAAAGAAAAAGCGACTGGAAGTACTTCCAATCAAAAGACTGAACAATTAGAAGAAGGCGGCTCCTTTGCTGATAACGATGGAAAACAACTTCGTACAGAGCAAGGTGCTCTCGTTGAAGATACTGATAATTCCCTGAAGGCAGGCCCTCGTGGACCATTAATCATGGAAGATTTCCAATTCCGCGAGAAGATGACGAGCTTTGATCACGAAAGAATCCCCGAGAGAGTCGTACATGCACGAGGATCAGGTGCACATGGATATTTTCAAGTCTATAAAGATATGGGCCATTTAACTAAGGCCAAGTTTCTTTCAGACCCTTCAAAGAAAACTCCAGTCTTTGTCCGGTTCTCTACAGTGGTGGGTTTTCGCGGTTCGGCCGACACTGTTAGAGATGTCAGAGGGTTTGCTACAAAATTCTATACTGAAGACGGCAACTACGATCTGGTAGGAAACAATATGCCGCCATTTTTTATTCAAGATGCCATTAAATTCCCTGACCTCGTTCACGCCATTAAGCCAGAGCCCCATAATGAAATGCCACAAGCTGCTGCGGCCCATGATAATTTTTGGGACTTCGCTTCTCTTACTCCTGAGAGTACTCATATGCTTATGTGGGTCCTTTCTGATAGGGCCTTTCCCCGCAGCTATGCACATATGGAAGGTTTTGGAGTCCATACCTTTCGGTGGATCAACGCCAAGGGTGAATCACGATTCGTAAAATATCACTGGAAGCCCCTACTCGGTGTCCATTCACAAGTTTTTGATGAGGCCCAAAAGACTGCGGGCGCAGATCCAGACTACCATCGCCGAGAGATGTGGGAATCAATTGAAATGGGAATTCCTTATGAATACGAATTAGGGGTTCAAATTATAGAAGAAAAAGACCTGGGCAAATTTGATTTCGATCTCCTGGATGCCACTAAGTTAGTTCCTGAGGAACAGTTCCCGGTTATGCGTATTGGAAGAATGACTTTAAATAAAAATCCAGAAAACTTCTTTCTCGAAACCGAACAAGTGGCCTTTCACCCAGGAAACATAGTCCCAGGAATTGATCTCACTAATGATCCTTTACTTCAAGGAAGATTATTCTCCTATATAGATACTCAACTCACCCGTCTAGGTGGCCCTAACTTCACTCAAATTCCTATCAATCGTCCAGTGATTGAAGTTAGTAACAACACTCAAGACGGATTCATGCGCCAGACGAATATGAAAGGCAGAGTAAATTATTATCCAAGCTCCTTAGGTGGAGTAAAGATCACTCCTGAGGACAAAGGTGGGTTTCATCATTACCCCGAAAAAGTGGGAGGGACTAAGCTGCGTGCTCGCAGTGAAACCTTTAATGATCATTACTCTCAGGCAACTCTCTTCTACCACAGCATGAGTGAGGTCGAGAAAAAACATATCTTGGATGCTGCCGCATTCGAACTTGGAAAAGTAGAGACCAAACATGTTCGTGAAAGAATGGTCACAAATTTTATGAATGTTGATGAAGATTTTGCCAAAGCACTGGCCGATAAAATTGGTGTCGAGGTAAAAGCTCCAGCCCAAAAGCATATCTACCGTGGGTCTATCAAATCATCCAAGGCCTTAACGCAGTTAGAACACCAAGTCTGGAGTGCCAAAAGTCGTAAAGTTTGCGTTCTTATTGCAGAAGGTTTTTCTCATGCTGACCTAGAGGCCATCAAAGTATCGATGGAAGCCAAGGAGGCGATGATTGAACCAGTATCATCTAAGCTCGGTATGATTAAATCCATGGAAGGAAAAGTGGTTGAAGTCAAAAAAACCTTTCTCACCTCTGCTCCCTACTTTTATGATGGCCTTTATGTTCCAGGTGGAAAAATGAGTATCGAGGGACTTATGAAGGCTCCTAAGTCTTTTATGTTCATTGAAGAAACCTACCGGCACAACAAGCCCATCGCATTTTCGGCAGAGGCCATAGAGCTTTATAAAATGAGTAACATTAATAAGAAGAAAGATGCTTCTGAACTCTTAAGTCAGGACCTATTTGAAGAACATGGCCTTTTTTATCAAAAGGCAGGCCTGAACCCCCATGATCTAGGTAAAAGATTGGTTGAGGCTGTTGCTCACCATCGTCAATGGGAGAGGAAGGGAGAAATGCTCCCAGGTTGAAAACATTTGCTAACCAAGACTTCACTTCTCATTATCCTGCTGGCTCATCGCAACATCTCCTCGCTCAGCTTGTTTGCTTGACCAAACACTGGTATGCATATACAAACTAAGTACACACTTAATCTCAATGGAGGAAATATGAAAAAAGTGATTTTTGGTTTAGCTCTAGCTGTGTTTGCATTCGCTGCATTTGCTCAAGACATTAACTTCGGCGTTCAGGAGCGTTGGTTAGCCCAAAATGGTGGGTTTACCTGTGGTGCTGGGAATACTCCAACACAAACTCCGTCAGAATTTAAAAATAAGGCCATAATCTTCACCTACATGACCACTGACTATACTCTGGATAACGGTAAATTTGTTGCTTCTTATTATGAGAAAGGAACTGAGTGTCGCTACAATCTCGTTGGCCATGCAGATAATGCTAACTTCATTTTCACTAAGACAGATTCTACTGCCTACTCCATCAATGGTTCAGCAGCCGAAAATTGTGCTGAAGGGAAAGCTTACTTAGATTCATTATTTGCAACACCTAATAACTATTTCTACAAGCATGGAACAATGTCTCTACAAGTAGCCGTTGCTGACGCTCCTGCTCTTTGTGGAGAAGGTGCGACTCAAGTTGGAATCTTCTTTAAAAAGGCAGCTAAGACAAAAATTGACTAAAAAATAATCCAAAGGCCAGTTCTTAGACTGGCCTTTTCCCACAAACTCTAAATAAATCTAAAACAACAAGAATCGGATATTTTTTATTTTTAAAACCTCTTATCTTGCTAGAAACGGAGGTGTTTTTAATGAAAGATTTCAAGAATAAAGTTGTACTTATTACTGGTGGATCTCGAGGTATCGGAGCGGCCACGGCCAGACTCTTAGCAGAGCGTGGAGCAGACATTGCTATCACTTATGAGAAATCACAAGGCCATGCTGAATCACTCATTGAAGAAGCCAAACAATTCGGAGTACGAGCTTTTGCCTTCAAGGTGGACTTTTCTGATCCCGCAGGTATTCCTGCTCTAGTCGATGAAGTCATTAAAACCTACAGCAGGATTGATATCTTAGTTAATAATGCCGGGATATATGAAGGAATCGGCGAGAAAATAGGCTCAATATCTCAAGAAAGTTTTGCGCGTACTTTGAGCATCAATCTTGAAAGTGTTTTTCAACTGACTCAAGCAGTTGTTCCCTATATGTCTCCTGGTAGCCGAATCATCAACTTAAGTAGCGTTCTGGGAGAACGGGCCATTTATTCAGGTGCTAGCAATTATATAATGAGTAAACATGCTATTAGTGGTCTCACCAAAGGCTGGGCGTGGGACCTGGCCGAAAAGGGCATTACGGTCAATTCAGTTGCCCCGGGACCTATAGCAACGGGAATGGGCGATGCGAGTGCTGCTAATGTAACTGCTCTAAAGCGTCTCGGCGAGCCTAAAGAAGTTGCTTCTGTTATTGCATTTCTAGCTAGTTCTGAGGCAAGCTTCGTGACCGGGGCTTCCTTCCGGGTAGATGGTGGAGTCAACACTTAGTGAGATTTATGAAGAAACCTGTCGATAGTCTAATGCTTGAACTGGCCCGCTTTATTGAGCAAAATTGCGAAGAGAAGCTCTCGCTAAAAAAACTTGCTAAAGAAATGCTCTTGTCCCCTGAGCATTTACAGAAGCGTTTTAAATCTCAAGTCGGTGTGAGTCCAAAAGAGTACCAGGACGCATGCCGACTAAAGAAGTTAAAACGTAGTCTCAGGGTTAATAAGTCTGTCACTGAATCACTATATGAAGCTGGTCACTCCTCAAGCAGTCGCGTTTATGAAAAGCTAGACCAACAAGTCGGCATGACTCCTCGCGAGTATCAGAAGAAAGGAAGGGGTCTGGAGATTTCCTTTGGCAGCGGTGTCACTACCATAGGAAAAATACTCATTGCCGCTACCGATAGAGGGATTTGTTTCATTCAATTCGGGAAATCCATTAAGGAAATGACCCTCATTCTTAAAAATGAATTTCCTGAAGCAATAATCCGTCCAATGACCAAAGCTAGTATCAAGCAATTTGATATTTGGTTAGAAGCCTTGAATCATTATCTTAAAGGAACGGTAGCTGCTCTCGATCTTCCTTTGGATATTATGGGTACTTCTTTTCAAATCAAAGTATGGAAGTACCTGCAAAAAATTCCCAGAGGGGAAACAGTCTCCTATGCCCAAGTCGCTAAAGATATTGGTCTTCCAAAAGCCGTGCGGGCGGTGGCCAGTGCCTGTGGTCGGAACAACATTGCAGTTCTCATCCCTTGTCATAGGGTTTTGAGAGGAACGGGTGAACTCAGTGGATATCGATGGGGTGTAGAGAGGAAGCAAAAATTACTGGAGCTTGAGAAGAAAGAAAATCTGTAGAAATTACCATCTTTGCTAATTATTACCTATAATTGCCGCCTTTATACCTATATTAGTCGCCTCAGGAGAATATATGTATAAAACTTTGGTTAAGCTAG
>DFXX01000116.1 GCA_002381765.1 Bacteriovoracaceae bacterium UBA4097 | reverse complement strand
GCAATAAATTTATGTACTCTTAAATTTAAGCATCATGTTGAGTTGGTCATAATAAACCAAGGCCCGCGGGCAAAATTTTGATGATGGTGGTTAATTAATGTCCTCAATAGAAGTACAGTTACTTGGAGCCGCTACCCTTCTCATCCTCTGCGTTGTAGCGAGTAAGGCAACAAGTCGATTAGGCATTCCTACCTTAGTGGTATTCTTAGGCGTGGGAATTCTTGCTGGAAGCGAGGGCATCGGGCGTATTGAATTTAATGATGCGCTCACCACGCAGTCCTTAGGTATCATCGCTCTTACTTATATTCTTTTCTCCGGTGGTCTTGATACCAAGTGGAGTGCCATTAAACCCGTAATGAAAACAGGTATCGCGCTCTCCACACTGGGAGTCATGCTAACTTGTCTACTCATGGGCTCCTTCATGCATTATGTGCTCCACTTCCCCCTAATGGAGAGCTATCTCATCGGCGCCATTGTCTCCTCCACCGATGCTGGGGCGGTCTTTACCGTTTTGCGTTCAAAGAATATTCATCTCAAAGGGCCCCTGAAGCCCCTCTTAGAACTTGAGAGTGGATCCAATGATCCCATGGCAGTCTTTTTAACTACCACTATCCTTCAGATGATGCAGAATCCAGATCTGGGTTTTGTCAGTATGATTCCCCTGTTATTTAAGCAGATGATCGTGGGAGGACTGATTGGTTTTTATGCCGGTAAGATTTTAGTCTGGCTGTTTAATCATGTGAAACTTCAGATCGAAGGTCTCTATACAGTGATGTCCATCGCCGTGGTGATTTTTATTTATTCCATTACCCAAAATGTGGACGGGAACGGCTTTCTCGCGGTCTATGTGGCAGGTGTAGTTTTGGGAAATCACTCCTTTGTCTTCAAGAAGTCTCTCTCCCTTATGCATGATGGGATTTCCTGGCTTATGCAAAGTGTAATGCTCCTGACTCTGGGACTCCTGATTTATCCTAGTCGAGTGATCGACGTCTCTAACTCCGGCTTTCTTATTGCGAGCTTCATGATTCTTCTGGCCCGTCCCATCAGTGTCTTCATATCTCTCGCCTTCTCCAATCTTAATCTTCGAGAGAAGCTTCTGATTTCTTGGGTAGGTCTTCGGGGTTCAGTGCCAGTGGTTATGGCAACCTATCCATTGGTTGCAGGCATCGATCGCACAGGTCTTATATTAAATCTCGTTTTCTTTATTGCCGTGACTTCACTCATTATCCAGGGCACTTCCATTTCCTTTATCGCTAAGCTCTTAAAGGTCAACGGGCCTAGTAGTGCGGATGAAACCAATCACTCCTCAACTCCGGGTCTCTTAAACGATATCGTGACGGTCGATGTGCCTGAGAGCTCTCCCATCGTGAATAAGACGATCATTGAACTCGGACTGCCTCATAATAAGGTCTTGATCGTGGCCATCGAAAGAAATGGAAGTGTGATTATTCCTCGAGGAAGCACACCTCTTAGAGCTGGAGATAAAATTTCGATTATGGCCGACGATGATTCTTTGGCCGATTTTGTGGAACTCTTATGGGTTCCCAAAGTACCTCCCCCTAGGAGGAGATACTTCAAGGCCCTAAAAGAAAGATATGTTTGAAATTAGAACTCAGCATTCTTCGGCGTTCTTGGAAACGGAATCACATCTCGGATATTGCTCATGCCTGAGATATACATAACAGCTCTCTCAAAACCTAGACCAAAGCCCGAGTGAGGAACTGAGCCGTATTTACGAAGATCAAGATACCACCAGTAATTTTTGGTATCCATCTTGAGCTCTTCCATGCGAGCAATTAGCTTCTCATAGTTATCTTCCCGCTGAGATCCCCCGATCAGCTCACCCACGCCTGGAACCAGAACATCCATAGCGCGAACAGTTTTGCCATCGGCATTTTGCTTCATATAGAAGGACTTAATCTCTTTAGGATAATCGGTCACGATAGTTGGTCGTTTGAAGTACTGTTCAGCGAGGAAGCGCTCATGCTCGGTTTGAAGATCCATTCCCCATGAAACTGGAAAATCGAACTTATGAGTTTTAGAGACTTCTGTTAAAATCTCTACGGCATTAGTATAGGTCACGGTCTCAAAAGGTGAGTTCATGACGTGCTCAATGGTCTTTAGATTTTCTGGAGCGTACCGGTTAGCGAGAAACTCAAGCTCGTCCGGGCACTTCTCGATGGCCCTTTGAATAAGATGCTTCACATATTGAGTGGCGAGTTTTGCATTATCTTCCAGGGTGAAGAAAGCGGCTTCTGGCTCTACCATCCAAAATTCTGACAGATGCCGAGCGGTGTTTGAATTCTCCGATCTAAAAGTTGGACCGAAGGTATAAACGCGACCAAGTCCTCCTACGGCAAAGGTTTCAGCCTCAAGCTGGCCTGAAACCGAAAGGAAGGTTTCTCTTCCAAAATAGTCCTTAGTGAAATCGATCTTTGCCTTATCATCCCGTGGAAGCTTATCGAGATTTAGCGTAGAAATCCGGAACATCTCTCCCGCGCCCTCAGCATCTGAAGCCGTGATGATAGGAGTATGCAGATATGCAAAGCTCTCTTTAGTGAAAAACTCATGAGTTGCCTGGGCCAGTTCATGACGAAGGCGAAAGACCGATGAGAAAGTATTGGTGCGAGAGCGCAAGTGAGCAATCTCTCTTAAATACTCGAGTGATGTTTCTTTTTTCTGAAGAGGATAATCCTCGCCGTTTACGCAATAAATATTAATGGTCTTTGCCTGCATCTCTAAAGGCTGCTTACCTTGAGAGGCCACGATGAGTCCTTCAACTTCAACCGATGAGCCCATGGTGAGTTTGGCCACTTCTTCGTAGTTAGCGAGAGTGGCATCCACCACGATCTGCAGATCTTTCTGTGTCGTGCCATCGTTAAGAACCATGAAAGAGAATTTTTTAGAATTTCGAAGAGACTTAATCCATCCACGAACCGTGATGGTTTGCTCTATAGGACGTGATTCAAAGACTTTCTTAATTAACAAATACTCGCTCATAAAACCTCTTTATTATTCGCCAAAGACCTGTGCTTTGATTTTTTGCATTTCATGCCACTTTAGGCGTGGCCCATACTGGGAGACCACTTTACTCGCGGCCAGGGAAGCAAGCTTTCCTGAGGAAGCGTAAGAGTGGCCATGGGTCAATCCATAGAGGAATGATCCGGCGTACATATCTCCTGCGCCATTTGAATCCACTGCTTGAACCGGATAAGGCTCGATATCTATATAGGTGTCCCCATCAAAGATGATAGCCCCATTTTCTCCCATCGTGATAACAAAAGTTTTGCTTATTTCTTTTAATTTTTCACGGGCAACTTTGATGTCACTGGTTTCGGTATAGGCAAGAGCTTCAGATTCATTACAGAATAAGAGATCAATTCCATCCCCGATCATCTCGGCGAGCCCTGCTTTAAAGAACTTCACCATATTAACATCGGAGAAAGTAAGAGCGGTCTTCACTCCATTCTCTTTAGCGATCTTTCTGGCTTCCACCGCTGCCTCAAGTCCCGTTGGTGAGGCCACTAGATAGCCTTCCATATACATATATTTAGAATTTTTTATGGCCTCAGCATCCACTTCGTTTTTACTCAAAGTTGAGGTGATTCCTAGAAAGGTATTCATGGTTCTTTCAGCATCAGGAGTCACCATAACTAGGCACTTACCCGTGATCCCATCTTCCCGCTTTTGATGCTCAAGATTGGAATCGACTCCATTATTGTGGAGATTTTGAAAGTAGAAATTCCCAATAGGATCATTAGCAATTTTACAAGAATAGAAGCTCTTGCCCCCAAACTGGGCATTGGCAATCACTGTATTAGCGGCCGATCCACCACACTGCTGTTTAGTTGGTGTACCATCCAAGGCTTTTAGGAGCGTGTTTTGTCTCTCTTCATCTACCAGAGTCATAAGACCCTTATCGATTCCATGTTTGATGAAGAATTCATCCTGGACTTCAAATTCCATATCCACCAAAGCGTTACCGATGGCATACAAGTCATACTTTTTCGTCATGGGAGCTCCTAAAATTGAACCCGTTCACTTTATGTGATTTGACTCGTTAGGGCCATGGTTTTGGGCCAAATACACATCATATCTTGTGGCCTTACCAATATATTGCAAAGGGGTCTCGCTCGAGATGGTGCGAGAGAGTCGGGGACGTTTTACGACTAGACGTTTAGGTTTTTTATTGAGGGCGAGCTCAAAGACTTTCAGGGCGTCGGCATCCTCACCAACCAGTCCTCGGAATATCCGCATCTCTTTTCGGGGGAGGGTCTTCTCATTAGCATCTTCAAACATAGGATCATAATAGAGGGCGTCCCAGGAAGAATTTGGGGGGGCCTCTAAAAACGAAAGAGCATCGTCTTCGATAAATGTGAAGTTTTTTAAGAGAGGATGCTCTGCATTCTTAAGAGCTGTTTGAATCAGAAAGGAGACTACGGGATGCCTCTCAATGGCGGTGACCTCGCACCCCATCGCTAACAGAAGCAGGGAATCTCCTAATAGCCCAGCGGTGAGATCCAGAACCCGCGGGCGATAGCTCCCCTTAATTCCAATGGCCCGGGCCAGAAGCTCTTTATGAAGTGAGCTTTTTTTAAAATAGTTAAGGTGACGATCCAGTTCACGGTCCAGTTCCAGACCAATTGGCCTCTCACCTTTTTGATCGGAATGAAGCCAGGGTTGGCCATTTCGCCATTCAAACAGGAGCTCCCATCCACTGGATAGGGCAAACTCAGAGAGCTTCTGGGTATTTTCAGGGGGAGAGACCTCCTCGCCTGCTTTAATAAACTTTAATGCCATGAAACTGGGATACTAGCTCAGGATTTTAAGTTTAGCTAATCATTTTGACTGACCGCATTTCATGTTCATATTCCTTAACAAATCTCATCTCACTGACTACCATAGGGAGGATAAAATACCGTTTTTTGCCAAGGAATAAATATGAAGAGCTCACACGTTCCTCTTAACTATCACCCAGAAAAGCTAAAGCGCGAGCTCAAGCCCTTCTATATCGGTGCAGATGAAAAAGATATTCAGGATATGCTTAAGGCCCTGGGTCTCTCCAGTCTGGATGATCTCTATAAACACATCGCCCCGGATGTGAAGATGACCAGTGTGCCAATGAGTAAGCATATGAGCTATGAGGAACTCATCGCTCACGTCAATGACATCTCCAAAAAAAATAAAATCAAAACTTCTTTTTTAGGTGATGGTCTTCCTCAATTCAAAGTTACCGATGTGGTGGGACCAGTTTGTAATATTCGTGGACTCACTACTGCCTACACTCCTTATCAGCCAGAGAGATCTCAGGGTACACTTCAGACTCTCTGGATTTATCAATCTCTGCTTTCTCAGCTAACGGGCTTTGAGGCAATCAATGCTTCACTCTATGATCGCGCCACGTGTCTGTTTGAGGCGATGAACTGTGCTCTTCGACTGGTGAAAGAATCAACCACCATCATCGTCGCCAATACTATCTATCCAGGTGACATGGAAGTTCTTGAAACCCAGGCCCGTGAAACAGGACTCAAGATTGTAAAGGCTCCGGTTAATTCTCAAACAGGTAAAATGGATGTGGAAGGACTCAAGCGCCTGCTTAATACCACTCCACAAGTTGCGGCCGTGGCCTTTCCCCAAATCAATAATCTCGGAAATCTCGAGTCTGTTGATGAGATTGTTGATCTCTGTTCCAACAATAATGTGAAGTCTATCGCCATCGTAGATCCTATGCTCTTGGGTGCCGGAGGCCTTAAAGCTCCTGTGAGATTCGGAACTCGCGGTCAAGGTGCCGATATGGTAGTGGCCGAAGGGCAGCATCTGGCCATTGGCCCTAATTTTGGAGGCCCGGGACTAGGAATCTTTGGTATTCGCTATAATGATCAGGATAAAATTTCCATTCGCTCTACTGCTGGCCGCTACGTGGGTAAGACCACCGATCTCAAAGGCCGCGAGTGTAAGGCCCTTATTCTTTCAACCCGTGAACAGCATATTAGACGGGAGAAAGCGACTTCCAATATTTGCTCTAATCAATCCTTTGTAGCAACTGCTGCCGGGGCAAGCATGCTTGCTCGCGGTGATGAAGGGTTTGAAGAAACTTTAAAAATCGCAAGGTCCCTGGCCGAGAAGGCCGTGTATGAACTGACTCAGTTTGAAGGTGTTGAGCTCAGATTTAAGGCCACATCTTTTTTTAATGAATTCACCTTAAAAATCCCGGTAGATGCCTCCGAGTTTATTCAGGAAGCCTCAAGTGCCGGCATTCAAGTTGGGGTCAATGTCTCAAATCGCCATGCTGAAATTCAGAATGAAAATCTCCTTCTCATGAGTTTTACAGATATTCACTCTGAAGAAGACGTGAATTCTCTGGTTGAATTTTTCGCCACAAAATTTAATAAAACCAAGCAAGGAGCGGCCGCTCCAAAGATTCAATCGGTCATGATGAGACAGGAAGCACCATTGATTCCTCGTCTTATGAGTGAAGACATCATCGCTTACTATGAGAAGCTCGGAAAACAGAACCTCTCTCCTGATGATGGAATCTATCCACTTGGCTCATGTACTATGAAGTACAATCCTTATATCAATGACTATGCCGCCTCTCTTCCAGGCTTTACCGATGTTCATCCTGAAGCACCCATTGAAGATGTGCAAGGCTCCCTTGAGATTCTCTTTGAGATTCAAGAAATGTTCAAGGCCATCACCGGGCTTCCCGGAGTGACCACTCAACCCGTGGCCGGTGCTCAAGGGGAGCTCGTGGGTCTAAAAATGTTCCAGGCCTATCACCGTGATCGTGGTGAAGCTCAACAGAGAAATGTGGTCATCATCCCACGCTCTGCTCATGGAACAAATCCCGCTACAGCGACCATGGCCGGCTACCAATCTAAAGTAGTGGATGGCCAGATCATTGGTATCTATACCGTTGAGGCCCTTTCCAATGGCGAGATGAATCTCGCTCAAATTAAAGAGTTCATCAAAACCGATGGACACCGCGTCGCCGGTGTTATGGTTACAAATCCCAATACTGCAGGAATCTTTGAATCCCAGTTTAAGGAAATGAGTGCGCTTATCCACGCAGTTGGTGGTCTTGTCTATATGGACGGGGCAAATATGAATGCAATCGCGGGAATCATTGATCTGAATAAACTTGGTGTCGATGCTGTTCATAATAATCTTCATAAGACTTGGACCATACCTCACGGAGGTGGTGGACCAGGAGATGCTATCGTAGCGGTTTCTTCTCGTCTCTTGGATTATTTACCCGGAATTCAGGTGGTTCAAAAAAATAATCGCTTTGAATTAGAAAGACCTAAGAAGTCAGTAGGAAGCTTTCATCGCCACTTTGGTAACTTCGCTCACAAGGTGCGCGCCTATACTTATATCAAGGCCCTGGGAAGTGATGGTGTGAGAAAGATGAGTCAGATGGCGGTTCTGTCGGCTAGATACCTTCATCATAAACTGGCCGATCATTATCCAACTCTTCCCGCCCATGCTGAAGGCTCACCTCGCATGCATGAATTTATCTTAACCTTGAGTCCAGAGACCTTTAAGAAGATCGAGCAATCTGGCACTCCTAAGACAAACTCAATTGCACGCATCGGGAAACTATTTCTTGATTTTGGCTTCCATGCCCCAACGGTTGCTTTCCCGGAGCAGTTCGGACTTATGCTTGAGCCAACTGAAACCTACTCGAAGAAAGAACTAGATCAGTTCGCTGATGTGGTTAAGACTATTTTAAAACTCATCAATGAGCATCCGGAAGTTCTTCAGACTGTCCCACACTTCACTCCCATCGATAGAGTCGATGAAGTTCAGGCAAATAAGAATCCGATTTTAAGAGAGAAGATTACCGCCCGACTTCCTGAGATCATTCCTGATCGAGTGAACAATGAGGAGCTTCGTGGATCGACTCCCGGAGATATCTGTGAGCTCATTCTTAAAACTCATCAAGCATCACTGTAAGATTTTCATGATAGGCCCTTCGGGGCCTTTTTTCCTTTCCTCGAAAGCCTAATCATTTCATAATACTAGACTCAAATTAAGTTACATGAGGATAGCTATGATTCGCTCCAAGTATCAATCCTGGTTAGTTCCAGCTCTAATTATTTTCTCTTCAATGGTTTTTGTCTTAGATACACAAACGCCGATTGGTATTGCTGATTATGTTTTCTATTTTATTCCTGTTGCCCTCGCCATCTTTAGCACTAATCCTTATACCCCCCTGGTAACGGCTTTGGGGGCAACTTTGCTCTCGGTCATGGGTTATATCTTTTCGCCAAATGGAATTGACTCAGTCATTGGATTATATAATAGAAGTTTTGCCACCATCGCCACCTGGGCCATCGCCTATCTCGTTAATCGAATTATCATCAGCAGAAATGAGAACGAGCGTTTCACCTGGATCAAAAATGGTATGGCCGAACTTGCGATTAAAATCAGAGGAGAACTCTCCCAAACGGAATTGAATAGAAAACTCTTAAGTTTTTTAGCTTCATACACTGATTTTAAAATGGCCACTGCCTATGTTCTCACTGAAGGTGGAAAGACGCTGGAGTTTGTAGCAGGGCATGCTCTTCCCCAAGATTTCAACCTGGGAGAAATATCACTTGGGAACGGATTGATCGGAAATGCTGCTTTAGAAGGAAAGCTTGTTGAATTTAAAAATGTCCCAAATGAATTTTATAAAATCTCTTCTTCACTTGGAGAGATGATCCCGAAGCATATCATTATCGTTCCTCTCCAATCTAATGATGAGGTAGTGGGCATTCTTGAACTTTCCTTTCAAGATGAACCTAGTCCTATCGTTAAAGACTTTCTAGTCGAAATGTCTGAGATGGCCGCCGTGGCCATTCGTTCGGCCCAGCATAAATCGCGTCTAGCGGAACTATTGCATGAATCTCAGCAACTCTCTGAAGAGCTTCAGGCGCAACAAGAAGAGCTTAGAGTTACCAACGAGGAACTCGAGCAGCAGACTCGCGCAGTTAAAGACTCCTATGCGAAGATGGAAAATCAACAAGTAGAACTCGAGCAAACCAACCAGCAGCTTGAAGAGCAAGCACAGATTCTTGAGAATCAAAAAAACATAATGGATGAGAGAAACCGCGATCTCACTCAAGCACAGATGGCCCTTATGGAGAAGACCAAAGAGCTTGAACTCTCTAGCTCCTATAAGTCGGAATTTCTGGCCAATATGTCTCATGAATTAAGAACTCCACTTAACTCGAGTCTTATTCTGGCAAAGCTTCTGTCAGAAAATAAAACAAAAAATCTTACTCCTGACCAAGTAAAGTACGCCGAGATCATCTACTCATCAGGCAGCGATCTTTTAAATCTTATTAACGATATTCTGGATCTATCAAAAGTTGAGGCCGGAAAACTCAGTATTGAGCCCGAAAATATTCATCTTAACGAAATGATCCAGACTCTGGATCAGATGTTTAAACCCATCGCAATGCAAAAGCAGCTCGACTTTGTTATCGTGCCACATCCTTCACTACCTAATACAGTTTTCACCGACCGACAAAGATTGGAGCAGATTCTTAAAAACTTCCTCTCCAATGCCTTTAAGTTTACCCAGAAGGGTTTCGTGAAACTTATCGTGACCCCACAGGATAAGGAAGTTTCTTTCACGGTAGCCGATTCAGGCATTGGTATAGCCCCTCATCAAAAGGAAGTGATCTTCGAGGCCTTTCGACAGGCAGACGGAACGACTAATAGAAAGTATGGAGGTACAGGTCTGGGATTGTCTATCTCCAAGGAATTAACCAAGCTTCTTCATGGGAGTATTACGGTTGATAGTACTCCAGGAAAAGGCAGTGAATTTACCATCACCATTCCTCTATCAATTAATGAAGCCGCTCCAAGACCTAGCAAGATCACTCCAGAGATCTCTAGAGTATCTCAACCAGAAGTGATTAAAACTAAAGAGCATGAGTCCGTGCAATTCTCCTTCCAGGATGATCGAGAAAAAACGAGTTCATCCGCTCGCAAGATCCTTATCATTGAAGACGATGAAACCTTTGCAAAAATTCTTTTTGATCTTGCCCATGAAATGAACTTTGATGGACTGGTTGCTCCCACAGGTGAAGAGGGGCTGTGGCTGGTAGAAAAATATCATCCACAGGCCATTCTGCTGGATGTAAGACTTCCTGACTATAATGGTCTAATGGTTCTGGATCAGTTGAAGATGAATGCTAAGACACGTCATATTCCAGTCCATGTTCTCTCTTCTTCCGACTTCTCAAAATCGGCTCTTGAGATGGGGGCCATGGGCTATCTTATGAAGCCCGTGAAACGAGAGCTTCTAAAGGAAGCCTTTCAACACTTAAGCTCTCTATTGACGCAAAAGATGAAGCATGTGCTGGTAGTCGAAGATAATGAAGTTCAAAAAGAATATATTACGCAGTTAGTGAGTGGTCCTGATATCCAAGTAGAAGCTGTCGGCACCGCTGCAGAGGCCCTGGAACACCTCTCTAAAAAAACCTATGATTGCATGGTTATGGATCTCACTCTTCCAGACCTTACGGGCCATGAACTATTAGACGAGCTTAGTCGGGAGAATTCTCTTTACTCCTACCCGCCTGTGATTATCTACACCGCAAGGGATCTGACGACGGAAGAGGAAGAGAGACTAAGAAAGTATTCTGATAGCATTATTATTAAAGGCGCGAAGTCTCCTGAGAGACTTCTCAATGAAGTCACACTTTTCCTCCACCGTGTGGAAACAGATCTTCCGCCTGAAAGGCAAAAGATGCTTCGGGATCTCAGAAGCCGGGAAAAGAGTCTGGATAACAGAAAGATTCTTATTGTGGATGATGACGTAAGAAATATCTTCGCCCTCACTAGTGCCCTTGAGAGTTATGGGGCCAATATCATTGTGGCCAGAAACGGGCTGGAAGCATTGGACAAGGTCGCAGTTGAAGACAATCTCGATCTGGTTTTAATGGACATCATGATGCCAGAAATGGATGGTTATGAGGCGATCAAACGAATCAGATTGGACAAGACTCATAAGTCCCTTCCCATCATTGCCTTAACCGCTAAGGCCATGAAGAATGACCAAGAAAAGTGTCTCGCTGTTGGTGCCAATGATTACATGGCCAAACCAATCGACATGGATAAGCTCATTTCTCTGATTAGAGTATGGCTTCCAAGTCAGAGAAGTTTTATTAGTTAAGGAAGTTCATGTTCAGTAATGATGATTTTGAATTATTAATCCAGGAGATCTACTCCCGCTATCAGTATGACTTCAGGCTCTACTCGAAGTCATCATTGAGACGCCGCCTTGAGCAGGCCTTGATTAAGTTTCATTGTCAGAATTTAAAAGAAATCAGGATGAAAGTTCAGACTGAGAAAGAATTCTTTCCCCAACTCATTGCTTACCTCACGGTCAATACCACTGAAATGTTTCGTGATCCGGGATACTTCAAATCTTTGAGAGAAAATGTTTTTCCTTATTTAAAAACGTTTCCATCTCTTAAAATCTGGATAGCTGGTTGCAGTACTGGTGAAGAGGTCATTTCTTTTTCGATTCTATTGCATGAAGCAGGTATCAAGCGATTTATCATCTATGCCACCGATATCAACCCTATGAATCTTGAGAGAGCAAAGAAGGCGATCTATGATACTGAGCAAGTGAGAAAGGCCAGCAGCTCTTATTATGAGGCCGGCGGCACGGGCTCTCTGGCCGATTATTATCAAGCGGCTTACGATTCTGTTCAATTTAATCAAGATCTTCTCTCAAATGTGGTCTTCTCCGATCATAGCCTGGCAACAGATGCTGTATTCTCTGAGATGCATCTTATCTCTTGCAGAAATGTTCTCATCTATTTTGAAAAGCCCCTGCAAGAGAGAGTCTTTAAACTTTTTGATGAATCTCTCGTCCGAGATGGTTTTCTTGGATTAGGAAGTAAAGAGACCCTTCAATTCTCCTCCATCAAGAACAAGTTTGAAGTAAGAGATAGAGAGAATAAGATCTATCAAAAGGCATGGACTCCATGAGCCATGATAACCTATTAAGAAAATGCATCTCCCAGAAAATTAGAGTCATTGTCGTCGGTACTTCGGCCGGAGGCATTGATGCTTTAAAGAGGATACTTCCCTCTTTTAAAGATTCAAAAAAACTCTCGGTAGCCGTTGTCATTCATCTTCCGGCGAGAGGCCCCAATCTTATTCCTGAACTGTTTAAGGAAATCTGCTCTTTTAAGGTGAAAGAAGCGGAATCCGGTGAATCACTGCAACCGGGATATATTTATTTTTCTCCCGCAGACTATCACTTAAGTATTGAGAGCAATGAGACACTTTCATTAAGTTCAGAAGAGCCCTTGAACTTTTCTCGTCCTTCGATAGACATTCTCTTTGATTCAGCGGCCTATTCCTTCGAATCAAAAGCGTTAGGAATTCTTCTAACGGGGGCCAATCATGATGGAACGGCGGGACTGCTCAAAATTCAGTCGAAGGGCGGCATCTGTCTTATTCAAGATCCTTCAGAAGCTGAGTACCCCACTATGCCCCAATCAGCGGCGAAGAGTTTATCGGCCAATGCAATTATGAATTTAAAACAAATGAAATCATTCCTAGAAGAATTAAGTCGGAGTAGTTATGAGTGAAGAAGTTTTAGGCCAGAATTATCCAAAATGTCTTATTGTAGATGACTTGAATGAAAACATTGTGGCCCTGAGCAGTCTTCTTCAGGATGAGGATGTCGATGTTCATGCTGCTCGTTCAGGGAATGAAGCACTAGAACTCATGCTAAAGCATGAGTTTGCTCTTGCTCTAGTTGATGTTCAAATGCCAGAGATGGATGGATTCCAGTTAGCAGAAATCATGAGGAGTACTGAGAAGACAAAATCAATTCCCATCATTTTCGTGACTGCTGCCACCACCGATGTTCAAAGAATATTTCAGGGATATGAGGCGGGCGCAGTAGATTTTCTTCACAAGCCTCTTTTTCCCCAGATAGTTTTGAGTAAGGTTAGAATCTTTCTTGAGCTCTATAACCAGAAGGTTCTTCTTCAGAAGAAACTAAAGAAAATTGAAGAGACAGAAAGCTATTTGCAAAAAGCATTAGAGAGTCGGGATGAGTTTCTTTCTATCTGCTCCCACGAATTAAAAACCCCACTAACTTCTCTAAAGATGCAAATTCAGCTTAATGAGCGCATGAGAAGTAAACTTGGGGAAGAGAAGGCCTTCTCTTTGGAAAATATGAAAAAATTTATCGACCAGGCCGACCGAAGTGTGGAGAGAATTATTCATCTGGTGAATGATATGCTGGATATCTCGCGCGTTGCGACCGGGAGACTGAGCTTAAATTTAGAAGAAGTGAATCTATCAAACTTGGCCAAAGAAGTAACCGATCGACTCATGCCCATTATGGAGATGGCGGGAAATAAAGTAAGTCTTCACCTAGAGGAAAATCTTTTAGTCAAGGCCGATAAGTTTCGCATTGAACAGGTTTTAACGAACCTGCTAATGAATGCTGCTAAATATGCCCCCGACTCTCCGGTCGAAGTTATCTTAAAAAACATCGATGGTTGTGCTTGTCTCTCTGTAAAAGATCATGGAAATGGTATTTCTGAAGAAGATCAAAAAAGAATTTTTGAACGATTTGAAAGAGCGATCGACTCTCATGTGGTTAGTGGCCTGGGACTCGGACTCTTTATTTCTAAAGAAATCATGGCGCTTCATAAAGGAGTAATCAAGGTAGAAAGTGAATTAGGAAAAGGAGCGACATTTATAATGAAACTTCCTAGTGAGGCTTAATGCACCAGCGGCAAGCCCCAATCTTCATGGGGAGCTCTCGGAAGCTCTAGTAAGAAGGTGGTGTGACCCGTATTACTTATGTACTGAAGGGATCCTCCATGCTTTTCAGCAATACCTCGAGCAAGTGCTAACCCAAGACCTGTTCCCTTTCCAATATCCTTAGTTGAATAGAATGGTTCCATTATTTTGGACGCGATTTCGGGAGGAATGCCATACCCCGAATCTTTCACAAACATTTGAACTTTATCATCATTTTGATGAACACTTAATTCAATCCATTTATCGGGCAAGAACTCAATGGCATCAAAGGAATTGTTAAAAAGATTGATGAGAATCTGCTCCAATTGAATTTTATTTCCCCACACGGATAGATTCTCCAGACCATAGAACCTTAAACTGACTCCATGATTTTTCATCCTCTGCCCACAGAAGGCCAGGACATCCTCTACCAAATCCTTTAATTGAATCTCGCTGGTTTGACCCTTATCATCTTGATGGACAAATTCTCTTACACCTTGAATAGTTCGATTGATTCTCTCACTAGTATAGAGAATTTGCTGAAGTCCATCGGAGAGCTCCTGCTGCTTCTCTGGTTTTTTATAGATTCTAAGAAGCTGGGTAGTTCGGGCCTGAATAACTGCCAGGGGATTATTGATCTCATGAGCAATACCCGCGGCCATCATTCCTAGTTCTGAGTATTTTGAATTGCCTACTAGTTTTTCATTCCTCTCTTTCATAATATCTTCAACGACTCTCTGATGACGATCTTTAAGAAGTTCATAGAAGATGGCAGGTCCCGTTGCTCCTAGTCCAACCACGACTAATAAATCGGCCATGACTGCATAGGAGAAAAGAATTGGTTCAACTCTCCAGAAGGGAAAACATAATCTTACAATAAAGAAAAGGCCTATTAAAAGAAAGCTCGCCTTATGTAGAGTCGTGCAAAGTTCCTTAGGCATCTTTTTATAGGACTCCATCACCATTTGCAGTCCTACTAGACCCACACTGAAAGCGAAGGGAAAAGAATAATAAGCAAAAGGAAAACCATAACTTCCCAGGGCCACACTTATAAATCCACCAGCGGCCAGGGCCATATACTCCCAGGAATGAGTAATACTTTTCTGGGCAAAGTCTTCCAGGACTAATTTCATAGCGCGCAGAGGCCAGAGCCACCCCACCATACTTAAAGCGAGAATTTGCTGATTTTCATTTTGTAGAAGATAAAAGATGAGAGCATTTAGCCCCAAAGAAGCCCACAGCTCTGTTAAATGAAGAAACTCTTTCATCTCAAAACGGCGGAAGCTCTTAAAAGTTAAAAGTCCCAAAAGGCCTGAGATGAGAAGAAAGGAGATGAATGTAAATTCCATTGAAATCATCATAGTAACTATTGTAGGCATTAAATTTCTTACATTGGGATGAATTAATTCTAAAGAGCGGCGGAGCTATTTAATATACATTTCTTACATCTTCTGATATCAACTTTTTACGCCCTCGGACGAACCATTTAAGGAAACTATTCATGAGCATTAAGCCTCGCTGTACCTTTGCCATTATCTCCCATCCCGATGCAGGTAAGACCACCATGACTGAAAAACTATTATGGTTTGGTGGTGTGGTAAGAGAGGCAGGTATGGTGAAGTCAAAGTCAGGAGACTATGCAAAATCCGACTGGATGGAACTAGAAAAGCAAAGAGGGATCTCTATCACCTCTTCGGTAATGAGTTTTGAATACAATGATCGGGCACTTCATCTCCTGGATACTCCAGGACATAAAGACTTCTCAGAAGACACTTATCGCACACTGACGGCGGTTGAATCGGTACTAATGATGATTGACTCGGCCAAAGGTGTGGAAACGCAAACCATTAAGCTCATGGAAGTATGCCGCATGCGTGATACACCCATCGTGACCTTCATGAATAAGTATGATCGCGATGCCCTGGATCCATTTGAACTTTTGGATAATATCGAATCCATTTTAAAAATTCAGTGTATTCCCATGACCTGGCCCATTGGCTCAGGTGTAGACTTCAAGGGGGTATATGATCTTAGAACCAAGAAGATCATGGGATACAAGGACGCTGAAAATCCCTTTGATCCTCATCTAGTGGATGCAACAGACTTAGATGCTCCCCATGTCGTGGCCTTCACCGGTCCTGCACTTTTAAAGCAGCTTAAAGAAGATTTGGAAATGGTAGAGACCTTGATTCCTCCCTTTAAAATTGATGAATACCTAAGTGGAATTCAGACTCCTGTTTTTTTTGGTTCTGCTCTTCAGAACTTTGGTGTGAAGGAACTTTTGGATCTGGTAACAGAAGTTGCCCCAACTCCGAAGGGTAGAGAAGCCGTGCTTGCTCCTTATACTTCGGGTGCGGAGAAAACTTATATCGAACCCAACGATCCAGAATTTACCGGATTTATTTTTAAAATCCAGGCCAATATGGATCCCAAGCATAGAGATAGAATCTCCTTCTTAAGAGTTTGCTCAGGAAAGTTTAATCGCAATGATAAGATCTATCATGTGAGAACGGGCAAAGAGATCCGTATTGCAACTCCCCTGATCTTTCAGGCGCGAGACAGAGATATTGTTGAAGAAGCTTACCCTGGGGATATTATCGGTCTTTATGATACGGGTAAGTATGCTATCGGTGATACATTTTCCATGGGTAAAAAGCATATCCGCTATACAGGTATTCCGAGCTTCTCGCCTGAACTCTTTATGCGAGTCACTGCTAAGGACCCTATGAAGGCGAAGCATCTGGAGAAGGGTCTGGCCCAACTGTCTGAAGAAGGAGCAACTCAGCTCTTCATTCGTCGTCACACCAACGAAAAAATGTTGGGTGCGGTGGGTGCCCTACAGTTTGAAGTGGTGAAGTATCGACTCGAAGATGAGTATTCGGTAGTGGCCACCTATGAGCCAGTAGCATGGGCCGGAGTGAGATGGCTTAAGTTCAGCGATAAAAAACAAGAGGAGCAGTTTGCTCAGGACTACTCCTCTGTGATTATGGTGGATAAAGAAGAGAGGCTCTGCTTTGCCGTTAGAACTGAGTGGGACTTAAAACTAGCTCAGGAGAAAAATCCTGATGTGAAGTTTTATAAAAACTCAGACTATGTGGACTAAGTAGGCAAGTTCCCTGTCTTCGACTCAAATTTAGGCGGGCCCTTCACTTCTTGATTGCTGGATGGCTCCCCCGTCATACTCAGCATATTAACCACATCGTCTACACCCAGGACACGCTCACTCACACGCTCAGCTTCTTTTTTAATTCTTCGACTATCTACTCGACCGGTTAAAGTAACGATACCGTCTTGAACACTCACCTCTATTTCCGAAGCATCAATATGAGGACTCTGAGTCAGTGCCTCACAAACATCTTCCCTTATTCTGTCACTGGAGCGGTTATAGCCCTTGGGCCCTTTACCAAAATGGGAAGCTCTCAGATTCTCTTCATTATCAACATGCTTATCCCAACCACGATCGCGACTGCCATATCCAAAATGATCATTATTGTAATGCTCGGCTCTTCGGGAATTCTTCCAATTAGCGTCATCACCGAAGGATTGATAACTTCCACCTTTGCGGCCATATTCTGGACCATCCCAATCAAATTGGGCCGTCCGACTGCTAGCTCCTTCGTAATATCCATCCAAGCGCCTTCTGGCCTGATCTCTTTCTCGCTCTTTCTTATTCATTATTCCTCCTTATTCAAGGGCCAAGGAAAACGTTAATCAAGGGATAAGAGTGAGTCGAGGCTCAGTTCAATAAGAGTAAAAGGCCATGGGTTAGGAGCAAAAAAAAAGGCCAGGATTTCTCCTGGCCCTTAGAGAAATTCTAGTTATTTGGCTTAAACCAGCATAATGGCCTTACACCAGTCTTGTGACCTGTAGAGCGGTTACAAGTCCCTTGCAATTCATCTTTCTGAGAAACATCTTCATTAAAAGACTTCTCGCAAAGTGCTCCCTGGAAATAGGTATCCAGGCGACACTGATGGGCGGGGTGAGCATTATCGGTCTTTCTGACAACATTTGTATCAGGGGTCTCGAAGCGAGCTTCTGGCTGAGATCGCATCGCTGCAAACAGATTTGAAACCGATGCCCCTGCCATGGCTGCTCTGATACAGATATCAGCATCTCTCTTATCAGGATGAGCGTTGATACAAGCAGAGCTCAGGACTGAAGGAACATTCATCTGGCTTATGACAGCAGAATTATCCTCATTCAAGAATAACTGGCGAAGACACTTCAAGGTAGCAAAGTAATCTGACTGACCTTCATTAGAGGCCCAACGCATGATCCATGGAAATCCATTTATCTTAGGCGCTCCACCCATATGGTGACCAATTTCATGGCAAAGAACTAGAGCAAAGCCATCTTCTGTAATAGTAGCGTGACGAGCAAGACCACCATACATATTTACATTCCAAGTAGAACCAAAGCGAGAGGCATTGGCATTAACCGTTCCATCTTCCCACTTTCGAGCAATTTGAAGTTTTCCACCTAACTCAGAGGCCAGGGGAGTATAGATTGTCTCTAGACGCTCAATAACATCATTAAACTGAGCTTCTGAGAGCCCGCCCGCTGATTTAGTATTAGCAGGGATGTACATATCGTTTTCCGGAAGGAAACCACCCGTGCCGTCTTCCGTACATGCCAGAGACCAGCTAGAGAAAGAGAATAAAATGGTGAGAACAAGAAATTTCATCATGTGTGTGTGCTCCTGAAGATTGAAATAATCTCTTAAGAATTTATTGTGAAACAGCCGACTAACTAAGTCTGCTAAAGTAAGAAGATGTATGAAAAAAAAGGCCAGGATATTATCCTGGCCTATATTAAAAATCGAAAGGAGAAGAACTTATTGAACAGCTGGCTTAAACCAGCAAAGAGGACGAAGACCAGTAGTATGACCTAAAGAAGCGTGGCAAGTACCCGTCACTTCCGAAGCATTTTCAACGTTTTCATTCATTGAAATCTCGCAAAGAGCACCCTGGAAATAGGTATCCAAACGGCACTGGTGAGCAGGATGATTATCATCGGTGCGAGTTACAACTCTTGGATCAGGAGTCGTGAAACTTCCTGGAGCTGAACCTCTTAGAGCTGCGAAGAGATTAGAAACCGATGCACCGGCCATCGAGCCACGCACACAGATATTATAATCAGCACTTGAGGACCACTGTTTAGCACAAGCTGTTGAAACGGCTTCTGGCACTTCCATATTAGCAATCACTGCTGCATTATCTTCACTCTGCCAGATACGACGAAGACACTTTAAAGTAGCAAAGTAGTCCGCTTGACCTTCGTTAGAGGCCCAAGAATTTGACCAGTAACTCACTTTCTTAGGAGCTCCACCGATGTGGTGACCAATCTCATGACAGACAACTAGAGCAAAGCCATCTGGAGTAATGGTGTCGTGACGGGCAAGACCACCAAACATAGAAACTTTCCATGTTGAGCCAATCTGTTGAGCATAAGCATTTACCGTACCATCATCCCAATTTCTCTCAATTGAGAGTCTTCCACCTTCCTGAGCAACCAGAGGTGCATAAACTGTTTCAGCTTGATCGATTACATTATTAAATTCTTCGAGGGAGATACCACCACTTCTTTTCTGATGAACCGAGATGTTAAGGTCGTTTTCTGGAAGAAAGCCTTCGAGACCATCTTGAGTACAGGCCAGAACTGACTGGCCAGCTAGTAATGTTGCGAGTAGCAATCCTTGCTTTAAATTTTTCATTCATTCTCCTTAATGATCAAAAGCACTTCTCTTAACCTAATTCTGACATAAATGAATCAACCGTCAAAATATTAAACTAGAAGTAAGATTATGTTGGACGATCATTATTGGGCCGATGGCCTGAACCAGCAAAGAGGACGAAGTCCTGTCATATCACCGAGAGAGCCGTGGCAAGTGCCTGTCACTTCTGAATCCTGGGCGACATCTTCGTTGTAAGATTTTTCACATAATGCACCTTGAAAGTATGTATCCAAGCGGCACTGATAAGCGGGATGTCTGTCATTTGTTCGATTAACAACCTTGCGATCAGGCGTATCAAACTTCGGTGCTCTTCCCCAACTCATAGAAGCAAATAGATTTGCAACTGAGTCACCGGCCATGGCCCCTCTGATACAAATGGCCTCATCGGCCTTGTCACTCCAGCTTTTGGCACATCTTGTCTTAACTATCTGAGGAACATCCATTCTTGCTATGATCTCTTGATTATTTTCAGACATCCAAACCCTACGAAGACATTTGAGAGTCGCAAAGTAATCTGATTGACCTTCGTTTGAGGCCCACTCATCGGAATTGTACTTAGGAGCTCCTCCAATATGGTGACCAAGTTCATGACAAACAACAAGAGCAAAGCCATCTTCGGTAATAGTGCGGTGACGAGCAAGTCCTCCAAACATGGCCACCTTCCATGTGGATCCAATCTGTTCAGCATAGGCATTTACGGTTCCATCGGTCCAGTTGCGCTCAATTTGAAGCTCTCCTCCATGTTGAGAAACAATCGAAGAGTATAAGGTCTCAATCTTATCGATGACACTATTAAACTGAGATTCATTGATTCCCGCAGCGGCCTTATCATTAACTGAAATATACATATCATTTTTTGGAAGAAAGCCTTCCTTGCCATCGATCGTGCAGGCAAAAGTGGATTGAGCAAAAAGAAGAGTGGCCAGGGCAAGACCCGATTTAAAAGATGTCATTAATCCTCCGTGATTAATTAGAATCTTTTAATCCTGACACAATCTAAGAGTAAATCTAGAAAGATTTAGAAAAAGTAAGTTTATGTTAGTCAGAGAAGATAATACCAAATTCCCAGAGTGAGAAAAGACAAGGGTACGCCAACTCCCACCATCATTCCTGCAAGACGTGGATGAAGATTATGGGAAGCCGCTAGAATCGAAGCCGTGATCATAGGGGCCATGGCAGCTTCCATGACGGCTATTCGAAACATCTCATAGGGAATTCCCACTAACCAATAAAGACCATAGATCAGGGCCGGAGAGAGAAATAATTTATAGCCAAGCCCTGCGATGAGATAATTCACATCACTGCGGATTTCATTCCATTTAAGTTGCAGTCCCACTGAGATCAGGGCCATAGGTGTGAGTATCGCCGCAAGCTTCTCTAAGATTACTTTGAGTTCTCCGTCGGCCTTCCAACTCATTCCTCCTAGAAGTAAGGCGAGAACAAAGGCAATAAAGGGTGGGAAAAGCAGAACTCTTTTAAGGAGCTCGCGCTTAGGTAGTTTGCCGGTGGAATAAAGGGCTGCAACCCAAATCCCAAAGCTCGAGACAATAAGAAAGGTTCCCGGCTGATCAAGAAAGACCGCGTACTTTAAAGCTTCCTTTCCAAACAGGGCCTCGATAACAGGAAAACCCACAAAGGCAGTATTCCCCAGACCCGCGGTTAATATAAGGCAACCAATCACGGCCTTACTCCAACCAAGCTTACTCCCGATGAATGGAAAAAAGAGAAAGCTCACGCCAAAGATAATCCATGGAACTAAGACCAGAGAAACGAGACTAAGATTCCATTCGAGCAGAGGAATCGTTAAAAGAGCGATGGCCGGCAAGGGCACATAAAGAATAACTGTATTGAGAGCAATATGAGCATCTTTAGGTAGGCCCTTAACCCGCCCTAAAAGAAGGCCTATTAAAAGGCATACCAGGAGAAGAATGATATTAGTCATTCGAAAGAGTATAAGGAATTTTCATGAATTGGATACGATTTATGAAGATAGCGAAGCCCTTTTCAGGACTTCGCCTATAAGAAATTAATTTTTGTTAATATTATTGAGATCCTCAAAGGCCACTTTTAAGCGCTTAACGAAATTCTCTTCACCCTTTCTAAGCCACACTCTTGGATCATAGTATTTCTTATTAGGAGCTTCCTCCCCTTCAGGATTTCCTAGCTGAGCTTGCAAGTAGGCTTCTTTGTCTTTATAGAAGTTCTTAACTCCTTCCCAGAAGGCCCATTGCATATCGGTGTCGATATTCATCTTAATGACACCGTAATCAATCGCTTCACGAATCTCAGACTGAAGTGAACCAGAGCCACCGTGGAAGACAAAGTTCACGGGACGATTACCTGTTCCGAATTTCTTCTGAACAAATTCCTGAGACTTCTTTAAGATGATGGGAGAGAGTTTCACGTTTCCTGGCTTATAAACACCATGAACATTTCCAAAAGAAGCCGCAATGGTGAAGTTACTAGTGACCTCACGAAGAGCGCCAAAGGCATGAGCAACTTCTTCCGGTTGGGTATAGAGTTTAGAGTTATCGATATCGGTATTATCCACACCGTCTTCTTCCCCACCTGTTACGCCTAACTCGATTTCAATGCCTGTTTCAATCTTATTCATGCGCTTAAAGTAGCTGGCACATGTACTCACGTTCTCTTCCAGCTCTTCTTCAGAAAGATCAAGCATATGAGAAGAAAAAAGTGGCTTCTTATGAGTTTTATAATGAGCTTCACCAGCATCAAGCAAGTGATCGATCCAAGGGAGAAGTTTTCTAGCGGCATGATCGGTATGGATCACCACCGGAACTCCATAGTGCTCGGCCATAAGAGCAATGTGGTGAGCACCAGAAATGGAACCCAGGGCAGCTGCCTTTTCATTTTCAAGCTTGAGTCCCTTACCAGCGAAGAACTGACCGCCACCATTAGAGAACTGAATGATTACCGGAGAATTGACCGCTTTGGCCGTCTCCAAAACAGCGTTAACCGAGTTTGTCCCCGTGACATTGACTGCCGGAAGTGCAAACTTATTTTCCTTGGCGTAAGCATAGAGTTCTTCCAGAGCAGAACCATAAACGAGACCAGGCTTAAATTTCATGGCGATTCCTTTGTTTAAGATGAGGAAATTGTATTAAAATGAGTATCGATTGAAAAGGAAACACCATGACACTCAAGTGCCCTGACCTCTTAAATTATTTAAATCAACTTCTATCGCCCCATGACTTTGAGGACTATGCTCCCAATGGGCTGCAGATCGAAGGCAAGAGTGAGATAAGAAGAATCGCCTTTGCCGTCTCTGCCACTCAAGATTCCCTCAGGAAGGCGCGAGAATTTAAGGCCGATGCGATTATTGTGCATCATGGAATCTTTTGGAAATATCAATCTGCTCGTCCGGTAACAGGAGCTTGGGGGGAGCGAGTTAAGCTTTGCGTGAAAGAAGATATGAATCTCATTGCCTATCATCTCCCGCTGGATGCTCATCTTGAGATAGGCAATGCCGCGTCACTGGCCAAGCTCATGGGGCTCCATGACCTCAAGCCTTTTGCTCTCCAAAAACGGCAACCGTTAGGCGTGAAGGGCCATTTCTCAGGGCCTTTAAAGGCCCGTGAGCTCAAAGAAAAATTAAAGACTCTGCTTAAGCATGAAATTATTCTTGCGACTCCCGATGAGGACTCTCTTATAACGAGCATGGGTATTGTGACTGGTGGTGCTAATAACGAGTGGGCCCGGGCCTTGGAAGACGGGCTTGATGCTTATCTCACAGGAGAAATCTCTGAGTACAACTGGCATGATGCAATCGAGGGGGGCATTCACTACTTTGCAGGAGGGCATCATGCTACTGAGAGATTTGGGATCATGGCCTTGATGAATAAAATTAAATTGCAGTGGCCCGATTTAGAAGTTGAATTTTTTGATTCGGAAAATCCGGCTTAAAAGTGCCACATACTTGCCAGGTGTACGGATTCAACTTTGGTCTCGTCACCCTCGATGTCTTCACCTAGATTATCTAGTTGATAGGCGAGAGTCACTCGGAAAAAATTCCCGTTTAAGTACCAGTTAACCCCATAGAGATAACTCTCAAGATCGTAATCTCCGGCCGAGATAAACTTGTTCCATTTCTCGTATCTTGCAAATGGGGCGATGAAATGGAAGTCAGGGAAGACCTTTTCGGCCTGGGTGTACCAGCCCTCACTTGAGCCTTTTCTAAAAGAGCTACCAGGTGAGAGATCCTCTACCACCCCATCCATCTTGAAGTATTCAGCAGAAACAAACCATCCATAATAGTGAGCGGAAGTTTCCAGATTTTGAAGATTCCTAGAAACCCTTTTTTCTGTGCCTTCCTTATTAAATCTAATATTCGAGGTATTGAAGGCCCCGTATCCCACAGAAAAATGCTTTCCTTTACCGAAGTAGGTCTCGGTTAATTCTGATGGCTTCCAGTTTTGAAAAGGATAGAATCGCACCTTACTTCCCAGCATGAAATTTTGCCCATCGATCTTTGAAACTCCAGCATTGCCTTTGGCATCGCTGAACTCATCTGAATAGACGCCATCTCCTATGACAAGTTGAAAGGTCATCATATCCAAAAGCTCGCCATTGAGCTGCATATTGGTTGCCCGTCTATTGTGAGAAACAAATTGTGAAGCCTCATCTGAAACATAAGGACGATTCACGAAGAGTAAATCTGCCGAGGAGACTTGCTGAGTTCGGGATACGTCCACCTTGGCCCTGAAGAGTCTGAGGGTAAGAGAATTATCACCTGTATCTAAAAGTGGAATATGAAAGTAGGCATCTCCCAGATTAAAACTTTGCTCACCTTTATCATTGTCATTAACCCGATCATTTCGAATATCCATGTAGTAGTAACCATGATCGGTAAGATCGGCACGAAACTGAAGTCTCGCTCTTCGAGTGTAAAAATCCTGAGAAGTGGTTGTTTGATTGGTAGTGAGATTCTCTTTCGAATTAGCACTAATCAGGGACTGGTAACGGGCCCCCAGTCTTAATGAGTATTTGGAATCGGGAACTTTTAGAGTAATACCCCATTTTTCATCACCGTCCCCTAAGGGAAATTCCGTTTGAGCGAAAAGAGGAAAAGAGAATAGAATAGCCGATGCTATTAATCCAGTGAGCTTCATCAGTACAACCTTATTCTATTTTTTAATGAGAAAGTACTGCTCACCCATATCATTCATATTATAAGCAGTCATTTCGGCCATGGGCCCGTATCCAAAATAAAGATCGCAGCGAGCGTTTCCTCGAATCGCTCCCCCCGTATCCTGAGCAATGAAAAAGCGGGAGAAAGGGGTCTTCACAACTCTGCCTCTCGCATCGGTATGAGATGCTCTAACTGTCTTCACAAAATTAATAAGCCCCATGGTCTTATAAATTCTCTTATCGATAGCGAGGGATCTTCTCTCCGTAAGTGGAATGTTATTGAGCCCTACTGGTTCCTCATCGGATTCTCTAAAGTAGATATAAGAAGGTGTCACTGAAAAGACTTCAGCTTCCTTATCTGGGTTCTCTGCTAAGAATTGTCTTTGGTGCTGAATGGAATCGGCCCCCGGTTTAATATAACCCTTCTCTAGCATGTAATGATAGACCATCTTAAAGGGCTGAGAGTTCTTACCAGCATAGCTTAAATATTTTATTTCTGTTGATCCATCCGGAAGCTTAACCTTGATTCTTCCTCCCCCTTGAACATGCAGGAGATAGAGATCATAGAAAGATTCTTCTACGTAAAAGAGTTCATATCCTTTGCCGGCCAGGGCCCCATTATAATCGATATCGACTCGGGTGAAGTTGCGATCGGCTTCATTAGTCGGAACTTTAAAGATGGGACGCTTAAATCTTTCGGTCTGAGTTCTCGATCCCGTAAAATCCGGAGAATAGTAAGAAGTAAACTTTGTGGTCTTGCTTTCTTTATAACCAGGCTCTGATTTATTTGGCGTCGGTCGATAGATAGCAAACTTATCGTTGATTTCTCGGTTCAGATCCTGATAGCAGGTGGCTTCCGGTAATGTTTTCAGGCACTCCTGAGTGCGCTCGGCCAGACTTCTCAAAAGCAGTAGAGAATCCTTTAAAACTGTCTTGGGATATTTCTTAGTACCAAACTGAATAGTACCTCTTAGACCCATGCGAGAGTAAGATCTGAGCTGTCGCTCAATGGCCAGATCGATATTTTCAAAATTCATATCATCGGCAAATTCAATGGATTGGTAGAAACGCTGAGTCGGAGTAACTTCCTGGGCCATAAGGGAGGTAGAGAATATAAGGATGCTGCACAATATTAATTTCATAAGACTCCGCACAAAAAAAACTCAATTTAAGGTTTTCCAAGCAATACTGTCAAAGGATTTCGGCTAAAGCTTCTTCCCCATCATCAGAATGGGTGTATTAAGATATGGTAACTCACATTCGTAATCATAGCCAAGACGCTGATAAAATTTGCGATTGCGAGCATCAATGCTGGTCATAAGGTGCACTCCCTTAACTCCCATGGCCCTAAATTCCCTTTCTAACTCCTCTATTAACCTGGTACCAATGCCTTGACCGCGGGCCATTGCATGGCAGTTAATATGAAGATGGGCGGGGTAATCTTTATACTGCTCTTCAAAGACCTTTAAATGCGGCTGTGCAAGATAGAGTTCATCATCTTGAGTTATAGGCATGCCCAGGCAGTAGCCCAAAACTTTCTCTGAAAAGGCCACCCATACGAAATCTGGGTACCGTTCGAGATAGAAGCCTAAGTACTTCCACTTCAGATCAAGCTTCTCTTTTTCACTCTTAAAGGTCTTCTTTGCTGAGCTCTCAAAAAAAATGTCTTCAATTTCTTGCAGAACTTGCAGTTTAAGGGAATTAAAAAAAGGATCGGTCAGGCGTTTGATTATAATCTCTGACATAAATTCCAAACCTGATACATGGCCCTAAGAGGTGGATCGATATGTTTCACATCTTTAACGGCTTCAAAGCGGTAGAGATGAATCCAAGATGGGAGATACTCATCGATCATGCGCAAGAGAGGAAGATTGGGATTTTTTTGCATGAGCTGCTTAGTGGTAAAATACCAATCAAATAAAAGTTCGAAATCAGGCAGGGCCTTCACCACTTCAAAATCCCCATGAAAGTTTTCGGGAAGAATCTTCTCGAAGGCCCGGGATTCCTGGGCCCAGCGACCAAGGCGTCTGCATGTATCACTACTCAAAGAAAAATACTGCTGCCAAGAGAGGCATGAGATACCAATCCATTCTAAGGCAATCATCCAGGTTTCATGGCGAGTGGGATCCAGTAGAACTTTTTTAAAGTCCTCTATGTGAGGGAGAAGCTCCGCTCCCACGGGAAGTTTTAATTCCGGATGATGGTTCTGCCACTTTAAAAGATCCTGATAATAGCCAATAGGATCCAGGGACTTTTGCATCTCTGTCCAGAGATAAACCGCCGAGAAATTATCCACCTTCATTGAATGCAGGAGTTTCAAAAGTTGAGGATCAAAAGTGAGCTTAAACTTTCTAGCAAAACGAATGGCCCTTAAAAAGCGCACGGGATCTTTAATGAAGTCTTCTCCTGCTGGATAAAGCACCCCTTCACCGATATGTCTTAACCCCTCCAGGGGATCCAGGAATTCAATTTCATTTTTATGTTTAAACCGAATACCCATGGAGTTTAGCGTGAAGTCTCTTCTCTTCACGGCTTCCGAGAAAGGCATCTTAAAGTCAAAGTCCACGGTGAAATTGCGATGCCCTTCACCGGCCAGATGCTCTTCAAATTTTTCTCTTCTAGGTGGGGAAAATTCTAGCTGATGATCTTTGGTTTCAACTCGAATGACATCATAACTTAAGAATGTGGTCTTCCCGAAACGGGTGAGATTTTTCCCAAGGTTTTTCCAGAGATCTTTATTAAAGGAAAGAGTCTCATGGGTAAGTTCAATATCCCAGTCATGCCCTAGGCTTCCACTGATCATGAAATCCCTAACCACTCCACCAACCAGAGTCGGAATGAATCCAAAGCCAGTTAACTCTCCCAAGAGGTCAGGAAAGAAATCTGGTAGCTGGGCCTCAAACTTCTTCTTATTGAAACTCAATTTAACTCCTAAAGCTCCCGGGCAACTTCAAGTAAAAACTTATAAAGCTCTTTTATCTTAAAATTCTGGGCCTCATCGGCATGAAAGGCAAAAGAGATCTTATTACTAAATATCTCATGCTCTTTACCAACTGTCGCAATATTAGGTCTCGAGGTATGGGCCCTTTTTAGAACATGAGTCGGAACCACGGCTATCCCCAGTCCCTCATCCACCGCCTGAAGCATCTGGCCAAAGGAGTTTACGATGAGTCTGGGCTTCACATTACGAGGCACCACTCCAAACTTCTCACGACACCAGCGAAAGAAGTTGGGATCATTTATATCATAGAAAATTATGGGGTGACTTAAGATGTCCTTCATCTCAGACTCTGCCGTGATGCCAAAGCTCTTAGGGAAAACCAGAGTTGTAAACTCGGAGTGAAGGTCCCACTTTTCCGCGAAGGCCGGAACTAGGTAATCAGGAACAATGATGCAGTCGATCTCATGCTGATCGAACTTTTTAATAATAGTGTCCGGGAAATCCATGGAAAGCCGGACCTCTAGATCAGGGTAGCCGGCCAGAAATGACAGCATACGACTGGAGAGCCAGGTTTTACCCAGGCCATAAAGGGAGCCCACATGGAGCTTTCCTTTGATATCATGATTCTCCAAATGGATTTGCTCGATAGTTTCTTCAATGCGCTTAAAGTATTGTTTGGCGATCTTGGCGAGCCTTTGACCATTTTCCGTCAAGGTCACCGCCTTGCCTTGTCGAGTGACGATGGAGAATCCCACCTTGGCCTCAAGATTTTTCAGGGCCTGGGAAACCGCACTCTGAGTTACATTTAACTCTTCGGCGGCCTTAGAAATATTCTCATTATGGGAAAGGGCTATCAGCACCTGTAGCATGGAAGTTTCGATCATCGCTCAACCTCTGACAAATATTAGTAAAACTAATATATCACCTAATTAAAGTAAAGAGCTCAAAAAAAAAGGCCGGGATTGCTCCCGGCCTTCATTTTTTTGCATTTTTTCTAGAGATTAATCTCTTTCAGCAAGCTTCTCTTTACGCTCAGTCATAACTTTCTCTTGAACGTGTGAAGGACATGGCTCGTACTTCGCGAACTCCATTGTATAACCGGCCTTACCAGCTGTACCTGAACGAAGAACGGTAGCGTATCCGAACATTTCAGAAAGAGGAACGTGAGCATTGATGATCGCATCACCTGAATCGGTAGATTCAGATCCAAGAATTACACCACGACGAGAAGAAAGATCTCCGATAACAAAACCTTGATAGTCTTGTGGAGTTTCAACTTCAACTTTCATGANNGCCATATCAGATGAATCCACGTCATGGTACTGACCATCTTGAAGGTGAGCTTGAACGTCGATCACCGGGAACGCTGCAAGAGGTCCCTTGTTCATAACGTCATTGAAACCTTTTTCACAAGAAGGGATGAATTCGTTTGGAATTACACCACCCTTAATTTCGTTAACAAAGCGGAAGACCTGGTCTTCTCTTTC
>DFXX01000110.1 GCA_002381765.1 Bacteriovoracaceae bacterium UBA4097 | reverse complement strand
TTAAAGCTGGGACAACGCCATACTCTTAGTCCATGTAATAAATGTAATCGCATTCAGGTATGTTACGAATGATCAGAAAGATTAATCCAAAGATTATTTCAAGCGATATCTGTCAGACTAGTCTTGACTGGCTGGAAGTGCATGCAAAAGAATGGATGAAAGAGAATGTCTCCGACCACGGGAGAATCTGGTTTCCAGATGAAAACACCCTGGGACTCACAGACAATTTCCCTAAAGAGGGCGAATTGGTTGAAGTGATTTTAACTGGAAGTTTTTTTGTTCGCTTGCTTGAGGCAAAACTCTGGCCCTTTAAGAACATGCGTCTTTGGACTTTTTCACCGCGGATTAAATCCTTTCTGATAGATGCTTTTCAGATGAAGCCCGAAGAGATTGGAGTGATAGGAAGATATCCTTCCCTGAAACAACCTTTGCCACCCGACTTTACTCAGACAGTAAATCTAGTTTATGCTGGTCGCTTATCGCTGACTAAGAATATCACTACTCTCCTTCGCCTTACTTCTCTTCTTCAGACTCATTTTAAGCGAGACGTTACTCTGGATATTTTTGGTAAGACAGATAATTTCCCGGATGAATCCATAGGAAGATATTCCGACTTCTCCATGGATCAAGAAATAGAAGAATTGATTCAGATGCTTCCTTGGAATAAGCAACCAGTCTTTCACGGGAAGGTGCCACAATACGAATGGCTCAATCTGAATCGCCCTCAACCAGTCTTCATCAGTCTATCAAGTTCCATGTATGAAGATTTTGGAACTGCGGCGGAGATCGCTTCTCAGCAGGGCTGGCCCTCTCTCCTATCCAACTGGGGAGGTCACGCTAGTGCTAATCATACTCTATTGGTACCAATGCATCTGGTAGCAAGAACCCATGAGCCCGTGTTTTTACAAAATTATAAAACGCTCGCTCTTGCAGCGAAGCTGTCTGAGAACGCACTTCCTTTTAGGGCGACTCAGAATGAGCCAGGTTTTATAGCAACAACTATTCTCAACCAATCCTCTTTCTACAACTCTCTCGATAACTTCCTTAAAAAGTGGGGACCCGAGATCCTGCTATCATTAAGAGAAAAGATGAGTACCTTTGCTGACTCCCCTAAAGGAATTGAATTCTTTAAAAACTATCACGCAAGCTTTGCACCCGAAAGTTATCAAGTCGCTTGGATCATCAATGATCTGGCCCCAATGACAGACACTAAACTCCCCCTGCAAGAAGAAGCTTTCGAAGTCATCTATTTAAGAGAGCTTTTCAATCCGTACTTCCTAAAGAGAATTCTCAAGTTCAAGAAAATCGTTCTTTTTGATTTAAATGATGATCAACCTAAAGTGCACCAATATCTAAAAGAAACACTTGGTTTGGATACACCTCTATTCATTTGGTCAAATTCGCAGAATGAGTTTCGGGAGCTTCCATGAAAAAAGAAAGCTTGATCGATGAAATAATCAAGATCCGAAAAACTCTGCCTAAGGCTTTTTGCCCCATGCCCTTTACCACCATCATCCTGGAACCAGATGGGAAGGTCGGAATCTGCCGAAATAAGGGCAATGATTTTCCTATCGGAAATCTCTCCTTTCAAAACATCGATGAGATTTGGGATATTAGAAATAGCCCCAAGGCGCGGCAGTGGAGAAAGGAGTTTCTGGAAGGCAATCCCCAGATTTGCCGGGAAGAGGTTCAGCACAGAAAGTGCAATCTCGACTTTCACTTCAATGATCTTCTTCCCCAAGCTGAACTTAAAGAAGAACAAACTACGAAGATTCTGCGCTTAACCGCAAATTTAAACGGTAGATGTAATATGCAGTGCCCATTCTGCACCATCTGGACTCTTCCCAATGGAAACTATACCGATAAAAATTTTTGGGAACCTGCCAAGGTTTCACTTTTTCCTTTTTTAAAGCAAATCGATATGCTCTCAGGTGAGCCCTTCATTCAGGCCGATACATATAAGCTTATAGATGTCGTGAGCGAAATAAATCCTGACTGCGCCTGGATATTCACCACCAATATGTACTGGACCCTGACAGAAAAAGTGGAAAAAAAGCTCGATAAAATTGTTATCAAAAACATTTCTGTTAGCATCGATAGCTTCCAAAAAGAGGTTTACGCGAAGCTGCGCTATCCCGGAAAGCTTGAAGTCACTTTAAAAAATCTAGATGGGATGCTTGCCTACCGCAAGAAAAGAAAATCTCAGGGAAGGGATTTCACCCTAAGTTTTAATTTTCTGGTTCAAAAAGAGAATTATAAAGAACTCCCGGAGATTCTGCGTTTTGCTAAGAAAAATGCCATGGAATTCGTGGCCATTCTTTTGACCATACCTTCTGAGCTCTCCATTCTGAGCTTTAGCATTGAAGAAAGACGAGCTATTCTTGATTATTATCTGGAGAGCCTAACTTCGGAAGAGCTCTTTAAGATTAATCCAGTTCTCATGCCACTGGTGGAGGGAATGGAGAAAATAGATAAAGTTAATTACTTAAGCCGCCTGGTAGCTCTTAAAGGATAATATGAACTATAAAGAAGCCATCTATATTACTGCCGATGATAACTTTGTTTTAAGAAATTACGATGCAGGTAATAGACCTTCTGAATATCATGCCAAGATAAAGGTTAAATGGATCGGTATTTGCGGATCAGATCTTCATAGCATTGAAACCAAACTCCTTCCTGAACTCGCCCTAGGTCATGAATGGATAGGCGAAGTAACAGAAGTGGGATCAAAGGTTAATTCCATCAAGCCGGGCGACTTTGTCACCTCGACCATTCAAATCACTTGTGGTTATTGTCGGGCCTGCATAGACAAAATCGAGCCATGCGAGAATCAATACTCTCTGGCAGTAAATAAAGGAATGATAAGAGAAGTGGCCTTCCTTCCCGAGAAGTCACTGGTTAAGGTTCCTGGTCCAGTTAGCGCAAGCTCTACTCTTTATGAAATACTGGCGGTAGCTGAGAATGTCTTTCTCAAAACCAAAGACCGGCTTCATGAAAAAGACACCATCTTAATCATGGGAGCAGGCCTCTTAGGTCTCTCGGTAGGTCTCGTTTTAAATCGCGAAGGCTTCAATCCCATTATGGTTGAAACCATCCCTTCCAGAATCAAACGGGCCAATGATCTCGGCATCAAATGCCTTCATTTAGGTGATACCCTTTTAGATAAATCTTTTAATGACTCCTTCAGCTTCATCTTTGACGCCACAGGAGACCATCTAGGTGGGAAAGGTGGATGGAGATATCTAGAGCATTTTGGAAAGAAAAACTTTAAGGCGATTGTTCTCGCAAAGTACTTGAATAACCTGGATCTTAAGACCCATCGTTTATTTTCTAAGCAAGCAACCTTGGAATGGATTCAAGGCTGCACCGAAGAGTCTCTCAAGCTCTCTATTGAAAAGTGGCAATCAGCGCTCGAAGAGCTCGCCAAAACTCTTATCTCCCATATTTATGATATAAGTGAGGTCAATGAAGCTTTTCTCACAGCAAAAAACCGCAAAGAATCCGCCAGGGTCATAATTAAGATTTAATTCGCTCATCAAAGAGATAAAGAGCTTCAACCTTATTCAGCTTAGTCATGCTATCCATCAGCGGCATTATAACTCGCATAGAGCGATACATCTGATGACTGCTCAAACTATTAAGAATTGTTTTTAAAACTGTAAATCGCTCATCTTCATTTAAGGTCAGAAGAGAGAACTCACCTGGCTCATAGAGAAAGGACATTAAAGGAACTATGCCTTTATTCTCACAGTAAGTAATGGCTTCCCCAATCTCTTTCCAATTATCTCTTTGCACTAAAAAGTTTAAGATAAAACGAATATCACTTTGTCCATTTTTCTTTCTTTCTTCATTATATTCAAGAAAGGTATCGATATTTTTGAGAACAAAGGAAAGTTTTCCCGGGAAACGGATCTTGTGATAGACGGCTTCATTCAAGCTATCCACGCTAAAAATAATATTTTTGATAAATATTTTATTCAGATCCTTTTTGATTATTTCGGTCATTTTCCAATGAGCATTGGTAGTGAACATCCACTGACATTCAGGATTCACAGCATGGATCTCATTGATCAAACGATAGGTATCGGGCTGAATAAAGGGCTCACCAGAGAGAAGATCGACTTCCTTTAAATAAGGAAAAATTTCTTTCTTGGCTGGCCCCCAGAAGTTGATCTGATTATAAAGCCCATTAGGCTTCTGCCAGATATCGCACATCTGGCACTGAAGATTGCACTTCCCATTGAAATTTGCGGTGAGCTTCAAAATGGGTTGAGTCTGAACTTCCGAAAATTCTACATAGTCCAGTAACTTATTATTCTCAGGACAGTGCTGGCAATGGCGATGACGAACTTCGGTAGCGCAATTTACGGGTTTGCCTTCCAGAAACTCCCTTCTCCAGGCCCGTGCTTTATCCCCATTCCAGATTTCGGAAATGGTATTTTTCTGGATAAACCCTATAGGGAAATCACTTCCCTTATGGCGACACATCCCGACTTGTCCGTCTGGCTCTAGAATGATGGTGGTAAACGGAACAAGACAAAAGTTTTTATCATCCTGGCCCAGGGCCTTGATCTTCTCCCTTACTGCGAGGGTCTCTTTAGCTGTCTCTTCTAATCGCCATTGTGCCATAATGCTTCTCAAGAATGTCTAGGTTGACGATAACCTGAAAAAGACTGCAATATCAATCTATGAATACTCGTCTTCTCATTCTAACCAGCCGTAAAAACTATATTTGGGTTAGTATGGAAGAGATTATCTCATGGATCGAGAAAAGCTGGGTCAAATGGGCGATCCAAAGAGAAATTTCCTATAAAATCATCAATGTGGATGAATCCACTTTCGTAGAGTTCACAAAAGCAGCCCTAGTCTCTGATCTAATTGTAGTAACTTGCTTTAATACTTCTATCGCGAGTTTTCTCACACCACTAAGAAGCAAACTCTCCTTACCGACACCGTGGGTATTTTATCTGCATGGTTTGGCATCATTTGGCTGCTGGCCTTTGTTCCAATGGAAAGTGGGGCAATCCCTCACCTCAAGGGATACCTTTATAGGTAGCTGCAATCGGGACCGAGATCAGTTTAATCTCGTCTTCCAAAACATACCATGTTCGATCATCCCCTTTAGCCTTCATTCAGAAAAAGCTCTTTCTCCCAAGGCACAAAACCCAATTAGAAAGTTTGTCTTTATTGGAAGAATTACTTCCCAAAAAAATCTTCACTCTCTTATCCTTGCTCTCTCCATACTTAAAACCAAATGGAGTTATTCAGACTGGGAGATGCATTTTTTTGGTAAAGAAGATAATTATGGCTCCCCCCTAATGGGTCGCAGAGAAAAAGATTATCAGAAGTATCTGGAAAATCTCGCCAATCATCTCAAGCTAAGTGAGCACATTCATTTCCACGGTTTTATCCCAAGAGAAGATATTGAGCGCATGATGGAGAATGAACAATGGATTTTTGTTGCTCCCAGTATGCACTCAGATGAAAACTTCGGCATGGCCGCCTTTAGAAGTTTAATCAATGGTCATCAGGCAATCCTCTCTGATTGGGGAGGTCACCATGACTTTCAAAAAGAATTCTCCCAAGCCTTAAAGCTTCTTCCAGTCTTTCACTCTGAAATCGGTCCTTTCATGGATATCAAACAGTTGGCAGAAGCCTTCAGAGATGCCAGTTATATAGAACTTCCTGCAAAGAAGTATCCTGATTACTATTCACAAGCGCGACTGAATCTGGAATATGATGAACTTTGGAAGAGGGCCACTTCTGAAGCCTTAACCGAAGCAGTCAGCACCTCTCCTCTTGTAAATGAGATTCTCCAAAGGCGAGCAGACTTCATAAAAGCTGGAACCAGTGACGGATCACAAATTTATGGCGATTACCAGGATGAACTTAAGGATGTTTTCTTTAAGGCATATGGAGAGAGAGAATATCAGGCCAATTATTCTGAGACCAGTGAACTCTGCCCATGGGTGAAAGAAACCATTGATACTTATGAAGTTAACGATCCTCACCGCGGCTACTTCACGTTTAAAAAATCTCACTATCGGCAAGAAGATCTTCTGAAGCTCGGCCTAGCGTATTCTTACTGATTTTCTCTTAAATCAAGAATGGGCTTAAAGATTCGCTTCATAGCCGAGCGCAGCTGTGATTTCTTATAATCATTATGAGAAGCTTCTCCTTGAGTATTTCTCAGATGGCTTTCATAATCCGTGATCTGAACTTCAAAGGGATAGAAGAATCTCACATCTCTTGAGATAGGTGAGGTATCAAGATGGAGAAGGGCCTGAGACAGAGGATTTTCCTTGTCCTTAAGAGCTTGCTTTCGGACTTCATTGAAAGAAGACATAAACGGATTTCTATATTTTATGAGCTGTCGGCCAGTAAAGTGAATGGCGCGATATTCATCCGAAGTATGCTTATTGCCATGACTCACCACTGAGGGAACACATTCTTCGATTAAATTATTTAACTTTTGATAAAAGACCTCTTCCGGGAGCTCTTCTCTCAAGGCTTCTTTATATAAAGTGAACATTCTTCTTCTCAAAACAGGCAGATCCACTAATGAGTTTTGCGAGCGACTCGGCTTAATATTATTAACCATGATAACATAATTTCGATGAAGAAATTTGATCACCCTTAAAGCATCCAACTTATTATAGGTAATGATCCTCACGCCAATCCTATCAAAAAGCTCTTCGGCTACATTCTCTTGTTTATGCAGAAGCTTGATAATAATTGAGTCACGAGTCTTCTTAGCTTTGGTTTGAAAATCGTAGAGAGGAATGGTCATTCCTCCACCGTGCTCATTTCTTAAGAACAATCGATTTTCTTCATCCCTATGGATAAACTTATAGAAGCGATCAAAGATCTGCTGCTGAACCGTAGAAAAATATCTGTATCGGAGATCCTTATCGGTGTGAAGGATCGTATGCATGATTTTTAGGATTACTCCGGCCCAAAGCGCTTCTTCGGTCTTAAGCTTAAAGCTTGCTTGGCCAGTGGCGGCCAGAAATAATTCAGAAATATTAGTAATGGTATAAAGATAGTTAGGGACCTTTAGGTCCAGACCATCCGGGTTGCCTTCAATCAGAAAGTAGCGCTTGATAAACTGCAAGGCTTCCTGAAAAATTCCAAATAGCTCGGCATTTTCAATGGGATCAGTAATATCAAAACCATAACCTACCAGAAAATCGGTAACATGCTTTTTGTCGTATAGTTCACTTAGGTAGTTAGTGGCGTCCAAGGAAGACTTGCCACTGCAAACCACATCGAATGTTTCCCAATTGAACCCATATTCTGGAAGGTAAGTTGGACGCTGAACCATTTTTTGCCAATTTCAGATGTTGAGTTGAAAGTTTATGTTTTGCAAGCTAGCGTAAATTCTATGAAAGATCAAAAGATTCACGGTCCAAAAGGCTTTACGTTATTTTTCCTATCTTGGTTTTACTCAGGAAAATTTCCTAAGGCACCGGGAACAGTAGGAAGCCTTGCAACAATTCCTCTTTTTTTTCTTCTTAATTATCTCGGCTTCAATATTTATAGTTTAACAGCATTGATCGTCGCTCTCTATATATTTGCCGTTATTCTCACTCAGAAAGTTCAAATCAAGTACGGCCTTCATGATCCGCAGTGGATAGTAATAGATGAAGTCATAGGCATGCTCATCACCTGGTGCTTTGTAAATCGCAGCCTGGCTTTTGAAGATCTCTTCCTAGTCTTCTCTCTTTTTCGTCTCTTCGATATCATAAAAATCTGGCCTGCTTCCTACTTTGATCGGCT
>DFXX01000073.1 GCA_002381765.1 Bacteriovoracaceae bacterium UBA4097 | reverse complement strand
CAGGGGCTCCCTTTTTTTATGTCTTTTAACTACTTATGTCTTCTTGGTCGCCTTTGGTCGCTTTTTTTGCAACCGTTTTAAATAGGTCACTCGCCTGAGTTACAACATCCAATACTTTTTTATCTACGTCCAACTTGGCATACTCTTCTGACATCCTCGAAGAAGTGTGACGAAGAATGGCTTGGGCCGCATCTAGTCCGAGATTCTTTCTCGTAATGGTAGACATCGTGTGACGAATTACGTGAGTGCCACTGTAGGGAAGTTCAGCTTCTGAAAGTGCTCTATTAAACTCTTTAAGAATCATGTCGTATCGAAGTAGCTTACCTTTGTAATGAAAGAGATACCTACAACCCTTGGGTCTATCCGCTTGAAGCTTTCTGATCTCTACTTCAATTAGATCATTAATCGGCATCTTTGCGTCAGCACCGGTCTTCGTTCCTTTCTTTGGAGTCGGATGTCCTTTGAACCAGACGATGACATTAAATATCCATGCCTCTTTCTTTTTAAGATTTAAAACGTCATCGGTTATCGCCGCTGCTTCACCAACCCGAAGGCACCATAACAGCATTATGATGGCCATAGATTGAAACATTGGTGAGAGGTGATCGACGAACTGGACGAATTCTTCCATGTCCATATCTTTAATCTTTGTCGGAATGTCTGCGACTTTGCCTAGTTTGTAGTGAATCTTGGAAACAGGGTTAACAAAGGTGAAATCTTTATTGTCTTTATACCAATTAAAAATACTCGCCAGGTCTTTCAATTCTTTGTCGAAGTTACATCGACGGGAATCCTTTTTTATCAAAAGCTTCACGCTGTCCAAGTGATTGGTGATCACTTCTGGTGACATTACACACATTGGGACACTGGCAATGTTAGGGGCGAACCTTTGTAATCGCTGCATCTTTTTGTATTGTGTATAAGCAGTTAGTGATCGAAGAAATTCCTTCTGATAATCTTCTAAGACATCTTCAAACATTATTGATTTATCTTTTCCGTTGCTTTGATCGGAAATGGGAAGGGAATGTCTTGTCTTAGATCTTTGAGGGGAGAGTAGAGGGTGAAATTCTTTTTTCCATTTTTTTGCCTCCCTCTCTGTTTCGAATTCGGAATAGTGTCGTTTTCCATTGATGTACTTAGTGGCAATGAATTTACCATTCTCTTTTTTGCGTATTCCTTTGCTTGTTGTCTTCATGCGGCTCCTTTGAGCCAGTCCAGGATTTCATCCTCCATGAAAAACAAGGTCTTTCCCTTTTTGTAAAAAGGGATTTTATTCTGATTTACGAGTCGGTATATATGCCAAGTTGAGTAACTGAGCATTGTTGCGACTTCATTAACTCGCATTATTCGGTTGGAAAAGAGCTTTGGTGGTAAGCTTACCCTGGGTGATTTTCTCATGACAATATCCTTCACAGCTCATGGCCGCATTTTACACGTTTTGGTGATTCCTGAATCGATAGGCCTTATTCCTTTTGGGAATAAGTAAAAGAACGGCCAATGGACAATCAAGGCTACGGTGGCGTGTTAAGCAGGGTAGGAGTTTGATTCGGTCTGTGAGCATGAAAGAGCAATCAGTGTTGTTTCGGATTATGCCGTCTTGAGGCAGAAAATTAACTGATGAGGCTTTTTAAATAGTTAATTGAAAATGAAAAATGAGCTAGGGACAACCAAGTCTGCAGGGCATGATATGCGGGCAGGAGTTTGGTTCGGTCTGTGGGCTTGATTTTGGAGCAATCAGGGCTGTTTCGTTTTCATCCGTCTTGAGGAATGACAAACTCTGATTAAGCTTTGTAATTCAATAATAATTACAGTTCAATTGAAAATTGTCAAAAATATCTTTTGGTACTGGAACAGAGTGTTTATAAAAAATTTATTTACATGATATGGTTCAAACTTAGAGAAATGCCAAAATGAAAATTTCTGAAGAGGGTAAATTATGATTCAAAAAATTCAAGGAACATTTCAAGATGCTATTCAAAAGCTGGGTAGCTACCCTGTCTTAAATGGCATTATTGATTCGTCAGAGTTTGTTGAGAAGGCCACAAAGAAATATCCAAATGGCCCAGAAATGGAGGAAGGAAAGGATGTTTTTGATTTACTGACAGCTCTATTAGTAAAAGATTTTCCTTTATTTCAACAAGCAACAACTAATGCTGCAACTCCAGAGGGTGTCCTCGCCAGCATAGAAGATGCACTAGCAACACTCAAATTCACAGAAGAACAGAAAAAGCAAATTGCAGTAAAGCTTTTAAATTTGAGAACAACATCTCTATGGGATACACTGACTGAGCTTTTACTATATAAGACGATGGCTGGGAATGTGTCACAAGACCGTCTTGCAATTGAATATCCCCTTGGCATAGGCAAAAAAGGCTCTCCAACCAAAGACGCTGATATTGCACTTCTTGGTGATGACCTAAAGCCTATTGCTTTGATAGATGCAATAGCTCCTAATATGCCATCATCCGTTTCCTCGGTACAAGAGACTGTCGTGGATTGGATCGAAAGGAAATATAACAGTAAATTTTCTGCTTATTGTTCCAGTAATCCATCAGCAAAAGTTTCAATATTTGTTTCAGTTATAAAATCTGAGCTGATCTATTTTGGCTTCCCAATAAAAATGGTTGATTCAAATCATGTGGAGCCTATTTACTCTTCCAAGCTGGACGCTTTACCAGGTCTTCTGGCGGGGTTTGCTTGTAGCTTCAGGTGCGTAAATGGAAAGACGCTAGTGCTAGATCATTTAGCAAAATATGAACGAGGCAAGCAACCTTGATAAATATTTGAATGGAACTCAGCCTTTGTTTTGCAGAGGAAAAACACTGAAAAAGACACTGAATTTTAGGTGGAATTTGCGTGACACTTTTTCTGAGTAACGTAGCTTTTGGGAATGGGAGATTGTCACGATCCCAAAGGTTATTTCCCCAAGTGCTGATGATCACATTATAGAATCCGTATTAGTAAAAAAACAGGAATTAAACCCTATGTTTAATTCTAAGTGGAGAAGCCTTGAATTGTTACAGGTGGTTAGGACGGAAAGCACTGAAAAAGACACTGAAGAAAGAAATTGTTTTTTAAGATAATTCACAAGTGAATAACGTTTAAATAAAGTACGAGTGGTTGTTCGGTCTTCCAATTGTGGCGAGAGCTTACTTGTTTCTGCAAAAACATATTCTCCAGCTAAACTGATTCAACTGCATCTTAAAATCACTAATGTCTCATTATTGAAAGACCACAATAATTTTTATGATTAAATCCTTTCTTTCGTTGACCAACCTTCATGGGCAGTTTTAAATCCCCAAAAAAATAAAAGAATAGTCTTTTGTTTACAAGCATACGCTCGAGCTAGGTAAACAGAATGTGTGAAGAGGTTAAGGATTTTCATTAAAATAGTTTTTATCAACCAAACTTATCCGTCATCAAGCTTAAGTCTTACCAGTCTCTAAACGCTGTCTACCGTGATAGTCGGCAGGTTATGGACTAGAAATTGGGCATTAAATATTAGGTCAATATTTGAACATCTCTTTGATTCAAAATCAAGATTGCTAACATTATAGCTTAAAAAGACATGATCATGGTTACTTGAGTCAGGATTATAGATTTAACGAAAGTTATTCCAATTTGATTACGAAGAAGACGATACAACATTACCGGAGATGTGCTTGTTAAAAGTAAAAGAGAATCTGAGAAAAATTTTAAAAGAGCGTGAGGATCTTACCGTTGCTTCTCTTGCAAGAAAGGCTGGAATTCCAAAGGCCAATCTACAAACCTGGTTGACGGGAAGTACACCCAATATTGAGCAGCTTGATAAAGTGGCGAAGGCTCTTGGAGTTTCACTTGAGTATCTGGCGTTTGGAAGAACAGATGAAGAAAAAATGGATGCCCTTATTGAGAAGGTGATGGTGCATACAGGTACTTACGAAATATCGGTAAAGAAAATTTTAAAGAAAAATCTCTAAGGAGACAAAGATGAAGACAACATTCAGTACGTTTGCTGCGATCTCAACTCTTCTACTGCTTGTCAGCTGTGGAGACGGTGATGGAGGCTCAGGGGAAGTAAGCCCTGGTTTTCAAAGTGCTTATAGCTGTAACTCTTCTTTTAAGTACGGAAAAGATGAGGATGATAAGTTCACAGTAACAGGAGAGTTCTGTGATAATAACGTAACTTTTCAAAATACCTCATATGTATTAACTAAACCAAGCTTTAAAATGAGAGATATTTGGAATAACATTATCCCTTATGCTTTTGCCTCAAATGAATATGTAGAGCCTGTATCTTGTGTTGAAGGCCAAAGCATGACTATAGCTGCAAGAGTTCTCAGAAATAAAGATGTCACGCTATCTATAAATTGCAGTGAAGATATGGACAATGAGATACGAGCTGCATTAGCGAGTAAAGCTGTTGAGGATGAGACACTGATTGCAGAATATGATGATGGATTATTTGCTCTTGAAAAAGAGATAAAATTAGACATTCCAGGCTCTATTGTTGGCGAATATCCTAACGTCGGCCCTGTAGGAGATGTATGTAGGAAGAAATTTACTTTTGATGATGCAGGTAATGTTACAATTGAATTAGACACTGATGCTGTGACCGACACCACTATTAGACAAAATTGTTTTAATAGAGAAGGGAAGTTAGTTACGGATGCAGGTACCTCCACCTCCACACTTCTATGTCAGCGAGATCGCTTTATTAAGACAGAGTGGGTTAAGATTAGCTCAGATATTTTAGGTGAACCAGAGGCTTTTGCTTGGGAACCAATTTACCCTAATGAAGAAGTTGAGGCTAGTGAGCCTAACAAGAGATACGATCCAGTCCTAAGCCCTTGTGATCAAATCAATTCTAAAAAAGTATCTAAGTATCGCTATCGTGATGGTTTTATCGAAATTGATAAAGAAGCTGAATGGGTTATGACAGGAGCAAGCACTTACAGAGTTGATTATAAGTTCAGTGATGGAGTGGATGTTAGCCCACTAGCTGGATCTAACTCTAATCGCTTTAGATTGAATAAATACTCACGATACTGCATTAAAGGTGCAGAAGCTAATTGTGACAAAGATCGCTACTTCAACTTTGTTAAGCTACCTGAAACAGGCTCTCACTAAACCGTAACTAACAGGCAGGGGGTCTTCCCTGCCTTCTTTTTCACCAGGGTTTTTTATGAATGAGATTGAGCTACACTTTGGAGTAGTTAGAATGACCTATACTAATGAAGTTTACACGCTCTATGCTTCCTCTAAAGAAGATTTTGACCAAAATTTAAAATTTGTTGAAGCACTTTGACTTACGGAAACATCTAAAAACTTTCTTGAGTAGAGAGAGAAATGGCGTGGAGACAAATTGCTCTGTAGCTAATAGGCAATAGACTTTGAAGGCTCTCCAAAATCCTTTCAATTTTTAAACTCTAACTTGAGCTTTTACATATGAAGACAGAACTCACGTAAGAGTTTAAAAATTGAAAGGATTTT
>DFXX01000114.1 GCA_002381765.1 Bacteriovoracaceae bacterium UBA4097 | reverse complement strand
TGGAAACCATTTTTAATGTTTCGAAGACTCCCTGACCCGAGGTTGCAACTGCCTCAAAAGCCGGAAACTTCAACTTGTTTAACTGATGCTGGAGATCTTCAACTGGAACTACGTTAGGAAGATCTCTCTTATTCCACTGCATAACCAGAGGAACCTTAGCAATGTCATAGCCTTGTTCAGTAAGATTTCTCACTAATCCTTGATAGGATTCCAGATTTGCTTCCATTCTCTCCACTTGAGAGTCGGCAACAAAAACCAGGCCATCCACGCCTCTTAGGATCAGCTTGCGGCTCGCTTCATAGAATACCTGGCCTGGAACAGTGTAGAGATGAAAGCGAGTTTTGAATCCTCTGATTTCACCTAAATCCAAAGGAAGAAAATCAAAGAATAGAGTTCTTTCATTTTCAGTATTGAGAGTAATCATCTGCCCTTTATTCTGGGCACTTGTTCTCTGATAGATGTACTGAATATTGGTCGTCTTACCGCCCAGACCTGGTCCGTAGTAGACGATCTTGCAGTTAATTTCTTTGGTATGATAGTTCACGAATGACATTTTAAAATCCGCCTAAAGAGAAGAGTCTGTCGATCTCCTCGTCTGAAATATCTTTAAATAAGAAGCCTTCTCTTTGAGGAGGAGTGGCTTTTTTGAGATTAACTTCCTCTCCTTCATGCTTAAAGAGAAGATCCATTTCCTCTTTAATTAAAGCGACATTACGCTTTAACTGACCGGGATTTAGGCAATCATTGTAGATTGCTCCCAGAAAGTATCTCTTACCTGTCAGCGCAAACGGAAAGAGATAGATGCCCTGAGACGAAGTATCAAAGCCCAAACGAAACTCCATAACTTCCTGATCTTTTTTTACTAGACCCATGAGAGCTTCTGAAGCCTGCCAAACCCCGCTAACCAATGCCGCCACAGAAGTGGTGGTGGTGTCCTGAATGGTATCGTATACAGTAATACCATCTTCTCGAGTAACAAAAAGACGAGCTTTAATGCTGCTCTTCTTGGGATCAAGTATCTGTTTTAATTTTTCTGTTACAGGTAACTGTCTCATCTCAAAACCTTTTCCTGTTTTCTAAAGCTTTGGTAATGGTCATAGGATCCAGATACTCTAGACTTCCTCCAATAGGCACACCAAAGCCAATTCGCTCAACTCTAATAGTCTCAGGCAAGAGAGTCTTGAAATAAGAACAGGTAGCATCTCCTTCAACTGAAGGATTGATAGCAAGAATGACTTCTTGAATCTCTTTTTCAATAATACGGGCCTTTAATTCATCCATCTTGAGCTCATCCGGTCCAATTCCTAAAAGTGGATTCAGCACTCCTCCCAAGATATGGTAAACGCCTTTGAAGTTGCCACTCTTTTCAATGGCCATAAGATCAGAAGCATTTTCAACGACACACAAAGTTCCCAATGAATGGCGGTTTGAATCTGAACAAATGGTACAGAACTCCCCATCTGCAAACATTCCACATTCCTGACAAAGGTGTAGATTCTTCAAAGAATTAAGAGCATTTCCAACACTCTCTAGTTCATATGCTTTCCATCCCGTCATATTCATAACCATACGAAAAGCAGTCTTTTCGCCTACACCAGGTAAACGAGTAAGAGCTTCGACAGCATTTTTAATGACTTCAGGAAGCTGGATCATTTAAAAGAGTCCTGGGATATTCATTCCACCCGTAACCTTAGACATGGCCTGCTGAACCATATCCTGAGATTCTTTTAGACCCTGGCTTACGGCCGTAAGCACAAGCTCTTCTAGAGTTGCAACATCTTCTGGATCCACGCACTCTTTATTAATAGAGATGCTAAGAACCTGTTGTTTGCCGTTTACTCTTACCTTAACCATTCCACCACCAGCAGAAGCTTCTACTTCTCGGTCAGCTAGTTCATTTTGTAAGGTCGCAAGCTTTGCCTGCATTTGCTGAGCTTGCTTCATCAAATTGTTCATATTCATAAGTGCTCCTAATCGTTTAAAATTATTTTATCAATCTTAGCGTTAAATAACTTCTCTGCTTCTTTTACAAAAGGATTGTTGAGAATTTTTTGTCTGCGCTCTTCTTCACTATTAAGTTTAATTTCTTCGTCTATTTCAACTTTGGTTCTGAAGTTCTTATCCTGCTTCTCCTCATGGGAGAGAATCTTAGTTAAGAACTGTATCTTATCGATATCAACTTCATAGAAATCTGATAGCTGGTTTTTTAACCGTGCATACACATCTTTTTCTTCAATAAAATCCTGGAAAACGGCTGCATCTTCCGGAAATGCTACCGTAAATTTCAATGGTAAGACCGCATGATTTACTTCATGTAAGAGATTCCCATGCTCAAGATTAGAGGCAGTGGCCGGAGAGGTCTGTCTAAGGTAGTTAAGAAAATCATTCCAAGTTTTGGTAAGTTTCTTAGGTGCTTCTACCTTTTCAGAAGCTCCGGCTTCAGGCTTTCCCACAGTTTGCGGAACCTCTCCTAACTTAACGTCATCTCCGGCCAGAATAGATCTACGAAGGCAAACTTTTTGTAACAATATAAGCACAACTTTTTCAGGATTAAGACTAGTTAATGCCCATGCGAAGTCCTTAACTAGAGATTCATACATCCAGAAAATCTCAGCGATGGTAATTCCATCCAGCGACTTCTCTTTTATTATGCCTGTTGCGAAGAGCTTCTGCTGATCATCAATAGAATTAATGATTTCATAAAAACCATCAAGGATTTGATCGCACAGCTTCTTAAGATCGATATTCTCATCAACCAAGCCGCGATAAATCTTAGTACAAGTCTTGGCTTCCCCAATAAGCAAGCTCGTTAACAGCTCTTTCATGGCCGAAGTTCCGGCCAGACCCAGGGCCGCCGTAAGCGACTCTTCGGTAACTTTCGCTCCTTCAGATAATCCTAAAACTTGATCAAAGATAGAGAGAGTATCGCGAACAGATCCTTTACCTAATTCAGCAAGCTTCTGAGGAATTTTATCATTGGAAAAGGTAATAGATTCAGCTACCGCGATCTTCTGAACATGATTTGAGAGTACTTCCACCGGAACATTTTTGAAGTCATACCTCTGACAGCGAGAAATAACCGTTCCTAGTAACTTCTGAGGATCGGTTGTCGCCAGAATAAAAATAGCGTGATGAGGTGGCTCTTCCAATGTTTTTAAAAGAGCATTGAAGGCACTAACCGAAAGCATATGAACTTCATCTATTACATATATCTTATGCTTTCCTCGTGTGGGCAGATATTGGACGTTTTCAATAAGCGAACGTACATCATCTACACTATTATTGGATGCTCCATCGATTTCTGAATAATCCATCGAATTGCCGCTATCCACATCCAGGCAAGCCGCGCACTTCAAGCAAGGATTACAGTTCTCTTGACGATTTTCACATCGAATGGCCTTTCCAAAAAGACGCGCAATAGAAGTCTTGCCAACTCCACGGGTACCTGTGAACAGATAAGCATGGGCCAGCTTTTCTTGTCTTATTGCATTCTGCAGCGTTCTTGTGACATGGCCCTGCCCGACAACTTCTTCAAATTGTTTCGGACGCCACTTTCTGGCCAAGACTTGATAGGCCATAACTCTCCAAAAATTTTAGGTTTTGAGAAGCTGGAAAATAGGGGAGTATCGTCGTTAAGTCATGGCGCAAGGGCTAAAGAAAGTGAAATATTGTGCGATGTAAGACAATTTGAGATCGCCTTTTTTTATTCACCAAAGTTTTTTTTCTTTAAGAATTTTCTTTGCCATTTCCCTAGCATCAGAACCTGCGAATCCCTTCGCTGCTAACTTCTCAGTATCAGTGAAATTAATCACGACAACATAATTATTTTTCTTGGTTTTTAAGTATCCCACATACCAACCAAGGCGTATTTCATCATTCTTTCCTACAAATCCCGTACCGGTTTTTCCCGAGAGAATATGAGTTGAAGAGATTTCATTTACTAAAAGATTTTTTGTTATTTGTTGAGACTGGGAACTGGTCGGGAGTTTTTCATCCCATAACTTTTGCAAGAATCTTACTTGTTCATAGCCATTAATTTTTAGCGTGTTTTTTACTGGCCCAGAAAAGAAGAATGCGGAAGTCAGCCATGCGGAGTCAATTCCTCCTGACATATCTGCATTACCGAATTCAAACCTCTTCAAGTAAAACTCGGTTTTAATTTTGCCTAATCTCTCTGTGAGCTTCTGAGAATACCAAATAACTGAATCTTTCATCCAAGTTTTAGCTGTATGATCTTTGTTCCAACTCTCTATGACGCGCCTATTCCCATCCCAAGTCTGCACAGAATGCTCATTCTCGATAAGATGCGACTGAATCGCCATGACCGCCAGAGGAACTTTAAAGGTTGAAACCGCAGGTAAGCGCTCATCACAATGATGATGATTGATAATCTCTTCAAACTTCTGAGTTTTTAGATTGAACAACAGAAAACAAACATTCTTTTGAGGAAATTTATGGGTTGTGCTACAGCTGCTTAAGAGCAGGCTCAAAATGAGGAAGAGAGTGAATTTCATTGGGGAAGAGTATAGCAGCAGCCTGAACTTAAACACAACATTTCAAACTACTACCGTTGCTCCATTCCTGGCCTGGCGGGGTTTGCAGCGAAACGCTCATCTAAGACAGACTGCCGAGGCAGATTTTAGTCTCATTTATCGACTCTGTAAAGATATAGGGACAGTGCCAACAGGTCGCATTAAAAATGCATTAATTCAGTTTTACAAAATCCATCATGAGTTCGCCGCCAAAACCAGAGCTATAAACCATGGCCGAGAATGCATCCAGGCTCTTCACTTGAGATAGGTTAACTCTCTGATCTACAACTGCTCCATTATTACAAGTAACGCGGCTAAGGAAGTCACCATTTTCAATTCTAGCAAAACCAGTGCAAACAACTTCATCGACTGGAGAAGTTTCTACGATCTCGACGGTTCCATTGGCCTTGACTGTAATAGTACTGACTACGGGAGCTTCCTTTAAAGTAACTTTATAGGTCCCTACAAGATCATTTAGTGTGAAAGCATGAGCATGCGCCACCATAATGAACATACAAAGAATGAGTAATTTTTTCATGATTAAATCCTAGTTATAGTTAAGTGGGGCCACCATAACAGCATTTAAAAAATTGCATAAGATTGTGTGAATTTTTTTCTTAGAATCCCCCATCGGGAGATTTTAATGGCGGAGTTGGAGAGATTCGAACTCTCGAATGGCTTTCACCATTACACGCTTTCCAAGCGTGCGCCTTCGACCGCTCGGCCACAACTCCAGGAATCAAACGAAGACTCATTTTTAACACGAACTGGTCGCGTCAGACAACTAATTCTTTGTTTTATAGGTGGTTCTGCGCTCTTTAAAGAACTGTGAGAGGAGCTTGGAGCATTCAAAGTGCTTAATGCCCCCCATGATGGAGAACTGATGATTAAGTCGCTTATCCTGATGCATTCGATAGCCAAGGCTAATGGCTCCCCCTTTGGCATCATAAGCACCAAAAACACAGAGCTTAATTCGAGCTTGCACCAGTGCAGTAAGGCACATAGGACAGGGCTCTAAAGTTACGTAGAGAGTGCAATCAGAAAGACGCCAGTTCTGAAGCTTTTTACCAGCTTCTATCACCGCCAATATCTCAGCATGTCCAGTAGCATTAAAGTGACTTTCTTTGAGGTTATACTGCTTAGAGAGGACATCTCCATTGGGGGATATGAGAACTGCTCCCACTGGAACTTCTTGAGCGCGATAGGCCAGCTCGGCTTGCTCAAGGGCAATACTCATAAACCAAAGATGATCTTCTATCGTTGTCTTCATTTTATTTATCAGAGAGAGCAAACTTGTTTCGGATTTTGATTTTTTTACTCTCATTCCAGTAATTGGTTAAGAACTTCAAGCGCTGCCTTTGTTCAAGATCTGAACTAATGAACTTCACTCCATAAATAATGGATCTGCCAATAATAGGCTCACGCTTGGATCGGACTTCTGCAAAAAGAGTAAAACTTTGATTCAGGAGCTCAATAGTAATCTGAATTGACTGGCCTACTGGCATTTGATTGAAAAGCTCTAAACAAGCTGCCCCTCTTCGAATATCAGACAGTCTGCCTTTGACTTGCAGTCCATCGGTTTCAATCCAACACTTAATATCCGCTCGATAGCGAAAGTCATATTCCCACCAATGAAAGCGCGGATAATAAAGCGGGGAAGAAATAATGTAACAAGCTGTCAGAAGAAAGATCAGACTAAAACAGAATAAGAGCGCCACAAAAGGGTGCCCGATTACTAGAAAATTGCGACTTAAGCTCACTAGATAATAGATCCCCAGGATAAGTGAGATATTCCAGTATGAAAAATAGAGATTATTGAGAGCGATGTAATAAAAATTATAAGTTATTAAGAGCAGAATCATTTGAAAGAGGAAGGAGAAGTTCAATACCGATTGAGTAAAGATGGCTTCAGCGACAAACCCCACTAACACCAAAAGAAACTGAAGTATGGTGAGAAACCTTACTTTGTCATAGGAGTTTTGAAGATTGAACTTAAGCATATATTCACTTAACGGATAAATGTCTAATAATTCAAGACTTATCTCATAGAATTTGCTTTTCTCTGGAGGAGCTCAGAGAGACTATGCGCTCGCACCATTTTAAGCTGCTTTCCCTCGGGAGTTACAATGGATTCACCCAGAAAATCAGCTTTATCTGTGATATAACATACTTTTTCGCTCGGGATCTTTTGGTCAAATCTCCAATAATCAAACTGGTTTTTACGAGAGTGATAATTAAGTGAATGCACTTCCTGCTTCAGGTAAAAGGATAGTTTAGAGGCAATTTGATAGGAGTTTGCCACCAGCCTACCATCACACATCTTATCCATCTGCATTGACCATTCTTTCCAACCACTAAACTCTTTGAGCCTTTTGATCTTTACTAAATCGGCCGGTGCAAGAAACAGTAGTCGCGCTAATAATACGATAAAAAAAGAAGTATAAAGCAGCATCTTTCCAGATCTTGTTCTCCACCAGAATGAAGAAGCTACTAGATAGGTGAGTGGGATCGCAAGGAATATGGTCCAATTGGCCTCCACTCTTTTACTGAAGCTAGAAACAAGAAAAAATATTATTGTTCCCACCGAGATGAATTTCATGGCCCTTTCAAACTGACTTTGAGTTGGTCGCTTGAGAACACTCCACCAAACAAGCGGACCTGCAAGAGCACCTGCTAAAAGAAGTTGAACACCTAAGTATTCAAAAATTCTTTTGAAGCTAAACGCACTACTGGGGCGTTCGATGAAATGATATCTGAGAGTTGAAAAATCATGCTGATACTGCCACCAAACATGGGGAAGAAAGAGAAGAAGAGACATGAGAGCAATAAGATAAAATTTCTTCTCTTTTAAAAGGCTGGGTATTGCAAGGATGGTAAAGAACACGAGTAAGATTCCATGATACTTGGCATACAAGAGAAGAGGGATCACGACTGCTAAAGTGAGGCAACTCGTCATATCTTTTTTATCCAAAAACCTATTTAATCCGAGACAGTATAGTGCGCTCATAAAGACCAATGGCATATCTGGCAACGCCAAAAGACCAGCAAAGGAAACTAAGGGAAAGGAGAAGTAGAGAATGCTAGCTGTCGTTCTATCTTGTTTATCCCGCAGTAGGGGGAAAAGGGCGAAGAGGGCCAAAAACTGAAGAATGATAAAGCCAATTCTGATAGAAAACTCTGAGTGCGGAAGAAAAGAAAAGAGCCTTATCACTATACCTACTAAAGGTGGGTGATCAAAATACCCCCAGGCCAAGTTTTGTGAGTATAACCAGTAATAAGCTTCATCATGGGCGAGCTCAAATCCCGTAGAAACAAGTATTTGAATTAGGAAAAGGGTCGCAAGGAGAAGCTTTAAAAATTTTGTCATGTTTCGCCATTTTCAGTATTGTATGATACAAATTTAACCTAAAACTCAAGCCAGGGTACTCATTTGATCAGTTTGAATAAAACGGTTGTTATCATACCAACCTATAATGAAATTGCTAACATCGAAAAAATGCTAGTGACGTTAAATAATCTTCATCCTGATCTTAACATCCTTATCATCGATGATGGTTCTCCTGACGGAACTGCCGAAGTCGTTAAGTCTTTCCAGGAAAAAAAGAATAATCTCTTCCTTCTCCAAAGAACGGGAAAACTTGGTCTTGGCACTGCTTACATAAAAGGCTTTAAATGGGCACTAGAGAAGGGCTTTGAGGGCGTTATCACCATGGATTGTGATTTCTCACATGAACCGGAAGCCATTCCTAATTTTGTGAATCAGCTTGGTCAGTATGATCTAGTTATTGGCTCACGATATACAGGCGGAATTAGAATTATGAACTGGCCAATGCATCGCCTACTGCTTTCTTATTTCGCTTCGATTTATGCCAGAACTATTACTGGTATTCCTTTTTTTGATTCTACTGGTGGCTTCAATGGCTATACCCGAAAGGCTCTATCTTCTTTAAATTTAGATAAGGTCTTCTCGATTGGTTATGCCTTCCAGATTGAACTGAAGTATAAGATTTGGTCACTTGGCCTTCCTTGCATTGAAACCCCGATTACTTTTTTTGAAAGAAGTGAAGGTAAGTCAAAGATGAGTAGAAAGATTATTTTTGAAGCAGTCATCAATGTCTTTAGAATGAGATTCAAAAAAGTTTTAGGTGTCCTTCAATGATCGACAGCTTACTGGCTATTGATCGCTCATTTTTTCTTTTCATCAATTCATGGCATTCAGAATGGTTAAACCCGTTAATGGTTTTCTTTTCGGGTGGACTCATTTGGCTACCACTAATGCTTATGCCGATTTGGATCGCCTATTATAACTTGAATAAGAAGGTTTTTCTCTTATTCATCTTGTTTTTATTTTTGGCTATCATCGCTTCAGATGTGACCTCATCATATATATTTAAAAACATCTTCAATCGAATGAGACCTTGTAGAGTTGCAGAACTTAAAGATCTTATTTATCAATTTGGACAGAAGTGTGGCGGAAAGTTTGGTTTTGTTTCTTCACACGCTTCTAATTCAATTGCTCTGGCCGTCTTCTCTCTCAGATGTCTGCAGCTTAAAAAGCCTTATTTCATTTTCATTATCACTCTTCCACTTGTCATCAGTTACAGCAGAATCTACCTAGGTGTACACTACCCAGGAGATATTCTTGGTGGAACTGTAATAGGAATCTTTTGGGCATTAATGATGAGTTGGTGCTTTAAAAGAATAGAAAAATCAGGGAGCGAGTCTCGCTAATTTCCAGCCCTGACCATCTTTCTCGTAAGCTATGCGATCATGCATCCTGTTACTTCTTCCCTGCCAGAACTCAAAATAATCCGGAGTGACAGCAAAGCCACCCCAATTTGCTGGTCTGGGTATTTCCTCAGTACCTTGAAACTTCTTTTCTACTTCTAAAAAGAGCTTCTCAAGCTCTTCGCGAGAGGAGACTTTTTTACTTTGAGGTGAAGCAATCGCTCCTAGTTGACTACCTCTTGGTCTTTTCTGGAAATAATCATCCGAAGTTTCTGAAGAAACTCTTGAAACCTTTCCTTCGATACGAATCTGTCTCGCTAATGGTAGCCAAAAGAAGGTAAGAGAAACCCGATCATTAGCTTCCATCTCCTGGGACTTCGTACTATCGTAATTGGTATAAAAGACAAATTGATTCTGAGAGATACCTTTTAAGAGAACTACCCTGCCATGGGGGCGATTATTTTTATCTACGGTTGAAAGGACAAATGCATTAGGTTCATCACAATGAGCCTTGATGGCATTCTCCATCCAAAAATCAAACTGCAGTTCAGGGTTAGAGTTACAATCCTCAAGATCAAACTTTGCAGCTTGGTAAATGCCTCTAAGATTTTCTAACGTTTCATTTAGATTCATCATGGCAGTAGATTAAATTCCTTTTCCGGCGATGTCATCGTGCTTTTTTCCAGTCATGACATAGATCTTTAGAGATTCAACAATTTCAAATGCCTTATCTCCAGGAGTAGCCTCGAGAGTTTCATCAACCTGACTTGGGTTATCATTCAACATCTTTTTAAAAAAGCTCAGCTTCTTTCTCTCTTCTGGTTCAGTTATCTGATTTTCCACTTCAGAGATAAACCTCATAATAAAGAGTCTGCTCATTTTGAGTATGACCTCAGTCAGTAAAAACTGAGTAAAAGCACTTCTACTATTTTTAATACCCGGTAAATACATGTCTACGCGAGCTCTCCGAACACCATAAGCAGCAGTTATAGCAAATGAAGTCAGTGCACCCATGACCTTGAGGCAAAACATGGCCTTCTCTTTTGGATCCTTTTGGTTCTCGAGCTCCTTTAAAAAGTCATCTTGAAAATTTACAAAGCCATTCTTGACTCGATCCGGTGAATGCCTGATTACGGTCAAAGCGTCAAAAGCCGAATCTTTCCATTCACTCAAAGTTGGTCGCAGTTTTTTATCAGAGCTATTAAAGGCATGAATGACATCATCTTTAACCTCACGCAAAATTCCCCTAAGATCTTCTTGCCAGAAATCAGACAAAAGACTGGTGCCCCTGTTCTTAAATACATATTTCATGGACTCGGTAAGATTCATTGCTCGCCTTTTAAGCTTTCAGGACTAATTGTCCCAAAAGTTCCCTCAACTGGCATTTCGCAAGGAAAGACTGCTCAATAATCCTTCTTGAATCTCACTGTGCAACAATTGTATCGATTAATAATGGCGATACAAGTCATTGTAAACACAGAGATTTGTTAACAAGGAATGTCTTGTCACTGGGTACTTCTGCCACTATATTAGGCAAAATTTCCCATCAAAGGATTTTAGCCCCGTGAAATTAAAAAACAACTCTTCCATAGCCTTGATTGATGATGATTTGGACCTTTTGGATCTCCTTTCTAGCTTCTTTAAGCAGCGGGGATACAAAGTCCTGGCCTACAGTAATGCCGAAGAAGCTCTCATCGATATCGATAGCAAAAGAGCTGAGCCTGATGTTGTCATCTCCGACCTAAAACTCCCTGCGATGTCAGGCCTTGAATTCATTCGCAGAATTCGCAGATCAAATTCCTCACTGCCCATCATTCTCATGACCTCTGAAGGGAGTGTGGAGACTGCTGTTGAGGCGATAGAAGCAGGAGCTTATGACTTTGTTCTTAAGCCTCTTCACATACCTCAACTACTCATTTCTGTTCAAAGGGCCCTCTTCCTAAATGAAGTTCAACAGGAGAACACCAGCCTTAAGAGTCTTTTCCAGGAAGACTACATGGGACTCAAAGGTGTTATCGGAAAATCACAAGGATTTAAAAAAGCCCTGGAGCTTGCTAAGCGGGTTTCAAGTAGTCAGGCCAATATTCTTATTACTGGTGAAAGTGGTTCTGGTAAGGAAGTTATCGCAAAGGCCGTTCATGAACTTGGTGATAAGAAAGATGGTCCCTTCATTGCCATCAATTGCTCGGCAATACCCGAGAACCTACTGGAGTCTGAACTTTTTGGTCACGCCAAAGGAGCCTTCACCGGCGCCAATGAAAAGAAAATCGGACTTTTTGAGGAAGCTAATAAAGGAACACTTTTCCTGGATGAAATCGGCGATCTCTCATTACCACTTCAAGCCAAGCTTCTGCGTGTCTTACAAGAAAGAAAGGTTAAGCGGATTGGAGAAAACCAATATCGAGACATTTCTGCCAGAATTATCTGTGCGACTCATAAAGATTTAAGAAAAGAAGTTACTGAAGGTCGCTTCCGTGAAGACTTATTTTTCCGCTTAAATGTTATACCCATATTTATGCCACCTCTTAGAGAGAGAAAGGATGATATCTTGCCGCTGAGTGAATATTTTCTCAAAAAATTCGCTCTCATGAATAAAGTTCAAGTGAAAGGCTTCACTAAGGATGCCATACAAAAACTTGAAAGCCATGAGTGGAAAGGTAACGTAAGAGAATTAGAGAATGCTATTGAAAGAGCAGTCGTTCTTTCAACGTCAGAATATTTACAGGCCGAAGATCTTCCGACAGATGATCTTTTCCCTAAAGAGAAAGCGGCTGAAAGCTCCCCCAAAGAAGGAGTGAGCTTCGAGCAGGATAGATCCATGACGCTAGATGAATTGAGTAAGAAATACATTCAGTTTATCTTCGATAAGAATGACGGGGCAAAAGAGCAGACGGCAAAAGACTTAGGTATTGACCGCAAGACACTTTATAGAAAGCTCAAGGAAATGAATCTTAACTAAGCTTCCGTTTCAACCAGACATTGAACTCTTTTAAGACGGCCTCTACTTGGGGCGCGTCTTCCATCCCAGCGCTTCTTTCAAGTTTTTCACCTATACTTGAAAGCTCTGGATGACCAAAGGTGGTGGCGCTGCCCTTGAGGCGGTGACCAACTCTTTCCAGACTCATGAAGTTTTTCTTCTTTAAAGATTCAAAGCAAACGTCGAGATCCTTGACTCTTCTTTCTAGATACTTATGTTTAATTTCTTCAGTAACTTCCATGACCGCCTCCTTGGTAATGGTAGCTTGTACTGGTCTCATTCTCTAGTGAAGGTGCATTTCACCCAGGGCAATAGCACCCCATTTAAACGAGTCACAATTCCCCGCAAAACACAAACCTAGACGACAAGTGCCTGAATATTCGAAATAAATGAATGGCACCACAAGTGCATAGACTACAGCAGCTAACAACGTTGAGTCAGAACTGACTAACGCATTTCGGCCTAGCCAAACAAAACCCTGCACATCGTTAGCCAGTCTGTTCTTTATCCTGCCTGATTTTTTCCGACATCTACCACCTCAGTTTCTGGGGTGGTTGTCTTTTTTATGCTAATATCCTGAGCTATGAATTCAATACCAGACATCAAACCAGATCAGTCCATCGAACTTCTCAAAGAGCTCCATATCCTCACCCGTGAGGGAAAACTCAATCAAGACTCCAGAAGAAAGTTAAAACAGGTTTATCACCTGTTTAATTTCATTGAGCCTTTATTAAAAGAGCTGGATCAAGAAGGTAAGCCTTATAATCTGGTGGATCATGGTGCTGGCAAGTCTTATTTAGGATTCATTCTTTATGATCTTTTTGTAAAAAAATCTTCACAGGGTAGGATCGTCGGAATTGAAACCAGAGAAGACCTGGTGAAAAAGTCAGAAGCCTTGGCCCGAAAATTACAATTTGAAAGAATGGCCTTTCATCATTTATCGGTTGAAGAATCAATTACCTCTAACAAATTACCTGAAGTAACTGATATCGTGACCGCTCTCCATGCCTGCGATACGGCTACCGATGATGCTATTCGTTTTGCTCTGGAAAAACAGGCCCGTTATGTGGTGCTTGTACCCTGTTGTCAGGCAGAGGTCGCCTCTGTTCTTCGCAAGAACAAAGGTAAGAATTTAGCAAAATCTGTTTTAACAGAAATATATCGACATCCCATTCACACCAGAGAATTTGGAAGTCACATGACCAATGTTCTGAGATGTCTTGAATTAGAATCCAGAGGCTACCAAGTAACTGTAACCGAATTGATAGGATGGGAGCATTCAATGAAGAATGAACTCATCATTGCTCAATTCAAAGATCTACCACGCCAACATCCAAGGCAGAGATTAGAAAAGTTAATCCAAGATTTAAATCTTGAAGAACTTAGCTTCCGCTACCTTGGTTAATTAAGAAAAGAGAGAATCGAAGCCAAAAGCATCAAAGAGATACCAAATAGATAAGACGCCATAATTTCTCTCTAGTTTAAGTCGTTGGATGCTTCAGATACGTAATTCACCCGATAAGTAGTATGTCTGAAGTAGCAGTCCATCTTACCTTTGTTGTGATTACAGATTCGATTTTCATTCTGTAGTTTTTGAAGGGCGTCCGGCTTTACGGCAATGATGCCAAAAAGCATCAAAGCCGCAACCGTCATTATAAAGTGTACATTCTGCTGCATATTCTTCCTCAATCACTGTTTCGTAATTTTTTTACCCATGACAAGACTGGCGACAAAGCTGATGACTGCTAAGATGAGGAAAATGAAGAGTAGAGTTTTACCAATATCGATAGAGAGTCCACCAATACCGTTAGCACCAAGTAACACAGCGACTAAACCAAGAACAAAAAAGGCGATTGCTGCTCGTAACATAACTCACTCCTTGTAGATTGCGAGATCCGTCTCACTAAGGAATATGGCATGTCTCATGCCATATTCTCATAGTTTGAAATTCAATAGTTATGTGGATGACTCATAATTAATCGGGACTTTTTTCCCCTCTCAAAGAGGGGAAAAATGGGACTTAGCGGGCCTTAAGGTAACTGCGTAACATCCCTTTTTTATCAATCCAATTACGGGCCATGTCATAGCCTTTAGCAAGATCGTCACGCAGCTTAGAGATATCTTCTCTAATGATATAATACTGATCTTTCAACTGGGCCTCAGGTGAGACCTTGGCCGAACGGCTGCTTGTTCCCGTTCTTTTGGAGTTTCTATGAAGGATCTTAGCTGGAGATTTTCTTCTTGAATCAGTTGATTTCGTAGTCATTGCTGCCTCCTCAATTAGTATTGCACTTAAAGAGTTTGCAATAACCATACCACTCTTCACAGGTTTGAATGACCATCCCTTACAAAAGAGGTCAACTTGTCTTATCTAATTCTCAGCAGAGTTATGGCATCGTTCATGCTTTTCAAATAATGAGTTTTCCATTTAGGGAGGTAGCTATGCTTAATGAAGATATTCTCAAAGGTAAATGGGTTGAGTTTAGAGGGGGAGTAAGAAATCTCTGGGGTCAAATAACCGATGATGAGATTGATGAAACGAAGGGAAGCTTTTCCAAGCTCACTGGTTTAATCCAACAGAAATACGGCGAATCAAAAGAGTCCATTAATCAGAAGCTCGATCGACTACAAGATTCATTTGATAATGAAACAGATATGGCAGATCACGATACTGCTGAAAGCTCTTATCAGAGGAATCCTACAGCTGAGCCAACCGAGGATGAAAAGAATTTTTCTATCGGAAGAGATCATGCTGTTTTCAATTCATCTAATTTCAACAGCAGCTCCCCTTCAGTTGGAGGTGGCAACTTCTTTGAGCATGGAGAATATCCAGAAAATCCCGAAAACTACCAGGAAAGAAGCAGAGGAAATATAGATTGGAATGCCCGTCATTAGTTAGGTCTATTAGCCTGTGGTGAGCATTCCACAGGCTATACCCGTTACAGTTTCTCGCAATAATCCATCTTCCTGTCTCTCTAATGATATCTTCTGAATAACATTTAATGGGTGGATCATGCTCGACCTAAAATAGATACTCTGACCTAATCTCGGATTAAACCAAGTAAGATTTTCTTCTTCAGTAACTTCCGAGAGGAAATTTTTAGTAAGCTCGATCTCTTCTTCCATCCTCTTGAACCATGCCAGTTTCTCATCTTCACTTAAATGAGAATGCTCGAGTTGAAATTTCCAAACACCTAATTCAATCTTGGCCAAGGTGAAGCCCAAGTTTTTTAGGTAGGTTTGCAGAATGGGTTCCTGCAAGGAGAACTTCTTGATCTCATTTTTTTCAAGCTCACTACGCTTCTTCCAAGAACTTCCGACACCCCACCAAATGGGAAGAAGAAGTCGCGTTTGGGTCCAACATAGAATCCAGGGAATCGCTCTTAGGGTGAATTTCCCATCTCCACCTCGCTTAGTAGGTCTAGAGCCAATTTTTAGAAGTGAAAGGAAATCATAAGGTGTTGCTTCTGTAACTAGCTCCTGAAACGATTCATCCTGAACGAGCTCACGATAAGCAAGCTGAATATCGGCAGAGAAGCTATCGAGAAACTGAGACTCTTGACGCTTACTCATCTTATGTTTTGAGAACTCTTCAACAATCTTTGAAACCTGGGATCGCATAATTAAGGGTTGACTAAAGTTTCTTTGAACGGTCTCGCCCTGAATAGTCACTTTGTAGATGTTTAATGCACTTTGTGGAAGCCATGCTATTTGCTCCTTAATGGGTCCACCACCACGACTGACACTTCCACCAGAGCCATGGAAGAAGACAGGCGTAAGTTCTTCCCCAATCAAAAATTCCTCAAGATTAAGTAATGAGCGCTGCACCAGCAGTCTTCCAGGCAAGACTCCATTTTCTTTACTGGAGTCTGAATACCCTAACATCACTTCGAAGCGGCTATTCCATTTTTCATGATGCTCTTTCTTAATAGGAAACTTACTGAATGCCTGGCTTAAAATCTCTCGTGAGTTTCTAAGTCCTTTTTCATTCTCAAAGAGCGGAACGACCGGAATAAGCAAGCTCCCACAGATTTTTTTTGTGAGTTTGGCAGCAGCTAACAGATCTTCCGCTGACTGACACATACTTATGATAAAGCCTCTTACATACCACTTCCCGTCAAGACCTAGGGATATTCTCTTGAGTAGGTCCAGCATCATAGCAATAGTCATTGACCGATCTTTAAGTGCTTGATGAATCAATTCCTGATCTTCACGGATTTCTAGCGGCAGCACGAGGGCCGGGTAAATATCAAAAAGATAGTCCAAATCTTTTAATTGAGGAGAAGACAGGTGATTCTTATCCGCCAGATCTAAAAGTCTTTTCACCTTGGTTTTAAAGACCTTAACTTTTTTCCCATCACCATCGCTAACTTTCTGAAGCTCCTTCATCAGAGCTTTCACTTCACTAAGCTGGAAAGATAACTTTTCAGATTTCTTGATTAACTCTAGATCCTTCTCGAATTGAATGAGTGTTACACTAATATACTCGAGAAGTTTCTTTCGGGAGAGATTAAAACTTTGAAGCATGGTAGAGGGGCCAACTTTAGGATGCCCGTCCTTATCTCCTCCCACCCAGGTTCGAAAATAGACCCTTATTCCCTGTCTTCTAAGTGCGACTTGCTCACAGAGAATTTTTTTATCCATTACGATATGGAATATCTGTTCAGCCTCATCTTTTACTTGTGGCCTGTCATTATTAGCTAAGGCAACTCTTAATGAAATTGATAAGAGATAATAGAGTTGTTCCTTAATTGCAGCAAATCCATCATTTAGAGCTTTAATTAGAAGTGATTCTAGCTGATCCGTAATTTGCAAAAACTCTCGGCTTCTAGCTTCGGTGGGGTGACTGGTAAATACGTAGACAAGAGAATGTGGAGCCGCAGTGACGGCTTCTAACTTAAAATCTTTCAAGCGGAAGGAGCGGTAAGCTGCCTCACAATTATTGATGAGCTCAAGCATGAGAGCAAAAGTTTTAGCAATTTTGTGCAGATCATCGGTCTTTTCTTTTTTTAACTGTCTGTAAACATCTTCTAGAGCTTTATGAACCGTAAGAGAATCTGCTCCTCTTACCTTTTTCATGTCTAATCGCAAGGATTCAATGGCTTGATAGAGATTGTCTCCAAAAATTTCTTTGGCAGCAGAACCAAGCAACTTAACCGATTGAGAGACGAGCTCCCTTAATTCTTTAGCAATCTCTTGAGTGGAATTCATTTTTATTCTTTTTGATTAACTATTTGAGAAGGTTTTTAAAATGCCTAATTTCTGTCGCGTAAGAGTGGTCTTCCCGTGCCCTTCTATCTCCCAGTGGAGTGGCTTCGGTGATACTATCATTCGTGGTAGACCCCCAAAGGACTCCCACGATATATCCTCGATCATTAAGTACCGGGCTACCGGAATTGCCCGAAATGGAGGGACAATTTTCTAATTCCAAAGAATTTCTTCTGCCTCTTAACTTACATCTAAGCTCTGTAACACGAGCATGAAAGAGGTCAACATGATCAATGACCCATGTTGTGAGTTCGCTGCCTAGCTGAATGGTACTTGTGGAATATTTAAAGACATCGGTATTCCTAATGTGTCGGTCTAATTCAAGTACCGAATAGTCGACTGCTTTTTCACTGAGTGGTTTGCCATCGTCTTTAGAACCAATGACTCTTTTGCATTTAGCTGTCTCGTAACTTCCACTAACATAAACACTAAAATAGGTCGAAGCACACTGAATATCGCTCGAGATGCAGTGATGATTGGTGACTAACTGATTACTCTTGGTCAAAAATCCGGTGCAAAGGGAAGACTTATCTGGTGCAGAGGAATTAAGAATGAAAATGCGGGCAATTCCCTCGGGACATTGGCCACCTCCTAAAGAGGCGCATTCAAAAGACTGATTTTCAAGCAGGTTAGTAATTTGCTCAGGAGTAATCTTGATAATTTTTTTATTGTCTTCATTACTTTTGCCACAACCGACTAAAAGTATAATAGAAAATAAAATGAGATAATTTACAGATAAGTTCATCCATTTAAGATAGCTGCTTAGACCACGAATTCAAGACAACAAGCATGAAGATACTCAGCAGTATGTTGCGTTTTACCTCATAAATAATATTAATCATCCAACATTCAGCTAATTGTAGCATTTCAGCGATGGCACATGATCTGCTCTCTTCAGATGGGAGAATTGATCTGACCAGGAGGGTTTATGGTTGAGCAGGATGATTCACGAGATCGCTGGCTCCAGGCCAAAAGTAAAATTCAAACAGAATGGGGTCAGCTAACCAATGAAGAATTGGAGGCAACCAGGGGCAATGTATCAGAAATAACAAGCTTAATTCTGAAGAAGTATAAGGAATCCAAGCCGGAAGTCGTGAAGAAACTCATGGATTTAGTTCATATCTCTGGCGATGAGGACGACTTAGATCGTAAGCAGGATGGCATTGTAGTCGACTCTCGTGATCCAGGTAGTAAGGAATGGGACGCTCGGGAAGATATAAATGACAGGATATAAGGAGAAAATTATGTTCAGTAAAATTAAAGACTATCGAAATGAACTTATGCGCCGAGGTTCGACCTACATTGCCATAGGACGAGATATTTATGATTACGGAAGAGATCTCATCCAAGAACGACTAAATGAACAAACACAAAATAATAACGCTGAGCCATCTGAGGAAAACACTCAAGAACTGGCCACCAAGGCACAAGCTTCTGCCGAACCACAGAAAGAACATAGTCAGAAAGAGCGCAAAAGAAGGAATCTGCAGAAGAACTTTGAGGTCCCTGAACCCAATAACGCCATCGAAAGAGGTAAGCAAGAATCATTAGCAAAGTCGCAAGGTATAGCTGACCACTCTGGCTCTTCCTATCATGGGCCAGGTAAACCCGGGGAAAAATCCAATGCCAGTATGTGGCAAAGAAACTTCGATAATCATCAAGGAAACTGAACAGGTTCCCTCTAGAAACCTTGACGAATATCAGTAGAATATAAGGGCTTAACCTCAAGATAACCTAAAGAAAGCCCTAAAAGGGGCGATAATTGATTAGTTATTAAGATTTCTTAACAAAATGAGCTGACCTTGAAGAAACCGATGGCGATTAATGAAGAAAGTAAGTTTACGACAGACGAACTATTTTTCTCTACGACAGATAGTCGAGGTAAAATTTTATTCGGTAATGAAACTTTTATTCGAATCAGCGCTTATGACAAATCGGTAATCATCGGTGCCCCTCATAGCATTATTCGTCATCCCGATATGCCTAAAACTGTCTTTAAGTTATTTTGGGATGTATTAAAAGAAAATCAACCCATCGGAGCCTATGTAAAAAACATGTCGGCCGATGGACGCTACTATTGGGTTTTTGCTCTCGCCTTTCCAGTTGGCGACAAATACATCTCAAT
>DFXX01000090.1 GCA_002381765.1 Bacteriovoracaceae bacterium UBA4097 | reverse complement strand
TCCCACCAAGTTTATCTATGACCGTAAGAGCAGTCGCCTCCTGAGTATCTCTCATCAAGTGATCTACTGCCAGGATCTTGAAAATACCGCCATCGTTCTCACTACCGATAGGAAGGCGATTACCTTAACCGGAGTCTTAGTTGGACTCACTTTTTTCCAGGTCCTACTGGGAACTCAAGTAAGACAGGCAGTAGATCACTTGATGAGAGATACTCAGGAGGCGACTGCTCTTACGGTCATAGATAAACTTGGTGGGATTTTCTATTTCCACAGAACCTTCTCCCTGATTATCCTGGGGCTCTTCATTTATCTTCTTATTTACCTAGTGAAGAACAATACCAACCGTGGAATGATCTTTCTTGCCCTAATGGCCTTTTTCTCGGTCCTGGGAAACGTCGTGACTGGCATAAGCTTAAACTACTTTGACTTTCCGGCCAATGCCCAACCGCCCCATCTTTTCTTTGGTGTGTTGACACTGGGGCTTCTTTATACCCTCTCTCTAAATTTAAGAGGGACCTTGCTGGATGAATAGAGTAAAGCTAAACTAGGTTTCCTCAGAGAAGGAGTTACATGCTCGGATTTCTTGTTTTAGGTCTTACAAGCTTTATGATCTTTACTCTGGTAAAGAATGCTTTAACTGGAACTCAATTGCGTTCTGATGAAACCTATATGGGGACAGTGGAGCTCATAATCCCTATCACTCATCGCTCTGAATTTTATCTGGAGCCTTGGCTCAAATCCCTTCATTCTTTTCGCTCTCTTCAAGGTCGCTTAAAAATTCATCTCTTAATCGATGGGCATCACCCGGCGATGACTGCTTGGGCGGAGCTTCAGCACAAGCTTCCCTTTGTGGAGCTTCACTCTTTTGCCATGAGGCCCGAAAGTAGCTATCCCGTGCCCTGGATGATTCAACAGATTTCACCTCAAATTTCTTCTCCTGTGGTCATCATTGGAGATGCAGAACTTGTGGCCGAAGAAGCTGCCTTCATAGCACTGGCAAGACTTGTGAGCGAGAAGAAGAAGCCTTACTTTGTGCTCCCTCAAACAAATAAAAGAAAGCTTCTGGGCGAATCGGTAGCAGTGCTAAATCCAACTCTTTCTCTGGCATCGGTATTCGGCTTTAAAAAATACCGCCGTAATATCTCTCACCCACTTATAAGCATCGCTCAGGGCTGGATTGGAATGCCACTAGAGAACTTCAAAGCACTTGAGATTGGAAAGTCCTCACTCCCCTCTTGGAAGCAGTCTATTGTAAGACAGTGGGAGAAAGAAAAAATTGATTATGATCTCGCCTTTGGTGAGCGATATTTAACCCGCTATTATCCAGAAGAACTCTCTCTTCAGATTCAGCAAATGAAGATCTATTGGGAAGAACTTTGGCTTAATGGTGATAGAAAAGGGTTGTGGCTCTTTGCTGCAAGTCTCTTTATCTGGTCGTTTCCTATTATCTGTTTCTCTTCCCACCCTTTCTGGGCAATAGCCTCCATCATGCTTCTAGGTATTTATCGATTCTTCTCGAAAGTTGTCTTTCAGGAGTCCTGGAGAACCATCTTGCTCCATCCAATCGGTTGTATTGTATGGCTTGGCACATTTATCTGGTGGGCAGCTTCAGGCCTTAAGTCCCGATATGGAACTCAAGGCCCGGAAGTAAGATCTTAATTACGGCATGATAAAAATCTGACCACCAACATGGGCCGGATGCAAATGACACTTCATTTCGAATAAACCTTCTTTATCCGCTTTGAACTTCACTACTTCAGTCTTGCCCTTTAAAACTTCTTTTTTCACACCAAAAGCAGGAATGATAAAGCCATGAATGCCAGATGGAGCATTATTGATTAGAGTAATCTCGATATCATCGCCTTTCTTGGCCATAATTGTACCAGGAAGCCATTGCTTCACGCCGTCAGTTTCATAATTAACAAGTGTTACCTTTCTCGTTTCAGCAAAAGCTGAGACAGAAAGCAGTAGAGAGATAAGCATCATCGCTTTTTTCATAAAGTCTCCTTTGATTGACTAATAGGCCTTCCCATTGTCATTCAGGTGCAAGAGCTTTACAATAAGCTAATCAATTTTTTTATAAGGAAGGAATTATGGGTTTCGGAAGAAAAAGTCAGGCCACTAAAATGCTTCAACGCAAAGGCCAAGCTAAAAAGAAAGCAAAAATCAAAGCTAAAATTCAAGCTGCTAAGACTACTAAGAAGTAATCAGAATCTGAGCGTTGGCATGAACGGTCCAAGGGAGACTTCTTTTGGGCCGATTACGTGCAATAGAAGTTTTACCTTCTCTTCTAGACTCGTGGCTTCCATCACCATCTTCTTAACGTCTACATCATCCACTAAAAACACCGCGCAATAATTAACTAAAAGTTCCGTATCTTCCAGTGTGTGAGAAAAGCTCTCGCGTTGAACGGGATCCTGTAAAAAATGAATTGCCCATCGCTCGAGTAAGACCTTAAGACTCTCCACTTCTAATTCGAACGAAGAATCTAAGTCTAACTCCTCCTTCAGACTGCGATAGTAATAAACCTTATAGGGATTTTCCGAATCAAACTCCACCAACTTACACTTCACGGTTCCCGTTATATAAATATCCATTCGCCCATCTGGATAGGTAGAGAGAATATGAGGTAGTCCAGCGACACAAACCTCTCCTATATAATTATCCAGGGGATCGTAAGGGATAATACCAATGGGAATCTGCATCGCCACCGCATCTTCTATCATCTCGCGGTAACGCTGCTCAAAGATATGATATGGCAGGGTCACTTTTTTAAAGAGTACTGAATTCGCTAAGGGAAAAAGAAATAATTTATTATCCATAGATTTACTTGCCCCGGTTATGGATTCTTTGAAAACGATACTCCTCTTTTTCGAATGTTCAAACAGGATGTGAGCTTAATCTAATCTGAAGATGAGACTGAAATGGTATAGAAATGGGGCCAGAGACTGGCCCCAAAGAAGTCATTAATTATTCTTTAACTTACTATCGTATTCGATATTAAGACTAAGATCGTTCACTTTAGTAGTTTTATTCTTCTTTAACTGCACTGACAGAAAGGTTTCTCCACCTGGACGGATAAAGATTTCGGTCCGATCCCCCAGACCAAACATTTCTCTGAAGATGCTCTCATCTTGAGAGCTGGTGCTTGAGTAAGTAATCTGTGAGGCATTCTGACCTTTGTAGCTGATCCAGGTGAGATTAGAGCTATTCACGTCAGAGTGCTCAAACAGATAGCTCACACCATTACGTTTAAAAACCGATTTACCAGAATGCTGAACAGTTAGCTCGAGACCGGATGGAGCACCTTCGAGATAAAAGTGATCCATCATTTTCACAGAACGAAGTCGGATATCTTCCTTATCTTTATCAAAAAAGTTTGTGAGATCGATAAAAATCTTCTCTCCATTATTAAGGGCCTCGATTTCCTTCCTGGAGAAATTATACTCCTTAGAAAGTTCAAGACTCAGATTATCATTTTGTGAAACCATATCAAAAATGATCTTTGCTAATTCTCCCTCATAAAAACTCTGAATTTTCTCCACATTTGCCTCTACAGCATTTGAATTTACTGTAATGTAACCGGTCATCTTTTCAAAAAGTACCTCATGATTAAAGCTCTTTCGATAGTGCTTGAGATAACGATACTCATAAGACTTAGAGAATAAATAATGATAGTACTGAAGCCTGTCTAAAGCCGATTCTTTTATTTCTTCCAGTTCATGTTTAAACTCTGAAGTCACAACTCCGTTCATATTCTGTAACTCATCATAAGAGCTAGCTATGGATATATAGTTACTCTCAATTCCTACCAGGGCATTCTCGATACTGCTGTAAAAGTTAGAGATAAGTGTGCGGTACTTCTCTTTCTTCAGATGGAGCTTGTCCAGAGACTGAATCAGTTTATTATAACCACTATGCTTTCTCTTTATCTTGTTAATCTCATCTTCCAATTTAGATTTTGAAACTTCTTGAGATCGAAAAGTCTTCATTTGCTCATTGATGGCCCTATAAATAGGCTTTGAAAACTCTCCCACTCTTTCGAAGTATCGTAACTTTGCTTCTTGGCTCTCTAGTTTAGAAAAATCAGAAGGATCCATCTCCTCTAAAGAACTATTAAGTTCATCGATAGCTTTTTTCCAGTCAAAACCTTTGAAGGATTTTACAAGATCAGGTATTTGCTTGCCAACATCTCCATAGTTAACATCTTTAGCACTAAGCTGATCGATAAAATCTATTCCCATCCCTACCATTCCAAAAGTAGGTTGGCCTACAGGAATTGATTTTGATGCCACACTTATTAATGCCATGGCCTTTTTATGAAAGGGAACCTCAAGATTATTCTTGGCCGTCTCAAGAATTTCCTTCTCCACTTTCTTCAATTCATAATCAAACTCATTTTGGGCCACTTTCACGTCCTCTATGGCCACGGCCATTTCAGAAGATTCATTCACCAACAGAAGAATAAGATTTCTTTTACTCTCTACATCTACAAAAAGTTCATCCTGAAGACTTTTAATGGCTTCTCTCTTCTCAGATAAATCCTTCAAGGAATTTTGAAGCCAATGAGTATAATAAAGAAGTTTTAAGTTTCGTTTGATTTCCTTATCAAAGGCCTTAAAACTAACTTCAAATGCCAGATTCGGAGTCCACGTCTTGGTCTTTCCAAAGTAATCTCTGTGAAGAATTATTTGATTTTCAAGGGCCTGTGCTTCTGTCCCTACACTTAAGCTTATTAAACTTTCTTCCTTCATTCCCTCTAAGTGCGCCTGTATTTCAGAAAAAGACTGCTGAGCTAGTTCTACATGATTATTCTTATAAAGATCTTTTGCATACTTAAGTTGCATCTGAACCATGCCTGCTGAAACCATCTTCTCGTTAATGACATTAAGAGAAGTGGAAGTTCCTTTACCTCGAGAGGCCAATGGAGCTTCAGCATTCTTTCCCTTAAGAGCTACCACACAATCATAGCTACTACCCTTATGATTTATCTTGCAGCTCTTTTGCGGATTTCCCGGCCCTCCACCAATTCGATGTCTATCTAATGCACCCGGAGTTCCTCCTTCTGCTGAAAACCTCAAATTGATTAATCGATTAACTGTAATTGTCCCGGCATCTCCACCATTACCTGGTCTTCCTCCAGGAATTGCATCTTGCCCATGGCCCGCAGGTCGACCGGTTTTAGTTGGATAGCTGCAAACGGAGTCGCAGATTCCACCACTGTGGCATATTTGTCTACACGACTCTTTTTCGTATTGGTAAAAGTGAGAACCATATACGATATGGGCGTTATGCCCACGAGCTCCATCCTGACCCGGTCCCGCGTCTTGTCCTCTCCCCCCGTTTGCTATGAGAATAAGAACATCACTACCTGTAAACTTATCTGCAATAAGTGTGATGTCACCGCCCTTAAGTCCATCAACACCGTCTTGCTGAAGATAAGCTTTTTCGGTCTTATTAATAGGACTGGTATCAATTCTCCCGCTCTCAGCGAATATGATTTCCTTGGCCCTGATGGTAATATTAGTACCGGCCAGGCGTAGTAAGTCATGAATCTCAACTGTCTCAGCTTCAATCTCCAAACTTCGGACATCGGTGGTATTTCTAATCTGATCATATACTTGGTCAGATTGACTGCCTCCCAGGATGAGATGTAGTGCCGATATCTTTATGTTCCGCAACCCCTCTTCATAAGTGGTGTAATTTAGTTCTTTGAAAGCTTTGTCTCTTTTAGAAACAAAGAGGGTATATCGCGAGTCTGTTTTCTTAGGCATAGCACCTTTTGAGATAAAGGTTTTCATCAAATCCTCACTTTCAAAGTGGGGCCGATAATTCACTTTTGAATCAGCTGAATCTGACGCCACTTGCTTAAGTGGACTAGCTGAGTTGGGTAAGTTCGATTGCGAACTACCAGAACCTCCACCTCCTCCACACGAGATGACGGCGAGTAACAAAGAAAGAATAAGCGAACTCTTAAACATAAGGCCTCCTAGGCATAATCTTGATGACCTTCTACCTTCTAGAGAGTGAATATTTGATTTTTAAAACAATTTGAGAGCTCATAGTTCAAATCTGAAACCCGACTATGAAAATAAGGTACTAAAGGATTTCTTGCCTCAAGTACGATGGCTAAGTGACCGATACTCCAGAAGTAAACAATTCATGATTATGAGGAAAGTATGGCTATTCGATGGTGCATGATTCTTTCGTTGCTCGCGTTTTCCCTACAAGGGTTTGCTAAAGAGCTACCTCCTGAAGACTGTGCAGAGGATTCGGCTGTTGAGAA
>DFXX01000113.1 GCA_002381765.1 Bacteriovoracaceae bacterium UBA4097 | reverse complement strand
TGGTGGCAATGGCGCGGGCAATGGATACTCGCTGCTGCTGGCCTCCTGAGAGTTGACCAGGAAAGCGCTTGCCCATGTTCTCGAGACCCACTTGCTTTAGGGCCCACTCAACCCTTTCTTTGATTTCTTTTTTATCAATTCCTTTGAGCTGCAAAGGGAACTCGATATTTTCGGCGGCAGTGAGAATTGGAAGGAGTTGATAATCCTGAAAGATAAAGCCCATGTAGTTTAGGCGATGGCTTGTTCTCTCTTCTAAAGAAAGAGAAGTAATATCATCATTGCCATGTTTTAGGGTTCCATTAGTAGGGATAATAAGACCCGCAATCAAATTTAAAATGGTGGTTTTACCCGATCCGGAAGGGCCAACCAGAGCGGTGAAATCTCCCTCTGTGATCTTGAGATTTACATTCTTAGCTCCGAAGACTTTATTCTCTTCAGTCGCCTGATAAACTTTTTCTACATTAATGAGTTCAAACTGCATTACGGCTCCTGCGAATAATTCGAATGAGAGGGTAGATCATAGTAAGAGCAAGGAAGATATAGATCATTAATGGCACTTGCCAGAAATGACTGTAAACCGGATTAAGCCTAACCAGCGGCTGGATATACATGCCTCCCATGATGATGGGTTTCCCACCGGTGAAGACCTGAATATCGATGGGGTAATAGTGATTGATCATGGTCATGATATAACCCAGGATGACCCCAATAATGAGGGCAACCGTTCCCATGATGAAGACCTCAATCATAAGAGAATAGGTAATCCACTTGGTCTGGGCCCCAATGATGTTGAGGCTTTGAAATTCTTTTTCTCGCTCAAAGAAAGTGATCATAAGGGTGTTGGAGAGACCCAGGCTTATGACCAAAACGATAATGACAGAAACAATCCATGTAAAATTATCGATAAAGCGAATGGAGACACTCATTTCAGGCAATAGATCATGCCAGCTGGTAACGGCTACTCCGGATAGATTTGGAGTAGTTTCACTATCCATATCAAAGCTTACCCGCTGATGATACTGATCCTCACCCATCGCCATGAGCTCGCGGGCCGAGGAGATTTGCGTGAAGGCAAGGGACTCTTCTAGGTCTCCCCCCCCAAAGTCAAGAAGGCCCACCACGGTTAAGAGTTCGTTTGCCACCGAGCCGTCCACTGCCTGTCCAATGACCGCCACTTCCTGACCCAGCTTTATATCGATTCTTTCGGCAAATTTTTTGCCAAGGATGATTTCATTTTTATTTTGAGCATCCAGGAAGCGACCAATAGTTACCACCTTGGGTAGAGTCGTGAGCTCTTTTTCACGATTAACATCAAGCCCGGTGAGTAGAACACCTAAGGTTTTTTTCTCTCCTGAGACAAAAACGGGAGCCGTCACCCTCTGAGTTGAGTGATTAAAGAGAGAGATGTCACTAATGTCATCATCAGTTATTGTTTTATAATTATTAAACTCTTTTTTATTGTTTTTTTGATAATAATCTTGGTGAGTCACCTGATACTGACCCGCGTACTGAGAGAGAAATTCCTTCATGACTTCACTTGAGCCGGAATTAGCAAAGTTTAGATCCCAGATAATAAAACCAGATCCTAGACTCAAACTCATGAGCATAATGAGTGTTCTCTTAGGAGCACGAAAGAGATTGCGGTAGCTGTATTTAATTAAAAAGGCCAAGGCTCTCATAATTCGGCCTCCAACTTTTTAAGGGTACTGTGAATGGACCAGAGATAGCTCACACTCAAAACAAAGACCACAAAGAGAAATGTCACCACCAGATGATTGAGTGAGAGTTGGGGATAGATAATCCCTGGAAGATTTATTCCAGCTCTTTCGATCGCGACTCCATCACTTAGGTAGCGGAAGTCGATGCCAGTATAGGATTGAGTGCCGATGATGGAAACAGCAAGAAAGATCGAGAGACTTGCCGAAAAGAGAATCATTTGCAGCACTTCAAATAGTCCAAATTTCCAAAGTTTTTTTTGCGAGATGCCGATGACCGTCATCATTCTGAGCTCACTTAATCGCTCCTGCCAGAGCATGCGGACTGGAGTCAGAATGGTCATGGTGATAGTGATACCTATGATTAGATAAAAGAAGCTAATCATGCCCGCATGAAAATCCAGAACCACTGCCATCTCAGGGTTTAGATTCTTCCAGGTCTTTAACTTGAGTTCAGTTCCTTCAAACCTCTTTTGCAATAGGGGTTCTTCCTTCAGTCCCGTCGTCATTAAAGCAATTCGGTTAAAAAGAACTTTTCCTGTATAGGCACTAAAGAATAGCTGCTGCCAGCTCTTCTGATTGATGTAAACAAACTTCTTCTCAAAGCCCTTGCTATTATAATGATAGATGCCTTTTATATTCAGTAACTCTGATCTGAGTTCCCCCATGATATCCTGATAGTTAATCACCAACTGATCACCCACATTAAACTTAAAGAGGGTTGCGAGCTCCTGGCCTATAACTACTCCGAATTCATCATTCTTCTCAGTAAATGCTCCTGAAGTGATATTCTCTTTAATCGGAAGAAATTCAGCATGAAGATCAGGCACTACACCTAATACGGTTAATGCAGCCGAGCCTTCGGGAGTCGAGATATTGGCATCTAAAACGAGTTCCGGAGATACCCCTTTAATGAATGGTTCTTTTAGGCCCTGAGCTATGCCTGGCGTCCACTCCAGGGGAGAGGAAGAGTCGGTCGTTCTGGCGTAGACTGGATCTTGAATCTGGAAGTGACCCATATTGGTATTCACTACCGCCTGCTCAATTTGCGAGTTCATTCCTTCAAAGAAGGCCGTTACCCAAATCGCGATGACTACCGCCAAGGCCACAGAGAAGCTTATGAAAAAACTTCTTCCGGCATTCCTTAAGATACTTTTCCAGGCAAACTTGAAAAGATAACGATTCTCATTATTCAGCATATGACCCGCAGTAGAGTAGATAGGATGAGCTTACTTCAAGATAGGGGAATCATCAAATGATCAGAGAGAACTCTTCTTTTTATAGCTACCCAGCACAAAGCCGGCCTGAGCTGCGAGCCTTTCTACGTCTTTCACCAAGGCCTTACTGAGATCCCCAATATTAAGATGGGCCTTCTCCCCGCTGAATCCAAGGGAGAAAGTTTCTGCCATGCATGCAAAGCATTCATTTTTACCGAGAGGCATGACATAAAAGTCTATGCTTTCATTATTGGGAATTTGCGCCACTCCACCCAGATGATAGGTTAGATCTGAGCGCTCGTCTTTCATCTTTGCTAAAAGTTCTGGCTTAATTGTGGGGGGGACGGCCACATCTACAATGATGGAATCTTTTTTAAAGAGCTCTAGATCCAAAAAGCCGCTGGAAGAGCTCGCTCCACAGAGGACAATATCAGCATCACGAACTTTTGAGATATCACTTGAGACCTCCAGAACCTTTTGCACTTCTTCCTCTGACAAGAAGGTCAAAAGATCGATTCCTGGCTGCCAGTATTTTTTTATTGTGTTGATAAGTACGGAATTTACATCAGAAGTCGCAATCTCTTGCAGAATTCTTTTGGTCGTCAACTGATACTTCTGGCTGGATTCAATGGGAGTATGGTGAATCAGAATGAGCTTGCCCACGTGATCGGCCATAAGGCTAGTGGCAACCGACATGATATTTCCGGCGGCTCCGATCAGGACTACGGTACTATTAGCTAGATCAAGATTCTTATCTTCGGCCGATCGCAGGGCCGACTGAACAGTGAGGGAGATAGTGAAGGCGTTTCCTGTTGTGAGGTTCATCCCCCGAGGATTGAGGTAGAGACCATTTCCTGATACGATGGAAGTAAATTGGCCAAGTCCAACGGTTGAAGCACCAAGAGATTTCGCAAAATCGATGGCCGACTGAACTTTTCTGACGACCTTATGGCGATTCTTGGAAGTAAAAGTTTTTTTAAGTTCCTCTGAAGTAACAGCAATCCCCAACATCACAATATCCATCTCCTTCCCATTTTTATCGGTAATGGTTTGAGTGTGATATACGGAGAATTCTGTTATATCCTTCACCAAGGCTAGCTTCTTTAAGAGTTTATCACTGGGAAGCTGATTTAGAGCTGTACTTACTTTTTTAATATGATTTTGGTCAATCAAGTGGCAGAGAAAGACAGCAAGTGGTCTTTCAGAAGGAGTAACCTTGTGAGGAAGGGCCGGAGTTCGAGCATCATTAAGGGGCTGATTGGGGTATATTGCCGAAAGAAAATAGGTAATGTCCTTATGTTTTATGGCCTCACATAGATTGCTCATGCCGGTAATAAAGTCTTCAACTTGGACAATATCAAGATAGATACTTGGTTGAAGTTTCAAAGTTAAGTGAGCATTCACCGATGGCTCTAGCCGAATATCCTCATGATTGAGTAAGGCAGAAGCTATAATAAAACTCTGCATTCGTGAGTCACAGATGGCCTTAAATTCAAATCCCATTTCGGAGAAGGCATCATGAAATTCAATGGCCTGCATGAGCCCTTTTCCTCTGACATCACTAATGACTTCGGGATAAATGGTCTTAAGCCACACTAACCGCGCCCACAAATAGTTAGCAGCTTTAAGAGCCTGGGGGAGAGGAGAATCTTCTCCCTGAAGAAGGTCCAGAACCTCTAAAGCAATTACGCTAGAGAGATCATCTTCTGATAAGGGAGTCTTATGTTGAAGCCCAAATTCTTCCACATATTTTCTTTGAATAATAGAGGTAGCACCAATCTTAGCAACCCCACCTCCTAATGAATTTGAAAAGGTATAGATATCGGCAGTGATATCGCTATGGGCCCCAGAGGTCATGGTTCCTGTACGGTATATTCCACCAATAGTTTCATCGAACACCAGAAGAAAATTTTCCTGAAGAGCATACTTCTTTAGCATAGCGAGAAAGCTATCTGGTAGAGGTAGGTGGCCTTTCTCATTTTGAATAGGTTCGACCATTGCTCCTGCGATGAGGTTAAATGGCTGCTTGATGAGAATCACTCCCTTCTGAGAAAGTGAGAGAAGAATTAAGTCCTGTTGCTTCTCATTGATAATTGCATTGAGTTTCTCAGAATCGATATAGGGAGAAACTACTATGTTGGTATCATCTTCAGGATTATCTAGAGTTAAGAAGAACGGTTTTTGATTTAATTGATTAGAATTAATCTCTCTAAGGAGACTGGCCAAATCTTCAATCTCTAATACATTTGCCAGCTGATGAAGGAGATAACTTTTTCTCTCCTTATTCATGGAAAGGGAGTCTATTTTCTCCATTAGCTCTAAACGAAGTGTTTTAAGAATTCTTGTTTGAAATTTATCATCAAGTTTTTTTAAGGCCAGAATGGCGAGGTTTATTTCTTTTTCTGCTTCTTGACCTAAATCAGTCATCTTGTGTTTATGATAGAGAAGACAATGGAGTCTTGCGGCTTGATTGGCGTCTGCTCCGGTGTTGCTGAAGGTAGTTATCCATGGGCCTTCAGATGTTTCAGCCTCGAGAATACTTGATAAGCGCTCCGCTAGCTTTCCAGTGCTGGCCCTGATGGAGCCAGGAACTTGGGCCGGAGCACCCTCATTATGCCATTCTAAAAGTCTAGTTAGAATCCTGGGATTGCGATGGCCCAGAAGATTTGCACCACTACCACTACTCAGATCCAGGACCTTCTTGAGTTTTTCCTCTTGCTTATAATAAAGATAGTTTCCCTCACCACTGTGATAATTCTTTGCTAGCTCCATGGCTTCCATTATTCGAGATGACAGGGGCTTTGAGTAGAGCGAGTAAAGCTCTTGCTTAGGGCCTCTAGGATTGGATGGGGAGAGTGGAAGTATATTGTCCATAAGACATTAACTAGCAAGAACGATGCCTGTAACAGACTATTTGAAACAATTACTTAAGTCCGAC
>DFXX01000029.1 GCA_002381765.1 Bacteriovoracaceae bacterium UBA4097 | reverse complement strand
AAATCTGTGGTTTGATACATAAATATAGTTCCCTTTTAATGGAGCTGCGATTCTATCGCCATGTAATAACTCTGTTTTCCAAGTCCGCTCATTATGGCCGTAGCGGCTTTTGCCGTCAATAATGTATGACGGAAGGTTTCTCGTTTGTAGACCTGGCTCAAATGGACTTCAATTATTGGAATTTGCAAGATTTTCAGAGCGTCATGAATGGCCACACTGGTATGAGAATAGCCTCCGGGATTGATAATTAAGGCTGAAAAGTTCTCTTGATGGGCTTTTTGAATCCTGGAAACGATGTCTCCCTCCACATTGGATTGGTACCACTCGAGCTTGGCCCTACCTTCTAACTTGGATTCGGTCCATTTTATGACATCTTCGAGAGTTTCACTCCCATAGACCTCGGGTTCTCTTTGGCCCAACATATTTAGGTTGGGGCCATTGATGACTAAAAATTTTTGCATATGATTTTATTGCTGGGCGCGATCTTTAATGGCCTGGAGAAAATGGTTCAGTTTTTTCTCAACCAGCAGCTCCTTTGGAGATTTATATTTAACTTGCTTCTCAATTATCGAAATTAGCTCATCATGTCCATCCTGCTCTGAAACAGGATCTTTCTGTGGATTGTGCTGATTCTTAAGTTCTAGAACATGCTTTTTCTTTTCTAAGGTCGCCTGGTCTAGAGGGTTTAGCTCCAGGATTTTATTGAGAAGTTCGAGAGCTTTGTCATAGTACTTTTGAGCGCAATAAAGATCGATCAGAGTATGCGAAACAAATGGAGCATCTGATTCTACCGATTGGGCATTAACTTCTTCTATATTGCCGTAATCTTCTTCAAACTCATCAGCATAATAATCATCTTCGAGATCCGGAGCTGCGATTACATCATTTTTTAGAATTGGATGATCGCCAAAACCTGGCTTCTTCATGACCCAATCGTCATCGCTTTCAGTTGGCAGGACTTTTTTCTCTTCAGGAGGACTTACTGATTTTAAGGTCTGATTAAAATCCACTTGAACCCAATCATCATCGGAAGGCGGAGTTTGAATTGATTGATCGATCTCAAGCTTATCTGGAGACATGATAAGTTGATCTAAGCTGAGTTTCTTATGACCCACCATGAGATCATCTTCAAGTTTCTTAACCTGCTCAGCGAAAAACTTATCTTTGGGATTCATGAAGAGTAGATATTTATAGGTATCTAAAGCTTCATCTAAGTGGCCGAGGTTGATGCAAGCCTCGGCAAAGACTTTTTGAAGTGAAATATTGTCAGCATTTTTTGAGACGATGGGTCTCAGAGTATTATAAGTAAGGTCAAATTTACCTTGATCAAAGTAACAATTGGCGAGAACGATATATCCCAATGTGTAATTAGGGTGGTGACGAATTCCCTCTTTCAGAACCTTAAAAGCATCATCCAGCATTCCGAGCTTACGAAAAGACTCCGCCAAAGGTGCAAAGACCTTCGAGCGAGAGTTCTTTTTATACATGCTGAAATATTTGGCCAATAAAGCCGATTGATTCTTTCTCACTACCACTGATTAACCTTCTTTAAAGTTCAGTGGAAGTATCTTTGGATGCTTGCCTGTTAGTCATCCCAGCTTCCTCTTGATTGATAATTCTTGGCGTCATGAAAACAATCAATTCATTTTTATTAGTATCAGGGGCATAAGGACTTCTAAATAACCAACCCACAAGTGGAAGATCTTTCAAGAATGGAATTCCGGACTGAGTTTCAAGAGTCGATGTTTGGTAGAGACCACCAATCACCACGGTTGAACCATTCTCAACCAGGACATTGGTCTTCACATTTCGTGAGGTCTGATCTGGTGGAGAATCGGCAGTTGGACGAGTACCAAAGGCCGACTTAGCAATATCTATTTCCATGGTAATCGCCCCATCATTTGTTACCTGAGGGGTTACCTTAAGACTTAACTCTGCTTGAACTTTTTCAAACGTCGCAAGAGCTGGCTGATTTCCAGTAGCAGGTTGCTGAACTCTGAAGCTCGTCTCTTCGGTACTAGTGATAGTGGCGACTTTCTTATTCTGAGTTACCACTTTTGGAGTGGAGATAATTCTACCCTTAGATTCGGACTCCATTAACTGTAAATTCAAATCAAGGTTTAGAAGTCTACGGTAAATTCCAATAGTCATACCAAGTACTCCTGGTGCGTCGGCATTAGGAGCAGTACTAAAGGAGAAGCCCGGTCCAACAGCAGCTGGAATGGAGGCACCCGATCTGACTGGATCGTAGCCAAAGGAAATACCGCGAGAAAGACCAATTCTCTTAGAATAACTTTCGGTAGCCTCCACGATCTTGGCTTCAATCAATATCTGTGGAGTCTGAGTATCCAGCGTTTCAATGATCTTTCTGATGATTTCTAGTTTTTCTACTCTGTCAGAGACGATCAAGCTATTTGTTCTTTCGTCCATTAGAATGCTTGAGTCATCAGGAGTTCCGTATTCTTTAACGATCTTAAAGATATCTTCAAGTTTGGCGTAATTAATCAGGAAGACTTTGGTCACCGTAGGCCCGAAAAACTCCTTTGAGTTTTCAGCCTTCATTCTTTCTTCACGCTCTTTTAAGGCCTGAGCTTCAGTCTGAATGAAGAGAATATTAGAAGTCTTCTTGGCCACTAACCCAGACAGGGACATAATGGTATCAAGTGCTTGATCCCAGGGAACATTAGTCAGGGTAAGAGTGAGGGGGGCTTTCTTCTTAACTTCATCATCGATAATAATGTTGAATCCTGATGTATCAACAATCATATTAAGAACATCAACGATGGGGATATCTCTCACGTTCATGGAGATCTTCTTACCGATGTATTTTTTTGGACCCGATAATGTAAGGTTTTCCAGGATATCCTGAACATCGGTCGATTTAGGAACATGAAGACCAACTGTATCTCCCACTAGTTCATCGGGGGTAAGGGAAGTGTCGTTGGTTTTAATTTTCTGAGTTGTGAACACACCAAAGCGGTTCTCAATGCTCAGTATGATCTTATTATCTTTTCTAGTGAGAATAGAACGAACATTATCTCTTAACTGAACGGCATAACGAATATCATTTTGAGTTCCCGGTTTCTTATAACCAGAAATGTAAACAGCACTTCCCGGAAACTCGGAAGTATCAATCCCTCTTAATAGTTTAGGTGAGACTTTTACATTCTTAAGATCGAGAATAATTTGTTTATCTTCGGTAACATGAAATCTATCGGCTGGTATTTCTTGATCGGCTTCAATGATTAATTTACTGACTTCACCTTCTTGCACGAAGCTGACGTTTTTAATCTCCTGGGCCTGCAAAAGGGTAGGGATTAATAAGGTGAATAGAAAAAATCCTTTCTTCATGTTCTCTTCCTTAAGAATGGGCACTTACTAAAATTGTAAGGATATTATTTCGAAATGGGTACAACAGTTTCTAAATATTCGTCTTGCCCATAAACATTAACGATTTTCTCAACTAATATGATCCCTCCTGGGAGGATGGCCTTGAGTTCTACCTGATCGGGTCCAATCTTCATGCCTTCTTTCACCAGGACCAGTGGTCCTTTCTCAACCTGTAGGACCGCCCTTCTTTCCTTACCTATCAGAACTCCCACGACCTTGATATCTTGCAGGGCCATTTCGGCCAGATCGTCTTCTACTGAGCGAGAGTAGTTCTCCTTCCCAGTGACTTTCTTTTTACTCTTCAGGAGTGGCGTCTTAAAGGGGTCTCTCAGTTCAAAGGGATTTTCTATGCGGGTTTTATCTTTAAAAAAATTCTCAACAGCTTTTTCCTTCTGAGCAATGGCCCAGCTGGAAAGTAAAAGCACTTGAATAAGAAAGATGACTTTAATAATCATTACTGAACAACCTCGGGGGTAGCTTCAATCTTATCAAAACCTCTATCTACTTTGAAATTTGGGTTAAAACGGAAAGCCTGGATAGTCATATCCATGCTTACCATTTGAAAACGTCCTCTTTTTTTGTCATCTGCGACATTCATCGTTAGATTCTTCACATTATAGATTCTGGCAGCATTTCCGATTCTCTCAAACAGGATGAGAAACTGCAGATAAGTCCCATTGGCCTTCACATTATAATCTTTAGAGATAAAGTATGTGCTGGTGTTCTCTTTTCCGGGAACCAGGGAAGGATCCTTAATATTTAAGACAGACATCTCTCCACTGAAGAAGCTTAAGATTTGAGAGTCGTTGATCTCGCTAGGAAGTTGCTTTTGTGCTTCTTCGATGTTTTTAGCGACTGACTCAACCCTTACTTTATACTCTTCAGTTTTTTTCGAGAACTCTTCGATCTCTTTTAGCTTAGCCGCATTGGTCGCAATTTCGTTTTCAAGGGCCGATGCTTGTGCCTCAAGTTGTTCCACTTGAGCCGTATGGTTTTCGTAATACTCCCAGACCCCATAGAGACCATAGATGAGAAGTATATAATGAAGATTTGCGATGATCTTGTTGCCTAATTCTTTCATTGGTCAAACCTCGCAATGGAGAAATTAACCTCAAAGGATTCAATTCTTCGCTTATCTTCTTCCTTCACCTGACTGCTGGTACTAACAATATTAGCATCCTTCACAAAAACGGAAGACCTGAGGCTATTCACAAAATTTCCTATACTGGTATAATCCAGGGCTTCGCCCTTAATGGTCATAGTCTCCCCATCAATCACCAAGGAAGTTATCCAGAGTTCATTAGGAACATTTTTGGCAACATAGAGAAGAAGAGAAGAAGGGTTTTTCTTTTCAGAGATAGCTTGCTTAACTGCCTGAAGCTTCTGACCTAAGTTTTCTTCTTGCGCTATTAATTCCTTAATCTGTCGTTCAAAATCTTTACCACCTTCGACTTTACGTTTTAATGATGAAGATACCGCTTGCCGTTCACTCAGTTTTTGATTCATTTCGGCCAACTGACTCTCCCACATTGGGATAACAAAAAGATCCGGGAGATAGATAATTACGATTACCAGTAAAACGGCTTTGATCTTAACTTTAGAAAAATCGAATCCACCCATATTGGATAGAGATGTCTGCTTTTTATGTGTGGAGAGGTTGAGTTTAATCATGGCTATGACGTCCTCATGGCCAGACCTATCACCACAGGAGCAATAGCACTTAACTCTTCAAGATTAGCATTGATTCTTTTCTCATCGATCTTGAATCTTGAAAAGACATCCAATCTTTCAACCGGAATTCCTGCAATTTCTGAAAGCTTATCGATGAGACCAGGCAAGAGAGAAGATCCTCCTGTTACAAAACAGTAGTTAACTTTCTCTGCCCCACCCTGACTTACATAAAAATTAATATTCTTTCTAACTTCGGCCAGTTGTTGCTCAAGTTGAACTTCGATAATATTCAGAATTTCTTGTGGAAGATTTCCGTTTTCATCGGTTGTGGTTTTGAGATCTTCTGCTTCCGCATAGCTCACACCCATCTGTCTCTGAATCTCTTCAGTTACTAGACCACCGCCAACAGGAATTTCTTTGGTGAAGATGGGTCCTCCACGCTTATATACAATGATCTTGGTACTCTGAGCACCAAAATCCAGAAGAAGAGTTCCTTCGGAATACTCCTCAAGATTATCCTTCATGACCTCTTCAAAAACATTTGAAAGAGCTATCACATTGAGATCGACAATTCTTACATTGAGTTTGGCCTGCTTCAATAAATCACTAAAGCCATCGATGAGTTCATTTTTAGCGGCTGCAACGATGGTATCATTTCCACCACCTTCATTCTCGCCAAGTATGAAGAAGTCGATTTGCGAATCATCTGCTCCGAAAGTAATATACTGTTCAGATTCCCAAAGCACATGATCTTCGATTTCTTCTTTAGTTCCTTCAGGAACATTCAATCTCTTGGTCATGGTATTAGGGCCAAACAAACCAAGACAAGCAGTCTTAGAAGTTATACCAGCTTGAGTAAGTGCTTCTGTTATTCCATCGATAATGTCGGAAGGTTTTTGAACTTCATCTTCGATAAGGGTGGCTTCAGACAGGGTGAAAATACCAAAGCGCTCGACCTTGAATTTTCCAGGACCGCCACTCAGCTCACACACCTTTAAACTATGGGCACCAATATCCACCCCAATCACCGAGCCGGGATTGAGCTTACCCAATAAGTCATCAAGCTGTTCTTTTAATGAGGCTCCCAAAGTCTTCCCTGTCTTTGTAAGATAATTGAACTAAATTAATTATAGTCAGGAAGCAAATGAGTTATCAAGGATTTAGTGCCTCACGCCATTAGAAGAACCATTGCTGGACTCTATAATAGAGATCGGGAAAGAAGATTTGAAAAGCGGCCACCATGATAATTGCCGGACCAAAGGCCATGGGCTTATCTTTTGTCATCTTTTTGAGTCCGATCATAATAATTCCAAAAAGTGCCCCTACAAAACAACTGAGGAAAATCGTGAACATAACACCCGTAGGACCAAGATAGAGACCAAGAATTCCATAGAGCTTGATATCCCCGCCGCCCAGGCCAACTTGGCCTCTGAGTTTATAGAAGATCCAAGTCACTAGCAGGGGGGCCCCAAAACCAATCACTCCGCCAGTGACCCAATAGGACCAATGAAAGGTGAAGACAGCAAAGGCGAGGATGATGGCCATTAAATAAAGATTCAAAGAATCCAAAAGCAGGTGATGATCAAGATCGATAAAGAAGTGACAGATGAAAATGCAGGCGATGGTAAAATAAAAAAGGAAGATACCCATAGATTGCAAACTTATCGACTGGGGCAAGAGCCAGAAAGCAACTAATCCCGTCAACAATTCAATTAGGGGATAGCGCCACGAAATCCTCTTTTCACAATAAGCACACTTACCTTTCAAGGCGAGAAAACTCACCACGGGAATATTGTGGTACCACTTGAGTTTACTCCCACAGGTGGGACAGGCCGAGCGGGTAAAAACCAGGTCTTTCTTTTCCGGCAGGCGCAGAATCACTACATTGAGAAAACTGCCAATTAAGAGCCCAAAGATGAAAACATAGATATCGATAAAGGCTTCCATCAATCCAGATTCTTTTTGTTAAAGAGATAAATAATCATGAGAAATAAGAAAGCGCTGTAGGTGGCACCATAGATAAATGATCCCCACAGGTAAGAAGCCTCGATACTTTGGTTATAGATCACGAAGTCTTTGAGATTAAGCTTATAAAAGCCGGGCAGAACCAAATGATAAAAACTTAAAATCTTCCCTAATAACTCCCGGTTCTGCACAAAGGTGGTTTGCTGAGTTTCTTGGACCGCATGTCCTAATAAAAGAATCACCACCGAAATGGACGAAGAAAGAATATTATTGGTGAAGAGAGAAAAGAACACCACCAAAAGAAGTAAGAGAATACATTCCAAAAGTGTAAAAAGAATCGCCATAATAATGGTCTGATCGATCTGACCACCTAAGAGATAAGTACAGGCCAGGGTCATGGTCGAGAGAATGGCGAAGTTAACCGCCAAAACTCCAATCAGCCCCACGACCTTTCCCGTAATAAACACCCAGCGCGGAACGGGTCGCGAGATAACCATATAAACAGTGCGGGAATCTATTTCATTCGGAAGAAGTGTGGCTCCCATGAAGATCGAGATACCAATAGAAGACAAGGAGAGCATTCCCAAACCGAAATCTAATGAGACCTTCTCCGGCACTCCATAGGTAAACTCAGTTGCGACATAGGTCACAATCATTAAGGCCACACCAATCACGAGAGTAATATAGAGAACCTTACTCTTTAAAATTTCTTTGAGGGTATACTTCGCAACAATCAGGATTTTTTCTAAAATATTCATTGGGTTCTTATCTTATAAAAAATTTCTTCCAGACTCGGCTTAATCAATTCAACTCCCGTAATCTCCACGCCACCACCCACTAGCTCCTGAAGAGCAGCAGATTTAGCAGCTTCATTAACCGTGATGACATTGAGGTTTCCCGGAAAGTGCTGCCAATTATGATGAGGAGCACTTAACGAAATATTACCCACAGATCTAAACTTAATTAAATAATCATTCTGCTTACCCGAATTCATCAAGCTATCAACCGCACCATCATAGACGAGCTTCCCTTCTTTCAAGAAGATCACGCGGTCGCAAATCTCTTCGATATCAGAAACGATATGACTACTAAAGAAGACGGTCTTACCCGCACGATGAACTTCAACAATCACATCCTTAAGCTCTTTGCGTCCAATCGGATCGAGTCCCGAAAGCGGCTCATCCAGAATAATCAACTCCGGCTCATGTATAATAGTCGCCAGAAACCCCACTCGCTGAAGCATTCCCTTGGAATATGTCTTAAGTGGTCGCTCTAGAGCATGCTCAATCTTGAACCTAGGGGCCCACACAGCAACTTGCTTTTTAATTTGCTCTCGAGGAAGCTCCGATAATCTTCCCATGAACATGAGAAACTCAGTACCCGTAAGATTAGGATAGAAATAGGGTCTCTCCGGCAAGAAGCCAATCTTCTTAAACACCTCAATCTTATTTTTACCCATGCTTGAATCAAATTCCACTCGCCCCTTATCAGCGCGAATAAAATCCATGATGATCTTCAATGATGTGGTTTTTCCCGCACCATTGGCACCTAGAAATCCCACCATGGATCCGTGGGGAATTTCAAAGGAGACATCATTGAGCGCCGTGAACGGCTGAGCGATCAGATCGGTTTTAAAAACCTTGGTAATTTCCTGAAATTTCAACATAATCAAATCATTATGTTTAAAAAAAAATATGGCAATAACTATTTCATTCTTATTGCTGCCATCCTCTTTTATACCATCGCCCTGTTTCTTCATAACCTCACCACTAAACCCGCTATTACGGTCGAGAAACAAGACAGTGCTATTAATCTTAGACAGGACTTCCTTAAATTTGTGTCCTTAGGAAATAAAAGATTAATCGCCGATCTCTTGTGGATTCAAACCTTATTAGAGTCTGATTTGGTCAAGTATAACAAACAGGATCTTAATAGCTGGATGTATCTGCGCTTTCGCAGTATCTCGGAGCTAGATCCCAAATTTTATGAGAACTATCTGTATGGTGGGATGCTCCTTTCGATCGTAAAGGATGATTTGCAAGGTGCCGCCGATATGTATGAGAGAGGGCTTAAGCTTTATCCCAATGACTATAAATTAAATTACAATGCTGGGTTTAATTACTATTTTGAGATGGGAGATTTTGAAAGAGGCCTACAACATTTAGAAAGAGCACAAGATCATCCTAATAGTCCTGCTCCCTTAAAATATATCATCAATAAACTGCGTTTTGAAGAGAGCCATGATTTTGAAGCTGCCATGGAGTTTTTAAAATTTAATCTGGCGAATAATAAAGATCCCGTTTTAGAAAAGAAACTGCGAGCTGACCTATATGCTCTTAAAGCCGAGCGAGACCTTGATTGCTTGAATTCTAATGGTGAAAACTGTGAGCGAGTGGATAGTGAGGGGGATCGTTATTTATATCGGGACGGTAAGTGGATTAGTCAGCAGGAATTTCAGCCTTATCGCATTCACAAAAAAGCGATAAGGTAGGTTTAGCCTACCTTATCGCTCGCTCTAATTAGAAGCCAGTAACTACAGTTCTGATAACTTTAGTATTATCGATGGTAAGTCCTGAAGCCAATGCTGCAGTCATAGCATCGGCTGAAATAACTCCCACTGCAGCGGCAATGAAGGTCATAGTCGCAGGGTTCTGCTGAGTACCAACACAGTTTCCACCCGTCGGAGTAGCAGTTGTACAAACTCCAGCAGCACCAGCTTGGTTACCTGTTGGGTTAACAATAGTACCATTTGCAACAGCTGTACCCATACCTTTTCCGGCGTAGAAGAAAGTTGCTGCAGGTGTTGTAGCGGCCGTACCAGTGTTAGCAGTAAGCGCCTGGGGACAAGAAGTTACGTTTAGACCAGAGCTTATCGCATTTGCATGAGGAGTCGCATGACGGGCAGCAATCCCCTGAAAAAAACCTGTTGCATAATAACGGTTTGGAGTTTCTAGCTCAGGATCATAGCCCATATAACGAAGGCAACCAGCGTACATATTAAAGTCACTAAAAAACGCCGCCTCTGCCGTATAGATCGCAGACAACTGAAGCTTGGCCTCAGAGATTTTGGCCTTGGCCTGATACTTCTTAAAGTTCGGAATTGCTACAGCTGAGAGGAGACCAATAATGGCAACCACAACCATAAGTTCCACGAGTGTGAACCCGTCTTGTCGCTTTAACGACTGAGAAAATGTCTTCATCCTTCACTCCTTGATTAGATCATTAAGAGATCTAAGCGTTGTTAAAAAGGTTCTCTTTGGTTCGAGATATTAAGAATCTCAAATTTGGGAGTTCCCCGGTTTGATTATAAGTTACTAATAAAATTTATCTTAATATGAATAAAAATAAAGGTCGGTTAATTATCTTTCGGCAACTTATTCCTATTACCTTAGTTAGGCACAAATTGTTTAAAAAGCCGCTTTTAGAGCGTTTTGCCCAGATAAATTGGCAACCTTAATCAACCCCTCCTGCCGACATAAACATGGGCAAGTACATAGCAATCAGCACGAAACCGATGATACCGCCCAATACCACTAGGATGATTGGTTCGATCATTTTAGTCAGGTTACCGATGAGCTCTTCCACTTCATCTTGGAAAACATCGGCAACTTTCACCAGCATCTCATCTAAGTTTCCGGTGGATTCTCCGACTTTAATCATCTGAGTAACCAAGGGGGGAAAGTAGCTAATGCGTGAGAGGGGCTCCGTTATGGATTTACCTTCGGTCACGGCTTTTCTAACTTTAGTAAGATCTTTGGCGATTTGAGTGTTGTCTAAGGTATCGATACAGATTTCCAGAGAATCGATGATGGGTACACCGGCGGCCAGCATGGTGGCAAGAGTACGGGTGAAAGCGCCTAGATTCCCTTTAATAATAAGAGCACCAAACAAAGGAGACTTCATAGTAAAGAGATCCCACTGTTTTTTTCCCTCTTTAGTCTTAATATAATTGGTAAAGACAATGGTAAAGGCCACCATTCCTGCGATTAAGAGCAAGGTGTAGTTTTGAAAGAAAGCCGAGGTATCGATAACTGTTTGAGTGACCCAAGGAATTTCCTGATTAGATTCTTTCAACATGTCCACAAATTGGGGAACCACAAAGGTCATCAGACCCATGACTACCAGGATACCCACAAACAAAACTATCACGGGATAGGTCAGGGCCGATTTAATTTGTTTTTTTAGCTTTTCGGCCTTCTCTAAAAACTCGGCAAGCTTTACTAGAATAGTATCAAGAATACCGGCGGCTTCTCCTGCCTTAACAAGGGCGCAGTATAATTTATCAAAGCCCTGCTGCTGGATCATAGCATCGTGCAAGCTCTTACCTTCTTCCACTTGCACGCTAATTTTTTTTAGAATCTTTTTAAGTGCAAGATTATGTTCCTGCTTGTACAGAATCTCTAAGCATTCGAGGATGGGAACACCGGCATTAATCAGGATAGAGAGCTGGCGTGTAAAGCGCATAAGATCGGCTTGCCCAAAGGGCTTAGCGAAGCCCTTCTCGGCCATGAATTCACCGAGATCGGTTTCAAATATAGAAGGAGCCAGGACCTTGGTAGGTCTGATATTTCTTCTTCTCAGGATTTTCTTGGCATCTTTAACGGAGTCAGCCTCGACTGTGCTTTCTACCTTTTTGCCATCCCTGGTGAAACCTGTGTACTTAAATCGCGACATAATCTAAATCACTTTCTTTTTGCCTGAGCACCTAGTCCTAACATCCGGGTTAATTCTTCTGGGTTGTTAGAATTGGTAATTGCCGTTTCGGTTGTAATCAGACCAGCATCGAGCAATTTCTTTATGTGCTGGTTCATGGTGTTCATACCCGTCTCTTCCTGACCGATCTGCATCTGAGAGTAGATCTGATGAATCTTATCTTCTCGGATAAGGTTTCTGATCGCAGGAGTGATTCTTAAAATCTCCTGAACCAGGCAGCGCCCTTTCGGGATACGAGGAAGAAGTTGCTGAGCAACTACTCCTTGCAGAACGAAAGAAAGAAGAGTTCGGATCTGATCCTGCTGTTCAGAGGGAAAAACGTTAATGATACGGTTAATGGTTTGGATCGTTGAGTTGGTGTGAAGAGTACCAAAGACCACGTGACCAGTTTCTGCAATGGTAAGAGCAGCTTCAATGGTTTCGGGATCTCGCAGCTCCCCTACAAGAACGATATCTGGATCTTGCCTCAGCAGAGACTTAATGCCTTTACCAAAACTCAGGGTATCAGCACCAATCTCTCTTTGATTGACTAAGGAAGCTTTATGCTGGTGAACAAATTCAATCGGATCTTCCAAGGTAATAATATGGCTAGAAGAAGAGATATTTAATTTATCGATGATAGAGGCCAGCGTGGTTGATTTACCAGATCCGGTGGGGCCGGTTACCAGAAACAAACCACTGGAGACATTCACCATTTCTAAAAGAACAGGCGGGAGTCCCAGAGCTTCAAAATCCGGAATAAGGCTGGGAATCTGTCTAAAGACTGCAGCGACCGAGCCCTTAGAATAAAAAACGTTGGCCCTAAATCGCGCAAGCCCCTTGATACCAAACGAAAAATCCAATTCGAGGTTTTTTTCAAGCTCTGCTTTCTGCTTTTCAGTCAGGATTTGATAGACCAATCTCTTAGTATCATCAGGAGTAAGACTTCCCACCTTAACTCTCACGATATCCCCACTGATTCTCATCCCAGGGGCACTTCCCACTGTCAGATGTAGATCTGAGGCACCATGATCAACCATGACCTTAAACAGCTGTTGAATCTGCACATTGCCAATCCCCTGCTCGGAGCCGGTCTTGGTTTGGGCGGTATTGTCATTACTACTCATAATTTTCTCCTACAATTGATCAGAAGCCGAATTCGCAAGTGCTTCCTCTAAGGTGGTGAGACCTTGAGCGACTTTCGTCAGGGCACACATTCGAAGCGTTTTCATACCATCTCTAATCGCTTGTCGTTTAATATCATCTGTCGATCCATTCTTTAAAATGAGTTCACGAACCTTCGGTGTAACTTGCAAGACTTCATAAATGGCAACACGCCCTTTATATCCAGTCTTATTGCACGCCGCACAGCCTTTACCATGGTAGACTTTAATCTTCTCAGCTGAAGCCGGAGCAAATCCGCAAGCGATGAGTTCATCTGTAGAGACTTCTTTCTCTTCTCTGCAACTGATGCAAATTTTTCTACACAAGCGCTGAGCTACAATCACGTTAAGAGCGGCTACCACGAGGAATGGCTCAATTCCCATATTAAGAAGTCTAGTTACTGTGGCCGGAGCATCATTGGTGTGAAGAGTAGATAGTACAAGGTGACCAGTAAGGGCCGCCTCTACAGCAATCTCACCCACCTCGGCATCTCGTATTTCCCCCACCATGATGATGTCAGGATCTTGTCTCAAAAATGCTTTAAGGGCAGAGGCGAAGGTCAGACCAACGTCTTTTCTCACGTTAACCTGATTGATACCTTCCAGGTTAAATTCCACCGGATCTTCTGCGGTAGAGACATTGTTGTCTGGAGTATTCAGATCCGCGATCGCAGAATATAAAGTCGTCGTTTTACCCGAACCCGTGGGCCCGGTCACTAGACACATTCCATATGGACGATGAATGCCTTCCAGGAAAATATCCAGCTGCTTTTGCTCAAAACCCAGTTTGGTCATATCTAACTGGAGGTTTGATGAATCAAGAAGTCGCATAACGATCTTTTCGCCAAACAAAGTTGGGAGTGAAGATACGCGGTAATCAATGGGACTTCCCCCGATGAGAAGCTTAATTCTTCCATCCTGAGGCTTTCTTTTCTCAGAAATATCCATCTGAGACATAATTTTAATTCTTGAGATAACTGAGGCCATCATACTCTTAGGAGGTTGAGCAACTTCCACCAGACTTCCATCCATGCGCAAGCGAATTCTGAAAATCTTCTCGTAGGGCTCAACATGAATATCGGAAGCTTTCTTCACAAAGGCTTCTGCCAGTAGACGGTTAACGAAAGTTACCACGTCATCAGAAATGTCTTCGGCCTTAACACTTTCTTCTTGGCCAATATTAGTACCGGTGATCTCTTGAATATTATTAATGAGATCATCGACTGAATCTTTAATGCCTGCGAATAGTTTCTTCCATGAAGAAATATTGGTGAGAATAAAGTCAACTTGCTTTTTAAAAGAGTCAGATAATTCTTTCTTAGCTTCTTCAATGACACTTGGATCATAAGTCGCAAAGGTAATTTTCGTCGCAGTCTTTTGGATAGGAATCGCGCGAAACTTCACCACATACTTTTTCTTTAAAGTAGAAAGGATATCAGCAGGAACTTTTGCATTACGAAGATCGATGAAAGTTAGTGAGTAGCGCTCAGAACATAGTTTAGCAAATTTAACTTCATCAAAATACGGCATATTAAGAAGTTCAAACTCACTGATCTCATCCTCTTTACCCATAGAAATCCGGCGCAACTCTTTAAGTGTTGCCATTCCGGTATTAGTGACGATTTCTATGAACTCTTTTCGAATCATAAACTGAATAAACCCCTGATAGTATGATTATACTTCGGATTATTCAGTACTTAAGTTTAGGGTTAGTTTTTGCCCAAAATGCTATGGCGGACCTTGCCTGCAACCGGAGTAATTCTTGACCATCGATGTAAGATTTCACCTGCAATGGTAAGGTGCTTGAATGGGGTAGGAAGGAGTAATTATAATCCCAAAAAATATCTTCTGAATTAAGCATGCCGGTGAAGATGAAACTCCGGGAGCAAGCATTGATAATGATATTCTGGACATCCTCTTTGCGATAGCTTCTTAAATCCAGTCTGCTTATGTCGGGTAATAGCGGGGAGCGTGAAAGGGTTATATAACTTATGCCTAATTTATCGCAGATAAGTTGCGTGATCCGCGCCATCACTCCTTTGCCTAGAATCAGAAGATGTAAACGGGGATGGTGAGCTTGATAGTTCCTCAGGATTTCTTCCACCGCCAGAGCATCGGTATTGGTGGCCAAAACACCGGACTCAGTAAAAGAAAGTGTATTAATGGCTTCTAACTCTTTAACCAGCTGAGAAGGAATTTTCACTTGATCCAAAAAATGCTTCTTATAAGGAGTCGTTATATTGATGCCATCATACTTCTTAGCAAGTTCACTCACATGAGGAACATCATTTGGGTTTTGATAAGAAAGAAGATCATAGGATTCTAGTCTGTCCTTTAAGAATTCTTTATAAAGGGAAGGAGATAAAGAATGATCGATAGGATAACCAATAAGAGCTAACTTCATTTAATTCTCAAAAAGTCCCGAGAGAATTGTACATCTAGCTTGATTTGCTCAATCAGATCATTTACCGTGGCAAATTTTCTTTCGTCTCTTACTTTGCTTAGAAATTCAATCTCAAGATTTTCGCCATAGATATCATTATCGAAATCAAGAATATTGGTTTCGATATGAATTTGATTGGTGTCTTTAAAGGTTGGATTATTTCCAATATTGGTAACAGACTGATAGGTCATACCTTCATAACAGGTCCGAGTCACATAAACACCCTTCTGAGGAACGATGAGATCGGGATTAACCTGGATATTTGCTGTTGGAAAGCCAATCCGTTTTCCTCTACCTTCACCTTTAACCACCACACCTTCCAGACAAAAGTTTCTCCCCAAAATATCTCTTACTTCACTTAAATTCCCACTAGAAATTCTTTCTCTAATGAGGCTCGATGAGACGACTTGATTTTTAAATTCAAACTTCGGTTGTATTTCAACTTTAATGCCTCGATCTTCACAGATCGTTTTCACGAGATCAAAGCCACCCTCTTTATTAGCGCCAAAGGCAAAATCATATCCCAGATACATGTTTTTGAGTTTTGGATAGATCAGCAAATAATCTGTTAAAAATGCTTCAGGAGAAAGAGTACTAAAATCGCGTGTAAACATGACCTCAACCAGGTAGTCGACTCCTAAATCAGAAAGGAGTGATCTGCGAGTCTCATAGCTATTGATTAGAAATCTTTCTTTACCAGGTTGTAAAATCTTCTGAGGATGGGGAGCAAAAGTCACAACAACAAACTTTAAACCCTTCTCCAAGCAATCACTTTTTATCTTGGTCAGTAGTTGACGATGACCTATATGAACTCCATCAAAATTCCCGATGGTAAGTCCAATAGGAGGAGCATCATTTGTGGATATATCAAGAAGGCTGTGAAGGACTTTCATTTTTGACACTCTCTATATAGCGGCTCAACTGTTTAAAGTGACTCGCATTATATTGATACTTCATCTGAGCTTTATCAGAAGAGTAATCCTTATAATCATTCGAATTCAACAAATCAATGAAATACCTTTTGGCTTCAGGGGTCAATTCAGATTCATTAATAATAGTCAAAGGAGACTTTGCCGTCTTCTGAATGGCCGGGCTAAGCCATTTAGTAAATTCACCAAGAGAGAATTCACCCTTGCGGAACTTAGCAGGTACCGATCCTTTAGTCTGAAAATGAATTAAGCTATCTTTTCTTATGAACCAACCTAATGCCAAGAGCACAGCCAAAAGTGAAAGAGTTGAATTCACATACGGAAGCCAGGTTTCAATAGTCGATTTATTCGTTGAAAGAGGAGACGCCAAAGAAGGAGGTGCTTCTTCTCTTGGGATACTGGTCTTTTTCTTAGTTCCGGCAACAGGAGGAGGAGTCTTCTCTTGAATCTGGCTTCTACTTCCCCCAGCAATGACAATCTCGGGTATAGTGAGCACAGTTGGAATAAACTTCTCGCTCTCAGGATCAAAGTAACTCAGAGTTAATTCAGTAGCTGGTATGGTTACATTGTTCTTGGCCAGAAAGGTATAATTGAATGATTTAGTCCCTTGATCTGCATTGGCTATCTTTAAATCCCCATTTGTCTCAAACTCTTCCAAGGCTGGATTTTTCAGAAAGCGGGGAGCTTCCAGGTTTTCAAGTGCGCCACCACCGGTGACGGTTAAGGTCACCTCTAAAGGTTGATTCACGATCAACTTATTCTGCCCAAATTGAATATCAAAATCATGTTTACCTATTAGACCCGTAAAGTCAGGAGGTGTCGGAGCAGGAACTGGCCTTACTTCTACCTTAACGGCTTCACTGTAAATCGATTTAGTTCTGAGATCTCTACTCATTCCAAAGGCAGCAAAAGGATCACCTGACCGAATGTTTGGGTAGGTTACAGTCAAATGGATAGAGTCCACATTAAGAGTTCCCACTTTTTCTGGAAAGAGCTTAGCAGCATAGATCTGGTTACGTAGATAGAGCTGGCCATCTACGGTAACTCTCTCTGAGCGATCAGCTTCCTGTAAAAATCTTTTAAGAAAATTAGAAAGTTTCGGATACTTTTTAACATCTATATTCGTTACGTTAACCTTACTGTAAAGATAGTAACGAACGACTACTCCCTCCCCTAAAAATAATTTCTTTTTTGGCACATCCGCCATAATAAAGACTTCTGGTTGAACCTCTGGTTCCTTTAAAACTCTTAAAGAAATCATGGGATGCCTAAGTGTCTTAGTACCTAACTGAACTGTAATATCTCTCAGGGCCCCATTGCCAGCCTTCGAGGCAACCAGGTCATAGACATAGGTCATTTCACGCGTGACGCTTAATTTCCCATTGGCATATATAGTGCGAGTAGAAATACCCTGATTTGACTTACCAACGACTTCAACACCACTTGGACTAAAATTGATTGAAGGCTCTTCATCAGATTCTGTAAAAATGCGAAAATAGGCCTGAAAGACCTCGCCTGCAACAGGCTTTTGAGGATTAATTTCTACCTTAACTTCATCTGCCATGGCCGATGAAAAACATACGATTGAAAGTAATATAAGAATCCATTTCATATCTACCAGTCCTTACTCTTGCGGTCTTTGCTCTTGTTGAGATCACGAGTTCCATTCTCAATAACTTGCTTCTGCAATTGACGATCATCTGAAAGAAGCTGTTTTAATTTAGCGGGTAATTTCTTAGGTGGAAGCGGTTTTCGATCACCATTATTTGCCTGCTCATCCTTCTTGGCATCATCACCATCTTTATCTTCATCGTCCTGATTACCCTCATCGTTCTTATCTTTGTCACCCTCTTGATCTTTTTTATCATTCTGATCTTCCGGTTTCTTGCCCTCTTTGGACTGCTGCTTGTCATTATTTCCTTGGTCCTGGCCAGACTGTTCCTGAGAACCTTCGTTCTTCTTATCTTTATCCTTATTCTTCTGTTGATCTTTCTTTTGTTGCTGCTTTTTTTCTTCCTGCTGTCTGAAATGAGTGACGGTATTTTTCTCAATAAGAGATTGGATTTCTTTCTTCTTTTCAGATCCATCCGGGAGAGAGTCCAGCAGGTGGCCGTAGGTTTCAAGACCTTCCTTGGTTTGTCCTTTATCCAAAAGAGCAGTTCCATAGTTAAGATAAGCTTCAGGAGGCAAATGTTGATCAACTTTTGTAGAGTCTAGATTTTCATTATAAAGCGTCAGGGCTTCCTCTTTTAATCCCGACTTATAGATTTCATCAGCGAGCTTCAGTCTCTCCAGTTGGTTAAGTTTTCCATTCTGAAGTTCTTCCATCTTCATGATGATTTCTTCTGATAGTTTGACCTCTTTACTGTGAACAGGAGCAATCAAGAGTAGAAGACCCAGGGAGAAAATTCTGACTGCTTTGAGGAATTGAGAAAGCATAATAAGGATAATAGCTGGAACGACTATCCACTCCATAAGAACTGGCCGAATGACCATATCCTGCTCGTTTAGACCCTTGACCTTTTCCCCGGTAAAAAAACTTAGAATTTCATCTGAAGGAAGAGAGTAAGAGCTAGCAAGCCAGTACTTCGCGGAAGATATATCAGATGCAGCAACTTTGAAAAAATCCTCATTCAACTTCGTTATAACATCCTGGCCACGATGTTTTTTATACCCGAAGCGAAAGCCATTGGTATCGTCCAGAGGAATTCTTCCCCCTTGAGTGGTACCAATTCCAACGAGAGCGACATGAATTTCCGGAGGAATTTTAAGATTTATCCCTCCAGCTGTTTCCTCTCCATCTGTAAGAACTAGGATATTTCCAGCTAATTTACCGCCGCCCTCTTTAAAGTATTGAATACTTTCCTGGAGAGCTAGTGAAAGAGCAGATGAACCATAATGATTACGAAGTCCTTTTACACTTTCTAGACGTGAATCAATGAGATCCAAGTCATTGGTGAAGGGAACAATTTTCTTCTGGATTTCAGCAAAGACCACTACCGATATTTGATGGCCCGCTGCTTTTCTGGCAAAGTGCTTGGCAATAAGGGTTGCCTTCTGAAGTCGGCTGGGCTTTACATCCTCGGCTAGCATACTTGCCGAGGTATCGATAAGTATGATGGTTCGTTCCGAAGGGACAGGCATTTTAATTTTTTCTTCAGGTCCTCTGACGTCTAAAAGGGCCAAAAGTAATCCACCCATACCCAAAACAAATAAGAAGCTAGAAATTACGCTTAAGATGCTTCGCTTATAGAACCAATAGGTTTTTACAAGTTTAAAAAACTTCTTTTCAAAGATATATACCATCAGGGCAAATATAAAAATGAGACCTACTAACACTGGTAAGTACTCGAGGTGCAAGAAATTCATACCACATCCTTGAGTAATAATCTTTTTAAGCTCTCTGTTCCAAAGAGGAGACCAACTCCTAACAAGAGATAGAAATAAAACAGCTCTTCATAGATAATCTGGTGATTAACTTTAATTTCCGTTTTCTCTAACTTCTGAATATCCGCTAAAATTTCCTTCAAACCTTGATCACTTTTTGCCGGATAAAACTTTCCACCCGTGAGATCACTAATCTGTTTGAGGGTTTTATAATCAATGGAGCCACCCGGGATTAGCTGATACTGGGTTCCGAAGATTCCGTTACCTACTGGAATTCTGGCGTCATCATCGGTACCTAACCCAATGGTATAGACCTTAATACCATGTTTTTTAGCTTCTTCTGCCGCTTGTAGCGGAGTCATGCTGCCGACATTGGAAACACCGTCAGTAAGTAGCACGATGACTTTATTCTTCGTTTCACTATTTGCTGCACGAGCTACCGATAGGCCTAGTCCATCTCCTATATTAGTACCTGAGCCAAGAAAACCAATCGAAATCTCAGAAAGAATCTGGTCAACTAGAGATGGATCGGTGGTCAGGGGAAGGAGTGTAAAAACTTTCTCAGAAAAAATGATGACAGATATCCTATCGGTGGGCCTCATCGCAACAAATTCTCTAATACGCTGCTTAGCTACTTCCAGACGGTTGGGCTTAATGTCTTCCGCCAGCATAGAACGAGACACATCGATACAGAGAACAATGTCATTAACTTCAATATTACTAGGACTAAACTTCTGAGGCTTACGAGGTTGCATTAATGAATAGCTCAGAAAGGCCCAACCTGCGATGCCCGTCACAAAAAAAAGTGTCCTCAATGCCTGTTTCCACCAGTCAAGATCATGATCTTGTTGTGGAAAAAAAAGCTTGGATTTATGGAAGACCTTCCAATAGTCCAAGGCCCAAACTAATCCGCCAAGAACACCTAGCCAAATCAAAAGAGGGTATTTATATTCCAATAAATCCTCCCTCGATTGAGCGTTTAAATGTTCTGTAGGCATCCATGATTTCTAGTTTTTCTTGTTCTGTTTGCCTTGGCTTAAACTGATGTTTATAGAGATCCTTTTCCAATTTTTTAAAAGGCTCTAAGATATGAGGAAAATGGGAGATATATTCTTGTCTCTGTTGCCAGATTTTTACAACATCATCATAGTCTCCACAACTCAGCAACTCATCTTTTCGTTTTATCATTATTTCTTTGTGAGCTTTTTTCTGCTTGTGTTTTTTAATGAGTGGGCGAATTATTAAAGCGAGGATCGTCGCTACCAAGAGAGTCAATAGGGTCCAAAGTACGAGCTTAGTTTCTTTTGGTATCTCAAAATTTCCCCAAAGTAGCTCCTGAGCTCCTTCCGTAGCTTCTACTTTAAGCTCGTTCCAGGAAAGCCGGATATCTAAATCATTTATCTTACCGGTTAGGCCATTTGTCTCAGGTACTTTGGTGAATATAACCTTAACTTCAGCTTCAAGGTCTTCTCTTCCTTCTTTTTTAACAGAAGGAGAGATCTTCATAAAATAAATTGTCTCTGCCAGGCTTTTATTCTCGAGTTTGGAAAGATTAAGATCTTGCATTTGATTCATCGATATTAGCAATGTGGCATTGACAATTTCACCTTGCTTAACTTCAGGCGTATCAAATAAAAGCTTCAAATCAGTAGCAGAGAATACAGAGAAGCTTGCAAAGCTTACGAGTAATAAAATTAGAACCTTTTTCACACTAACTCTTTTATGAATTTTTCAAGATATCTTTCATGAACCCCAAGTTCTTTATATCTCTCTTTAATTACTAATGGGTCGATGATCTCTCGGCCCTTCACATCGGTTGTCAACGATTTACCATCGATAGGATTTTTGGCCTTAATAAGAAAAGGGAAGGAGTTATTTTTATCAATGGGAGAATAGACCTTAAAACAGTGCATGTTTCTTTTATCGAGTATTTTACCCCAAGTAATGCGATTCTTAATGAGGCTCATATCTCCTAAATAAATCACTTCTTTTCTTCTCGCCAAGAATGACTTAATTTGCACAATCTTATCTTCCTCAGACTGGGTATTTAGATTGACCGGTTGTTCGAGAATAACTTTACCCTCATTATCTAATAATCCTAACTTCTCTAGATAAGAAATGAAAAAAGTAAGTCCTTCTTTGCCTTTTTTGGGAGGTAGGCTGATAACCTTATTACCCCAGATAATGACCCTAATAAGATCATGGGTCTGACCTGCTAAGAGATATAGTAGTCCCACGACTTCGATTGCAGCTTGCAGCTTAGAGACTCCTTCAAAGCCGTAGAGCATCGTGTGGCTTAAATCAAGGAAGACCACTATTTCAACGTTGCGCTCTTCTTCAAAGGTTTTGATATAGGTATTAGAAGATCTCGCGGAAAGTTTCCAATCGATAAAGCGCACATCATCACCAGGCACATAAACTTGGTGCTCTCGAAACTGAAGACCAGAGCCCCTGAAATGTGACTTCAATATACCTGTCGCATAGGCATTGGAATTCTTGAATATGTGCGCCTGGATCATCCCAACAACGCGCTCGATCTCCTTAAGGTTCATACTTAAATCACATTGGCCGCAATTGCTGCAGCAATATTCCTTGTGTTTAGCTTATCGATTTGAGCTTCATAAGAAGGAATTATTCTATGTCCGAGAACAGATGGAACTATCGATAGTATATGCTCCGGAGTCACAAAATCTTTCCCATCCATAAATGCCTTAAATCGAGCAATCTTATACAGCCAGATGGAGGCACGAGGCGAAGCACCAGCAGTAATAGCACCATCATACTTTTTAAGGAAGAACTT
>DFXX01000089.1 GCA_002381765.1 Bacteriovoracaceae bacterium UBA4097 | reverse complement strand
CCTACTAACAACAGCAAAACTATTATAACAAGAACAGCACCAGCGATGATATTTTCTTGAACAGTGTGAATTGTATCATCAACTAAAGTGGATCGATCATATACAGTTTTAAGAATCACACCTTCAGGTAAAGTCTTTGCAATTTCTTGTACTTTTTGATCAACGTCAATGGCGACACTTCTAGAATTTGCCCCAGACAACATTAGGACTGATCCAAGAACAACTTCCTCACCATTCAAGAGAGCAGCACCTGTTCGCTTAGCCTCCCCTATCTTAACTTCTGCAATATCAGTAACCCTAAGGACTTTTAAGTTTTCAAGAGTCTTAACCGGAACGCTTCTAATGTCATCCAACTCTTCAAACATGCCTTTGGCCACGACTAAGAATTGATCCCCCGTTTGTTCTACAAAGCTACCACCTTCATTACGGTTCGCTTTCTCAATAGCTTCGGCAAGATCTTGCCAATCTAAACCATACCGAGACATCTTCTGTGGGTCAGGAGCTATAAGGTATTGTTTCTCATGTCCCCCAATAGTATTAACTTCAGCTACACCTTGAACGGTTAATAGGCGCGGCTTGATGTACCATTCTTGAATTGATCTCAACTCAGCTAACTGCTTAACTCTTTCAATTCCATTTTCAATTCTTTGATAATCTATGACATAGTGATAAATTTCTCCAAGACCAGTTGTAACCGGTGACAAGATGGGATTGGCCTCAAATGGAAGGTCGGCCCTGAGGGGTTGAAGTCTTTCGGATACTAACTGTCGGGCAAGATATACATCCATTTCATCGCTAAAGCTGACAGTTACTTGTGAGAGTCCAAAGCGAGTAATTGAACGAACTTGCTCTACTCCAGGTATACCATTTAAAGATAGTTCAATGGGTAAAGTGACAAGCCGCTCAATCTCTTCAGGGCCTAATCCATCAACTTTAGTGTTAACTTGGACCTGTATATTCGTAATATCGGGAACGGCATCAATGGCCAAATTCTTAAATGAATACAGCCCACCTACAACCAGTAGTATCGTGAAAAGCACGATTTGAATGGGGTGAACCAGGCAATACTTTATTATACTTTTAAGCATTTCTCATCCTAGTGTGCGCAAGCATCAACTGTATCTGAATTTAAATCAGCCTCTGTCAAACGGAGGAAACTTGCTCCCTGTACTGCAACTTCATCATTAGGTTGCAGGTCGGCGGACTCAATACTTACGTAGGCTCCATCAGTTTTCAACGTTTTAACTATGACGAAGGTTATATCTCCGTCATAGCGACGGTATACACCTTGAGTGAATTTAATTCTCACAATGGCATCTTTGGGAAGAACCCAAGGTCCATCACTTTTCAGTTCAAAGAATTTTACACCAAGTAGTTCAAGAGATTTAGGGCTCACTTGAAAAGACCCATCTTCATTTAATTTGCTAGCTGATGAAGCCATTACAATAGCTGTATTAAGAGCTAAGATTAAAATTAATATCTTTTTCATAGATGTACCTCATTTAGTTGTCCAATAAGTCGGTAGTAAGAAATTTTTAATTTCAGAATTTTTTCTTCAAGTTCTAATTTTGAGGAAGTGACATCTCGCCAAATCCTATGGGAATCGAGGAAGGAAGAAGGGGAAATGAGACCTTGAGAGTAGAGTCTTTCGACTCTTAAATGAGTCTTCATCAACTCCTCTTCCTTTGGAAGGAGCTTCAGGTTTTCCTTCAGATTATCAATTCTTTCCAACAATGATCTCTTATGCAGGTCTTCCTTTTCCTTAAATAGATTATATTGCAGCTTAGAATTTCTAAGGGAAGTTCGGGCCATCGCTTTCCCTGCACCATTGGACTGCCAAAGAGGTAAAGGAATGTTCACTGCAACACCAAAAAGCTTCTCTGAGTCGGTTTTGAAATCCTCATTCATGAAAATGGGTCCGATACTGATGTCTTCATAAACGATAGCATTTTGAAGCTTTAGCTCCTTCTCGGCGAGTTTAGTCTCTAAGCCTAACCGTAATAGATTTAATGAAAGACCTTCTTTTAATCTCGAGACCTCTAATGAATGACCATGATCCTCCATGACTTTGAGAACATCAGACTTTGAATATCCTCCATTTAAAGCGAAGAACAGAAGAATCTCCTCCTCCTCATCTTCAAGTAAAGCGATAATGTTTCGAACTTCGCCTTCTTGAAGTTTGAAATTCATGAGGGAAGCTTCTTGTTCAGGATTAAGAGCAGGTCTTCTCTTTAATGCTGAGATAACTTTACTCAAACTTTGAAGTATCTCTTTATTCACAATTAATGTTTCATGGACATGCATTATATGATGAATATTAAGCAGCACTTGCTCAATTACATCCTCCTTAGTAACTTCTAACTGATTCTTGCTTACTTCATAAATCAGCTTTCCTTTTTCTCTTAGAGCCTCAAGCTTACCTGCTAAATCAATCTTTTGAGTCAAAACAACTTGAGTTTGCCGAGAACTTCCTGAATGTACAGACTGGACGTCAAGTATAGGATTTGGCCATTGCCCCATAACCTCATGTAGGTTTTCTAAACTTTGAGCTTGGAAGTTTTTGGTGAGCACTAAAGTGTGCTTATCTTTAAGACAATCAAGTATGTCATCAAGCTCTTGTGGACTTGGACAAGCAGAAGAGTATGCATCAGAGAGTCCACTTAGTGCGAGTGCGAGTGCGATTAATAATTTTTTCATATCCTTAGTTCCTGAACCAGCTCAAATTAAGAGTTAAAAAACTCATTAGGAGAAAAGAAAGAATGAATATCAAAGATTTCACAATACTTCTTTGGCTGAAGATTAATGAAAGCTTTCAGTGATTTCTTTGCTGTAATAAGAAAGGAATACTAGGCGCTAGGGGGATGGAACAATAAGAAAGGGTTCAAGAATTCATAAGCATTCTGATAGTCAGGAAAGTTGATAGTATAATAACCTATCTTATGAAGAGATTTACTCTCAGTATTTGAAAATATCTTAAAGTGACATGAAGCAAAGCAGTGACATAGGTTTTCAGCAGTATGAGCAAAGGGATCACTACAATTGTCATTGTGCTGAGTTTCGATAGCTTCAAACTGGATAAAGGCTATTTCATTTGCAACTTCAGAAGGACTAGAAACGCAACAGTCTGCTAAAGCTGAAAATGCGAAAAAAATAGAGAGGATCAAGACTGTAAGTTTCATTTAACTGCAATTATAACTTAAAGTAGATTGCTCTACAATATAAAATATGCTTTGGCCCCCAACTGATTAGGCACAAAGTTATTTGAATAAAAATTTATGGTTTCATTTAAATTCTAACTATTATCTAGCTAGTCTTAATATTGAAACAGCTCCCCTTAATACAACAAATCCAACAATTGTCCCTATTATCAGGTCTGGGTAAGGGGATTGGAAGAAGTAAACTGCGAGGCCTGCCAGTATCACACCTATATTTGCTATAACGTCGTTCGTTGAAAAAATCCAACTTGCCTTCATGTGAACCTCACCTCCTTTATGCTTAAAGAGGAGGAATAAACAGCTAATATTTGCAATGAGGGCCACAGTTGCAACGCCAATCATAAAGAGCCCTTCTGGCTCACTTCCAAAATAAAATCGCCTCATCGTTTCAACTAAAACACCAAAGGCCAGGAGCATTTGCAAATAACCACTTAATGTCGCTGCTTTCTTTTTCATAGAGATTGCTTTACCAACGGCATATAAGCTTACTCCATAAACAGCGGCATCTGCGAGCATATCCAGAGAATCTGAGATTAGTCCCATTGACTCTGCTAATAGTCCAAAAAAAAGTTCTAGTACAAACATTATACCATTAATAGCAAGGAGAGCTTTTAAAACATTTGCTTCTTTGACCGGATCTATATTCTCTTCTAATTCTTCAGGGGCAGGATCATACTCAGAAGTATGTTTAAATTCAGCTCCAAAGTTTAAGGGCTTCAATGCGGCTAGGATGTTGGAAGGTTCAGTACTATGAATGACTGACAACATCCTTTCTTGCAAATCGAAATCAAGCTTTTTAATATTAGTGTTACCTTCAAGTGCCATCCGTACAAGCTTTTCTTCTGAAGGACAATCCATTTTACTGATGTGAAACAAGGACTTTTGCATAGTAACTTCTATTTGTTTGTGTTTAACCGTCTAATTCATAGCTAGGCTTAACATACTCCAGATTGCAGTCTGAAAAGAGAGGAAAAGGAGTACAATGAATAATCTGCTACACACTTATATATGACAATAAGCAGAATAGTAAATTGAAATACTGATTGTTCATGACTTCTCAAGGCAACATCTGAAAGGAAACAATAAGCTCTCAAATAAGAAGAGTGCTCTGCGCGTCACGTTTCAAAATGTATTATTTGAATTATCCCTTTTCATTATGTTAGCTTCACGAAATTGGATGAACCTGTTTTATAAGATCTGTGAGATAAAAAGCATGACGATTAAAGATATACCCTCAAGCAATGACTTTCGAAAAATGGGTATTGAACACATAATGATTGGTTATGATGGAGTTTTAAAATTCCTTACCCCACTCCATGAAAATGACGACGATTATGACGAGACTATGCCGGAAAAGATGGATCATATTCAAGAGTATTGGGAGGATGCTCGTCTAAGTTTATTGGTTCACACTGGATTAATTCATGAGGGAGTCGATTTCATTTTGAAAGGACTCATTTCGAATGTATCCCCTTATCTTCTTATAAAGAATGATCCCTCAGAAATTAAGAAAAAAGAATACTTTTCCGATCTGTTAACTCATGATTCTAAAGCTCTTCCGTTACTAGTGAATACATATTGTGAATCAAGACTAGAAGACAAATTTTTGAGGATGTTTGAAAACAGCCGTAAACGGCGCAATAAAATTCGACATACTTATGATGGATCATTAAAGGTACAAGCAGAGGATATTGTAAAAGAAACTTTGCAGATGGTGAACTATCTCCTTAATGACAAATGGATGGATCTAAGATGTGATTACTATAATCGAGAAGCCTTTTTAACTTTATATCAAGCTTATGATTTAACGGCCCGGCCTCATCTACTGAACGAATTTAAAGTACTTTCCAAAATACTAATACCCTCAGAATTTAGAGCTGCATTTCATACACATAAAAAGCAACGGTTCTTTTTATGCTTTTCATGTACTCACCCTGATTACACAGACGAAATACGCACGTGCCATTTAGTTGAAGAAGACGGTTTCAAGTATTTATTTTGCTTATTATGCTCAGAGAATTTTGAAACTCATGAAAAGAAATGTAGGGAGGAGGATTGCGAGTGTAATGTTGTTGTTTCTAAATACTCAAAATGTGCATATTGTTCAGAGTACGATTTCCATCGATAATCTTTATCAGAGCCGACTCCAGAATTATATTAGAAAGGAGGATAAAATATAAATACTGAAGCATTAAAAATTACTGATTCTTTTGAAACGAATTATCATTAAGTACTTTTATCTATCCATAGACATAACTTAAGTGTGAATGCTTTAATAGGAAGATGAATAAAAGAATTAAAAAGAAACAAGTTACTGTTCTTCAGAATAAGGTCAAGAAAATCATAAAAGATAAACAGTTAAAAATAACTGTGACACCCAAAAGTAAAGATCTTACTTCACAGCAAATATTCGAACTGAAAAGAATGTTTGACTCTATAGACGTTAAACTAAAGCTAGAATGAATCATAAATGATCATATAAAACACATGGGAGGGAATATACCTCCCATGTGGCAAGCTTTATTCTCTTTTTAATTTTATTACCTTATGGATAGTAACTCTAATATCCCCTTTAAAAAGCTCTTCCATGGTTTTATTTTCTGAATCAAATGGGTCCGAAGAACCAAAAACAAGACGATGTAAATTAACCTCTAACACCGTGCAGATCTTTCTAAGGTCATTGAGATCATGGACAGAACTACCAGTCGTCCAACCGTGAAGTGTTGATTTAGGTATTGAACATAGTCGAGCTAATTCAGAGAGACTTAGACCTTTTTCATTACAAAGAGCGAGTAGTTTTTTTGCTAATTCCATTTCTCCTCCTAAAGGTTGGCCAGAACAGATTGGACAAGCTTAAGCTTTTCTTCTGGCAAACAAAGAATCCGATTCAAGCATTCTTCGGTGATTTCATCTCGA
>DFXX01000120.1 GCA_002381765.1 Bacteriovoracaceae bacterium UBA4097 | reverse complement strand
GGGAGAGAAAGCAAGATTTCCATTAAGCGATCTTTTATTACGAGTGACTGTACTTTTAAATATTTTAGTTCTCTTGCGACCTCATCGCATCGTTGCTCTCGATCCGGCATTTCTGGAATATCATAACGGCACATACCAAGCTTAGCCAAGAAAAGCTGCCGAGGCCTTAATTGAGTATCAAAGATAGCATTCACTTCCTCCATGACGGCATCACGGTTTTCCGGAGTAATACTACTATTGAGCCTCTCGATGGCCCGAATATCCTCTTCTAACATCACCGTATGGTAATCCTTAAGGGCCAAAGCTTCTCGCTTGGTCTTAGGGCATTCGAATGCAAAAGTTGTAAATGAATTTAGTAGAAGAGCAATAAAGAGGATTTTTTTCATGAAGGAGTTCTACTATAGAATTATTCATCAAAAAAGGGGATTTTTAGGGGCATGTAAATTGTTGTCGGTCTTCCCCTCCTAAACAACATTTCAATTTTTCAAAAGCGCCTGCACAGCCTTACACAAAATTCTTCGTAGTAACCTTAGCAAGGATGCCCCGAGAATTGTTTAGCCTCGTCACAAATTTTTAGCCATTTGGGTTTGTCAGATATAAATTCATGAAAACTATTCTCGAGCTCAATCTCGCCATCTATAGTATTTGCAGGTATAGGGAACGAATTCTCTTCTGATGTGATCTCGCCTAAAGATGTTCCACATTTTATACAAAAATCTCTCTTATATTTATATCCCTCTTCAGGATAATAGGTTCCAATAAAGTCTTTGCCCTCTGTAATTTCGAGAGATTCTTTTTTAACAAAAACCATAATACTAGCGCCTACTTTGCGACATCTCGAACAATGACAAGTTCCCATCATTGACGGCTGCTCTTTTAAACGAAATTGAATTTTTTGACAGCAACAGCTTCCACTTAACATATCCCCTCCTAGAGTTTAGGATCATATCCTAAACTATGACACTGTGTTAAGGTAAAGGGAAAAGATGAAGATTCATGAAGTGGTGAAAATGACCAATGTTTCGGCACGTTCAATTAGATACTATGAAAAAATGGGGCTTATAAGACCCATTAGAAATACTAGTAATTACAGGACATACTCAAAAGAACATTTGAAGATTATTGAGAGAATACAGCTTTTTATTTCCGCTGGCGTTCCATTGAGCAAAATTAAATATATCGTTCCTTGTACTCTTCATACTGATAGAGTTCCAATGTGTAGAGAGCTAGAAGCAATGTTTTTTGATGAAGTTGAGAAAATAGACAAGAGGATAAAAGACCTAAAGAAAAGTAAGAAAATACTGTTAGAAATTATTGAGAAAAGAGAGATCGTTGAATAGTTTATTGAAGATCATCTGCCTAAACTTATTTGTGATTGGCAGGATGAATGAAATCATAATACCGATAATAAAAATCTAGTTTTTTCAAGGTTCCTTTCAACCTCATTATGCCTCGATTTGTATTGAAACTTGAAATAAACTGTAGCCATCACTATTAGTAACAACATGTAAAGGCTTGGTCTTTTGAAGAACTCTATCTGAGTCTTGTGATAAAGACGCTTAAATTGTTTCTTCGTAGTCTTCAATTAGCTCCTCCGTATCTACTAAGGACTTACCATTCTTTGCCAAATGACATTCTTAAACTTGAAGAGAATGGCAAAATTCACTAGCAAAACTGGTAGGATATAAAGTAAATATGGAACGGATGCCGACCATTCGGCTTCATCCCAAAACCACCTTTTAAATTTCTGCCCGACCTTGTATTTACTCATATGCAAACCTAGTGTGAATCTTTAAAGCAAAGGCCTACTCTAGAATTCATCGGCATCCTGATAGCTATTTCCTCTCAAGAAAGCTTAAACGTCCCTACTTTTCCACCCCTTCTTCAGTTTATGGATCTAAACACTGAATAAAATGTATTAATACAATGATTTAAAGTTTCTTTGGCCAAGTTTAGCTCACTATTCCCGAAAGGATACTCACTTACCTACAAGACCGGAGATACTAGAATGATTAAAGCACCTGCCAAGTTTAGAAAGCCCATCACTAACGAGCTCAAAAAATTCATCGTTCACGTACAGTCTCTGGCTTCTAAAGGTAAGAGTGCCACTGAAGAAGATGCCCGAATCATTATCAACGACATACTCGCCTATGTTCTTGGCTACGATAAGTACAATGATCTCAGAACTGAATTCAAGGATAAGAACAATAGACTGGACTATGTAGTAAAGCTCTCAGAAGGCAAGCACTCCAAGAAGAAAGAAAAGTATGATTTTGTGATAGAAGCCAAGTCATCTGGAGTAGATATCAAGACAGACTATATCAACCAAACTTTGACTTATTGCCTAACAGCGGGAGTTGACTTTTTCATTATAACTAACGCCAAAGAATGGAAACTTTTCAAGGTAGTTAATACTAAAAACAAGAAAGAAGCTATGCTCATTTGGGAAACTAATCTAACCAACGGGACCGATATCGAAGTTCTCGTTGATGAAATGTATGTATTCTCAAAACATGCTTATCTAGAAGATAAGTGGGACGAAGTGGCTGATATGAACAAAGCGACAGATGTTGCGGACGTAATGGCCGTAATCTATTCTGAGAAGTTTATGAAGAACATCGCCAAGACTCTAAAAGACATTCATAACGTTAGGATATCTGATGTGGCACTTCAAGAAGTTATGGAGAAAGAGGTTTTTAAAGACTTTTCTAAAATAAGCAGACCACTTCTTAAGAAATTGAATAGTCCTGACAAGAAGCAAGAAAAGAATACCCCTGTAATAGAAGCGCAACAAACAACAGTAGAAATTACAGATTTCCAGGTTGACGAAAGAGATATTGCTTAACGATTGATAGGTATTCATTTCATGTTTGCTATCAAAAAGCCATGTTGCCCTTCTTGCTTTGAACCCATCAGTTTCAAAAACTATTTAATAGCTGATGCAAAACAAATTTATATATGTCCTTCGTGCAACACTGCTAGCAATGTTAGAAACGTTAAACTTTGGTGGATATATGTCTATTACAACATAACTTTTATCCTTATTCTTTCCATTCAAGTAATTGAGATTAAATTTCAGCTTCCAAATATTACAGATATGTCAGTAGTACTTATATTTTTAGGCACTCTCAAAATTGGACATTACTTATATAAACCATCCATTTTTGAAAACCACAATAAAGAATCATTTTTTAGAATCTATCTTCTGATTGGATTTGCCTTAATGGCGACTATCATTCAGTACGTTCTGATTGCGTTTTTGCTTTATAGTATTTATGGTAAAAGTTTTATCAATCTCTTCAAGTCTTGATGTAAGTAGGTTCTAAATATGCAATTGCTATCAGTAAAAGAATTCACTATGATTTTAGAGTTCTCAAGATAATATAGGCACGAAAATGCACTCAAAAACTATTCAAACATACAATAACGATGCTGATAATATCTCTAAGCGGCATCTAGCGACTAAGCCAACACGACTCTACACCCTTATTGAAACTTTCTTTAAGAAGTCTGTCCCAACGGCGGATCTTGGCTGCGGAATCGGTAGAGATACATCATGGCTGAATCTAAATGGATATCCTACAATTGGTCTTGAACCAGCCGAAAAGATGCTTGAGATTGCTCGCTCCTCATTTCCTGAATTGAAATTTCGAGAAGCTCATCTCCCCCTAAGTAACTCCTTCGAATGTAAATTCGAGAATCTTTTCTGTTGTGCCGTCCTAATGCACATTCCAAGAGAGCAGCTGGTTTCAAGTGTAATTAGTATTCTTAAGTCCCTTACCACAAATGGCAGGGCCATCCTCTCCTGGAGATCGGGTCAGGGTGAAACCGACGGAAGGCTCTTTGAAACTTATCATCCTGGTCAGATAGCCCAGCTCTTTGAAAGCTTGGGTGGTAATGTGCTTTTACAAGAAGAAGATGGAATCTGGCACAATCTCGTGATCGAAAAGAGTGATTTGAATAAACGCGAAGGTATTGCCCAGATTCAAGACATCATTACCAGAGAGAGAAAGACAGCTACCTATAAGTTTGCTCTCCTAAGGGCCCTTTGTGAAGTCAGTAGATACGAGTCTCATACAGTAACCTGGCATCGGGATGCGGATATGGTGCTAGTTCCTATGAAACGCCTCGCAGTGAGATGGATCTATTACTACTGGCCGTTAGTCAAAAATGAAGTTCGCCAGACAACTTATAAGAAGATGGCTTTTGAAGATCAATTGAAAGAGATTCCTTACGAATTTGAGATTCTTCGGAGTCAACTCGAAGGCTCTAAACTACCAAAAGAACTTCACAGACTTCTCAAGAAAGTTGCTGAGACCATTAAGTTAGGTCCAATCACCTATGCAGGGGACGAAAAACAAATTTTTCAGTTCATGCCATCATTAGACGCGACTCTTTATCCTCAACTTAAAGAATCAGAATTCGGTATGGTTTCTATTCCAATTTCTATGTGGCGTGACCTCAACCTATTCTCACATTGGATCGAGGATTCATTAACCATTCAGTGGGCCGAGCTTACTGAGAAGATCAATAAGGACCGTCGCTTTGGCATTTACCTAGACCTTATTACTAAAAGTGTGCAGAAAGATGATCGAAGTACTTCAACGGTGAGATCACTTTTAGAAAAACATAGGACAGGACATGAGTGTGTCTGGAGCGGCAAGAAACTTGATGAATTCGCAGTAGATCATATGATTCCTTGGTCTCTATGGCGCAACAATGACCTATGGAACCTTCTCCCATCACACCCTAAGATAAATGGCCAAAAAAGTGACTGCCTTCCTTCTCCTGAGCTAATAAGAAAGCGCTTTGATGTGATTAAAAGTTATTGGGAACTTTATGGTGAAGCCTTCCCTGATCTCTTTGAAAGCCAGATACAAAGAGGCCTAGGAATTAGTGGTTCTGAAGCAGTTACCTCATTAGGAAGAGATTCCCTCGAGCAGGTCATTACTAGAGTGAATATTGTTCAAGGAGGAAAGATCTGGAATCCTAGTTAAACCACATTTCAAGCCTTCAAAACAAGCCTCTCTCTTATGAAATCTTAAGTTAACTCTTCCGCTATATTCCCGATAAAACAATGTTCAACAAAAACAATTAACGGAGAATACTATGGACAAAATTCATTACGACAGAGAGGTCATCTATAACTTTGCTGAAGCTATGTATGCTAAAGCTAAGAGCATGATCATTTCTGAAACGGTAAAATATGCTTTCATAGGATCGATTGTATTTTTTATGGTCACAGCATTTGGACTGAGAAGTATGAATCCTAGTAGTTTTATGTACATGCTTAGCTTTGTTTTAGGAGGAGTTATTGCTGGTTACTTCGGCTATCAAAGTGGCCAGATGAAAGCATTTCACCTAAAACTTGAAGCTCAAAGAGCACTGTGCTTAGTTCAAATGGAAATAAATACGGGAACAAAAGAGTCGCTTAAAGAAGTTGCTTGATTCTACTGCAATGTCTCTTCTATTTGGAGGGACATTGCTATTTTGAAAACAGTTACATTTCGAAAACTCTCCTCTTCTCTTAGTGATATTTTAAAAGTTATAATTTCTCAATGGGTATATCAGATTTTGACTTAGATATTATAGCTGCAACACTTACCAACATAACTGATTGGGAGTCTACTGATCTTAAGAAGGATTTTCTTGAGTGCTTGGAAGATAATGATATTCTTCTACCTAAGAGTTTTGCAATTAAACTTATAGATGATTATCTAAAGGTTGAAGCAAGAGAAAGAGCTTCACTTAACTTTAACTACAAAAGTTTCATTAAAGATCGCTGTATTTCTTAGAATTACCCTTCGCCAAATCCACAGGATATTTTTCAGCATTCTTCTTCAATTTATGTAAAGCAATTTTTTCAAGATCCACACCTGTCTTATTAACAATTCTGAGTAGATAGATAAAAATGTCTGCAATTTCATCTTCCACTTTAGATAACGTCGCTGGGTCATCACACACCTTATTGGATTCTTCTTCCTTCATCCATTGAAAAATCTCTAGCAACTCTGATGCTTCAACACTTAATGCCATTGACAAGTTCTTCACTGAATGAAACTGATCCCAGTCCCTTTCATTAGAAAACTTAGTAATTGCAGTATTTAATTTCTCAAGATCAAGCTGTTTCATAAAGGGCCAAACGTTCCTTAAAATATTCTCTGGTTTCTTTATCAGTACAATAAATATAGCAACCTTTCATTCCCCTAGTCATTAGGGTCCTGTACGTATTCTTTATAATCAAGTCTACATCTTTCAAGGCTTTATCTTTATTATTGCGTAGCATGGTTTTAAAGCCTTTGATTGACTGATCTGAGGAAGCTCGTTTGGTTCCATCTGTTATAACTATGCCGTCTCTAACTATGAAATCATCCCCTATGATCACACCGACATAGTCTAGCTCAAGACCTTGGCAAGTATGGATACAACCAGCTTCAGAAACCGACTCTGGATGTATAATCCAAGCACTTCCATGAGAAACAAGATTCCACTTCATCTTGAAAATACCAATTTCGATATCAAAGGGTTTAGGATCCTTCTTGCTGGGCCATTTCCAACAATATCCAGCTACAATTCGAGATTTATTATTATGATTATTTTTGGCCATAATTTCATCTCTAAGCTCAGAAGGATCATCAAATACTCTAAACTCGTAATTAATATCTGAAAGACTCTCGTTGGCAGTCTCTTTGATATGAAGGACGTTATCAAGCCAAGCTAAATAGCCATCTGAGCCATTACAACGAAACTGAGAGTTTAATTTAAGCTCAGTAACTTGAGCCTTCTCTTTTGATGCCCACTTTCTTATCTCTTCTTTAGTACCAATATCTTTGAAAGTTACCCTCTGATTTTCATCGATAAAGAACACGCTGAAGGTCGAGCCTCTAATCACCTCAAGAACCTGATTCTCACCAAGGTTTCCATACATTCCAGACTTTTCATTCATTCGATGAGCTTCATCTATAATTAGAGTATCGAAGTCATTTCGATCCGACTCCGTATAACTTCCTGAACCCTTGAACATATTCGATATTCTTGATTTTCTGAAGTGTCCTGACAGCTTTTGTTCAAAAACAGCTCGAGGAGCGGAATTCTTAGTTACATATTGAGTTGTCTTTCCAAGTTCAGTGAACTTAACCAAGAGGTTGATAGCCACTACACTTTTTCCTGAACCAGGCCCACCTTCTACAATTAAAACATTTTTACTTTTAGCAGAACTCGCTTTAGAAAGATTCACCGCTGTTTCAAATACCAACTTTTGATCATCAATAAGGATAAACTCTTCATTCCCCTGAATCATTGATGATAACTGGTCAGCAAGACTTTTAGAGGGCCTGACTTTACCATTATCTATCTTATAAAGAATTCCATCTTTATCTCCATGCTTTACATACTTCTTAATAAAGTCGGCCAGTTTCTGAACATCATCTTGAAAGAATATTGGCGCTCTATCTATATGAGTTTGATAGAAGTCATCTGAAAGAATAGAATTGTCCGTACAATTATGAAGATAAGCACAGGGCTTCAGTTGAATATTATTATCTTGAACTGCGGTATTGAAATCTTCAAGATGAGCAGCATAAGACCAGGCCTGGTAAGAAGGATGAACCACTTCCAGTTGACTATTACCATAAGAGACTTTAACAACAGCGTCTTTATCCGTTTTCTCAGCACTGGACCACTGCTTAAGTTCAACGATTACTGCTGAATCTTTATTATCGTCATTCTTTCCAGTAATTATGAAATCAATCCGATTAGATGTACCAGGAATCTTATATTCCAGTGCAACCAAAGAGTCTTCTGGGATATCACTATCAAAAAGAACATTATTCATATACTGCAAAGAGTTCCGCCAAGATCTCACTTCGCTTTCCCCAGTCTTCCTTCCCATCTTCTGAAGGGTTTCCTCAAAAAGGATTTTATCAATTTGATTCGCACGAACATGGGCACAGAATTCTTTCTTGGTGGCAGAGTAAACTATCATGTAGGGAACCTTAATTGCTTAAATAAAAATCTTATAAACTATAGTATGGAATGGAAACGATTTTGATTTCCGACCATCCCTATCCATTATTTATATTAAATACTCATGTGCCGATACACCTTTATGAGTAAAGACGATAAATCTGAAAAAATAAGAAAGATCTTTGAAGCAATTTTCAACTCTCAACATAGACTCCGTAATCTTGCACCTGAGTTCAAATGGACAGGACTAGGTAATCTCCTTGGCGACTATGGAGAATTTCTTGCTATAGAAAAATACGACTTAAAGAAAGCACCTTCGGGATCCGGAAACTATGATGCATTAAGGAAGGATGGAAAGACAGTTCAAATTAAGGCCAATTTTTCAGCAAAACAAATCGGATTCCGTGGAGAAGCTGATTATCTTTTAGTAATAGGAATTACAGATTCAGGAAGTTTTGAAGAAATATACTATGGTCCTTTTGAGCTTATTCGCGATGTTGCTAATTATTCAAATAGAGATAGCAAATGGATGATTTCAGTAAGTAAATTAAAAGCAATTAATAATAAGGTTATGTAGATATACGCGACGTTTAGATTACGAATTAAAGCTGCAATAGTAAAATCATGCCATCAAAAAAAAGAAAGCCCTGTGAGGGGCATCTCTTTTATAAAATTTTTGATGGATATTATACTGGGATCTCAGACATTTGCTTGAAAGCGCTATAAGTTACATAACAGCAAAACAACAGTATCAAAGCTCCAAAAAAAGTGTTTGCACCGTAATTGATTATTAGCAATGCTTCCACTCCTAATACAAAGTAACAAATCAACCAAAGCAAAACATTAATTTTCGGTTTCTGCATATGAGGTTTCGTAATTTTATTTTTTTTCCCTTTTTATAAACCAAGTCACTTGTATCAATTTCGTTATAGATTACAATTGCATTTTTTTTAGGGCTTCTATTCTTCCTTGACGCTATTCTTGTAGATGTAAGATCATTAAATAGGCTCATATTCCCCCTCTTCTTTGTTATGTATCAAGCATATTTGATGCCACCTATTTAATCTGATTCCTATAACTTGAATCAAGGATTCGTATAAGTGTTAACAGATTGTCTAGTTTCTAGACGATTGTGTC
>DFXX01000087.1 GCA_002381765.1 Bacteriovoracaceae bacterium UBA4097 | reverse complement strand
ATTTAGATGCGATACCCCTGTGTCACGTACCTTTCGGACCGTACCTTTCGGACCGAAAGGTACGTGACACTTTTTGCTAGATTGACCTAGTAAATTTGATAGACTAAGCTAGTAGATATGAAAAAGCTTATAAGACTCCCTTTTATCAGTACTTTAGAATCTAACCTCAGGGCCCAGTCAGGCTTTATCCAGGTCATTTTGGGTCCTAGGCAAGTGGGCAAAACCACCACAACACTTTGGTTTTTTGAGAACCACTTTGACCAAGAATTCCACTACATCAGTGCAGATAAAATCTTCAATGCGACACATAGTTGGCTACTAGAGAATTGGCAAATAGCTCGAGATAAAGGTGCTGTCATTATCATTGATGAAATCCAAAAAGTGGAGAATTGGGCAGAATCCATAAAGAAATTTTGGGATGAGGAGAGCAGAAGAAAGAATCCCATTCAGTGTGTTTTATTAGGATCTAGTTCTCTGGAGATTCAAAGAGGTCTCACAGAAAGCCTAACTGGGCGCTTTCAATTAATTAAGGCCAATCATTGGAACTTTGCAGAATCAAAAGAAGCCTATGAATTAAGCTTTGAAGATTACATTAAATTTGGAGGTTACCCTGGTTCATATGGACTCATGAAGGACGAAGAAAATTGGGCGCAATATGTTCAGAACTCGATTGTTAAAAATGTTATTGAAAAGGACATCCTACTCAATCACACAGTAAAGTCCCCTGCTTTATTCAAGCAGGCCTTTGAAATCCTCATCGCATATCCAGCTCAAGAAATCAGCTATACGAAAATCCTGGGGCAACTCCAGAACAAGGGCAATACAGACCTCATTAAGCATTATATCCATCTCTTTGAAGGAGCCTTTTTGCTACGGCCATTAGAGAAGTATTCACCTAAAGCAGTTAAGTTAAAATCATCTTCCCCAAAAATACTCCCTCTATGCCCAGCTTTCTATTACATAAGTCTCTTGTCAGAATATTCAGCAGAAGAAAAAGGCCGTGTTTTTGAACTCATCGTAGGGGCCCAGCTCCATAGAACGGGACTAGAACTTTACTATTGGCGTGAGGGCAATGAAGAAGTTGATTATGTAGTCAAGAAAGGCAAAAATATTTGGGCGATTGAAGTGAAGTCTGGAAGAAAAAAAAGTGCGAAAGGACTAGAGGCATTCAGTAAGAAGAATCCATCTGCTTTCAGCGTTATTATCACTTTGGAGAATTACCAAGAATTTGAAAAATCTCCTTTAACCTTTCTAAAGGCCAATACCTAGAAAAGTGTCAGGTACCTTTTGGCGGCGTGAGGCGTAAGAAAGATTTGAGTTTTCGGCGGTTTATGTCGAACTGGCTCTTCCTGAGGCCGAGCTTGATGAGCTCCTGGTCTTCTTTTTCATAGCGCTCGTTGAGCCAGATGAGTTCGCCCTCCTCACCGCCAAAGGACATGGGAACGAAGGAGTGAAGCGGAAAAGGCACGGGACGTCTTAAGCTCGTGAATGGGTAATCTTCTACCCTATTCGCTATTCCAGCCCGAATGGGATTCTGATAGATATAGCGATAGACCTGATAATAATGAGTCTGAGAATCGATCAGACTCCACTTATACCGACCTCCCCAAAGATGATTAATACTCTGAGCGCGGCGAGTGATCACAAACGAAGTGGTTCGCATGAAGGAGTGCATGATCTGATCGAGATTGGCCTTGGGAGTGTGGCAAAGCAGATGCAGATGATTTCCCATGAGGACGAAGGCATGGATTGCCAGAGCGTGATCCCTATGAGCGCGCATAAGTTCTCTCATCATTATCTGCCACACCTCATCCATGGGGAGAGGAAAGAATTCCTTATTATTGCACCTGCAAGTGATGTGATAAGGGTGACGATCTGAGCGGATAAGTAGTGGACGCGGCATTTTACTGTGCACCTTTTGGACATTTTAATCATCACGGGGATGAGTTATAATTTAGGAGGGAGGGTAAGCTGGTTCATTTGAACCGAGCCCCAGGTGCTAGCACACCAAGGGGTCCTGTTTAACGATGAAATGGCATTACGTGGAGCATGAGCATTCCCTCCCCCAATTCACTTCCTTGAGAAATCAAGGCCAAGAAACAAAATCATATAAGCTTGAAATCAAAGAACTCTGCCTGAGTGCGGAAAAAAAATTACTGCTTCTGGCGGAGTATTTTACTGTGCACCTTTTGGACATTTTAATCATCACGGGGATGAGTTATAATTTAAGAGGGAGGGTAAGCTGGTTCATTTGAACCGAGCCCAGGTGCTGTCACACCGAGGGGTCCACAAAAACAATGAACTGGATGAGCGTGGAGCGTGAGCGTTCCCTCCCCCAATTCCCTTCCTTGAGAAATCAAGGCCAATTATCAAAATGCTAAAAGCTTGAAATGAAAGTGGTCTGCCTGAGTGCTAAAAAAAAATTACTGCTTCTGGAGGAGTATTTTACTGTGCACCTTTTGGACATTTTAATCATCTCGGGGATGAGTTATAATTTAAGAGGGAGGGTAAGCTGGTTCTCTTGAACCGAGCCCAGGTGCTAGCACACCAAGGGGTCCATGAGAGCGATTAACTGGCATAGCGGTGAGCATGAGCATTCCCTCCCCCGATTCTCTTCTTTGAGAAATGGGGGCCAAGAAAAAAAATGATAAAAGCTTGAAATGAAAAAGGTCTGCGTGAGTGCGGAAGAAAAACGTTTATAAAAAAGAGCCAAACCTTTCAACCACATATAAAGGGAGAGAATAGAGATCACATTTAATTTCTACCACTCCTTGCGCTGTTACTACTTTCTGAGTTACTTCACTCTTATATGAGTCCCTGTACTTCAGATCAAATTTCAGAACTTTCTTAGATTTCTTTTCAGCGACAAATTGCCAGAGGGAGCGCATTTTACCTGTGCTGCCAGCTTTGACTTCTACAGGAAGAACTGAACCCGAGACATTGATGATAAAGTCAACTTCTGCGGCTTCTTTCTTTCCTCCTCTTAACCAGTAGTGAAGATCCTCTTTGAGCTTAGGATTTCTGTATTTCAAGTGCTGGGCCACAAATTGTTCCGCCATAGCTCCTTTGACCAACAACTCATCTTCCTCCGTTCTTATTAGTTCGCCCCATTGCACACCAGTAGATGCATTATAAAGTCCTATATCTAAGAAATAGAGTTTCATAACAGATTGATCTGCTCCAACTGACAACGGAAGGCCTGAAGCATTTGTGTGAAGAACCTTCATAATGACTTGAGCTTTATCAAGAGTACTGATGGCCTCTTTGACTATCGTTGAGTTCGTTTCGGAGATTGCATTAAACTTTATTTTCCCCTGTCCTAAATGAGCAGGTACATAATCGAAAACCTCTTTAACTCTGCTGCCTTGATTTGATTTGGTGTACTTAGGAATATCATCACGATAGGTTTGTAATAAGTTATTTTGTACATCTCGAACCAAATCCATATCGTTGGATTCTATAAACGTTTTTACAGCTTCAGGCATTCCTCCCACAAAGTAGTATTCTTTTAAAAGTTCAACTGCTTGCTGATGTAATATTTGAGGGCCAGGAGACTCATGTGAAAGAGAGTTTAACTGCTCCAAAAGAATCTCTTCTTTTTTTGCCATTAGAAACTCACGAAAAGTAAGAGGCCCAAGGAAGTAATATTCAACTCTTCCAACCGGCATGGAGAAATTAGCTTCATCGATAATAACATCAAGCAATGATCCGGCCGTAATGACCTTAAGCCCTGGTTTATCCTCGTAGAAATATCTTAGTCTATTAAACGCAAGTGGCTGTTCCTGAATCTCATCTAAGAAAAGAACAGAATTCTCACTAAACTTCTTTTTTGTGACCAGCTCGATTTCAGCGAGAACTTTATTGATCGAAAAGCTGGTTTGATTATCGAGTTCTCGTAATTTATTTTTTTCAAGGTTGATCTCAATAAGATCAAGCTTATTGGTTTCACAGAAAAGCCTGACTAAAGTTGATTTCCCAACTTGGCGAGCTCCTCTGATGACTAGAGGTTTGGGTGTAGATGAATCTGACCATTTTTTCAGGTCGTTTATGGCGTATCGATACATACCTATAATATAACAAGTCTTACATAAAAGGGGGGATTTTTGTAACAAATCTTACAAAAAAGAGGGTATTTTCGTAAAACTCCTTAGGGCTTAAAGCATAAACAGCAACTTACGACGCTTTAATATAATAAATTGGGAAAGAAACTTCTTGCTCCCCTTGCTCTTATTCATCATGACGGCACCTGAGGTCTGTGTATCTGAAAAATACAGAAAGTTACATGGCAAAGCAATGAATCCTATCTCACGGCGATGGTTTATAATGGATTCTTTAATAAGTCAGTTGATCCTCATACCTATATCACTCCTACAAATTTTCAGGCGTTGGCCTTGGCGACGTTGGATGGCGCAATTGAGAAGGAGATCCCTGTATTCAATCGTTTGAAAAAAGGCAGCTGACACTTATTTAGGTATAAGTTACCTTTTTGGCATGAATAAGCTAACAACGGCTGCACTTTTTCTCCTAGCAGCAGGAATCCTCATATCTGTTTCTATCTTGGCAGGATATCAAATTCTGTTTGCTATTCCTGTTGTCTACTACACCTTCCAAGCGTCGAAGAATAAGACTTATAAACATCTTCCCAAAAGTGCCTGGTTCCTCCTCGCCTTTATTGTTGTGGCTTTTCTTAGTCTCGTTGTTAGCTACGATCTTCTCCCTAAGCCTGGTAAGAACTTTGGTCGTTTAAAATATTACATCTTTGGTTTCGGTGGAATTTTTGTACTACAAGCTTGGTTAAATGATTCAACCGAGAAGACTAAGAAGTTTATTTCAAATACTTTCTTAGTATCAGTGGCACTGGCTGGCGCCTATGCGACTTACACTTTTTTCACCAATGGAATAGATCGAGCTCGTGGTTTCACCGACACTCTGAGATATGGCTATGGTTCCGGAATGCTTCTCCTGACTCTTCTAGGATGTATTCTCCACCACGAAAAGATTAAACAATGGTTTAACTGGCGTCTTGGTATCGTAGCTTTAATTCTTGGATTCTCAGGTCTTTACTTCACTTATACTCGAGGAGCCTTGCTTGGATTCCTTTGCGGCCTCCCCTTTGTTCTTTATTACTATAAAAGAAAGTTGGGTATAACCCTCGGTGGACTTGCCGTTTTAGGTGTAGTGGGACTCGCCCTCGTCTACTTTTTTGGATCAGGGAATTACAACTCCCGCTTCTTGATGAACAAGGACAATGGCTCAGACAATATCCGCTGGAGTCAATGGAAGGCAGCGGTTATCGCTATTCAAGAAAAACCAGTTCTAGGTTGGGGGCTCTCAAATTATCATTCTCAACTTGACCGAATTAAAAAACAGTATGACCTCGATGCCAAACACTACAATAATGCTCACTCCCACAATCTCTTTCTTGAGGTTGCGAGTGGAACTGGCTTCATCGGTCTCTTTTTCTTTCTAGGCTGGGTTCTCTGCTGGGCCAGGGAAGTGTTTCGCGAAGGAAGACTAGTTAAGGCACTCGTAGCTCCATTTGGAGTGGCATTTGTTATTTCAAGCCAATTTGAGATGACCTTTGATGCTAATAACGCTTCAATGATATTCTTCGTCTATGCTTTAAGTACATGCTTCGCTCTAGACGCAGATAGGAGCGTTTAGTAACATTTGCAAAATTTCTTATTAGGTTGAATATGTCAGGCAACTCGTCGTTTTGAGACTAGTATTAAGACCATTGATCTTGTTACCATCAATACTGCTTGGGGACTCTTACTACCTACGCTTTGAAAGTACCTTGCTTTCGGCCTAAGAGGTCTTTATAACCTCTATTTGAAGTTCTCAGTCCTGCTTACTTTTTATAATTGCTATTACTTTAAACGTGAAGAGATTTTCACCAGCCGCTCGCTAACGACAGCTCATAAAGAAATTTTCTCGGCGATTATAGCTAACACCTTCGCGCTTTAGTGGGATATCTGGTGGTCGATTAGATGGCGGAAACTTTGACCAAGGTGATTAATGAACCCGATATAAAATATTCTCAATTGTAGTGTAGGAATTTTAGTGATTTCCCCACACCTAACTCTCATAGCTCTTTTGGTTGAACTTACTTCTAAAGGACCTATCCTTTATTATCGAATCCACATGGGTCTTGATGGTAATGAATTTAAAATGTATAAATTCCAGTTCTATGACTGTAGGAAGCTCCAATGAAGAAACTCGGACGATTAAAGACGATCTACGTGCAATTAATATCGGAATTTTTTTGCACAACTTCGCTGGATGAACTACCACAACTTTTTAACGTCATATTAGGTGACAAGAGTCTTGAAGGACCAAGACCTGAGCGTTCGTTATTTGTTAAACAATTTAAACAATACATTCCAACCTATATGCTCCGCCATAAGATAAAAGCTACCATCACCGTTTGGGCGCAAGTCAATGGCTGACGTGAGGATACCAGCATGGAAAAAGCGCATTGAGTGCGATCTTTACTATATTAAGAATTGGTCTATCATGATGGATCTGTGGATTATTTTATGACAATTTGGAAGGCTTTTATTAATAAGATGTTGTCTAAAGATTGATCACGAAC
>DFXX01000045.1 GCA_002381765.1 Bacteriovoracaceae bacterium UBA4097 | reverse complement strand
GCACCAATGAGGCCCATGGCTGGCTAGGGGTTCAGTTCCAGGATGCTCCAGGATCTGAAGTAAGCGAGGTGGTGATTCATGTGCGTATGCTTGATCCACAAAATATTTTGCAACAAGATGCCTTGGGAATAATTGGTCTTAATCTGGTTTACGCCTGTTTATTCCTCTACCGCTATCCCGAAGCCTTCATTCGCTCTCTCCTGGATCATCTGGATATCTCCCGCATTGAAATAAACTTCATCAGATTCAGTGGAAAGGTCTTTAAAGAAGTAGATAACCGCTTGATGAATTTGCAGCTCCTAAAAGAGAATATGACTCAGGCGATAATGTTTGATGAGAGGGGAGAGATCGTTCTCTCTAATGACTTCCTTTATAAAAAAGATGTCCTAGTGGTGCGTGGCTCATATCGTCCGCCCACACTGGTGAGCTTTGATATGATCAAGACGGGTCTGGCCGACTTTAGTAAGGCGATCAATAAAAAAGAATCCGAAATTGTGACCATCTCTGAGATCACTATTTCAACTCTAAAGGCCGATGATGGAGAGATCACCAACGAAGATTTTCTTGCCCGAGTGGATCTCCTCTGTGCTTTAGGCCAGAAAGTTCTTATCACCAACCACGCCCAGTACTATAAGCTCTCTAATTATTTTGCTCGCTTAAATGTGCCTAATCTTGGTCTGGTTCTGGGTATCTATAACTTCCAGCAAATCTTCACTGAAGAGTATGCCAATGTGGAAGGGGGAATCCTTTCGGCCTTGGGCCAGCTATTCCGGGAAGGGGTAAAGGTCTATATCTATCCTTATAAATCAGAAGAAGGGCAGCTAGAGTCTCTGGAAAACTTAGAAGTGCCGGAAGCCTTTAAACATCTCTATTCCCATTTAAAGGGCATGAATCAAATCGAAGGTATCAATAATCCAAATATGGAACTCCTCCACATCTATTCATCTAAAGTGCTGCAGATGATTGTAAATGATGAGCCAGGTTGGGAGAAAATGGTTCCACCTACCATCGCCAAGACCATCAACGAGAAGTGCCTCTTTGGCCATCCCTGCTTTATTGGTAAGAAAAATCCTTAGAGGACAAAGTCCTTACAGGCATTCTTCTCTTTGCGATTATTGGATCTCTCCTCATAAATCTTGCGATAGATGACCTGAGTTCTCTGAGAAACATTGAAGGCGAGCTTATTGGTCTCATCTACGAGCTTAGGAAGCTCCTTATAGTATCTCTGGTACCGCTCTAGTTCCGGATGGGCCTTTAATAACTCATTTCTTCGGACTTCTGCTTTTTTTAGATTCTCTAGACTCGCCTGAGCGCGCGCCACTTCGAAGGGGTTTTTATCTTTTAGCTGCCTTTCCAGTAGCTTTCTATTTTCCTCAAAATTCATCGAAATCAAATTATTCACCGTCCAACTTGGGCAGACCTTAAAGGTATAAGGAGAAGGCGCACTTGAGCAAAATTCTTCCGACTCTGCCCCCTTTGTTTTAACAAAGGCAAGATTGAGTTTTGAGAGATCCTCCCGCATATTGGTTTGAAATTGATAATAACTCTTTACCGCTTTTTCAAATTCATCAAACTCATTACTGCCTCTCAATAATGAAAAGCCCTTAGGTCTTGAGACAATGATTTGTTTTGCCTGGGAGGAGAAGGCCAGAATCTTTTTATAACTCTCATCTGCTTCACCACACTTGTTCTCTACCACCTGATTTTCAAGATGGGGCATGAGCTTATTTAAGCTATTGTGCTCACTCCACTTATAGAGATAGGGGGCCAATAATTCATACAACTCATCCTGAAGTTCCATTCCTACTTTGGTTGAAATCATTGGGAAGGCCGTCTCCCCTCGATCTATAAAGGCATGCAGAAAGAGATCTTCCAGAGTTTTTCCAGGGGCCATGGCCTTAGTGAAGCGGTCACTGAAGGTATTGGGGCCCGCCCAACCAAAGTTATCGGGGGCCGAGCTAGCAATAATGCAGGTATCGGGATTGGCCAGGGCCAGGGTGTTTCCTGAGTGGCAGCTAAAATCCAGAACCCCAAGTTTCACATCATATTTTTTTGCTAAGTCGATGAGGTTTTGTAGTTTGTCTAAGGAGACGGTCTTTGAGCCTTCTAGGGTCGTGAGATCGGTTGCTGCCTGTCCTTTGACCGATATTTGGTGAGTTTTATCTCCTTCTTTCCGAGCGGCCCCATGACTACTTATATAAACGAGAAGTTGATCGCCTTTTTTTATTTCGCCCTTGATGATCTTGGATTCATAATCCTTAAGCATTTGATCATAGGATTTTTCCGTAAACGGAGTGACCGGGCCTTTAACCAGACCATCACTCAATATTTTCTCGGTATCAGAGTGCCCACCATTGTAAGTGGTACTTGCTTGCCAGTTTGAATTCTTCTTAACAAAGTCTTTGAAGTTAGTGAGTTCCCTATCAAAGATAGTGAATTTTCTTTCAGGCTCTCCGCCTCCACCCATGATTATCACATGTTTTGCCTGGGCCCACACAGAGGAGGACGCAAATAAGAATAGAAGAGAATATAGTTTTAAGGACACTTGATCTCTCCCTTATCCATTCTGGTACTTGGTGCGCCGGCATTTAGAGGATCATAAACGGCGTGTTCGGTTTTTTTGATGGCCTTGAGTTTTGAGCTCGTTGATAGATCTTTTGAATCGATGATGATCTCAGTTTTCACAAAATGATTGAGATAAGGAGCAAACTCGCTTTGTATCTCGGGGGAGACAGTGAGTTTAATTTCCGAAGCCGTGCCGGGAGCAAGGATCAATACCATCCGGTCCTTAATAACCTTCACTCTGCCCTGAACTTCATAGAGGGAGCAGGTACTGGCCCAAAGGGAAGAGGAGTAGATGATAAAAAGAAGAGTGAATGCTTTTTTCATTAAGCTCTCTTCGGATAAAACCCAAAAATATTAACCGACTAAATAGAGTGGTCTTCTCGCCCTTCTAACTTCAGCAGGGCCCTTTTCATGGTAAGTCCATGAGCAAATCCCCCTAGATTATGGGAGCCCACCACCCGATGGCAGGGGTAAATGAGTAAATAGGGGTTTTTGCCACAGGCCGATCCAATCGCCTGATAGGCCAGGGATTTCATCTTCTGGGCCAGATCTTTATAGCTTGCGACCTGCCCGTAAGGGATCTTCTTCATCTCTGTCAGGACTAAAAGCTGAAAGGGTGTTAAGGGCGAGAGATCTATTGGGATATCTAAGTCTTGCGTTTTACCTGATAGAAAACTGTGAAACTTATGATAGCAGTCCTCAAAAAATGGATCGAGACTGGCAGAGCATTTTTCCCCTTGGACGATATCAATGGAGGAGAGAGTCTTACCATCAAGGCTAGTTAGTTTGAGTTGCCCCACGATGGGAAGACTCGGGAGGATTTGTTCTTTCATGCCTAAGAGATTATCATGATGAGGCATGAAAGTCTTTACCTCACCATTTCAGAATCCCTTTATTAATCTCGCCTTAGAAGATCATTTTCTTCGGGGAGGGGCGGATCTTCCACTCTTATTCTTATATGTAAATAGGCCCTGTGTGGTCTTAGGACGCTTTCAGAACCCGTGGATCGAGTGCAATCTACCTTATCTCGTGGATAATGATATTTGGATGGTGAGACGCCAAAGCGGCGGGGGATGTGTCTTTCATGACGAAGGGAATTTAAACTTCAGCTTCATCACTCCGGATCCCATGATCGAGCGAAGAAAACATGTGGAACTTTTAAAAGACGCCTTTCTTAAGGCCGATATCGAGCTAGAGATTTCTCCTCGTCATGATTTATGGCTTAAAGGAAAAAAAATTTCAGGCTCGGCCTTTAAGCAAACCAAGTACGGCTCCTTTCATCATGGAACCTTTCTTGTGAATTCAGATCTGGATAAACTCGAGGAGAGTCTTAAGCATACCTTGGTTGCTAAGAGTACAAAATCCATCGCTTCAGTCAGATCGAAGGTCACTGCTCTTCAAAATGAATATCCTCATGTGGAAATAAGCGATGTGATCGAAATCATCTCTCACCACCTAAAAACTAGACCCATGGAGCTGGATGGAACTCTTCTTTCTATCCCAGAGGTGCAGCAAAGTTTTGATGATTTAAGAAGTTGGGAGTGGCTCTGGGGAGAGACTCCTGCCTTTGAGTTAGAGGAAGGCATCGCTGTCAGAAAAGGGGAGCTAGTGGCCCCTAAAAGCGGCAGATTTTCTCCTGAGACCATGAAAGAAATCTTGTCTCAAGAGAGAATCCAAAAGTTATTTCCGGATTTTAGTGAGCAGCACAGCTCGAGCAACCTGATCCTGTAGCAGCTGTCTGATCTTCAAAGGTCCAGTCACCATAGTTGGCATTGAGATAGAGGCAAGCGTCGGCGAGATTGTCGAATGACTGCTGGAAAATTTCCTTTTCCTCATTCTCTAGCACCGTTACATAATATTCCAAGCGGTCTTCCTTAATGGACTCCGGATCCGCGCCAAAGCTGATCATCGCCAGGAAAACATCATTCTGATAACGGCAAAATGTCCAGTTCTCGCTATTTACACACTGCATCCGACTCTCTCCATCAAGTAAGGCTTGTCAAGGCGCCCTACTTAGTCTATAGTTTCCACACTTTTAAGTAAATGATCATACCATTGAAGGGGACGTTATGGCCAAGGGACCACGAGTTATTGTTACACTAGAGTGTACAGAAGCAAGAAAAGAAGGATTATCTCCTTCTCGTTATACAACTACTAAGAACAAGAAGACGACTCCAGAGCGTCTTGAGAAGAAGAAGTACAATCCAGCACTTCGTCGTCACACTGTTCATAAAGAAATCAAGTAATCCGAATTAACATTCGGTTCATAAAGAAGGGGATACTTATGTATCCCTTTTTTTATTTGAGCTCTATTGATCTGGTTGAAAGAATCTTCAACTGTTCTTTCTCAATGAGAATGAAAGATTGCTTTTCCTCTGTCGAGAAAGCAAAGATATTTTTGGGAGGAATAGTGAGTCCAGGAACACTTCCCTTCATTTCAGCAATAAGATAATTTCTCACACCCTGATTTGAAATAATACGGATAGAAAAGCTAGGAGTATCCATGGTCTTAACCATGATATTCTTTTGTTCCGGGGAAAGGTTATCAAGGATAGAAAAACTCTTAAGACTGGTAAGTCTTTCTAAGAAATTTCTGACCTTGGTCTCTGTGAGTTTACCCCCCGCCTGATCAAGCCACTCCCCATCTTTACTCATAATTTTTAGCAGTAACTGATTCTGTCCATAGACCTCAAGAGAGGTAAGGGAATCCATATTGATGGCCAGGACCTTGGATTCCACAATTTCGGAGAGATCATAGGTTTCAAGCGCCATCTCCAAGGGGTCTATTTGATAAATTTGATCTTGCGATGAGAGAGAAAGATAGGCTGAGTTATCAATGGGATTAATCAGGCCAATCTTAATTTCAAAATCCTTGTCTCTATCGGTAGTGAAGAGCATAGAAAGTGTAGGATTATCCAGAGAGAAACTTCTAAGATTGATTGGCTCCAGACGATGAAAGTTTCTGACTCGTATAACATTAAGAGACTCGATGATTTTTCTTACCACCTCATCTTTAACTTTAAGGGCCAGGGGCTCAGTCAGCTGCCAAGGTCCATTGAGATTTCCATCTGGATGAGTATTTTCCATAAAGAAATTACCATGCTTATTCGTAATCCTGAGTGACTTAAGACTTTGAAGCTCATCAATAGGAATGGGATTGGCATAGATCTGTGCCAGATCAACTTCAGGTGTTTGTGATTCAAAAACTTCGGCAAACAACCCTAGAAATAAGAGGATGAAAAAAAAGAATATCACCAAAGAGGTGGATAGGGAGGGTCTAAGATATGCCTTCATAATGAAATTATAGTCTCAATCAAAGGCCTAGGGAATCATCTTCCGAGTCTTTCTTACCCTTTTTCTTGGGGTCTGGAATATTTGGTTCTACTGATTTTAGGAAGCTTCTGAGATTTTCTCGCTCGCCTGGGATGGCATAGCTGAACTTACACTGGAGTCGATAGTCAGATTTGGTTGAGCTAATGATCCGGCTTCTCATGGCAAAGTGATGACAGTAATTAACTTCTGCCGTCATCATAAAGTGTTGAGGAATAAGAAATTCAACCACTACTGATTGCCCTTGGAGAAACATGTCCTTGGTAAAACTCAAGAAGTTGTCCATATTGATATCTGAGAGAAGGGCAAAGCCGTAAGAGATTTTATCAAGATCTGGGGCCTGTCTTTGATAAGGCCTCTCAAGAATGGGATTCTTATTTTTAGTCTCTAGTCCCTGGAGAGTTTGCTCAGCTATGATTTCTTCGGCTTCATTAAGAGTATTTTTTTCTTCACCATCTGCTGCTTCAGAGGATTTCTCCTCTCCCAGTGATTCCATGAGTTCAGTCATGCCTCCTTCATCCTGTTTAGGACGAAGTTCATGAACATTAGATTCCGCATCAGCATTTTGTGAATTGTAGTTTAGATTATAAAACTGCTTGATATCTTCAATATAGAGAGGAACGCCGGCAGCTTCGCATTCTTTCATCCGACGACCGATGGCCGCCTCTATTTCATCCCGCAGCGACCATAGTCGTATGGAAATTTTTTTAACTTCTACTGGGTGGCCACTCTTGTTATAGATCATTCGGTTTTCCTCATGAGTCTATTGTTACTCATTTTTGAATTTATTCAAATGGTGAACTATTTTGACTCTTTGTGTTGGCCATTTTTGCCTAGTCTAAAGAATTCTCCCATTGCCGACTATCCTAAATAGAAGAGCAAAAAAATTTAGCGCTAGGAGTGCGAATGAAGAAAATGTCTATGGTAACCGTATTGGGTTTAAGTGTGCTTTCGGGAGTCACTTTTGCCAAAGTCCACACCTCAATGGAAGCTGACCATGTTTTTGGCGAAGCTTTAGTAAAGGTCAAGAATGGTCAACTATCTAGTTTCCTGGCCAATAAAAATATCCAAGGTGCGGTGGTTACTAAGCAGATGCAGTTGATCTCTGGTAGTTATGTTGTTTTGAAATCAGCTAGTAAATCGGCTTCTTCTTTAGTCGCCGAACTTAAGTCCTTATCTGAAGTTGAATATGCTGAACCCAATTTCATCTATAAGGCGATTAACAATGTACCGACTGTTGAATCTATGTTGGCCGGTCGAGTGACTGAATCCTTTAGTGCCAGCGCTCCTCAGGATCCTATGTATGGAAAACTGTGGGGCCTAAATAATACTGGTTCTAACGAACCAGACAGAAATGGAAATTATTCAGGAACTGCTGGAGTGAGAGGTGCCGATGTGGCCGCAGAAGAGGCCTGGAAGCTCACAACTGGTTCTAAGAAAGTCGTTATCGCCGTGATCGATACAGGAATCGATTACAATCATCCAGATCTGAAGAACAATATGTGGGTAAATGTTAATGAAATTCCAGGTAATGGAATCGATGATGATGGCAATGGTTATATCGATGATGTTTATGGTTGGAATGCTGCCCTAAATAATGGCAATCCTATGGATGGAAATGATCACGGTACTCATTGCGCGGGTACTATCGGTGCTGAACATAATAACGGCATTGGTGTTGCGGGTGTGATGAATGAAGTTTCTCTCATGGCCGTGAAGTTCTTAACTGACAGTGGTTCTGGAAGTCTCGCAGATGCTGTTGAGGCGATTGATTATGCGACTAAGATGAATGTGGATATCATGAGTAACTCTTGGGGAGGCGGTGGCTTCTCTCAAGCTCTAGAAGATTCCATCAAGGCCGCTCGTGACAGAGGAATCCTTTTTGTTGCAGCTGCCGGAAATGAAGGCAGTAACAATGATACCCGCCCTTCTTACCCAGCTAACTATCAGGTTGAGAACGTTATCTCGGTAGCTTCTCATACTCATGCTGATGCTCTGTCTTCATTCTCTTGCTTTGGCAATCGTACGGTTCATGTGGCAGCTCCAGGAAGTAATGTTCTTTCTACCACTCCAAAAAATTCTTATAAGGTATTCTCGGGAACGTCTATGGCCACTCCTCATGCTTCAGGTGTGCTAGGTCTTCTTATTGCTCAAGAAGGTCGCCTTCCGGTAGCTGAAGTTCGTGAGCGCCTTATGGCAACATCGACACCTTCATCTGCTTATCGCAGAAAGGTTGCTGCGGGAGGAAGAGTGAATGCTTATAATCTTCTTACTGATACTCGTATTCCTCGTCAGGGACCAGATGAAAATGCTTGGAGAACTGAGCCACTAAGTGAAGTTTTCGAAACTCTTCATCCGTATAAGGATAATACTAAGTTCTCTAAGACTTATACCTTCCCAGGGGCGAAGTATGTGAAGCTAGTTATCGAGCGTTATGAAACGGAAGCCAACTATGACTTTGTAATCTTTAAAGATGCTAAGGGAAATGTGGTTGAGAAGCTTTCAGGTAATGGTGCGAACTATGAAACTGACTATGCTGATACCGATTCTATCACTATCGAGTTCACATCTGATTCATCTCAAACAAAATGGGGTGCAGTTATTAGAGATGTGAAGGTTATTTACTAGTTCTCAGTTAAATTCCCCTGAAATAAGTAAGCCCCCATTCGGGGGCTTTTTGCTTTTTAAAAAAGGGGGTATTAAAAGATACTACTACTTGTAGTATTTACGAAGAAACTTAGAGAGACCCATCTTATCAAGAGTCTTGATAGTAGATGTAGCAAGCTTAAGACGGATNNTTAAACACTCGTGTCTTGATATTAGAGTGAGACACTTTATGGTTTGCCTGACGGCTTTTTCCAGTTAGATCACATTGACGTGCCATAATAAATCCCTTGGTCATTGGTGCTAATTTAATTTGGGAAACTCTAAGCTTTTTAGAGCACCTTGGCAACACTAAATCCGTAAGAATCTTGTGGACTTAACTCTTCCCGAGTCAGATACTCTTGAAAGTCAAAATCTCATTCCTAAAAGGTGGTCGTTCATGTCACTTAAACCCTTGAATATTAAATCTAAACTGATGCCGGCTCCGAGTTCTGCACCTCTTTATGCGGTCTCGATTAAGGATGCGCAGCAGAAAGAAATCAAGCTCGCTAACCCCAAGGCCACAAGATCTCTTATCGCTTTGATGGATCTGGCCGCCGTAAATGGTGGGGCCGCTTGTCACTGGGGAGGTCCCTCGGCGATGGTTGAGGCCTGGACCGCCCTTCATGGAATAATGTTTAAAGAACAGGATTGGTTTGAAAAATTTAATTTTGTTAATGATATTGGGCATGCTGAGAACGGCATCTACGCTCTTAGAACCGTCCTGGGTTATGGAGATTTGACTCTCGAAAATCTTAAGGGCTTTCGCTCATTTGGTTCCAAACTAACCGGTCACGGAGAATCTCATCTTTATCCAGAAGGTGTGCTACTTTCTAATGGTCCACTGGGATCGGCCTTCCCTCAGGCACAAGGAGTGGCAGTTGCCGATAAGGTTTCCGGTAAAAGTAGAGTAACAGTGGTTTCTCTTTCTGATGGGGCCTCAATGGAAGGTGAAGCCAAGGAAGCCTTTAGTGCAGTTCCAGGACTAGCACAGAAAGGAAAACTCAATCCCTTCGTACTTATACTTTCTGATAATAATACTAAGCTTGGTGGAAGAATCGATAAGGATTCCTTCTCGATGCAGCCAACTTTTGAATCTCTTGCCGCTCAAGGCTGGGATGTGGTTAAGGTCGATGATGGGCATGACCTGGAAAAAGTTTATCAAGTTCTCGAAGAGAGTATTGAGAAAGCAAAAAAAGATTCTACTAAACCCGTCTGCGTGTGGCTTAAGACCATTAAGGGCTACGGAGTTAAGTCGACTGAGGATTCAGCTTCCGGAGGGCATGGTTTCCCACTGAAGGCCTATGATGAAGGTATTACGGCCTTTTTAAAAGAAATCTGGGGTAAGCAGAAGGTTCCGGCCGATTTTGATTCTTGGGCCAAGGAACTCATGGTGAAGCCAGAGAAGAAGTCTTCATCTGGTCCCGCTAAAGATAAGATTCAAGTAGGAATTGCTAAGGGGCTTTCACGTGCTGCCAAAGATGGCCTTCCAGTCTATTCCATTAGTAGTGATCTTCAGGGATCTACAGGGCTCAAAGGCTTTCATACTGAATTTCCTGATCACTATCTTGATGTGGGTGTGGCCGAGGCCAATATGGTCTCTACCGCTGTAGGTATGAGTAAGGCGGGCTTCATTCCTGTGGTTGATACCTTTGCTGCCTTTGGAGTAACCAAGGGAAATCTTCCTCTTATTATGGCCTCGCTTTCTCAAGCACCCGTCATTGCGGTTTTCTCTCACACGGGTTTTCAAGATGCGGCCGATGGAGCAAGTCATCAGTCTCTGACTTATATGAGTGCTCTCGCTAGTATTCCTCATCTGAATATTGTGAATGCAGCTTCTGCTAAAGAAGCTGAAGAATATATCTACAAGGCCGCGCATAAGATTGCTTCTGACCGCCAAGTGGGTCGCGATGGAGAGTCTTATATCTTCTTTATCGGAAGAGAGAATTTTGCTCTCGAGCTAAAAGAGAATCTTGAATATGAACTGCATACTCCACAGAGATTAACCGAGGGCAGTGATCTAGCGATCGTGGCCAGTGGTTCATTGGTTGGGAAAGCGTTAGAGGCCCAAGAAAAATTAAAACAGAATGGGATTAAGGCCAGTGTCATCAATCACAGCTTTGTGAATCACACCGACTTTGATCAGATTGCTACTTGGGTGGAAGAGAGTGGATCTCGCCTTATAACCGTTGAGGATCACCAGCTCATTGGTGGCATGGGGTCGCAACTGGTGCATCAGCTTAAACTTCTTGGCGCAGATTTTAATGTGGTTTCTCTCGCGGTTAAAGGTGAGTTTGGGCAAAGTGCTTACACTGCTGATGAATTATATACTAAGCATCAACTGGATTCTGGTGCTATCGTTAGGGCAAGCATTCAGCTAATGGAGTCAGATCCTCCATTGATGAATCTGGATTCTGTTCTAGGTCTGATCGAAGGTCGCCTGGGTATTTCTCGCGAAGATGCTACTAAGAAAGTGGAAGAGCTCGTGAGTAAGTACGCCAGTGAAGATCTTAAAGTGAAGGCCCAGAAAACGGCTGGCATGGTACTCTCTACTGCTAATACCATCCTAGGACAGGTAAAAGAGAGAATGAAAAAATAAACCTGAGGAGGCCCTCATGAAAAGTGAATCTATTCTTGGTCTTATTGGAAACACTCCTCACGTAAAAATGAGAAGATTGTTCAGTGACGCCGAGGTGTGGATGAAGCTTGAGAGGCAGAATCCTGGGGCCTCTATTAAGGACCGCATTGCGCTTTCTATGATAGAAGGGGCAGAGAAAAGAGGGGATCTTACGGCGGGGATGACCATCATCGAGCCCACTTCTGGAAATACCGGAATCGGGCTTGCCATGGTGAGTGCCGTTAAGGGGTATAGACTCATTGTCGTTATGCCAGAGTCTATGTCGGTTGAACGTCGGCAGATCATGGCCGCTTATGGAGCAACCTTGGTACTCACTCCTCGCGAGAAGGGAATGAAGGGAGCGATTGAGAAGGCCCAGGAACTCTTAAAGTCAGAAAAGAATGCATGGATGCCCATGCAATTTGATAATCAAGACAATCTCAAAATTCATCGAGAAACCACCGCTCAGGAAATTCTAAAGGATTTTCCCGAGGGATTTGACTATCTTATTACCGGTATCGGGACCGGTGGTCATATCACGGCAGTGGGAAAAATTTTAAAAGAAAAATTTCCCAAGCTTAAAGTCATTGCTGTTGAGCCGGCCGATTCCCCAGTTCTTTCAGGAGGAAATCCTGGACCTCATCCTTTGCAAGGCTTAGGAGCGGGCTTTGTTCCCTCTATTGTAGAGAGAGAGCTCTTAGACGGGATTATTACCATCACCAAAGAAGAAGCCTTCGAGATGACCAGAAGAAGTGCCAAGGAAGAAGGCATCTTTGTAGGGGTATCTAGTGGAGCGGTCCTTGCTGCTGTTAAAAAACATCTCTCAGAAGGTCATAAGGGCCGAGTGCTCACTTTTTGCTACGATACTGGAGAGAGATACCTTTCGGTTCCTGGTTTATTTGAAGCCTAAGGAGGTCCTCATGTCGATCATTCCTAATTACGTCCCTCAGTCCTATAAGACCCTGAATGCTCAGTTAGTTGTGAAAGATGCTCGCAAGGCCCTGGAGTTTTATAACCGCGCTTTTGGGGCCGAGACGACCATGAAGCTCGTGGATCCCGATGGAGTGGTGGTTCATGCGGAAATGCGGATAACTGACACCATCATTATGCTGAGTGAAGAGAACCCTGAGTTAAATCCTGCACCCGAAAGTGTAGGCGGAACATCGGTCGTTCTTCAGCTTTATGTAGATGATGTAGAGACTTTTGTGGCCGAGGCGGTAAGTAGCGGCGCCAAAGTCATCTTTCCTATCAGAGAGCAGTTCTATGGTGACCGTGCTGGCAGAATCAAGGATCCCTTTGGACATGAATGGATTATTGCGACCCACACCGAAGATCTCACGGCCTCTCAAATTCAAGAGCGCTTTATCCAGTTATACTCTTAGCTGCACCAGCCAGCGATGATCACTCTGCGACCCTGGGTAACTTGATGGATCTTGTGCTCAAAACCATAGATGCCGGTTAAGAAAAGAATGATCCCTCCAAAAGCAGGCGTGGGGATTTGCATATAATACTCCTCGCCTTTTCGTCTGATACCTAAGCGCCCACCTTTCAGAGAGTCAGAATCCAGAGTGAGGGAGAGTGAAAAGGCAAAGACCCGCGATCCATCATCATGCCAGATGCCATCTTCTTCCCAGTCATGAGAAGCATCTCTGAGACTAATGATAAATTCAATCTGATGAAATTCATGGAAGGCCTGGAGAAACTTAAAGAGTGCACCTTCGGGTGAAGTCAGTTTTTTAAACTCTGCATCGATCCCTTCCCAGTTCTCCTGATGAACGGCTTCTCTGAGTTCTTCACTCAATGGAAAATGTGAGAGATGAAACCCGTTCTGAAAAAGTTCTGGACGCTTAAGCATATTGAGGCACCAAGATGATCAGGTTTTATATTCATGTGACGTTCATTTACATCACTATTTATGCGCAAGAGAATAGCTTTAAGCAAAGGGGAAGTCCAATGAACGAACCAATGTATTCAGTTGGCCCCATAATGAAGGCCGCGCGAAAATTCAAAAAGTTAAACCAGGCCAATGTGGCCCATGCCATTGGGTGCTCGCAAAGTGCGCTCTCTAAGATGGAACATAATCTCTTGATCCCATCGGCACCCCAATGGTTTCTGTTTGCGAGGTTTACCTCCATTCCGCCCGAATCCTTAGAGACCGGAATAATCGATCGTCATTCACCTGTGAAATTCAACAGTGCTGAGGTTTCGCAAGGATTTAAGATTCCCAAGAAGTATCGCAATGCTCGTGCCGTGAAGGCGCGGGAAATCTATCCCTTCCTGCAAAGCCTGGAGAGAGAAAATTCTGCTCAAGTCGCTGAATTTATCTCTTCCACCGGTCTAGAGCCAGAGTTCTTTTTAGATTTTGATAATCTTGTAAATTTCCAGTTGATTGCTGATCTTATGAGTTTCTATATTAAAATCGGCAGAGCGAACTCGAGTGAAATCCGAAAGATTGTAGAAGTTGGGCATAACGGAATTTATTGGGATCACTATGGAGTAGAATGGCAGAAATTATCCACCATTGAGGAAGTTCTGGATGCCTATATCGGAAAGCAGATGTTTTTCCAGACTGACTTCAAACTCAGAAGAGAGGGCAGTGGAGATCAGTTGGCTCTGAGCTATGTGGCAGAACCTCATCTTAAAGAATTTACCGGAAAGGTCTCTGATGAAGTTGTGAATTTTCTCAACCAATACCGCAAATACACCATAGAGAATTTAATCAAGTGGGTGCTGGATAAAGAAATATCACTGAATCTTATTCAGGAACTAGGGCCCTCGCCCTTTGCCGCTCGCTTCAGTATTAATCCTCGTGGGCGAGAATTTTCTTCTTAGGTCGAAAGTAACTTCTCGGTGAGTAATCCACGAAGTCTGCGATCTTTGCCATGTAGATACAGGCATACTTCTCGATCTGCCCGGCCAGGCGGCTTGGCTCAACCCCGGCACGCATGGTTTCTCCCCAGTAAGGATTAAAGAATTGAGTATGGCTCTTAATAAGTTTTCCAATCTTCTTATCCACTTTTTCGATCTTCTGAAAATGAGACTGAATTTTTTCTTTATCCGGTCTTTTGCCTTTTTCAATTTCTCGATCAAAGAGATCATCGAGCTTTAATTCATATTGGATTTTCTCATTCATAAGAAGCTGAATATCTTTAGAAATTTCAGCGGTCTTACTTAGGGCAGCTCTTTCATGAATGAGTTCTTCAATCACCAGGGCCGTTCGCCAGTTACAGGTTTTTTTGATGGAAAGAACATCCCCGTAAATATGATCTCCTAGGTAGAGGATTTGCTCCCCGGAGAGTCCAGCATGCTTTTGAATAACATTGGCACTTCCCCCTTGATAAATACCATCCACAATTGGACCTTCATGATTTTTCATAAGACCATTTTGAGGATTTACCTGAAGAAGTGGCATTTTGTCGGTAAAAAATCTCGGCTTATTGGCCAGAGTGATCACAAGATTAAAGAGCTCCGCCCAACTTTTATGATCCTTTAAAAAAGGAGTAATGGCGTAATCCAGGAGAAGTCGAGAGTAAGCATAATCGGAGTTGGTGATGACCCAAAGTTTTTTTCCGTGCTTTTTAAATCTCTCTAAGGCCCGAACGGCTTCCGGATCTTGCACGATAAACTTCTTCACATTCTTTCGAACCTGATCTTTAAGAGAGCCATCTCTATGGGAGAGATCCAAAGCTTCCAGAAGATCTTGTTCAATGGTTTTATAATCCGGAATATTAAGTTCAGGATTCATGTCCTTCAGTTCAACGATCTGCATGTAGAGCACACAGTAGGCTATAGAGAAGGTAGTATCCACGATGGCAAAGCGAGCTGAATCATTCAAATCGATGGTAAGACCCTGATAGATTCTTTGCTGCTCTTTAAAGTCCATCTCCTTCATACCATGAAAGGCATGCTTGACCTTACTATAGGTCGAGAGCTTTAAGATATTTCCCAGAGGCTTATCGATTACCAGACCGCGAATAGCGAGATTGAATTTAAATTTTAATTCATTAATAACTTCAGGATAATTTCGAACCTGGCAGAGCTTCTTTTTGATTTCCCGATAGGTCATCTCTTCAAAGGCTTCTGAATCATAACGAACAAGGGTATAATCCATGTCGAAGCCAATGGCCGCGATCTGCTTCATATTGAGTGTTCGATTTACGTATATTCCCATACTTATCCTTGTGATTTTGAGAAATAAAGTGTCTCTTTTTACGAACTTTCAGTCAAATAGAGAGATTTTTACACTCCGCGTTGGTTTTGCCGCAAATTCGGGATATAAACTCAATATCCTGTAGGAGATCTTAATGAAGATACTGTTCGGCCTCGTCTTGATGAGTAGCTCGCTTTTGGCCCATGCCTATGGCCCCGATGCTGTTATCTACGGGGATGATCACCGGCTTGAGGTTCATGAGAGTCCTCTTCAATATCAGGACTGGGCAAAATCCGCTGCCACCATGATCTCCAAGAATAAAATATCCAGTATCTCCCATAGCTCAAATCTCCTTGAGCAGTTATCACTAGAAGAACTTATGAAAAAGGAAGGGGACCCAGATATCTCCTTTTGCTCTGAAGAGAGATTTGTTCATCAGCCCAATCCAGGAATGTGCAGTGGTTTTTTAGTTGCTCCCGATCTCATCTTAACTGCGGGCCACTGCGCGCAAGTTGAAAACTTTTGTAACGAGTACAAGTGGGTCTTTGATTTCAAAGTAGAGAACAATGGAGAGGCGGGAAAGAATATTCCTTCTCAAAATATCTATAGCTGTAAGAAAGTTATCACAAGTATCCTTAATATGGATTTGGGTCTTGATTATGGGCTGGTTCAACTGGACCGAAAAGTCATGGACCGCTCTCCCTTAAAGCTTAGGACTCAAGGGAGAGTGAGAGATCAGGAGAATCTTGTTATCATTGGAAATCCATCAGGTCTTCCCCTTAAAGTCGCTGCAGGGGCCAAGGTAAGAAATAATAATCATCCCTTTTATTTTAGTGCGAATCTTGATTCTTTCCAGGGCAATTCTGGNNTCTTGAATTCAGAAGATATGTGTATCGAATCAAATAAGTGTGAGGACGGTGAATGCCGAGGTGAAGATGTCACTCGCATAACTGCTATTCCTGAATTTGCCTTAATGCCTCTCTTTCATAGGGCAGCAGCGATCAACGATACTTCAACACTAAAGCAGATTCTGGCATTAGATATTTGGATTGATATTAATGGTGATGATGGCCAGAGCGCTCTCCTTAAGGCCGCTCAAGCGGGAGCAGTAAATTCACTTGAATTTCTTATCCAAAAGAAGGCCAATATCGTGGCCACTGATAAAAATGGGGACTCTGTACTTCATCATCTTGCCCGAATTTTTAAGCCGGGTCAGGAATCACTACTTAAAATGATAGTCGATGCCGGAGCAATGCTAGAGCTTAGAAACAATCAGAATGAAACACCACTCATGAGTGCTAAGAGGGCCAGAAACAAAGCGGCCATGAAAATGCTGGTAAGAGCAGGGGCGAACCAGAAAGTTCTACCTTGGTGGGAGCAAGTTCTTTATTGAGCAAGTCGGCGCATGATCTTTGAGAAATCCTGAATATTTTCTTGAACGATTTCGGGAGGGCACTCAGCTGGAATTTCTACCGGCGAAGGTTTATCGACTTTTTTAAATTTAAGCTTTCTTCCAAGTTGCGACTCCATTCCCTTCACGATGATTTCTTCGTAAAATGGATAGATGGTCTGATCGGTGTAACCTTTCATAATGGAATTGGGATAGGGTCTCCAGGTGGGAATAACCTTATTGCAAGAGCCACCTCGATAAAGGCTTATGACTTGATTTCCCTCTCCAGAACTCTTAGCTGAACTCCCTAATTGACTTCCTTGAGTGATGTATCTCACCTTATCAATACGGCCCATCCAGGGAACATCTTTGGCATGCCTGACTCTGGCCTCAGAATCACTCTTATAGGGTGGGCGGTCTTTGAAGAAAGCTATATTGGGTGCAGGTCTTGTGGGTGAGCAATAGACTTCCGCTTCACTTGCTGAATATTCATATTCATCCGCACACCCGAAGGTATGAAGCATCTCATGCATCATCGCCGCTACATCAGAGGTCTTAGAGGCCTTAGGGATATCTCCCCCGGAAGCACCCGTGGCCGCCGAGGTAAAGACCATAGCAAGGTTAGCTTCTTCTTTGGCCTTAATGGTATTGAGTTTTTTATCATCACAATTAATAACTCGCGGAGACTTCTTGTTGCGGTTTCCGCAATTGAGTTCCTTCTGACTAAGGGTCACGACCTTAAACTCTAATTCCTTGGGATCTAATTTATTAAAGGGAGGCTTAGTTAAGAGATACTTTTTAAATTCATCAGCGCGATCTTTTGCCCCCGAATCGGTCATCATCACTATCTTATAAGGAGCGGCGAAACTCACTGAACTTATCATGAGAAGTGGCCATATGAGCTTTTTCATAATTTGCCTTCGATGATAACTTTTTGACTTGGAAACTCTTTCACGACGATTTTTGAGCCTTTAAACCATGCTGGAACAAAGGTATCTATTGGAAGATAGGTAATGTCATATTGGCCACCAGTAAACTGCTTATCAGGGGTGGTATCATCCCAATGTCCCACCAGAGGTCTAAAGATCTTAGTACTAAAGGTATCTTTTCCCTTAGTAAGCGTAACTTCAAGATTGGGCTGCACAGGTAGAGGCAAGGCTTGGCAGAATTTTTCGGATTTTTTATTTACGTGAGTTAGTTCCCAGGTCTTCTTTTTGAGATTAATCAGACCATGAATCTTTCGATATTCCTCGCACTCCGAGCGTGCTCCTAGAGAGCAGGTCAATAAAACGAGTATGAGGCCAGTTTTAAACATAAAAATCCCCAGCTCCCATTTTAGATTAAGGAGGATTTTTATCAAATGGACGATTTTTGCCCCTTTTCCCCTGAAAGCTGCTGATTTTAATGAAAAAATGTGATGAAACCCTTGCCGGAGCATGAACTTTTGATTAAATTCTTAGACTCAAAAGCAAATCAGTTTGGGGGTATAGCTCAGCTGGGAGAGCGCTTGCATGGCATGCAAGAGGTCAGCAGTTCGATCCTGCTTATCTCCACCAAATTTCCGATA
>DFXX01000040.1 GCA_002381765.1 Bacteriovoracaceae bacterium UBA4097 | reverse complement strand
TTCAGGGGTTTTTATGAATTCTAAGTTGGCCATTTTATCTTTAATCTTCTGCCTTTCGGCATCCGCTGGGGTAAGTATTAAAGAGAAAGAGAACCGAGTAAACTTCATAGAAAGTATCGGTCCTGTTGCTCCTTCAGTGAGTATTGAGGCCTACAGACGTGAGTTGAATTACGAAAGAGCAGGTCTCTCCTTTGAAGAAAGAGCTCAGAAAGAAGCCAATCTTCTCGCAGAGAAAATCAAAAACCAAATCTCACTTGCTTATGAAGCTGAACTAGGAAAAAGCAACGACTCAGTAACTGCTTCTAATGAAATTAGAAATGCTATTCAGAAAGATCTTGCTCTTGCTGCTCCCGAGTTTAGACAGGAACTAGAGACTTTAGCTTATGAAGCTCTGACTCAGATCGTGTCGGGAGGTTCATTTTCTCAGGAAATTAAACTTGATAGGATTGAAGAAATTCTTCAGAAGTCGGTTGAAGAAAGATCGGCCTATCTCACTAGTCCTGATGCTGTTGGCATACAAAATGGTTCAGCTTTTAACTTAAATGGAATTTTAGAAAGTGGTCTTCCACAATTGGAGTATAGCTCCAAGCAAGAACTAGTAGATGCTTTAGTTTCCGATAGTCAAAGCACCAGATGGGTATCCACTGCGAACTCTTCTATCAAATCAGCTGAAATGTCAGAAAATGCAGCAAGAATTAGTCTTCAGGTTAAAATCGAATTTTTAGGTGTCTCTTTAGAGGCCGGACCTCGGATCACTTTCAAACGTAAATATAATACTTTTGCTACTGTAATGGCCGAGGGTCTATCGCCAGCAGTTTTGCCCAATGGGCAGTTTGATTTCTTTAAGAAAAATAAAGAGCGACGCTTTCTCGCTTTCTTCTGTGACGCTTCACTTGAGTTTGAAACAGAATATTCGGGCGGTGGAGGCTTTAAGGTTGCCGGAATTGGATCAGAAGGAAATGTCTCTAAAACCTACAAAAACTCAGTCACTCTTTCTTCTCGTAGAATTCTTGTTCCAGAAACGGTGGCCAATCAAACTGTAAGTTTGAATTTCTTATCAGAAATTTGTCATAGAAACTTCTTGAATGCACGTATCGATAGTTCTATCACTGTAGCCGATTCTTTAAACGTCATGATGAAGAGTTCTCTAGATAGCCTGCGCTATACTCATCCGGACACGAAGTGTGCCAGAGATAGTCATTGCTTCAATTGGTATAATAATGAAGTACTTGCGATGGTTAAGTTGAATACTTACCCACGCTGCGTAGAATCTCAGGATCAAATGTTTCACCTTTGTGCCTTGAGAGGCCTAGAAGGACAAAACTGTACGGTTATGAAAAATGGAAAACGAGTTTCAGGGGGCATGTTTGAATACGTATGTGATGAAGGTCTGACTTGTGTAGAGGTTCAAAAAGAGGGCTGGTTTACCAATGGGGAGCTATATCAGCCTGCTAAAGGCAGATGTATGCCGATCAATTCCAGAACTTACAAAAGTCCCTTTTCTCGTTAATTAATCAAAAAATTTACTTAGGAACTGGTTAATTTCTTCATTCAGTTCCGCTTCGCTCAAAGAGTTATCAATGATGAAGTCAGCTTTTAATTTTTTATCTTCAATATCTTCTTGATGGTTTAGAATTTTTTTGGCCATCTCTTCTGAAATTCCGTCTCTCTTCATAAGCCTAATTCTTTGAATATTTCGAGGAGCATAAACAACAACGGATAAATCAACTAATGAATTAAGCTTTTTCTCAAAAAGTAAGGGAACATCATAGATAATAAAATCGGGATTTCCTAATTTTACCAGAACTTCTAAGAAAGCTTGAGGGAGTCTTTGATAGATAAAACTCTCTATTTCCTCTTTGGCTTTCCCATCATTGAAGAAGATTTCTCTCAAAGTCGGAAAATGTATACTATCTTGTTGAATTGCCATTGAGAATTTCTGCTTTATAAAATTCTTCGTCTCATCTTTTGCATAGATATTCTTCACCAACTCATCAGCATCCAATATAGGAAGACCTTTTCTTCTTAAGAATTTTGCAACCGTGGATTTCCCAGTGGCTATACCTCCGGTTAAACCAATGACAGGTATACTTAGACCATGAAGTCTGCTCTGGGAATTAAGTCGTTTGTAGTTATCTTTTAATTTCATTATGATTTTTTCACCTTTACCCAAAGCTTCTCAAGTTCCTGTTGAGAGGTCTCTTTCATCGTTTTACCGCTTTGAAGAACAAGATCTTCTACTTTATGGAAGCGCCCCAGGAATTTCTTGTTTGCGTCTCTTAAACACTGTTCTGGATTAAGACCAACATGGCGGGCCAACTGGGCGATGCTGAAAAGAAGGTCTCCAATTTCCTCTTTAACTCTTTCCTGATTAAACTTTCCGCCAGGAGGGAGCTCTTCTTTAACTTCTTGCCATTCCTCTTCAACCTTACCCATGACTTGTAGATGATCTTCCCAGTCAAAATTAACTTCAGTAGATTTTTTTCCTATCTTATAGGCTGCCTCTAAAGCAGGGGCATGCAAAAGCTTCTTTTCGATAGAGTACTTTTTTTCGCTCTTCTTTTCAGATTTTTTTATCTCCTGCCATTTTTGAACCACTTGATCAGGACTTAATTTTTTTTCACCAACACCAAAAACATGGGGATGACGTCTGACCATTTTATCCGAAAGTGTTTTTGCGACATCTTCCAGAGAAAATTTTCCAGCCTTCTGGGCCAGCGTTGAATGGTGAAGGACTTGAAGTAAGACATCTCCCAGCTCTTCTTGCATAAGCTTAGGATCCTCAAGTTCACAAGCTTCCATAAACTCATAGGCTTCTTCCATTAGATATTGCAGTAAGGAATCATGGGTTTGTTCCAGATCCCAAGGACAGCCCTCAGTTGGGTGATGAAGCTTTTGTATGATCTCAATACTTCTTTCTACTTCAGGGTATTTCATCAAGTCTCCTGTCTATTGCGAACTTTTCTCATAAAGGTTAACATGGCCAGCATGAAGAAACACCCCTCCCTTGAAATAGACTATCGATCTACTGTTAAATTAAGCTCCCTGGAGAAAAAAAAGCTTGAGCTATGGTTGAAACATTCCTCCCGGGTGGTAGAGAAACTTATTAGTGAAAAAGTTATCCCGCTTAAAGGAGTCAAACTCTCTACTGTAAGGGTTTCCCTTCTGATTTGTGGCGACAGCCGGATAAAAGGATTAAATAGGGAGTTTAGAGGAAAGGATAAGGTGACTGACGTTCTTTCTTTCCCGTCTGCTGAAGGATTGAGAACTGGCAGCATCAAGGATTATGTGGTTGGGGGAGAAATGTTTCTAGGAGATCTGGCTATTTGTCATGAACAGACAAAACGGCAGGCCAAAAAATTTTCCATAAGTTACTGGGATGAATTTATTCATCTCTACTTTCATGGAATCTTGCATTTATTGGGTTTTGATCATGAGCTTTCTGAGAAAGAAGAGAAGATTATGCAGAAGTGGGAAGAACGGGCACTTAAAATATTTTCAGAGACCAAAAAAAAGGGAGCATAAGCTCCCTTAATATCATTTTTCTAAATGTTTTGCTTTCTTCAAAGCGGCCTTCAAATTGATCCGACCACCAGAGGTCATTTTATCACTAAATTCTGCCGATTTTACAACACTTGATGTGATAGCCTCTTTAAGACCATCCACACTTAATTGAGGATAGTAACCTAATACCATCGCTGCAACTCCTGATGCATTTGGTGCTGCCATAGAAGTTCCCGATGCAGAAGAATATCCATTCCCATTGATTGTGGAATAGATGTTTGATCCTGGTGCTGCTACATCTACAGTTAGTTTCCCGATGTTGGAGAAGTTTGAAAGTTTACCTGCACTAGTACTAGATGCGATAACCAGCATATTAGGGCTATCAAATGAGGCCGGGTATTTCAAGTTAGTGTCGTTGTCTTGCCAGTTAAATGGACCCCAAGAATCGTTGCCTGAAGAGACCACAACAAGGACTCCATACTTCTTGCCAATTTCATTGATAACATCACGAACAACCATTCCACCTTCATTCTTCGATTTTCCGAATGAGCAGTTAATGATCTTTGCTCCATTTTTAGCGGCATACTTAAAGCTTTCAACAACGTTTGAATCAAGCTCATCAGAGTTATCAGGAACAGTTCTGAGGGCCATGATTTTCACATTGTTGGCAACACCTGCAATTCCCACTCCATTATTTTGAGTAGCAGCGATAGTCCCTGATACGTGGGTTCCGTGCCAGTGAGAGGCCATGGTATTTGAAGAAGCACGGCCATTTTGGTCTCTATCTATTGTATTAATTCCATGGATATCATCGATGTATCCATTATTGTCATTATCAATTCCGTCCCCTGGAATTTCTCCTGGGTTGATCCACATAACATCTTTAAGATCTTCATGATTATGGTCAACGCCGGTATCAACAACGGCAACAATAATTTCTTCAGGGGCCCAGTTGGGAAGAGAGGCGTAGGCCTTAAAAACGTCCATCCCAAATTCACCATTAAAGGCCCAAAGCTTATTCACATAACGGTCATTGAAATTTAGAAAATCCAGATTCGTTATGCTTTTAATCTGAAGCTCGATAGGATCAAAGGCTTCAAGCTTCGGCATTGACTTCTTACCCGCATAGTAATCTTTTTCCACGTACTCGATAGCGTTACTGTTTAAGGTTTGGGATAGAGTGTCAGCATTTGGGGTGTTAACTAAATAAAGACCGTCGATAATTTCACGGGAGCTAGTAATAAGAGGAGACTTAACTAAACCTTTACCTTCTTTCATTTTGATAAAAAGGTGATTGGGATGATAGCGCTCATGAGCTGCATGGGCAGTAGTTCCGAGGATCAATAAACCCATTAAAATTCCAGTAGTTATCTTCATCATTCCTCTATCCTTCTCATTGGTGGAAACTTCGCCCCGAATCTAGCCTAAAAGAGCTCCCATTATCAAATAAAAACATCTGTCATTTGAATGGCTTGCGTCAAAGCCCTGGTTTTTGACAGTGCATGTAAAGGTTACAAGATTCACCGCATGAAACTATTGCCTTGATATGATGCATCATTATTAACTGTGAGTTTTACGTGATAATGAAGCTAAGCGAATATAAATATTGTCAAAGGTTGACCTTGTGAAGAGGACAATAACATTGAGTTTGGCCAGCGCTGCTTTGCTTAGCTTATGCTCGGCAGCTATTGCTGCGAATGACTATATCACAGGCCACATTGGCGCACTTAGTAATCAGGCCAATCCAGAAGTAGGGAATGTTCCCGGAAACCGTTTTAATGGAAGTCTTAGTTTTGACTATAATAAAGATATAACTTTCTCTCGCGCTGGCGAACTAGAAAGAAGATTCAATTTTGGCGTTCAAGTTAATGATCAGAGTCTTACCATGTATTCCGTGCCTGAAGCCTATGTGGGGGGAATGCTAACAAAGAAAGACCACATTCGCTTTGGTCGACAAATCCTCGCTTGGTCACCAGTGGACTCCATCTGGGGCTTTGGAAAATTAAATAATAGAGTTAACTTTGATTACTTCACTCCCGGCCAAGAAGGTCTCATAGGCCTTCTTTATGAGAGACGCTCTTCTAATGGAATGAGATACCGGGCTTTCGTTTCAGGTATTTACGTACCGGAATTAAATCCAACTCTTGATATTGATAAGAATGATAAGACCATCACATCTCGCCATGCTTGGAGTGATGCTCCTGCGCCAACCGCTGAAGTAGAGCCGGGTAATGTAAAAAGAATTGCCTATAATCTTGAGTATCCGGAAATTTCAGAAGTTATCTATCGCTATACCGTTGGTGCAAATCTAGGCTTTGAATCGAAGCATTGGGTTTGGGATAACTTCATCATGAGAAAGCCTGAAAACCAGTTTTCTACTGAAGTAAGTGTATCTCTTGATCCCGCTGCAGATATTATCAATGCTTATGTCGATCCTCAGTTTTATTATCATGATGTTTACGGCTCGAGTTTGAAGTACAGAAATCTCGACCTCGAAATGTACATCTCTGGGATTGCCAATCGACCAAACACTTACCCAGATGGGAATAGAGATGCCACTAGGACGACGGAAATCAAAACAGAAAAGAGTCGTGAAGATTATTTGGGTGGAGGAATTGCCAAGGTCAATGATGTCTATTCCTTAGGCTTCAACTATATAGCGAGATTAAGCCCTTTTGATCGTAATAAAGAATCTCTAGCTCTGGATCCACGATGGAATCAGGCCCTGAATGTGTTTTTTGTAAGAAACTTCGGAAGCCGTTATACTATTTCAGGCGATGCTAAGTACGATATGTTGACTACCGATCGCCTGGTTATGTTTAAAGGAATTTATAAAGTTTCTAAAGAACTAAGAGTTAGCTTAGGTATAAATATGATTGGAACTCCTGAAAGCGGGAAGTCTTTCTGGTCTCCATACACTAATAATGACATGGTTTATGGAGCATTAAGCTATGTGTATTAGAAAACGTTTGATAGGAAATTTTATGAAGTCCTTAATCTTGATGCTCTCATCGCTATTTATTCTTTCTGGTTGCGGTGATCTTCTTGGAAATAAAGTCGTAAAAAAGCAACTTGAAACGACTCAGTTCCAAGTCAACTGTGAGTTAGATGTAGGTGAATTCTCAAAAATCTTAGAGAAAAATATCAGCTCTCAGATTAAGTGTCTGGAAGAAAATCTTTATCTCTTTATAAGAGTTGTTGAATCCCCACGACCGGGATATTTACCACGGGTTGGATTTGAGCAATATGTTAGAAAGAATCTCCCAGATATTAAGCCCGAAGTGGTTAAGGCCCTTAAGGCCATTTTTGATCTGAACTTCCTGTTAACTGGTTCTGATCCGGATTTTATTTCAAAGGAAAATGTTGAAGAAGTCATAAAACTTGTTCTTGTCTTCAATGCTGAAGCCTCTCTCAATCATGGGCCTATCTTCCAAAGTAAGTCTCCTGTGAGCTTTGCTCTTCATCAAAATCATCGTGAAAGAGTTTCTGCTGCAAATAAGGCCATTATCATGGCCCTGAGAAAGATCTTTAACCCGAATCGTAAAGGGGAAATCCATAAGTTAAATATTGTGGAGCTTCTGGATAGTTTTACTACCGATGAGACCCGTGACTTGATTGAGAAGGTCCGTAAACTTCTTTTTGTTAAAAAAGTGCTGATAGGAGGAAATAAAGAAGAAATAACTCATCTTGAGATTGGAAGGCTTCTCCATAACTTCGATAACTCTGATCAGCTTATTATTGATCAGCTTATTTTAATTTCTCTCGATGCTGTGAGATTTAAATATATCAATCTTAAGCAGGACTCCCTTCTGCAATTGCTAAAGAAAGATGTTACTGATTTTGGGGACATGGTTTTCAATAGCTATTTAGGAAATCGTGATAATGAATACTTCTTCTCAATAGATGAAGCCTTCAGCACGGTAAAGATGTTTATCTCAACTGACTCATTTGATGTTGATAAGTTTCGCAATCTTATTCTTGAAGCGAAAAGAATTTTCATGGGAGGAAATGACCAAGAGGTTAGAGGGGCCGAAGTTAAGAAACTAGTCAATCACGCTAAAAAACTCCTCCAAAAAGGAACGGTCTTTCACCGCATCTACGATAAGTTTAAGATCAATATGGAAAGTCCTCTTCCTGTCACCATTAATTTTGATGAATACCGCCATACTTATCCTGAACATCAGGATGAATTAAATCAATTTGAAAGAATCGTGAAGAATTATCGTTTCATTAAAGGTGAATTTACTTCCGCTTACTTCGCTAAAGGCTTTAAGCGTAATGCTGATGGAATTTATGAAATTGCTTTCTTTGAATTTGCTATCGGCGAAATTTTTAAAACTTATGGAAGTCCTAGTCCTAACGCTGATAGTGTGGGCGGATATTCCATGGATTTGGATGAATTCAAAGCACTGGTTTATAAGTTTGAAGATGAGCTTATTGATATGGGACTGATCCTTCCCCAGAAAACGGGAAGTATTGCTGAGACCCTCTCACTTCTGGGAACTCTCTTCCAGTATCAGTCAGATAATAATAAGGTTCTTGATGTAAATGAAGCGACTGAGATTGCCCTCAGTCTTTTCACCTCTATCAATATGGCCTCTGAATTGATGAAGGAATTAAAAAACCTTGGTTGCGGCTTCGACCAGTATGACAGAGTAGAGCCGAGTTGCTTTAGAGAGAGTTTTCTTAAGAGTTTTTGCCAGAAGTACGAGACTTACTATCCGCTCATGATGGAGTCACTGGGTGTTACAAGCTGTGAGAGCCTGGAAAATAATGAAGCCAACATGTCTTACTTAGACAGCTCAATTAAAGCCGCTCGTTCATGTAACTACTATACCGATGGTGATAAGGAAGAAATCTATTACTCTGAAGGCGACATCATGACTATCCTGATGGCCATGCTGCATGCTGAGGCCACAGTACTTAGATGGGATATTAATAGTAATAATATCCTAGATCCTAATGAAGTGAATAACGCTTACAGTATTTACTCCAGCGCTCTCGATGGTTTTTTGCAGAAGAAGCCTGCCATCATTAAAAGATTACAGAAGCAAATTTATCAATATCTTATTAAGTATGAGCGAGTACCAAATGAGCAGGACTTCGGAAGCATTTGGGAATTTGCCAAGTTCTTAATGCGCTTTAATAAAAAATCTTCAGCTAATCGAAGAACCATTGTTTCAGTCTTGAGTGCCATTGGAGAGGAAAACGCTAAGATTTCTACCGATCCCAAATTCGATTGTAATTATCTTCGAGATCCCACCAACATCCCCAGAAATCCTTAATATGGCCCTTACTCTTCGGAGTAAGGGTTTCCCTTTCCAAAAGCCTTGAGATTTTGCTAGAGTGGAGCTTTCCTGGAAGGTAAGTTATGGATAATTCACTGCAGCTTCAACTTGAAGAATATAAGTCAAAGTACCACGATGTAAAATCGACCCTCGAAACCATACGGAGGTCGCTTTGACGTCGAGCGAAAGAAAAACCGACTCAAAGAGATATCAGAACTAGAGGCCTTAGAAGGCTACTGGAACGACACAAAAAACGCCGCTAAAATTCAAAAAGAAAAGTCTCTCTTGGAAGATGTCGTTTCTCAATACACCAAGGTTAAGACCGTTGCCGATGACTTTGAAGTTCTCTGCGAGATGGCCGGTGATGGGGATGAAGCGTCTGCTCAGGAAGCTTTGGAGCTTTTTCCTAAGTTAGAGTCTGCCTTATCAGAAATAGAGAAGAAGGCGCTACTTTCAGATGAAACCGATATCAATAATGCGATTGTAACTATCAATGCGGGAGCAGGTGGTACTGAGTCCTGTGACTGGGCCGGAATGCTTCTTCGGATGATCACGAGATGGTGTGAAGATCATAAATTCAAACATCAGGTTACCGACTTTCAATATGGCGACTCGGCCGGCATCAAGTCCGCAACTGTTATGGTGACTGGTAACTACGCCTATGGACTTTTAAAATCTGAAATTGGGGTTCATCGTCTGGTGAGGATATCGCCTTTCGATTCAAATGCACGAAGACACACTTCATTTGCTTCCATCTTTGTAAGTGCGGAAGTTGATGACACCATTGAAATTGAAGTTCTAGATAAAGATCTAAGAGTTGATGTTTACCGCTCTGGTGGTGCTGGTGGGCAGTCGGTCAACACCGCTGATTCAGCGGTTCGACTGACTCACTTTCCTACAGGAATTGTAGTTGCCTGCCAAAATGAACGATCTCAGATTCAAAACCGGGCCATGGCCATGAAGATTTTGAAATCAAGACTCTATGATTATGAGCTGGAGAAGCGACGTAAAGAGCAGCAAGCGATTGAAGATACAAAAATGGAAATTGGCTGGGGATCTCAAATCAGATCCTATGTGCTTCATCCATATAAATTAGTAAAAGATCACCGCACTGGATTTCAATCTTCTCAGGCCGAAACGGTTCTGAATGGAGATCTTGATGACTTCATGAAGGCATATCTTCAGTGGAAGAGTCTGGGCGGAAAAGTACAAGATACCGGAATGGACGACTTATAAGGGGATAATGATGAAAGACAAACACGTAAGCCGATGGACGGAACTCTACACTGAGCAAATGGATGTCAGGCTTGATAAGAGAAATAAACTCGAAGAGAGTGGATCTAATCCCTATAAGAATGGGCTTAAACCTAATACCAGCTTTGAATATCTGATAAAACAATATGGCGAAAAGGCGAAGGAAGAAATCGGAGAGACTCCACACTTCAAAATTGCTGGAAGAGTCATGATGGTTCGTGACTTTGGTAAAGCCGCTTTCCTTCAGGTCGATGATGGAACTGCTCGCTTTCAGCTTTATGTGAATAAGCAAATTACTTCTGAAAAGGGATTTGCAGAATATAAGTTTCTAGACTTCGGGGATATTATTTATGCCGAAGGAGATGTCTTTAAAACTATGAAAGGTGAGCTTGCTCTGAATGCTCGTGAGTTTACCATCGTGACTAAATCTTTAAGACCACTTCCAGAAAAGTTTCATGGTTTAACTGATACAGAACTTCGCTATCGTATGCGCTATGTGGATATGATCATGAATCCTGAAACCAGAGAGAAGCTCAGAAAGCGCTCTGAGATCGTGCGCTACATCCGTGAAGCCTTCTACCGTAATGACTTCTTAGAAGTTGAAACTCCGATGCTCCACTCTGTGGCCGGGGGGGCAGCTGCCAAGCCATTTAATACTCATCACAACGCACTTGATATGGAACTCTTCATGCGAATTGCTCCAGAGCTTCATTTGAAACGTCTCATTGTCGGCGGCTATCATAAAGTTTTTGAGATGAATCGCTGTTTCAGAAACGAAGGGCTCTCGCTTAAACACAATCCAGAGTTTACGACCATTGAGTTTTACTGGGCCTATGCTACTTATCATGATTTAATGGACTTTACTGAAGAGCTTCTGACAGGTCTGGCGACTCATGTAATTAGATCAGAAGTGATTAAGTTCGGAGAGCATGAGATTAATTTAAAAGGTCCTTACGCTCGTCTCACTATGCGTGAAGCCGTTGCTAAATATACTAACTCAAGCCTTGATCAGGTCAATGACCGTAACCATCTTCTCTCTCTCTTGAAGGATGTGAAGCAAGATCCTAAAAAAGTTCAGGCACTTTCTTGGGGCAAGCTGCTGGTTCTCGCCTTCGAGGAATTGGTTGAATCAAAACTTATTCAGCCAACTTTCATCACGGAATACCCAACCGAAGTTTCTCCACTTTCCAGGAGAAATGATGATAATCCGGAGTTTGTAGATCGTTTTGAATTCTTTATGAATGGCTGGGAAGTCGCGAATGCTTTCTCAGAGTTAAATAACCCAACTGATCAATTAGACCGTTTCGCAGATCAGGCCGTTGCAAAAGAAGCTGGGGACGATGAGGCCAGTGATGTGGACTATGATTTTGTTCGTGCTCTTGAATACGGTATGCCTCCAACAGCTGGTCAAGGTATCGGAATCGATCGTCTCGTTATGATCTTAACTAATAGCCCGACTATCCGAGATGTTCTTCTCTTTCCTCTTCTTAAAAAAGAGCATTTTTTTAGCGAAGCTGAAAAAGAGGAAGAGCTGTAAGGCTCAGGATGAACAGCTCTTATAAGTCCATCTTAAAAATTGTCCTTCATGGCCGCTCAGCAGGGAATATCCTGCTGGCGACCGTTCTTAGTTTTACTTTTTCTATTGCTGTTATTCTTTGCACCTTTGGACTTATGGACGGCTTCGATCATCTTTTAAAGTCAGGTCTGAGGCACTCCTCCGGTGATATTCTGGTTACCGCCAGACGTGGCTTCTTCTCCTTTGATCAAGAACTTGATGAGCAACTAAGAGTTGTTTCTCCTCTCTCTATTGCCCCCGTTATTCAAACCGAAGCCTTCGCGCTTACTTCTGGAAAAAGTAAGGGAGTCATGGTTCGAGGAATCGATGGTAAAAGCTTCTCTCAGGCAACTGGACTTACCGTCGATATAAAGCCCGGCGGAATTGTTATTGGCGAAGAACTCGCAAAACAGATGAATGTCAAAATCGGTGATGAAATGGCCCTCACATTGGGGCGAGGAAATGAAATTGCCGATTCTCTGCCAGGTATTGAACTTTTCACAGTCACTGGTTTTGTTCACCATGGAATCTATCAAAAAGATTTACGATTCGTTTACCTCAATCGAAATGAGCTGGCTTCTCTTCTAGAAGTTGGCAATAAAGTTAATCTCGTCATCTTGGCGACTGAGCCACTTAATAGACCTCTGGAAAACTTAGATACTGTGAGAAATTCTCAGAATACTTTAAGACGACATATGGAACCAGAATATATTATTAAGCCTTTCTGGAGTGAGTACAATTTTCTAATAGAAGCAGTGAAAGTTGAGAAAGTTTCTATATCCCTCATCCTGCAACTCATAGTAGTGGTTGCTGTTTTTAATATCCTCGCTTTCGTAATCTATATTATGGAGAAAAAGTCCCAGGATTTCTTCTTTTTACGTGCGGTAGGACTTTCTTTAAAAAGTCTAATGCGCTTTTGGCTGGTCTCTATCGTTATCATCTGGCTCATCTCTTGCCTTGGTGCTCATCTGCTTTCGAGGATTTTTGATTGGGGATTACATAATCTCTCCTTCCTTCAGATACCTGGAGAAATTTATGTTTTGTCTGCTCTTAGCATCAGATTGGACATGATGGCATACTTGACGGTTTATTTTGTGGCCTTGTTATGGATCTTATTAGCAGCTTCCATCGGATATTGGCGATTAAAACAGCGTCCTATTATCCAGGGATTGCGACAGGAGTTTAGTTCATGAGTTTTATTCATCTTGAACAGGTTGAGAAATCCTTTGGAAAGACTAATGTACTAAGAGGAATCAATTTTAATATTGAAGATAAGGAACTGGTGGCGATCCGAGGTGCTTCGGGTTCTGGAAAATCCACTCTGCTTTATCTTCTAGGAGGACTTGATCGTCCTTCTTCTGGAAAGGTTATCATAAATGGGAAGAATCTCGCCAACATGGGCGATGAAGAGCTCGCTAGATTTAGAAATACCACTGTTGGTTTTGTATTTCAGTTCCACTTCCTTCTGCCTTCCATGAGTTGTCGCGATAATATACTTCTTCCTGGAAGAATTGGTGGTCATGATCTGGCCCGAGTCGAAAAAGATACCAATAAACTGGCCGAGATCCTCGGTGTTACTCACTGCTTGAATAAATATCCATTTGAAATTTCCGGAGGAGAACAGCAGCGCATCAATATCATTCGTGCTCTCTCTCTGCGGCCCAAGATTTTATTATGTGATGAGCCTACTGGTAATTTGGATTCTAAAAACAGCGA
>DFXX01000068.1 GCA_002381765.1 Bacteriovoracaceae bacterium UBA4097 | reverse complement strand
TCATTCTGTTGAATACACCAATTGGAAATCTTGGAGATCTAACTCCCAGAGTTCTGGAAGCACTTAAAGTCGGAACGGTATTTGCTGTGGAAGATACTCGGGTATTTAAGGAGCTCTTAAATCACTTGGGGATAAGTCTTCAGGGAAAAAGAGTCTTTGCTCTTCATGATCAGTCTGAAGAAAAGGTGATGGAGAAGATGCTGGAGCTCGCGCAAATGGATGATCTCTATGTTACCAGTGATGCCGGTAGCCCCATAATTTCTGATCCGGCCTATCCTTTGGTGCTGGCAGCGAGCGAGCAAGGCATTGCCATTGAATCTTACTCAGGAGTTTCTTCTCCGGTGATGGCCCTGGAGCTCTCGGGTCTGCCTCCCATTCCTTTTCATTTTCATGGCTTTCTTCCAAGAGAGTCAGGAAAAAAATCCAAGGTCTTTCAAGAGATGAGTGGAGGNNGTTGCTATCGTGAGGGAGCTCTCTAAAAAGTTTGAGCAGGTGATAAGGCTTAAAGCAGCCAGAGAGTGGAGCGAGCGCAAAGCCGAGGTAACCTTTAAAGGCGAGTTTGTGCTCTTAGTGAATAAGGCCCTGGGAGAGCAGACTATCGCAAATTCAGAGCTTAAGACTATTGCCGAAGAGATCGTGAGTAAGGGAGCGGCCCCTAAGCAAGTGGCCAAACTCTTGGGACTCATTCTTGATCGGTCCTCTAAGGAAATTTATTCCGAACTTAATCGGCAAAAGCAGAGCATTGAGGATTAAGATTATTCCCCTTACAATATTTAGATGAAAATACATGTGCTCGGTGGACATGGGGGACTGGCAAAGGGCTTTGCCACGACTTCCTTTTTAATTGATAACACTCTTCTTGTTGATGCGGGAGGAGTGGCCGGCACTCTCTCGGTTGATGATCAAGCTAAAATCGAAAATATTCTCATCACTCACTGCCATCTCGATCATATTAAAGATCTCGCCTTCCTTTGTGATAACTGCTTTGGTATGAAGCCTGGGCCTTTCCATGTCTATACTCATGCCACGGTTAAGGGAATTATCAAGGCCCATCTCTTAAATGATATTGTCTGGCCGGATTTCACGCTATTGCCATCCAGTGATAATCCCACCATAAAACTTCATGAGGTGGTGGAAAAACAACCATTTTTGGTAGGTGATTACTCTGTAACAGGGGTCAAGGTAAATCATGCACACGATGCCATGGGGTACTTTATCGAAAAAGCCGGAAAGACCATCCTCTTCACCGGGGATACCGGACCCACAGAAAATATCTGGAAATTGGCCCATCAAATAGATAATCTCGTGGCGATCTTCACCGAGGTGAGCTTTCCTAATCGTTTACAAAATGTAGCAAACTTATCAGATCATCACACAGCCGACAGCTTAAAAGCTGAGCTCAGGAAGATGCCGAATGTGCCGGTGATTCTCACCCACTTGAAGCCCAATTATCGGGAAGAGATCATGCAAGAAATTTCTCGAATAGGTCAAGCAGTGCAAGTTTTGGAAGATGATGGTGTTGTCTTTAACTTCTAGCGTATTCCGAATGCCGACGTCCCACTATTGCCTCTGGGAGGTCCCTGTGGAGGAAGGCGATTCTGCATAATAGGACCATTGGATTGAGCTGGTGCCTTAGGAGCATCCAGTGCAGGCACGGTTCCGCAACTCTGACCTGTACTCTCAGATCCCTTCACTAGTTGAGCACATATTTCGGTTTCTTTTTTGCCTTTTTCTACGGAAATTTCTTCTTTGTCCTTAGTCTTTTCTAATTCATCCTTGGGCCCTTCCGGCTTCTTAGGCTTCTCTTCTACAATATCTTCCGTACTCTCATCCTCGGTCACCCGAATTCGAGGCTCCTCAGGAGCTGGTCTTTTTGATCCACCTTTTTTAAACCAGATAATTGTCCAACCCTCACGCTCTCCGGTGATGATGGCCTTAAAGGTTCTGAGGGTCTTTGTGGTTTCTTTAACTTCTACCTTTAGCTCTGGCTTCTCTTCTGGTTTTTCTTCGTCTTCCGGAAAATCCACGGCAGGGCACTCAAGAGTGAGCTCCTTGTTATTTTTCATGACCGTAATCTTGGCCCCCAGGGGACTAAGATCTTTTGTGAAGGGAATCGATAATTCAGTGCCGCCATTTGACCAAAGAATGGATTTAACTTCAGCACCTTCCACTGAAGCCGCTGCTACCTGAGCTCCATCTTCACTCCCCGTAACAGCGATAGCACAGACTGGGGCTGGCCCTTCTTCTTTGGTAACTACCGGAAGGGAAGGTAAGCATTTGGCAGTGGCCTTTGAGTCCTTAATTTTAACCGTTAGTTCCTGGCCTACGAAAGTTTCTTCTTCAGGGACTTCGATACTTACAGCTTCACTTGGGTTTTTATCACTTGTGACGGAGAACTCACATTTCACCTGATTGTCTTTACCGCCTTCAATAGGAGAGCAGGTTGCAGAACAGGAGTATTTAGTGGGGACTTCCACTGGTTTTTCTTTTTCTTTTTCTGTTTCTATTTCAATTTCTTTTTCTACTTTCTTAGCAGGAAGAGCAATTCCACAAACCCTGCCATATTCGGTAGGATTATCATTTTTCAATTGGCCGATAAAGGTATTGTAAAAATTATCGATGCTACTGGTGGTTTGCATGGATATAGTATGAGATTTAATTTTTTTAATGAAGTCTAACTCAAGCCCCTCGATCTCTCCCTCTCGGCAATCCACCGTCTCACTCATCATATTCAAAAGACCAAAACAAGTTCGATGAGGTCTTACGCGACTGAGATACATCTTACTCAATGTACCCAGATCATTGTCCTCACATAAGCAGGCCTTGGAGAGAAAACTAAAATAACTCTTAGCAAGTTTAGGTTCAGTTTCTAGTTGCGAGCGCAGATAGGAGAGGCGCTCATCTCGAGTATCCTGATTGGTGGCATCTGTTTCAAGAGCGAGCTTCATACAGCTCAGGGAAGAATTTACAGAATGATTAACACCAGCGTCGACACAAAATTCAGTGCTACTGGCCTTGCTCTTAAGTCCAAATACCACCGGATTGCAGGAAATCTTATCATTCACAGAAGATTTCATAGGATCAGGCTTTGGGCAACTGTTGGTCTTCATATAGGTGGTGCGCTCGAGGGTTCCCTTAGGAAGTCTGCCGGGATGAACACACACATCTTTTTGCTGAGTTTCACCACGATGGTTTTTATATGAAACCTTAGTGGTGCGAGAGATCCAGCCCGCGTAAAAACATTTACTACCTTTAGCTTTGGGATCATCACGTCCTATGAGCTCAGCAAAATCCTCAGAAAACTCGGAGTGATCGGTGGCCGCATGAGCATCTGAGAGAAGAAATGATTTTAGACCATGTAGCAGATAAGAATATCTCCGGGCCTCTTCCGAATGGGGGCCTTGAGTGACCAGAGCTTTTTCATATTTATCTTCCAGCTCAACCATGAACTCCATGGTTTTGATGATAAATTCATTTTTTTCTTGGGTGCTGAGATGGATAAATCTCTCATGGTTCATGGAATAGCGATCGGCCATGGCAGAACTGCAAAGAGAAATGACGAAAATAATAAATGTGAGGGCCTTTAACATAGTCCTACCTTATTAATCTTCTCGGAGTTTTATCCCTTTTCCTTTATAGAATAGTCCGGAGTGGCCTCTGAGAGAGGTGCAGATTTTGAAAGGAAGGGGGAGTCTTCGTAAAATTAATAACTTAAGAAGGAATTCACTGGAAGAAATAGCAAAAAGAGTGTTCTAAAAGCCATTAATTACTGGCATTTCCCTTCTCAAATAGGTGAATAACGTTTTAATATGGTCACTTCAAAACAGATAGCAAGGAATGACAATGGGTTGGTTTCATCAAGTTAAGAATCCAAAAATCAAAAATATAAAAAAAATCGTTACCAATACTCCGGTTGGTCTTTGGAAAAAGTGTAATCAGTGCGGAGAAATTCTTCAGGCAGATAAGCTGGAAGAGAATTTGAGTGTTTGTCCTCTTTGCGATTATCACTACCGTATTTCTAGCTATGAGCGGATTGCGGGCATGACCGATGATAATAGCTTTCAGGAAATTTGCCCTGATCTCGTTTCCAATAATCCCCTTCAGTTTCAAGATAAGATGCCCTATGTGCAAAGACTAGAGAATGCCATCAAGGCCACAGGTCTAAAAGACTCAACGGTTTGTGGAACAGCAACCATCGATGGGCAGGAAGTGGCACTCGCTGTTATGGATTTCCGCTTTATGGGTGGTTCTATGGGAGTTGTGACAGGCGAAAAGATCGCACTCGCGATGGATATTGGTTATGACAAAAAGATTCCCGTTATCGTTGTTTCTTGCTCTGGTGGAGCACGTATGCAGGAAGGAATTCTTTCTCTTATGCAATTAGCTAAAACCTCAGCTTCAAGATCTCGCTTAAAGAACGCCGGCATTCCTTATATTTCTCTTTTGACCGATCCCACCACCGGTGGATGTGCCGCCAGTTTCTCCATGCAGGGAGATATCAATATCACTGAGCCCAAGGCCTTGATTGGTTTTGCTGGTCCCCGTGTGATCGAGCAGTCCATTCGACAAACCTTACCAGAAGGCTTTCAGCGCTCAGAATTCTTGAAAGATCATGGCTTCATCGACCGCATTATTCATCGTAAAGATCTTAAGAAAGAGCTGAGCTTTTTTATAAAGATGTTCACGGCCTGATGTTATGACTGAAGATCTTACTGATTGGGTTTTCAGTCGCTATGGAAATGAGCAGTATCATCCTGGGCTTGATCGCATAAATAGGGCCCTTGATTCATTTAAGAATACATTCTCAGAGACAAAAATCATCACTATTGCAGGCACTAATGGGAAAGGGGAGACGACTCTTCGGCTTTCTCATTTGCTTCAGAATGAATCTCATTGCGTTTGGACCTCCCCTCATATTGAACGGATAACCGAGAGGTTTCGCTCCGAAGAAGGAGAGATTTCCGAAGAGGTGTTGAGGCTTCTGATGGAGAAGTGCCATAATGAGGTCATGTCCTCAGCTTATCAGCTGACTTACTATGAATTTCTCTTTTATGTTTTTATTTCCTGGGCAAAAGAACGAAGACCTAAATATCTTCTTTTGGAAGTGGGTCTTGGTGGAAGACTTGATGCCGTCAATGCCCTGGACGCTGATTTGGTTTTACTACCATCGATCTCAAGGGATCATCAGGAATATCTTGGGAATCGTTATGATCTTATTTTAAAAGAGAAGTTGGGGGTTTTGAGAGAAGGCGGCACCCTGATCAGTTTCCTTGATCTGAAATATCTTCGAGAGCGGGCAGGGGAGTATTGTGGGAGAGTAGGAGCTCATTTTAGGGATCTGGCCTTGGAGAGCTTGCTTCCAAGTTTTCAGTTCTCTGCTCGAAATCAATTCTTGGCCTATGCAGCATATTCTTTCTTAAAAGAGCAGGTTATTAAAAAAAATTGGAAGCCTCTTGAGTCGGCCCTCTCGGGTAGAGGAGAGATTCTTCATTTGGGAGCAAAATGGCATCTTTTTGGCTCACATAACGTCGATGGTATGAGAAAACTTATTCAATTTTTACAGTCAGACATTTATAATTTTAAGATACCGTTTGACGCCATCATAATTGCTTTCTCCAAGCGGGATAAAGCAGATCTCACTTTGATGCTCAAAATGATAAAGGCTTCAGGCCTGGGAAAAATTAAGGTCACGACCTTTACTCACCCCAAGGCGGCACCCAGGGAATGGATTGAAAGTCTTGCTAGACTGGAAGGATTAGATTTTGTTGAAGATATTGAATCCTTTATTCAAGGAAAAGATAGCGGTCACATTTTGGTGGCCGGTTCTTATTATTTTCTGGGCCATCTTAAATCCCGTCTTTGCGGCCGACAACCCTCAGCTCACTCTCGGTGATAAAATCTCCGTCTTCTCAGATAAGGCCTATCGAAAAAATGCCGGCAAACGTTTTGAAGCCGTGGGAAATGTTGTAATCATCAGCAAAACCGAAACAATCTATGGCGAACTCGCCTCCTTAGATCAAGACACCATGATGGTGAATATTGAAGGCAATGTTCGCTTCATCACCAAGGATATGACTCTTTATGGCTCTCACCTGGAATATAATATTACCACTGGTGGAGCGGTCATTAAGAATGCCCGAATTCTAACCAGTGATTTTAATCTCGTGGCAACTCAGCTCGTGCGCATCTCAGAAGATGAATATCTTGCTCATGAAGCCGAATTCACGACCTGTAAGGACTGTGCTGAATCCTGGTCGGTATTTGGAAAGGTCATTCGAGTCCAAATGGGGAAGTATGTTGAAATAAAGCATGCCCTGGCAAAAATTAAAGGGATCAATGTTATCTATATTCCTTATATTGTTCTGCCTATTCTAACAGAGAGAAAAAGTGGCCTACTCTTTCCAAGAGTCTCTAGTCGCCCAGGTGAAGGCCTCTCTTATGAGCAACCGGTCTTCGTTGCTTTAGATGATTCTAAGGACATGACCATCAGTCCAACTTTTTGGGCCAAGCGCGGTTACGGGGGAGATTTCCAGTACCGTCAGCGTTTTAGCGATATGAGTTGGATGGAGCTTAACTCCCGAACTCTGAGTGACACCATCTATCTTCCCGGCGAATCGAATGAAGGAGTCTCTGGAAAAGAATTTTTCCGCTACTTCACTGAGCTAGAAACTCATCAGCAGTTTTCTCCTAATTTTAATTCTCATCTTCGTTATACCGGAACCCGGGATCTTGATATTGTGCGAGATCACCCGCAGTATACCGACTCGAAGATCATTAGCAGTGACTTTGGTTTTAGAGGACATCTGGATTGGCGTCAGGATTTATTCTCACTTGGAGTTGAGGCAAATTATTTAAGAAACCAACTCTTTGATGATCCTATGGAGTTTGACCGTTCCTATGTTCAGACCATGCCTCGGGTAACCCTCTCTTCCATTCCTTATACCTTGCTGCAAACCAAGAAGCCTATGCTGGAGCATATTGCAATTGGATTTGATTCTTCCTTTACCCGCTTCAGGCAAGTGGATGAGGAGGATGAACTTCTAATAAGAAATGCTGACCGTTTTTCTGCCCAACCCTACCTCATGTGGCATTTTTTTAGTGCGGGGCCAGTGAGCTTTAAATCTCGCTATATATTGGATCAGCAGTCCTATGCCTTTCCCAATAATAATGAACCTACTGCAGGAAAAAATGCGGGACTTATCCGGACAGAAGTGAGTTTCACTATGGATAAGATCTTTGGTCTGGCCTATGAGGAGAAAATTCCGGTCAAATACATCCCTGAAAATGAACTTGAAAAATTAAGGGCAACCAAGCAGCAGGGTCTCACTCCTATAAAACAAAGTAAAAAAGAGAACAGACTCATCGGAGAGCTTCCGGTTTTTGAATCTGAACTTGTAAAAGAAAATATCTCTCAAATTAGAAACAGCTATCGCCACTCGATGGAGTTTAAACTTCTTCACCATTATATTTCTTCTGAAAACGAATACGGAAACCGCCGATTTATTAATCAAATTAGAAATGAGCAAGCAGGCTGGTTTGACCGCGAAGATGCCATACGATCTCGAGAGTATCTTTTTGGGGCCAATGCCACCCGAACTATTGTTCCTCCGGAGAACACCGTTGAATTTCAGTGGAACAATACTCTTATCAGAAAGACTCCTAAAAACTTCAGCTTTTTAGAAGACGAGAAGTATCTAAGAGATAACTTCAACTACACTCGAATCGGTTACTTCAATATCTCACAAGGCTATCTTTTTAATCATGAAGAGGTGAGTGATGATAGACAGAGACTCACCCGCTTCCGGCTTGATACTGGCTATAGCACCAATCGATGGTCTCTTAGTCTTCAAGAATATTACTTTCATTATGAAAATGAAAATATTACGACCCTTAACTTTAACCGAAGATTTGAATACCTAAATCTCTTCTCATCATTTAACTATAACTCTTTTGCCTCATCTAATCTCAATACCCTTTCAGTTGGGGGACAAATTCGCCCCACCGATACCTTGGGACTAGCTATGGTTAAGGATATGGATCTTCAGGCCAATCAAGATATCCGCACGGTTTATTCACTGGATATCATGCCCCATAACGATTGCTGGATCTTAAATTTAAACTATCGCGAATCCTTTGTGGATTCTCGTTACTCCTTTAACGTGATGTTCAACTTTGGAGATGAAGGTTTTGAGCGCTATCGAACCGATTATTTTGCGGTCAGACGTCTATGATAAAGGCCCTCTTTTTAGATTTTGAAGATAGCTTTACCTTTAATCTTATCCAGGAATTAGAATCAGTTGGTATTAAGAGTGAGGTCATTCACTGGCAAGACTTTGAACAACTTCCCAGTGAAGGAATCTTAATCTTAGGTCCTGGTCCAGGTCATCCCGATGACTATCAAAGAATCTTTCCCCTGGTAAAGACTTGGTTGGATGCTAAAAAACCATACTTTGGGGTTTGTCTGGGACATCAGATTCTGTGGCGAATTCTAGGCGAGGATGTGGTGAGATCTAAGGATCCCCTCCATGGTCAAAGAGTGAAGCTCACCCTCACGGAAGAGTGGCAAGCTCATTTAAAGCTTAAGGGTGAGCTTTTAGTTCAACGATACAATTCTCTTGCGGTTCCTTCTCAGGCCGGTCTCAGAAATCCGGAATTTAGTAATTTTATTCAAAATGATGAGATTCTTATTACCCGCGGGGAGAAGCTTTTAACCTATCAATTCCATCCAGAATCCGTAGGAACAACTTTCCGAAAGGCGTATTTTATGCCGATCCTTTCACATCTAGTATAATACTCCAGATGAACCAGTTGCTCATTAACGGTTGTTATGATGAGAAGACCTTAAGATCTTTTTTAGATCTGGGAGTCAGTCGTTTTGCCTTTGACCTCCGGGCCAAGAGTCCAAATCTAGTTCCTTTCAATCAACTCAAAAAATTTTCAGAATTATTGGCCGGAAAAGAAATCGTTCTTATTTTTGAAAACGATAGATCTGCAACCATTCTATCTTTCCTGGATATGCTAAAGAGTTCACCAGTAAGTTGTGTCTTAGAGTTTAGAGATTTTCGAGAAGCCGATTACTATAAGTCACTCAAGCATCCCTTCCTTTGGATGTTTGAACCCGGAAGTGATTGGGCCAATATCCTGCAGGTACCCTTTCTAAAAGGTGTTCTGCTTCCAGTTTCCTTCAAAGATAAGTTTCAAGAGCTGCCAAAGCTATGGTCTATCATTGAAGAGCGAAAGCTTGATGTTTATCTTCATGCAGACAGTTTTGCTGAAGCTGAGGTTTATATAAATGATAAAGATCTTCTGATAAGTGTTGATGTGACCAAGGAAGTCGAAGAGAGCTACCGCAACATCGATCAAAAAAAACTTAAAGCAATGAGATTTTGGAGAAAGTTAAATGAAATTACTTCTATCTAATGATGACGGAGTCAACGCTCCAGGAATACGTGAACTCTATAAAGAACTCTCAGGTGATTTTACTACCACTATGATTGCTCCTCTGGAAGAGCGCTCCACCACTGGACATAGTTTGAGTCTTGATAAACCTCTGCGTCTTGAGCGTCTAGAGGATAACATTTATGGTTGCTCTGGCTTTCCGGCAGACTGTGTCTTAGTGGGAATTGGCCACCTGCTAAAAGATGCTCGTCCGGATGTGGTGATTTCCGGAATTAACCGGGGAGCAAATCTTGGTCAGGATCTTTATTATTCAGGAACAATAGCGGCCGCAAGGGAAGCCGCTTTTCACAATATTCCTTCGCTGGCCGTGAGTTTGGTGCTTGAAAGTATTTCTCACCCTCATCACTATAAGACGGCCGCCACCTTCATCAAGTGGTGCCTTGAGCTTGAAATGCATCGATATTGTCCTTCAATGACGTTAATTAATATTAATGTGCCGAATAGAGAGTTATCAGAAATAAAGGGATGCAAGCTGACTGAAATTGGATTTAGAAGTTATTCAGAGGAAGTACATGCTCGGCTAGATGCCCGAGGGAGAGAATATTTCTGGATAGCTGGAATTTATGAAGGGTTTATGGATAATTCGGCATCAGATTGCCACGCCGTCAATGAGGGGTATATTTCGATCACACCTCATGCATTGATTGATCGCTGCAATAAAGATTATACTAGTTTGATGAACTTAGTAGGGAAGCTAAATGCCAAATTTGCTCGTTAAACTGATTTTATTCATCCTGATTGCTTCTTGCACCAATATGCGCAGTGGTCAGTACGTCTATGTGGAAACACCTATCCAAGTGAAGAAGGTGGCCAAGTCCTATGGCATGACCATGAACGAGCTTAAGAACGCCAATCCTGAAAAGTCTCTACAAGGCAAGGAGTGGATCTTCATTCCGAGCAAGGTAGGGATTGCTTATCTTCTAAATGATACCTATGTTTTAGAAGATTATGGAAGTTTAGGTAAGGGGAGATTCCTCTGGCCCGTGCCTCACTTCTATCGGGTTTCTTCATCATTTGGACCACGTGGTCGAAGACATCATGACGGAATCGATATTCCTGCTCCTCGCGGTACTCCAATTGTTGCCGTCGATAATGGAGTGGTTGTTCACTCAGATGATACCATTAGAGGCTATGGGAATATGATCGTCCTTGCTCACGGAGAGGACGTCTTTACAGTCTATGCTCATAATCGGAAGAATTTAGTCAGCAAGGGTGATAAGGTTCGCAGAGGGGAAGTCATCGGCCATGTAGGTAATACGGGACGATCGACCGGTCCCCATCTTCATTTTGAAATACGAGTCAAAAACAAAGTGAGAAATCCCGCTCAGTTTCTTTCTCGCATCACAGATAATTAATTCTTTTTTGTTCCGAATTTTTCTAATAGCTTCAGATACATGATGGCCGTATTCTTGGCATCTTCCAAAGCCGTATGAGCGACTTCCCCCATACCTAAATGATTCATGAGATTTGTTCCTGAGTCCATTCCCTGAGGGAGTAGACCCAAGTCAATGAGAGCGTAACCCATACCAGAGAGATCAAGGTTTCGGTGATGAAAGTATTTGCGCATGAAGTCCCAGCCTAAGTCCCGGGTCATGAAGGGAAGATCGATGGCCGTCATGGATTTACCAAAGAGCACGATTTTCTGAGTACCAAAATACTGACGAACTTCCGGGCTCTCTAAATAGTTTTTTAAATATTCCTTGAACTCCGTTAGCATCAGCCCTTCTTGATGGGCCTTTCGAATGATTTTTTCATTATGCTCTCTAACCCAAGGATCAAGGCTAGGCTTTAGATCCTCAAAGGATGGACAGTGAATATAAACGGATCTCGCAAGAGAATCCTCTAGTCTCATAAATTGAGTATCAAAGGGAATCATGGCAAATTCAATGATCTGACAGTCTTCACCAAGGCCCGTGGCCTCTAAATCTATGCTTAAGTATTTCATGGTAGGCTCCTCGTCCTTATTCTAAGAGGGGGGCCGGAATTGAGCAATGAAAAAGGGAGAGTCCCGATAGATGTCGGGACTCTCTTTGAAAATTATTGAATTGTTGCTGTTACTGGACAGTGATCGGATACACCCTTATAGCTGATTCCAAGATCATTCTGGCTTGCTTCACGACAATTTACCTTCTGGCAGTGTCCACTAGCTTTAGCAGCTACAGCACGATTTTTAATCAGACCAGGAGTCACGATAATATGGTCAAGTAGAGATGGAGTTTCGATCCCATCATCCGTACCACCCCACCAGTAAGCGGAGCACTTAAGTGATTCTGTTAGAACTTTCATGCTAGTAGATTTAGCAAATTTTTTAAGGGCCAAGGCATCTGCGCCATTATCATAATAAAGCGTGGTATTAAGATCGCCGGCAACATAGTAATCCATTACTCCTGTCTTCTGCTTTAGTTCATTGATAAGATCCCTAATGATCTCTAGCTGAAGATGTCTCTTCTCAACAGCATCTCCCTTTGAGCCCGCCTTAAGATGAGCGGTAATCCCGTAAAACCTCTGTCCTGTCGCCTTAATACGGAAGAGACCAATGGCCAGTGGGCGAGAGCTAACTTCGCATCCAATCTCTCCACCAGGATTTGTGACACTTAGATCTTCATTGAAGGCGAGAAGTTCAACCTTGGCCTTATTAAAAACAAAACCCAATCTATGACCGCCTCTACCGCCACAACGAGAGAGTTCGGTCTCATAACCTGGAAGATTATTAGCTACAAAGTTTTCAAATTCCTGAGTATTGGCAATTTCTTCAACACTCAAAACATCAAATTTTAGTTCGGTCAGGATAGATGAGAGTGCAACTTTATCCGTTCTAATTCTGTAACGTTCGTCATAATCAAAGTTTCGGATGTTATAAGCACCGATGGTGATGGCCTTAACAGAAAAAGAAGTCATGAGAAGAAGAAAGAAGAGTGTTCGCATTTAGTTTACCTTTTTACCTTTAAGATTTGGTAATAACAGCTATTAGGTTCGCTTATACAAAGGACGGATAAAATTAATCAAGTTTTCTTCATGTTGGCAAATGAAATGTCTGAAATATTTACTGGGTATGTAAATGGCGGGTCGCGTTATAAGGTGTTAGATTTTTTAACATTTCGAAAATTTGACTTTGCTAGTCGCAAGTGGTTTTAAAGAGCTAATTTAGTCCTGGGGGGGATAATGTCCGTGAATTTAAAAGTCTTACTAGTGGGGATTTCACTGCTTTTTGGTCCAATGGCCCGAGCTGACTATAGCGTCATGAATGACTCAAGTTATATGACGGTCACTAAGATGAAGATTTCCGAGGTCTCTCGAGACATACTTAATCAAGAAACTTTAGATGTGCTTTACCGCAGAAACATCATGCTGGAAGGACTTCCCACCGAGATTGGAAGTGTGAATCCCATCGATACCGCCGGTAAGGTAGTGCAAATTGGCCGAGATCTGGTGGCGCTGGGTGAGGATATTTATAGGCTTGTCATTAAAGGCAAACCTTCGGTCACCACGAAATATACCCCCATTAGTGTCATACCTAAGGTTAATGGAGAGCCGGTAGATATTCTGGAAACAGAAATGTGGAAGGCCCCAATGAAAAGAACTTATGAAGTGAGTTGGGAAAATGTCTACGGCATGACCATCACTACTTTTCGCTATAGTGTGATCTTCGCTTATGGAGGAACCTATAATGGTAAAGGGGCCTACTTAACTGCTGTTCAGGTTGTCCCAGAATCGGTAATGGTTTCGTTTGGATTTGATTTTACTGCCACTATGAAGTTGGGAGGGATTCAGAATCAGGGAACAAGACAAAGTCCCATCGCTGGAGCGACCTTACTTATTGAATATACCGTTAACAGTCTCATGAGTGCTAGCTCTCAAGTTGATTCTTTCTTTGTTACGGGTAGAGGCGAATTTAAGAAGCTCTAGGATTTAGAGATAGCTCACTCTTATTTCACCATCGGGTTGACGCTCTAGGAACTCCCTCAGCGACATCATGCAGGTTAACCAATCATTTTGAATATTGCACTTCTTGCAAACACCCTCGCCGTCGCAAGAAGAGGCGATAGTGATTCCCTTTTTTCTTAACCAATGAAGCAGATTCTCTTCTAACTCCATCGGCATAACGGGAATTTTGGTTCGGCGACCTGAGGCGAGTCCCAGAATTTCTATTTGCAAATAAAGGCCCCAGGATTTCGGTCATCCATTATAAAGCGAGCATTCTTCTTAAAATTGGCATAGGCCCAGATGTTTCCGAGCTTTTGAGCATTATAAATGGGAAGATTGAGTTTTAGGAGATTCTCGATCTGCTCGGGATGGCTTCTTTGAGATTCAATAATAAGCCTCACGGGGTCTGAGAGAAAGAGGTGACGGGAGTAGCGCAATAGGCGGTCCACGTCCTCAATCGACTGGCTCTGGGGCAAACCATAACGAACTAGATGAAAAAGGTGCTGCCCCGGATCCCGGCTCTGATTGGAGAAGGTCCAGATCTTACCTCCTTCTTTTTCAATCACACAAACGGCTGAACTTCTGACCTTAGATTCTCCTTTAAAAAGTGGCAAGCCTCGCAAGGAAATCGCCTTATCGATTTTCTGAGAAGAAGAGGCCATAAAGGCGCCAGTAAGGGAACTTAAACCAAAGAGATTGGCCACGGGAATGGCCTGATCAATAAGAAAGATAGAATTACTATAAAGATTAAAGTCATAGTTACAGCTTCCGCTATTACCTTGTTCGGTCATAAACTTTATAAGTGAGCGGTTAACAATGATATTCTGCTGACTTTCGACTCTTCTGAACTCTTTAACGACACTTAAAAAGTTTAGAGGAGGTGATGACTCATTCTCTTTTAGCACCTCGGTACCACGGAAAAAGAAGGGAGCAAGTTCCGGGTTGTTCTTAATAAACTCCTGGTTCTTAACCAGAAAGTTTTCAAAGTCTTTACCAACTTTAAGATTCTGCTTAAGCGACTGATCTAAGAGCTTGGCATAGTACTCCAGACTCCTATTCTTTTTGAATTTCTTCAATATCCATTGAATGCCATAGAGGTAAGGGTACTGATCGTTACTATCCTCAGAGAAAAAATCAAAGTACTGACTTTCTTCTCCGATGTGGAGGAGCACCTGAAAGCGGGCCGTAGGAGATGACTGATCGGGTCTCACCGATAACTGGATTAAACCCCACAGGGCCAGATGGTCAAAGAGATCGAACTTGGCATCAAGCTCGTCCATTAAAGTTGTATAGACCTTCTGAGAATTCCCATTGGTTCCAATTAACTGGAGTTTGCTCTCCTGGGCCAAGGGACAATAAGTGGGAAGGCTCGGGATGTTTTTCAGGTAGTTCTTATCATCCACCAGGGGGGAGTCAATCTTCTCAATGAAGAAAGAGCAACTGGTAAGCAACAATAGGAGAACAATCTTAGAGATCATCTTCTTCGTCCAATATAATGTCAGGAGAGGGGTGAGATTCAGATAATCTAAATTTCTCATGCATATCAAGTCCGGCATCAAGCTTCATGGCCTTAAGGGATGAAGCTTTAAGTTCGGCAATAATGAACAGCCCGGCATTATCCGATCCACCCACCGCTTGCGTGTGCAATTTTTCAATTTCAAAGCCCGATTGCAGTATCCCTTGCATGATTTTATCGAACTCACGTTCACGATAACCACTTTTCCGATGAGGGGGAGCGGGTATGTAATAAGTGAAGGTACTTCTGCGAGAGGCGCGATTACTCATCTTTTTTACTCCGGTACTCTTGATGTTTCCATGCCTTAAATAAAAGGATGCCACTATTGTAAGTGTTAGTCAGGTAAATTTTAAGGAGATCAATAACGGTTGTTAAATAAGATCCCTTGGAAAAACTTTCCTACTGATATTTTCCTTTTTTCAAAACTAACTTTAGGTATAATGAATTTAAGATGTGACAGGATGTCACTCTCAAAGGCAAGATGCCGAAAAGAAGGGAGCCAAGCAGGGGCTCCCTTTTTTTATGTCTTCGACCTAAGTTTCTCTTAGTTTCTTATACTTCTTCAAAAATTCCTTATTAGTTTTATGAATAGCTTGGGTACTTGTTTCTTGTCTTTTTTAGATAGATAAACAGGAGATAGACTCTATTCATATGACACAAGTTCCATGACGTCATAACTCTTAGTCGATAGGGTTTCTGAGAGGACTTTCTTTCAGGGGAATACTGATATGTTTAGATCTATTTTATTACTTATTTTCGTTCTTTTATCTACTAGCTGCAGTCAGGTTCAGCACAAAAAAATGAAAGAAGATATCACTAAGCGGCTCATGGATTTATTTGAAACCACGACCGGAGAAATTTCTGATGGACAGATTGCTTCAGTTGCTGATCGAAAGGCCCAACTTCCTAAAGACTTCAATCTTGCCGTGCATTTCAAAAAACCTGTAA
>DFXX01000015.1 GCA_002381765.1 Bacteriovoracaceae bacterium UBA4097 | reverse complement strand
CCCGGAATATTTCAAAAAGAACTTATCCGTTCGGCCATAACGATAAAACTTCACCAGTATGAGGACACCGGAGCGATCATTGCTTCGGGAACCACTTCTCTCCCTGAATATCCAGGATCGGGACGAAACTGGGACTATCGTTATTGTTGGTTACGAGACTCTTACTTTAGCTTGAGTGCCTTAAATAGCTTGGGTCACTTTGAAGAAGCCGAGCGATATCTTCATTACATTCACAATATCTTAAGCGATGTGAGACATTTGCAACCAGTGTACAAAATCAATGGCGAAGCCGAAATCCCAGAGAGAATCGTTGAACTTAAGGGGTATAACGGAGATGGTCCGGTGAGAATCGGAAACGCTGCCTATCATCAAAAGCAATACGATTCCTTTGGACAAGTCATTTTAAGCTTACTTCCTCTCTATCTCGATGAGCGAATCATTCATAGAGAGCAACTCTTCTCGCTGGATCTTATCGTTGAACTCTTAAAAGAGATTGAGAGAAGAATGGATGAGCCGGATGCTGGTATTTGGGAGTTTAGAGGAAAAAGAGAAAAGCATCTCGAAACATATACTTTCCACTGGGCAGGGGCCAAGGCGAGTATGAAGATAGCCAAACGCTATAATAATAGCGAGATCGAGGAACTTGCTTGCAAGATCGCCAAGCTCTCTGAACTCAATATTGAGAAGTGCTATAGTGAAGAATATGAGTGCTATATGGCCGATCAGTCCCTAGGCTATTTTGATGCCAGTGCCTTTCTTCTCATCACCATGAATTACTTAAATCCTGAAGATGATCGTACTCATAAGCATTTTCAGCGTCTGCAAAAAGAGCTCCTCACACCGGAAGGCATGATCTATAGGTATCGGGCCTCGGATGATTTTGGAGACACCCATGCCACTTTCCATATATGTACTTATTGGTATATCGAGTCTCTGATCTGTCTGGGTTTTCTAAAAGAAGCCGAAGATAGTCTGCAAAACATTATCGTTCACTCCAACCATTTGGGGCTTCTTAGCGAAGATCTGAGCTCTGAGGATGGGGGCCAGTGGGGGAATTTTCCCCAAACTTATAGCCATGTAGGTCTGATTTATACTGTTTGCAGGCTTGCCCGTAAAAGGGATCTGATGGTCTTTGAGTGATCTTTATGATACTCCTCTAGTATGACAACAATGATATTCAGGGGCCTTGCCGTTTTTTTTGTTCTTATTGTAGCAACATCTCTCATGATGGATGTTTTTAAGACAGATTTTGGCTCTATCAATTTCTTTCAAAAGCATGGCATCTTCTTTCTGATCTTTATAACCCTTTTCCCTCGACTGACATTGATCTTTTCTTCGGTTGCCACTGGTGGATTTCTTTGGTGGCTAGCCTTTTTTATTTGTCCCCGAGTGCTGGTGGCCTCCCTGGCCACGGTTGCTTATTTTCATACCAATCCCATCCTCGTGACCATCAGCTGGTTAGTGGCATTGGGAGGAGAGGTCTTTGAGAAGTGGGGAATCAGTGGCAGAAATAGATTTATCCTTAGAACCTATCGGCCAGGTAGCTCTCCCTTTTCCTATGAGGAAGCCAAGACTCACACCACGATCAAAAATGACGACGCCATCGAAGCGGAGTTTCGTAAGGAATAATATTCATGGCCATTAAAAAACTCAGATCTAACCTCGAGATTAAGGGGATTGCACCTAATCTTCTTTTAAAAGATATCGAAAATACCGCACCCTTTCTTTTTAAGGGTGAAATTAACCTTACGGGTAAAGAGCGAGAGTACTTACAGAAGATCGTTTTCTATAAGAAAAATCTCAATGCCCTTAAGCATATTAATCTTACCGACTACTTCTACTTCTGCATGAGTGCCCATTGGGCGACTGCTGGAACCTTTGTTCCTACCAATGTAGATAATCAAATTAGAGAAGGCCTCTGGAAGCATAATGAAGTAGGTGCTCATATCGATCGCATGGCAAGAATCACAATTGATTCATGGAACTGGGACTATCAGGATGTGACCAATCGGAAATCCTATAATCCTCGTAATGGCCAAATCATGAGTACTCATGAGGGTACCTGGTTGAGTGTGGCCATCGGGGCCTACTGTGCTTTGAAGAAAAATAAGCGCGAGGGCCTGGCCCAGGAAGTAGCCGATGTAATATTGAGCGAGGTGGATAAGGAAGAAAAACTCCTGTTGGAGCTAAGAGAAATTCGCGATCATATCAACTTCTTAAGAAGTACCGCTCTTATGGCCCATAATTTTGGTGATCTTGATCGCGTGATCGATCAATGGAATATGCCGGCGGATGATCCCTTTCGGCTTCGAATCTATAAGTTAGGTCATCACTTAAATGCGAGCTATTCCCCAATTCTCGCTTATGCGGGCCAAGTCAATAAGGCCTTCCTTTCGGTTGAGAATCATCGCCATATGTCCATGCGCCAACCTAAGGTTTTAAGACGCTCACATCGCTTTCTTATTCCGGTTGGTCCCTTTATGGATGAGTGGGGAAAAATCTTAGGGGAGAGTCAGGAAATATCTATGAGTGAGAAAGGCGAGATTGTGGCCGCTTTCTTTGAAGGACACAAAAGACAAAATCAGGCCTATGGTTATGCCCGTGCTTTTAGAGGGCTGACCATGGCACTGCCTTATGGATTGGATTCCTTAGAAGCTCATTTGCCGTTTGATCTTATGCTGGAAATAAAAAAATCTAACTTCAAAAGAATCTCTGATACTTCGGAAGAAGAATTCCTCCAAATGTTTAAGAAGAACCTGGAAGAATTCACTTGCCCTGTCACTGATATAAGATTTTAGGGCTTCGTCTCTTCAATAACTTCTTGGGCCTCTTGAGCTTCTTTCTTATAGCGGCTTCGCAGTCCTGGTCTGGCCCATGGATCAAGAGCTTCATCTGCGTCGGCTGCTTCACTTACAGGAATGAAATTTAATTTATTTGTATACTGATTGGTATTGCCCATCACAAAGGCCTGGGCCGAGCGGGCAAATTCTAATCTGGCCTCAGGAACACTCATCTTACCCATAATAATTTCATCCGCAAGATTCAGGGCCAGGATATTCATTTCTTCTTTCTCACATCTGGCCGACATTTCTCCCCTTGTTCTATCTAAAAGAATGGAGCCATTAAAACGCCAGATATCTTCGACCTTAGAAGCTGGCACCTTATAATTCACCATCTGCTCAATCACATCGGTATGAGGAATAGGGAAGTTATGTGATATCTCATTTTGATTTACTTTGATTTTTTTAAAGGGCCCTTTGTTTAACCAGAGGAGATGAAGGTCTGTGGCCTCACTAGGAAGTCCATATTTGGTAAGCATATTATTGGCCGCGAGCTTTGAGTTCTCGGGCCACCTTTCAATGAGCAGAGAGACACTCTTATAACTTATCTCTTCAAGCTTTATTTCTTCTTTAATTTTAGCAACTCTTTTTGGTTTTTTGGATTGCTTTAAACTCGAGCAGCTTACAAAAAGAAAGCTAACAACCAGTAGGGGGGTGGTGATTCTACCCAAATTCATAAGACCTCCATGATCATTTCTTGGCGAAGGCTTGAGAAGCAAGCCTGAGGCCAGGCCCCTAGCCTTAAGAAAACTTAAAACTTAAGTGAATCTAAAATTAGCCAATTTAACATTTCTTAAGCCCCGGCTTATATACTGGAAAACATCTCCATGTTAAGACACGTTTAATATGCAACAGACTTTTTATCCCTTTATCAACTTCTTTAAGAGCAGAATGAATCTTACTAGCATTCTTGTTCTGACTTTCTTACTAGCTGGGAGTATCGATGGTTATCTCTCACCAATGCAGGCCTCGAGTGGAATTGCTGTTGGTTTTGTCCTGCTCTTCGGGTTTCGTCGTTCGGCATTAGGTATCATCATAGGAAGCCTGGCCGCGAGCTTGCAAAAAGAAGAACACCTGAATTTAGCTCTTGTGGAAATGATGATTCACTTAATCGAAGCCGGATTGGGTGGAAAACTTCTCATGATGGCCTTAGGTCGAGAGAAGTTTGAATTCAAGGGACTCAGAGATATTTGGATGTTTATTATCCTCTCTGTGGGTTTAGCTCCCGCCTTCTCCAGTACTCTTGCTGCAGTTTCTCTACTTTTGACGAGCCATACTCCTTGGCCCAGTCTTCCTTATATTTGGTTTACCTATTTTATGGGTAACTCTTTAGGGATACTGGTCTTTAGTCCCTTTGTGCTAAGTCTTTTTAAATCGAGAAAACGCTTTAAAGTCCCTCTCATGACGTATCTGGAAGGAGTCTCATTTGTCATTTTGGCCACCATTGTGTGTGAATGGTCTTTTGAAAACGCTAAGGAGTTCCTGGTCTATCCCTTTATCATATGGGCCTCTCTTCGATTCCGTTATTTTGGTGTGAGTGTGGCCACTCTTATTATTTCTTCTCTGGCCATTAGAACTTCCACCAGTGGCACCCATCTCTTTCATTCCGGCTCCCTGGAGCTTGATATCTTATGGATTCAGGGATTTGTTTCTATCTGCTCCATCAGTGGATACCTCTTAGCAACGGTGATCGAGACCGAAAAGAAAGCACTGGAAAAGGAGCTTGAATCAAAGAGAAATCTTCAGCACAAAATTTTAGCAGAAGAATCATTAGGCATATTAGATCAGGTGATTCAGAAATCCCCCGTGGGCTTTGCTCTTATCGATAAGAGTTTTCGTTATATGAAGATCAATGAATCTTTCTCCTTAGTAAATGGGAGAAGTGTAGAGGATCATCTGGGGAAAACCATTCGAGAAATGATTCCTAATATAGCTCTCTATGTGGAAGAGGTGGTGCGTGAGGTCTTTGAAACCGGACAATCAATTCTCTCTGTTCCCATTAAGGGCCATCTGAGGGCCGATCCCTTCACTGAAACCTCTGGTCTAATTAGTTACTACCCAGTTCGCCAGCCCGGGAAAGCGGAGATTTTAGGAGTGGCCATAAGTTTTGAAGACCAAACCAATCAGCACCGCGTGGAAAAAATGCTGAGAGAAAACCAGAGTCGTTTGAACTTTGCTCAGGAGGCAGGAAGAATAGGAATTTTTGAATGGCGATTTGATACCAGTGAAATTCATTGGACTCCACAGCTTGAGGCCATCTATGGTCTGGAACGGGGTGAATTTGAAGGCTGCTTTGAGCATTGGATAAAATTCATTCATCCCGATGATGTTCAGCGGGTTAAAAAGAGTATCAAGACGGTCTATAAGGAGAGTATTGATCTAGGTATTCAATTCAGGATCATTAAAAAAGATGGGGCCGTTCGTTGGATTCTCTCCCGCGGTGGAGTTATCAGAGATAACTATGGTAATACCGTTGGCTTCTCCGGCATCAATGTGGATGTCACCGAGCAAAAGTCGATTGAAGAGAGACTGCGCAAAGCCGAAGGCGAACTGCTTGAGGCCCTGGCTGCCAGAGATGAATTCTTTGCAATTGCCTCTCATGAACTAAAAACTCCACTGACTTCCTTGAAGCTTCAGATTCAGCTCCATCAAAGAGCGCTAAATAAAGAAGATCCGACGGCACTCTTGAAAGAGAAGGTATCTCTTTTGCTATCGAGAAATTATCAACAGCTTGAGAGATTAAACCGCTTAGTGGATGATATGCTGGATATCTCACGCATAAGAACCGGAAGACTCACACTTAAAAAAGATCACTGTGAAATGAGTCAGATCGTGACAGATATCCTGAGCCGCTCTAGAGAGCAGTTTCTTGCCAGTGGATCTGGTGAGCCCATTATTCATGTGATGGAGAAGGCCCATGGACATTGGGACAGTATGCGCATAGAGCAGGTTATCTCCAATGTGATCAACAATGCCATTCGCTACGGAAATGGGAATCCCATCTCGCTTTCAGTTAAAAATGCCAAGGGATCGGTTATCGTCTCCGTTCAGGATCATGGTCTAGGGATTGCTCCGGAAGATGAGAAGAGAATTTTTCGCCGTTTTGAGAGAGGCTATCTCACTCGTGAGGTCAGTGGTCTGGGTCTGGGGCTTTATATCTCTAAGCAAATCATGGATGCTCATAAAGGAAATATTTCTGTCGAGAGTAAGCTGGGCCAGGGAACTACCTTTCATATCGAGTTACCAGTGCTTCCTAGTCCTGCTGATTTAAATTTACCCTATCAGGAAATTAGTGAGGGGAATTACCATCAGACCACTCAGGAAGTGAGTTATCTTCACACCTCTCCCTAAACTCATGCCTTCGGCAAACTCTAATCCCACTGAAGTCATCATCGCTCCGCCGGCCAGGGCCAGAAAAAATGGCAGAAGGGCAAGAGTCTGATCCAGCACCAGACCCGCCATCACAGCACCTGACATCTCGACCATGCCAGAAGCGATTCCTCCTAAGACGGCTTTTTTGAGACTTAAGCCCAGGCCCTGAAGGAGGAGAGTGAGCAGCAGGCCCTCAGCTATATTCTGAATGGAGAGGGCCGCTTGAAGAGGAATTGCCTCATCCAGACTCATTCCTGCAAGCGATGCTCCGGCCCCCATGCCTTCCGGCAAATTATGAAAGACCAGAGCGGAGATCAGGAGAATCTTATAAGAATTGACTTCACTGCGGTTAAAGCGCGAGATGAGTTGATGAGTGAGATAGATGAAGCCACTTCCCAATACCAGTCCTCCAAAGATCCAATTAAGATGCTCTCCTTTAATGATCTCAGGACCAATGAGTGAGAAGGCAGCGGCCGAGAGCATGACTCCCAAAGCGAAGTCCATACTCATATGATACTGACGGAGTTTTTCAAAGCGGCTAAAGCAGGGAGCTATTAAGCTACCGGCACTGGTACTTACCGCTGAGACGATTCCCCCAATAAATGATAGAAGTAATACACTCATAAATCCTCCTGACTCATATGATTATCGTCTGCTATTAAAGTTTGATCCAATCGCTAATATTGATGCTTCTATAGATGTTAGCTATAGTGACGGGGAGGATGGACAAAGAGAGAAGTCAGGCGATGCTTTTAAGATGTAGAAGCTGGCAGTAGTGAAAAACTGGAACTTGGGCTTAAGATTCGAAGTCTCTTGCTCTTCATGAATTAGCTAAATTTTCCCGCTTCATAATCCTGAATGGCCGCTAGAATTTCTTCCCGAGTATTCATGACAAAGGGCCCATAAGAGACGATGGGTTCATTAAAGGGAGTGGCGTGACCAAAGAGAATATAGGCCGAACTTTGGGCGAGGACTCTAATCTCTTCACCTTCGTCCTCAAACTCCACCAGTCGGGGAGCACTGATCTCAGTACCATTAACTAAAAGATTTCCTTTTACCACATAGAAAAAGACATTCTGCCCAGCAGGAATGCGAAGTGTTGTTTGGCCCTCGGTTAGCATTTCTATGGTTTGCAGAGTGATATCGGTGAGAGTCGTGACCGCTTCTGAGACTAAATTTTTCTTCACACCGTCCACTACTTCAGAGGGAATTTCATCTTGCTGGCGACCCATATAACGAGGCTCGGTCATCTTTAAGTGAGCCGGCAAGTTGATCCAGAGCTGCAAAATCTCTAGCTCTCCGCCTTGTTTTTTAAATTCTTCCGAGGAAACTTCCTCATGCACTAGTCCCTTGCCGGCCGTCATCCACTGAATGCCGCCTTCTTTAATAATGCTTTCGTGTCCCGCTGAATCGCGGTGAGCAATATCTCCCTTTAAGATAAAGGTAACCGTTTCAAAACCGCGATGGGGATGAGGGCCAAAGGGCAAACCTCGATTATGAGGCGAGTATATTTGATGGCCATGATGATTAAGAAACAAAAAGGGATCGATATGCTGAATATACTGAGTAGGCAGTGCCCTGACGGTGCGTAAGTCAGCTATATCTTCTCGCACCGGGGGATAGGTTTTTTTAATAGCTTTCATATCTCCAATAAAGAAGGATTACCCTTTTAAGTCAAGATTATTTACAAGACCTTATGTTTTTTAGCTCTGGGGAAAGGAGTAAAATATTTCTTAATAGGCCAGGAGCAATATGAAAAACTGGGCAGGTCAGGATTCAAAACTCGAAGGGATGAATAAATGGGAAGCCTTTCTTCCTTATCTTTTTATCTTGTACCTCTTAATCATTCTTATCGTTCATCAACAGTTCATCGTTCGTCTCACAAGAAGGCTAACGGATATAAATCGCAATCTGCGTTTTTTGGATAACATCGATACTTATGTTTTGGAATCTCACAATAATCTCAAAGGGTATCAGCTGACTCAAAATGGAGACTATCTTGATGGTATTCATAATAGTCTCAGAAATGTTAAGCGGGTGACAGGAAGGCTTAAAGAGAAATCAGATGACCCCATTGTGCATTATGGGCTAAATCAATTTGATGAGAATTATGGAAGATGGATTGCCTATTCAAATGATATCGTTGAAAAAGAAAAGCAAGGCATCGATACGCGAGAGATAACTAAGACCAGAACAGGACATAATCTCATCCGACCCTTGAGAGTGATCGTAGAAAAAACTGCCGCCAATCAGTTAAGAAAAAAGTCTGAAATCCTTCATCAATTAGAATCAGTTAACTTCATAACATTTTTTGGTATTCTTCTTGGTTTATTGATCTTTTCTATTTTCTATATCAGAAACTTTAATCGCAATAGAAGATGGGCCCTTGCCATTCAGGCGAGCGAAGAGCAGTCCAGAATGGATAAGCTCCGTCTAAGAGGACTCTTAGAATCGGCCTATGATTTAATTCTTATTTCAAACGATAAGGGCATCATACAATTTGTGAATAAGAAATTTTGTGAGTCCACTGGCTATTCCATAGAGGAATGCATAGGACAACCGGTAGAGATGTTGGTTCCAGATAAGTTTCTTATACCTTTTTTAGAATTAAAAAACCAATATCTGCTTTTACCCGTTTCCAAGGCCATTGGTAGTGAAGGTCATCTCTGCATCAAGACCAAGGATCATTTTTTTATCCCCATCGAAGTTTCTCTTAGCCCTTTTTGTCTCGGGGGTGAATTTCAAATTGCTGCTATTTTAAGAGATATTTCAGAGCGCACAGAGTTTGAGACGAGGCAGCGGCTTTTAGCTGAGGTAGGAAAGATTCTTAACACCTCGCTTGAGGCCCATACCTTGATCCATAATCTAGGAGAATTCTGCTTAGGAAATTTGGCCGATTGGTGTGTAATCATTCCTAAAAGCGGAAATATTTCTCTGATTAAAAAAGATAAGAATAGTGAAGCTCAGTTTATCGAATATCTTCGAAGTGACTTGCCTCTTTGCGAGAGAGTCTTTGATGTCATTGATGGCCGAAAGAATATTGTTATCAATGATATCACTAAAGAGAAGCTGCAGCTCATCCAGTTCACTCAAAAGCAACTTGACTCGATCATAGATATGGGAATCAAGTCGGTGGTCATCTCACCCTTACTAGGAAGAGATGAGCTTTTAGGTGCCGTCATTCATGTCAGGATTCATAAGAATTATCTCGCTCAAGAAGTTCTCTTTCTGGAAGATATCGTCTCCCGAGCTTCCCTGGCGCTAGATAATGCCAATCTCTATCAATTGGCCCAGGAGTCGGTAAAAGAAAGGGATGAGCTCATGAGAATTGTCTCCCATGATCTTAAAAATCCTTTGACCTCTGTGAAGCTCAATGGAGAGATGTTAAAGCGAGAGGTGCTTAAGCTAGAGGCGTCTGGGTTAACTTTACTTAAGAGAATTACAGCGATTGAAACCTCGGCCAATCTTGCGATCGGACTTATCAAGGATCTCTTGGATACCGCCAAGATCGAGACCGGAGGACTTAAGCTTGATCTGAAGATCGTTAAGGCCAATGAGATCATGCAGGAAGTGGGATCGGTCTTTACTTCCTTAGCTGAGGAATCGGGAGTGAGTCTTAGTTTGAAGGTCGAAGGCAATGAGAATCTAAGTTTTGTGGGTGATCCTGATCGTATCCAACAAGTGATCTCCAATCTTCTGGGAAACGCCTTGAAATACACTCCAGCGGGAGGAGCGGTGGCCTTCACCATTAAGGAGAGACCGGATGGCCTTCTCTTTATAGTGAAAGATAACGGGCCGGGGATTGATAAAGAAAAGCAGATTAAGCTCTTTCAAAAGTATTGGAAGGCAAGTGAGGGGAAGGGGCATAACTTGGGGCTGGGGCTGGCCATTGCCAAGGGAATAGTTGAGGCCCATCAGGGAAAGATCTGGCTAGAAAGTTCCCTCGGGGTAGGGACGGCCTTTTATTTTAGCCTTCCCTATGGAGCTGATTCCAATAGTCATATTTCCATCTAAACTTGCTTTCTACCTCAAGGCTACCTTAAGAATTTTTTAAGATTATTTAAATTTTTTCAAAAATGGTCGATAAAGCCTCAGAATCATGAACCATAATTCTTGAGTGTATTTATGCTAGTTTTGCTTATGATCATCTTTTTGGGACTACCATCGCTTTCCTTTAGTGAGTCCTTGAGCTACTCCGGGCGCCTGGTTAATCCCAATGGTTCACCGGTCTCGGGAAGTGTTACTCTCTTGGCCGAGCTCGCCTATTCCGGGAATACGGCTTCTCCCCTGTGCACGCAGGAATTAAGCAATGTGAATCTCACCAATGGTGTGTTTCATCTTAAATTAGATTTCACCTGTTCGCCCTTATCCTTAGAAAAAGTTCTGGCCGATATTCCTGGTAATGAAACTCTCGCTATTCGGATTACCGATGTCACTCACTCCAAGGTTTATTCTTATCAGACCCTGCATGCCTATCCTTTTGCGAGAGTCGCCAGTGTGGCAAAGAAGCTCACTTCCCAGGGAGCAACTGCCGCGGGACAAGTTTTAACTTGGGATGGCAGTAAGTGGATCGCCAAAGCACTGCCTTCGGGTTCAGGTGAGGGCGGAAGTTCAGAGATTGCTGACGGAAGTATCCCGCGCTCTAAGCTTCAAGGAGGAAGTAGCAATAGAGTCCTGGTGAACGATGCCTTAGGAAATATTGCCGAAGCCTCTTTTCTCTCCCTCTCTCAAGGAGGAACTGGAGCGAATACGGTAGGTGGGGCGAGAGCAAATTTAGGTATTGTCATTGGCACGGGTCCCGGGCAATTTATGGGTGCCGATGCCGTTCCAAGTTGTGCTCCTCATGAAAAGCTTTCGATGACTCCTGGGCCCGCTTATGTCTGGAGCTGCATAAGTGACGGATCGGGAAGTTTATCGGGAGATGTAAGTGGAGCTTTGAATGCTACCAGTGTGGATAAGATTAAGGGGAGTCCCATCCAGCTCACCACTCCTGTCTCGGGAAATATCTTTAAATTCAATGGATCAAACTGGATAAACACTTCACTTATTGCCGCGGATATTCCGAGTCTAAGTATATCAAAACTTACCTCGGGACTGCTGCCCGTGGGCCTGGGGGGAACCAATAATGATTCTCTGGTAGGAAATCGAATTATGGTTTCAACTCCCACTGCTATTCGTGAAGCCGCGGCCCTCAGTAACGGACAACTTCTGATTGGGGCCACGGGAGCAGCCCCTGTGGCGGCAAGTCTCGTGGCCGGAGCGGGTATTAGTATCACCAATGCTCCCGGAAGTATCACCATCTCGGCTTCAGGAAGTGGAGGTGGGGTGAGTAGTGTCTCGGGGACTGCTCCCATTAGTGTCAGTAATGGAGGAAGTAATGCCGTGGTCTCGCTTCCAGCGGCTTCAAGTTCCAGTAACGGATATCTAAGTGCTGCGGATTGGACGAGCTTTAATAATAAGCAGGACTCCCTTTCGGCTGGGGCAAATATCAATGGGATTATCTATCCCACAACCAGTGCCGAGACGCTGCAGATTCCCTTGGCACCCGTGCTTCCCTCGGATGCTGTGAATAAGCAATATGTGGATAGCTTCGGTCAGTGGGGGATGAGTAGTGGCCATGTTTATCGCACAAGTGGCAATGTGGGGATTGGACTGGCCAATCCCGCCTTTAAGTTGCAAATCGAAGACATTCAAAGTGATGCTACTCAAAGAACACTGGTAACAAGGCTAGTGGCCAAGCGAACTACCAATGGATCAAATTCCAATATTGGGATCGATGGGAGAGTCTCGCAAGTAGTGGCCCCCGGAGTAGCGAATACCGGAAATGTTTTATCCCTCTGGATTGGTGCTCAGAGAAATTCACTCAATACTGAAAACGATAGCGGGAGTCTATCTCTCTTAAGAGGAGCAAGCTTTCAGTATGGTCACTTCTCGGGAAACCCCAGTGCCACTCCTACGACCACCACTGTCTATGGACTTCAGCTGACTCCTTATTTTGCCACTGGCTCAATTGGAACGATCTATGACCTCTTCATCGATCGTGGAGCAGTGGGAGGAAATGTTACTCGTCACTATGGTCTCTATGTAGAAGGCACGCAAAAAATAAATGTCATGGATGGAAATCTCGGCATTGGTACCAATACTCCTCGCTCCAAACTGGAAGTGATGGGAGGGATTCAGATTGGCGATGATGCCGCCACTTGTGACGCCACTAAGGTGGGAGGGATTCGCTATAACTCAAATAGTGTTCAGTATTGTAATGGCTCTCTCTGGCAAGCGATGGGAAGTGGTGCGGGAAGTCCGCTGCCCGCGATGAATAATGGGCAACTCTTGATTGGGTCAACTGGCAATTCTCCCGTTGCCGCAAACCTTACAGCAGGCACAGGAGTGAGTATTGTTAATTCTGCCGGAGGGATTACTATTTCGGCCACAGGAAGTGGAGGGACTGTTACTAGTGTTTCGGCTGCGGCACCAATTAGTGTCACGAATAATACCACCACTCCCGCTATTTCGATCGCGCAAGCTTCAAGTTCCACGGATGGATATCTCTCGAGTGCCAACTGGACCACTTTTAATTCAAAGCAGTCGGCCCTATCTGCGGGGGCAACGATCAATGGCATCACCTATCCCGCGAGCTCGCTGCAAACTATGCAGATTCCCTTAGCACCAGTCAATGCCACCGATGCGGTTAATAAGCAGTATGTGGATAGTTTTGGGCAGTGGCAGACTGCCAGTGGAAATGTCTTTAGAACCACCGGGAATGTGGGAATAGGAACCAATGCTCCCGATGATATCTTGTCTATCACTAAGAGTGGAGGCCGAGCTCAGGCGAGTATGCGCAGTTTCTCTTCGGTTCATCACGATTCAGCGGGGATTATTGGGTATCGGGCCAGAGGAACGGCGAGCGCTCCGGAGCAGGTGCAAGCAGGGGATCGTCTGGTTCATGTATTGGCGCAAAATGCAATGAATCCAGTGTCGGTTTCTGCTCCGGGCTTTCATGTCACTGCAACGGAGAATCATACCGCATCTGCTCAAGGTGCCGGCATTTCCTTAAGTGTTGTTCCTAATGGCACGGCGGCCGCGGTAACGGGAATGAGAATTAATCATAATGGTCATGTCGGAATGGGCACCATTTCTCCGGAAGTGAAGCTCGACGTGCATGATGGCTCACTCATGAATAACACTGTCGCGCGTTTTGTAGGATGGGGAGGAAGCTCTCTTCTTCTTCAGTCCAGTAATAGCGACGGTCTGGGAAATGCGCTTAGTTGGTTAGAAAGAAGATGGATCTTTCAAGTTGATACTGACGGAGCTTCTGCAGGTACTCCCCAGGACGCTATTACCATTATGGGCTCGGGAAATGTGGGAATAGGAACCACCTCTCCTCGGCAGAAACTTCATGTGGCAGGTAATATTCAGAGCAATCAGGAATTCGTGACTTCTCTTACTGTTAACGATGGCTGGGTGATAGGGGACTGGTTTGAACTTGTGCAGGCCAATCCCGGTGCAGTCGGGGGAGCTTCTCAATATGAAGTCAGTGTTTCGGGAACTCGCAACTCTTGGGTGGAGAGCACTATATATCATCTCTCGGGAGCTCATGCGGCCTCTGATATCTGGAGAGAGGCGAATCTTGTAAAAGAAGTTTCTTACTTAGGCGATACTAGATGTTTTGCTCTTGATTTCAATGGGGCGAGTTCTAAGTTTAGACTGCGTGCTCTTAAAAATAGTACTTCCTGTGGTGCCCCAGGTGTGCCACTGCCGATGTATATAAAGATTAGAGCTATTTCAAATAATCAGGGTTGGACCACTCTTACCACTACCGGTACGGCCGGATCTGTGACTGGTACGCAATCGATGACTTATAGCTGGAATCTTGTTACAGGCGATCCCCGTTTGGCAGCAGGTAAACTCGCTCTCCATGCTTCTTCAGATGGTAATATAGGGATTGGAACCAATACTCCCCAGGCAAAACTTGATATCAGTAGCACTGGTGCTGAAACTATCATTCTCAGAGACAATGATAGTCTTGTGACCGATCCAACGTTTACTTCCTATATAAGATCGAGAGATTCGGCCGGGACTCCAGTGTGGTACGTGGGAGATGGAAGCTCGGGTGCCGGAGGATTATGGCTTCTGAACTATCAGGCCAATCCCATTCATTTAGCAACTGCCGGAGTAACCCGAATGACAGTGGATGGAGTAGGGAATGTGGGAATTGGAACCACCGCTCCTAGCTACCGCTTTCAAGTGGGAACTGCCGCCGATGGCAGTGAGGCCCGGGCCAATGCCTGGAATCTTCTCTCGGATGAGCGCTTGAAGAAAAATTTTGAACCCATTCCGGATGCTCTGGAGAAAATTCTCTCGCTCAATGGTTACTTCTATAACTGGAATCGCGGAAAAGATAAATCCCGCAAGATGGGAGTAAAGGCGCAGGAAGTGGAGAAGGTCTTTCCGGAAGTGGTCTCACAAGGAGCCGATGGATTTAAGTCGGTTTCCTATGATCATTTAGTGGCCCCGCTGATTGAATCGGTGAAGATCTTGGATGGAAGATTAAAGGTAGTGGAAGAGGATAATCAGAAACTTCGTCTTGAGAATGCCCAGATGAAGGAATTTATGTGCGCGCAAAATCCTAAGCTTTCTTTCTGTCGGTAATGGGCATGCTTCTTGCTCTCTAAGACCTAGTCTAAAGAGGAGGAGTTATGAAGTATTTTTATCTTCTACTTACCATGGTGGTTTTCCCACTCAGTGGCCAGAGTGCTTGCATCATAGATGAGGAAACAACTCGAAATCGCCTGTTTAATAATACCCGAAGCCTGTTTGAGCTCGATGAGAATACCACCCTCACTTTAGCAAATCGAATTGATCCCAAGGATCTTGAAGAAGAGGCCAACATCGCCGTTCTTCAGCTCTTATCCGAAGATCGCTTCTTTGATCGCACCCCGGAACCCGATGCGGAGAATACTTGCCCGGATAGAATTAATCGCCTTTACCGCGTGTATACTCAGGATCAGTACCGCAAATGTAATGGAGTAGTGAAGGCCGAAATTATGGGAGGAGTGCATGAGGTGCTGTATCGCAATTGCGGAAGAAATTAGTGAATTAATCAAACTTAATTCAGTTGTCCCTTTAGTCCTCCTCGCTCATACTCGAATTAGCACAGTGCGGGGGAGCACAGTTCAGCATCACTGAATGGACTCGGTCCCTACGAATGGATGGCCCTGAGGATTTGGGGGATGCCAGGCTGAACTTTCCCCCACGTGCCTATTCTTTTTTAACTCCGCTCACATCTTTTAATGACTTGATGCCTGAAAAATCCATCTCGATCCTGCGTGACCTGATTTCTTTAACTCGGCTTCTTTCACTATCATTAATTTTTGGATCCAGACCCATTTTCGAAGGCCTCATGGCGAGATTTACGTCGCCCGAACAATAGAATTCTTTTTGATTTTTAAATTCCTCAATGACCACCTTATCCGTTTGCCTTACCAGACATTTATCCATTGCCTCACAGTGAGCAACTCTCAACTCTTCGGTGGATTTTTTTTCTAAGACAAAGCACTCAAAGCTCACTTCATAATCCAAAAAGAAGGTGATAGAGAGCTTTCTTCTCGATTCATTGATCATGCCTTGATCTTTATAGAGGAACTTTTCATTGTCGGAGACAAACTTGCAATGGGTTTCCTTGGGGCTCACCTTTTTCTCGGATGCATACTGCTTCTCAAGCATGCTGCCAATGGTATTGCGATAAGTGTTGAGAACACTCTCTTTGAGATTTAAGGGATCGGTGGCAACGGGGGAAAATTCCTTGCTGTAGTTGATCTTATCTTTATGCAGAATGGCCTCAACCATATGAGACATACCGGCCTTTCTCAGTGAGGGCTGAGTTAACTGGTAAATTTTTTTCTGAGTGAGACTAGTGGTTTCGATCTTTTCACCGCATAGAACATCGATAGGGCGCTGGGAGCTCATGGCGCAGACACTGCCACTTATGGAACCCACCAAAATCAGCAATACACTTATTCTCATTGGATTTCCTTTGCTCATCTATCGGTAATTTATTGAGTTTAATTAAGCGAAAAGCTCCAGCTTAAGGAAATAAAAGACTCGGGAACTAAACATTTAGATTTTATAGGGGAGTCACCGATAAGGGGGGCATGAAGAAGTGCCTTTTATTCATATGCTTATTTTCTTTTGCGGCCTGGGGGGAGATGGATCCCACCAGTGATGAGTATCAAAAATTTCTGCAAGAGCTTCAAAATACCAAAGAGTATCAAGAGCTACTGGCCTCTCATTTTGAGATGCCCTTTGTTTCATTCGCAGGTGGGTCAGATAAGAATATGGTGGGTAGTTATGAGAAGGGTGTGAAGCTCGTGATGAATAAACTGCCAGACTCAAGCTTAAAGCGCGGACTGCAATCGTATCTGGATGTGATAAATGCCGAAGCCTATGAGGGAGACTCCAGTGTGGGCTCCGGCAATTCTTCCTTTGTGAGATACAATCAGAACACACTTGATAAGAATTCCTGCTTAGGAAAGCTCGCTGAAGCTTTTTATAAAGAAGTGGATAATCAGGATATGAGCTTTCATCAAAAGCATGAGAATTTCAGAGAGAAGGTGGGGCTTCTGGGAAGACCCAATTTCTCGGTGGAGTCCGGTAAGGGCATGTTTGAAGAATTAAAGCCGGGCTGGCTAATGGATAAGGCGATGAAGTACGCCAATGGTGACCCCAATCTCGCCTATGATCTTTTGGGAATTTGTGGCCATGACGATACCATGCAGGGGGAGCTGCTCTATACGGGGGATGCACCTATTAAGAGTGAAGCCGAACGCGAGAAGTATCTCAAAGTCTTAGATTCAGAAATCTCAACCATCGAAGATGATCCCGTTTTTGTGGAGAAGCTTCAAGACTTTCGTCAGAAAGTAAAGTTGGGGGAAGTAAAAATTAATCAACGAAAACGAAGCATAGTATGCCCTACTATGAGTTCAACTTTTTATCTCTCAAAAGCTCTAGGAGAAGGAGTGGATCTGCCTCAAGAGTTTAAAGATAATATTGCAAAAGTTCAGGCACCCACCATGGGTAAGAAGGTCATTCCTTCTAAGAATTATCATTTCATCGCTTCAGGTGTGATGGCCTGTAAATTAGTCAGCAAGGGAGTGAGTCCCAAGATGGCGCAGATGATTCAGACACTGGCCGGTTGGGGGTACCGTACGATTCGTATGAATGATATGTTGGGAGCGAGTCTTGATAAAGGCGAAGAGCTCAATCAAGAGTATGAGTCGTTTGTTAAAGACTTTCACCGTGCTACCGCCAAGGACGTTAAAACCACGCGAGGCACCCGCAAGCAAAACCAAAGAGCTCCCAATTTTGAAGAGTGGATGGCCCAGCATAAATCAGAAATCTTATTGGAAAATAATCCCGATCTATTTGAAGCTCCTCACGAGAAGCTTGTGGAGTATGCTAAAAAGTGGAGAGTCAATATCGATGCCGCTCTTCTCTTGGATGAAATGACTCTGGGAGGAGATGTTCTGGGAGTGAGTCTTCCCCAAACCAATCTCACCCTGAACTTCATCAATGATCCCGTCACGCAATTTGTGAAGCTAGAGGCCCGCGACCCCAAAACTAAACGCCGCCGCTCTCCCATTAGAGCGGGCTGGGATAAGGAGCGCTTTCTTGAGGCCAAACGCAAGGCCGTCTCCTATATCGCCGATTGGAACTGGACCGTGAAGCAGCATCAAATAGGTGCCGAATTCGCTTCCAAGCATTGCGAGAAGAAGCCTCAGGATTATCAAGCGACTCAAGCCGCCTGTGCCGCCTTTGAGGGCATGCCGGGCTTAACTTGTGAGATTGATTACAGTGCTGAGCAAACACATCCAGATAGTCTCTTTTCTCTGCTTGCTCCTTTAGGCGAAATTTCAGACGTCTTGAATGAGAACTATCTTGAGCCCCATCTTTCTCTTGAAGAGAATAAGAGTGAGCTCAAGTTTCATGGGCTTTATTGATGCTTCTCAGTATGAAATCATTAAGCATGGCCACCCAGCTCCTCATATGATAAAATTCTAGCTACTTATCCGGGGGTGCCCAGGTTTCGACGGGGAACTAGAAGGATTGAGTGCGTGCAGAGGTTGATCGAGGGCCTCTTAAAAATCGATCACATTTTAATCGGCAACGATTATGCAATGGCTGCTTAATTAGTTTTTAACTAATTGGTACCTGAGGGGCCAGCACCGATAACAAAAAGCTGGTAAAGACGTTGGCGGAACGTCCGTAAACTAAACCGCAAAGAGCTCAGGCGTTGATACTCTTTAACAGCAACGACTGTTTGTTGGTTCAGTAAAGACCAAAAATAGTGTCGGTACTAACTTATCGACTACGCACGTAGTACTCTTTATTGGAAGGTTTTTCGGACGTGGGTTCGATTCCCACCACCTCCACCATTCTGCTGAAATCTGATTCCAACGATTTACGTTGTTTTCACTTTCACGAAGAAATCTGCGCTCTCTCCCTATTTTACGAGGGGGAGAGTGAGTTTCTGGTCTCACTTCTTCAACCTACATTTTGTTTTTCCTTTAGATAAGTGGTGTGCTATCTGGTGGCTGGATGGTGTACTACTATACAAAACTTAAAATTATAAAATTGTTGAAAAGACTTCGACAGGATCGAAAACTAACCCAAAGTCAGGTCGCAATTAGTCTCGGCATAACAAAAGCCTACATTTCACAAATAGAAGCAGGAAAAGTTGGGATACCGAGACATCGATTTATGATTCGCTTGTTAGAGGTCTATAGTATCAAGCCAAAGTATTTCGAAGCCCTTCTAAAGGATAAAAATGAATCTATCTGATATAAAACAGACTGATAATTATAAGAAGCGTTTAGAATTTTTACAAGAGTTCGGATTTCCGTTATATGAAGATGATGACCTAGACGAGCATCAAGTAAAAATCCTAGAGCATCTAGTAAAATTCAAACTCATTTATACGGATTATATTCATTTAAAAAGAATGATTGTCACAATGTACGATCAAATTTACAAAGAAAAACCGGAACATTCCTTAAGCTACCAATACTTAGTGGGCCAATTTCATGAGAATGTTACTTCATGTTTTTCAGATTTAAAGTTGGAATTCCCTGATCACATAGAAACTCTAAACTCTCAATTCAATTTAAACAGTTTGTTTGATAATCTGAAAAAGGAATTGTCCCAAACCTATATGACCGATGAGATCGTCCACATCAACCCAGATTTGAAAAATCGGGAGGGACAGCACTACAAGTATAGCTTTGAAGATATATTAATTTATGTCCTTTACAGGATTTTCACAGGCCGCCTGGATAAGAAAGATCGATACAAAAAATCAAAACCAGGCAAAGAAAAATTTAGAGCGGATATTATAAGTATTCTCCGAGCCGACAACCTTAAACCGATGAGAAAGTTGAGGAACAATAAAGGTTTTGTTTTATACCAAGATACGGATCTTCCTGAGGTAATTAGACGAATAGAAATTCGAATGGAAAGCGACTTGAGTGGTAAATTCGATGAGTATATTGAATCATTGGTTTGTGCGTCGCGAGAAGGTTTCATTTAAGAATTTACGGCTCTAATTTCCAACTCTATTTTTAATCACTTTTGTTCACAGTATTTCTTTTATTCATAGAAACGAATTTCCATTTCTATGAAAGGAATAACTGTGAAACTAGAATCAAAGAGCCTGTCAGAAAAATTTCATCACAGCCTCACAATTAAAAGACTTAACAAGATCAAAAGAAATGTTTTTGCATGCAATGATCCAATCATTCTAATTCAGATTAGAGACTACTTGGATAATGCTATAGACGAGTGCTTCATCCTTCCTGAATCAGAATTGATTTCAAGTATCGTCAGAGAAATTAATGTGAAGCTTAATTCAATATCAACATCTAACTATTAGTTAAACCCTGCGACTTTGGAGCAGTAGAGGAGTAGTTATGGGAACTTTAACAGTTGGTATCTGGTCTGAAAAGTTAGATTCAGATATCTCTTATGATTTAGAACAATACTTAGAAGAAATTAATCCAAAGCTTTCATTAGAAGAAAGAGAGGTGAATAAATTCAACAAGAGCAACTTCTACTTAGATAAAAGTGGATATCTTAAACACACATATGGATATATTGATCGCAAATTTATAATGGTCCTTTCTAATCCAAAGCCTTTCATGAGTAGGATGTTTGACTACAAGGTTACTTGGCATCAGAGTCAGTGGAAAAACCAGGAAGAAGTTGTAAAAGAATTTACAAAAATTTTCGGAATAAAAAATGCCGAATGCATTTTATGTCAAAGCCAAATACTAAGATTTGATGCTTGGTTAGATTGTGAAGTTGAGTATGACCTGTTCAAACGTTCTACCTACAGGTCTGGCGTTTCATGCTTAGATCAAAGGAAGAGTATTAGGCTGAGCTGCTATTATGGAACTAAGAAACCTAAGCAGGCAGTGATATATCAGCGGGCTTATTCACCAGCCCTTAAGATGGATATATCAAAGAACGGAAGATATGAAGCTGAATATTACACTAGGGCCGAAGTTAGATACTTTAATAAAATGGTTCCCATTAGAAGTTACTCTGATTACCACCAAACAAGCGATTTAAAACTATTCGCGATACTGAAAACAATCCTTATATACAAAAATAGATTTATAGCTGCTGCCGAGAAATCCAAACTCAATACAATTAAAGTCGCAAAATTTCTCGAGTTGGCTGATCGAGAAGGATTACATCATGCCAGAGCAGTATTGAATCAGAATCGCAACTTTTACCGAACGCTTGAACCCTTGCTGTATGAAAACGGCTTGGTTTTAGATTTATCAAGAATGTGGAAGAGAAAGGTAAAAGAAGAAATAATTGCAAACTTCGAAATCATTGAATTTTTCAAAAGAAGTGGAGGCGACCATGTCTAGTCGTAAAGTAAGAGCAGATAAATTTTTAATCACAGAAATGTCCCTCGTTCAAATTGAAAAGTTGGCTGGTCTAGGAATGAGCATGGAACAGATCGCAAGTGTATTCAATGTCTCTCCTGATACTTTGTATAGGAGGATGAAAGAGGGAAATGCTGAATTATCTGCGGCAATACTTAGAGGTAAAACACTTGCAATTCAGAAGGTCGCAGAAAAAGCCTTTGAACTAGCTTTGGCTGGGGATGTGGGCATGATTAGGTATATATTGTCGGCCAAAGGGGGTTGGTCTGAAAAGTCGCAGATATTCCATGAAGGGCTTTCACAAAATGTGACTGTCATTGTTGGAGATCAGTTAAAGAAGATGGCAGAAGAGGTTCTTCTATCTCAGAAGGATGTTGAGAATGAATAACGAATTTAGAACACTCTCGCAGTCTCACCTCTTGGCTTTTTGTTTAGGGCAAGATCAAAATTTTAAAATTGGTAAACATCATCGCAAAATTTCGCGAGCCTTAGAAAGAGTTGCTAAAGGAGAATGTAAAAGACTAATTATCAATATGCCTCCACGTCATGGGAAGAGCTATCTCTGCAACTATCTCTTCCCGTTATGGTTCTTGGGTAATCATCCAGACAAGAACATCATCTCGGTTAGTTATTCGCAGGAACTCGCGATGGATTTCGGACGTAAAATTCGCAATCACATGACATTGGATCAATTCAAAAAGGTTTTTCCGGACGTTAGTTTAGCCGAAGACAGCAAGTCAGCTTCCAAGTTCTCAACGAATGCGGGTGGGGATTACTTTGCCTTAGGTGCTGGAGGATCAATCACAGGTCGAGGTGCTCACATCGTTATTATGGACGACATGATTAAGGGTCATTTAGAAGCAAGGTCAAGAGTCCAAAGGGACACGTTGAGAGAGTGGTACTCGAGTACGCTCAGAACGCGACTTATGCCTGGAGGAAGCATCGTTTTGATTATGACTAGATGGTCAATTGATGATATCGCGGGATGGCTTATAAGCAAGGATAAGGGCGAATGGGAAGTTCTATCCTTACCGGCAATTGATGAAAATGATGAGCCGTTATGGGGTGAGCAATTTTCTTATGATGATCTCATGGCCATCAAAAGGGAAGTCGGTTCCTCTGTGTTTAACGCGCTTTATCAGCAGAAACCCTCGCATGATAATGGACTATTCATCAGGAAAGATTGGCTAAAATACTATGACACAAGGCCTGCGATCAGTGAGGTTGTGATTAGTTGGGATACTACCTTCAAAGATACTGACTCATCGGATTACTGCGTAGGCGTAGTGCTAGGCCGCTCAGCAAGTGATCAAAGAATTTATTTACTTGAAGTCGTTAGACGAAAAATGGACTTTGTTAAAACCAGAGAAGCCATGCGGTCCTTGGCTAGTCGATACCCTGGCTCAGTAAACTTGATTGAAGAGTCAGCAAACGGTCATGCCTTACTTCAAACATTGCAATCTGAGATCCCAAATCTGATAGGAGTGAAGGCCACAGATTCTAAGGAATCTAGAATGCAGGCCATCTCTCCAATTATTGAATCAGGTCAAGTTATCTTTCCTAACCCTGAGTTTGATTCTGAGATACAGGAATGTATTGATGAGCTTATAGCTTTCAATAAGGGTCAACACGATGATTTTTGCGATGCACTTTCACAAGGACTCATTCGATTGAGAAATCAAGCTATTCCACCCTGGCTGGATCAATTAAGTAATATGAGTGAAAAAGAAGTTTTGGAGCTTCATTTGAAAAACAACCAGCCGAAAACTATTGAACAGTTTTTCTGGCCAGATCAATTTATGGACAAGGAATAGTTTATGGACACTACAATTAATGTATTTACTTGCGAATCTAATAGACTGCTAAATTCTAAACAAGCTGCTGAGTATTTGGATTATAAGGTTAGCTATATCTATAATCTAGTTCACAAAGGTACGTTACTACCTTACAAGGGTGGGAATAAATCTAGAGGCAAGCTACGTTTTGTTAAAGCCGATTTGGACAAATTCCTGGGGAGACCATCCAATGGCAATCAGTAAGTTACCTAATAAGAAATTCTACATCCGGGTTTCTACAAGGATAAATGGGAAGAAAGTTGAGCGCAAATTTACAGGGCACCTTCCAACGATGGGAGCTGCTCTCGCTAAAGAGTTGGAGCTTAATAGGGAGCTAAAAGCTCTTAAAGAAACGTTTGAAAACCAGGACTCTCGATACACTTGGAAACAAGCACTAAAGGAGTATCTTGATCATTCAGAAGAAATACACCGATTAAGTACCTTCTATAACAGGATGAAGGTATTGGAAGCTCATACGTCAGTCTTGAATGATATTGAGCTAAATGATCTTGATAAGGCTTCTATCAGGGGACTTATTGATCAGGCCAATTGTTCAATAGCTCATAAAGGTGAGCTGCTGAAATATATCAGGCAAGTTTTTGAGCATGCGATCGACAATCGAAAACTCTCAATTAACCCAGCTAAAAATATAAATCTCATGGGTAATAAAAATCTAAAGCGGAAAGCGAATCATTTAACAGCTATGACTCAGTCTGAAGTCGCTCGATTTTTAGCTTATACAAAAGAAAACAATGAGCAGTGGTACCCAATTTTCTTTATTACCTATCATTTAGGTCTTAGAAGTTCGGAAGCTGTAGCTCTGGAATTCGAGGATGTAGACTGGGAACGTGGTCACGTTGTTATTTCTAAAAGCTGGTGCAAATTGAAGAAAGATTTTGTTCCGCCAAAAAATGGATCAAGTAGGATTGTGCCCATGAACAAGTCTCTTGCTACACTTTTAAAAGAGCTTGCTTTATTAAACGGGGGAAAAGGATTCATTCTCCCTCGTTCTAAGTTTTGGATGAATGGAGGGGCAACACAGATCATTCATATTATTCAGGAAGAGTTAGGGATTAAATTAACCAACTATCATTCACTGCGTGCATCATTCATTACTCATTTATTGCGAAATGGGATGAGTTTAGTTCAGGTACAGGCCATGGTTGGTCATGAAGATATTTCAACAACTCAAAGATATGTCCGATTGGATGGAACTGATCTTCAGGGAGCAACATCTTCTCTGGATTATGAACCTGAAGAGAAGGGTCTAGTGCTTGAGTTCAAGAGCAATGAAAACTAGGTTTACTTTATCTCTTTCAGATAAGCAATTAAGCCTTTGTGGAGAGCCTTTATAATGATCTCGTTCCTTTTAGGAATGGAGTCTCCCACTGACTTCTTCTTAGTAAGTGTTTCGATTACATTTTCGACAAGTTCGTCAATGGCTTGTCTGGAAGCCTTGTCAGTTCTCACATAGAGTGGGGGATTGCTTTCATCATCAATTTTCTTTGTTTTTTTAGCCATGCCTAATTATATAGAAACATTGAAGCGCAAGCAAGTTGCAAGCATAGTGCTTGCAATAGTTGAGAGCAATGATATACTATTCATATGAAAGATATCAAAGCCGTTGCGTATGGTCGTGTTTCTACTCTTCTTAACCAGGATGTTGAACATCAACTCCATGGTATCAGAGAGCTTTCTAAGAACAGGGGCTTCCTTCTCCTGGATGTCTATATTGATCGTGGTATCTCAGGAACCAAAGACAAGAGGCCATCATTAGATCGCTTGATTAAAGACGCTAGGATGGGTAAATTCTCAATTCTCATCGTTCATTCTATCGATAGGCTTGGTCGTTCAACAAAACACCTATTAAATCTCCTTGATGAGCTAAAGCACTATGGTGTTTCACTCATTTCCATTCGTGAAAATATAGATTTCTCAACTCCTATGGGCCAACTCGCTCTTACAATGTTGGGTGCAGTAGGTCAGTTAGAAGCTCAACTGATTAGTGAGCGAATAAAAACCTCACTAGCTGTAAAAAAGAAACTAGCTGCTGATGCTGGTTCTGATTGGAGATGTGGGAGACCTTCCTTGAGTGATTCTTTGAAAGATCAGGTTTTAAAACTCCATGATCAAGGTACTTCAATAAGAAATATTGCAAATCAACTCGATGGCATCTCCAAATCAAGCGTGGCTAAGATTATCAAGGAATTTAAGGGTGGACATAAACCCTAGCGAAAATCGTCGCTAATTTCCCTGTGAGGAATAGCGTTTTCGAGGTGTCTTTTATTCAGTTGGTTTCTGGACGGCAAGATCGCAAAAACTTGCGAGATGTCGCAATTATGTCACAAGGAATTGCATGTTAACCGAAAACGACATCATGCTTAATAACTTTCATAAGACTCTGAAGAAAAAATTAAAGGACAAAAATTTGTCGGTAGTCTCTCGTGAGTTAAATATTCCAAGATCAGTTCTACAGGATTGGATGCACGGCAATCGTTCTCCTTCGATGAAAAATATTGATGCTGTTAAGAGATTGGCAGATTACTTCGCTTTATCGCTGGATGAGTTATTACTAGGAGATAGTGGTCCAAAGACATTATCAAGCATTACGTTCAATGATGATTCTCGAGAATACCAAATCAAAATATGCAGAGTGAAATAAGGGAGATGTATTATGTGGAATAAAATTGTGAAGTTGATATTTGTTGTAGCAAGCGCAGCTATCTTTAGCGGTACAGCTTTATGTGATGAAAGTTTTACGATTTACCCCACAAGAAATGATACACGCAAGACTAGTTTTGGTCTGACTGGTTATACTGATAAAACTGGAATTCAGCTTTTTAGTTTTGTATCCAATAACGATGAGCTAGTTATGGTTGACTCCAAGAGCGTTACAATAAAGGGTGTAAGAGACTTTATTGAGGCAAAACTTGGAAGGGCATTCCCAAAATCTGGCCCTTACTATTCCGTTAGAGGATTCCCTGTAGAGACTATTGAAGTTAAAGCAACTTCTATAGGTGATGGGGTATATAAGGTAACTGAAGTTGTTCCTTCATCTTTAGAGGTTATTCGTAAAGAGTTGGAGCTTTATGATAGTGAGAAATCGAAACTTACAAATGCTGATGAAAAACAAGCTTTGTCTGAAAACGATTCAATGAAAAAGAAAGTATTAGCTCTTAGGAAGCGTGATCCGTCAATGGCCAAAAGATGCTCTTCGTTCCTTTCAAGTTTTGCAGGAAAAATTGAATCAATGGCAAAAAACACATCTATAAAAGAATCCGATGCTGAGGCCATAGTGAAGTTATCACAGAATAGTAAGGAAGAAAAAATGAACTGCATGTCTTTTTGGTTTGAAGAAGAACAAAATCGGTATGCGCTTGCTAGTACATGTGGACAATATATGGCCATGGGACCGGGAATGATAAAAGAATGTTACGAGAAATCGAAAGAAGAATAGTTTATATCTAATTTAAAAACACTTGGGGGACAATATGATTCAAATACAAAGAATTCTGGATTTTTCGAGAAAGTTTCTAGTGGTTTCTCATGGACAACATTGTTCTTTAGTTTTCTAGTTCCTTTAATTTCGAGGACAGGTAGGTTATCCGACAATACAGGCCATCATCGTCTTATGTAACGGTGGTCTTGGAGCATATGTCTTTCCTTTCATTATTAATAAGCATCACATCAAGTGTTTTTTGAAAAAAAAGCTACAGGCCAGTTGGCGAAACAGATCGTGCATATCTTCTGACAAATGGATTTATTGCGTCAGGTGAATATCATGAATTAAAGCAAGCAGCTTAAAAAAAACATGAAGTTGATTACTCCCTTTTCGATCTTCGCTTATATTTCCTGCTCTAGGGTTTCATGGATCATAGACTTTAAAATTTGATTTTTTAATTGCGAGGTTAATTTGCTTTCCAAGAATTTAAACTGATTGTTTTTACAGTGAAGCGCATCATTGTAAATTAAGCTTAGTAGAAAAAAAGTATCGGGAATTGCGACGCCGCAAGTTTCAGCATAATTTAACTTGTCGACAGTCTTATATGTATTTATGAATTCATTTTGATGTTGAGCTGGAAGTTTAGAATAAACTTTTTCCTCTATTTTTATTCGAAGATAGGCGCATATTGCAAATGGATCAAAGTCATTCCTTTGATTCTTGTAATTGTTGTACTGTGAGGCAAGATTAGCTTTAAAGGCAGTTGTTCCGGTAAAAGTTTGTGGTAACCCACAATTAGGACTTAAAGTATTAGCAGTTGGATTAAAATGTACATAAAATTTGGAGATAAGCACATAGTCGGGTTCAGTATCAGCAATTGAACTTCTTCTGTGGATGATTTTTCTCAGGTCATTATCTTTATACTCGCTTGTACGAGGGTCGAGAAAGTGTTGTTTTAAACCATTCGTCTGGTATTGTGAAAATTCACGAGGAGCGAGATGGGTGAGGATTATTGGAAAAAATGATTTTTTTAATTGCTTTGCAAATTTAATCATCTTCAAGATGTAATATTTTGCTACAACCAGATTTGCATCATCTAGAAAATCAAAGATCTCGTCGATGATGAGTATTGAATTTTCTTTATTTGAATTAATGAATAGATCGTATTGCGCTTTATAGAGTTGCGCAATAAAGCTTGCGGCATCCTTTTGGCCACTTGATAAATCGGCGACATTCTCTAGAATGAAAACGAGTCCATCATCCCGTGTCTCTGATAAACGAGGGATGTTGTATAAGGCTGTATTCATACCGGTTAGAGTTGAGTTGATATTATCTCTCCAGTAGACGTATAGAATTCTTTCTAAGCCTTTATTGAAATTAGCTCGGTTTGTTCTCAAGAGATTAGTGATTTGATAAAGCAAACAAATCGGCTCATATGGGCTAGTCGTTGCGATTTCTTTAAGCCTTAAATATATGTCATTGATATATTGGTTTCCAGAAATTATCCCTTCGATAGTTGTCAGATCAAACGTCGTGGTGGGTTTTATTAGCTCAGTTTGGATTTTATCAAGAATTTTTGTCTGAGTTGGTTTTTCATATCGAGTTTGATCACTATAGTTATACAGAAAAATAGTAAATAAAATTTGTGACTCGAAGAAGTGATGTATGTTTTGGAACAAAGTTCTGTAGATTGGAAATGATCTTCCCATTACTGCTAGATTCGTTGGAACTTGATAAGTCGCTGGTGGGATTTTTTTCAAAATTTGATAATCATCATGAACTATTTTAGCTCGCGGTGCCCTTGGTCCATGGCTCCTAATAGCTTTCACCTTCAGTTTAGAGTTTATAACAGCAGTTTCAAAATTATCCGATATAGTATTTGAATTTTGATCAGCGGTTGCTGAAAGAGGTTGCCCGTTTATTTCCCATTGAACCGTTAAGGACTGGTTCGTTACTGCGCTATTATTGTGAAAGTTTTCTTCAATTAATTCGAGTTTTCCTCTTTTGAGAGATTGGAATGATCTTGCTAACGAAGTTTTACCAAAGCCATTAGGAGCAATGAATAAATGCATTGAATTTGGTATTAGATTATCAAATCTAAGATCTTTGTTCGTAATACCCTTAAAGTTTCGAACCTGTATTTCAGTTATTTTCATCTCATTCCTGTGCTTCAATTGGATTTTTAATTATAAGAGAACTAATGAATTTCAAAACACTTTCTTATTACTTTAATTTCTTAAGATTTCTTAATTAGGCGTACTGTATCCGTAGTAACGACTACTTTCTCCTATCTCTTTCCCATGACTTGCTTGATTAAGCCGAATTTCAATGCTTTAAATTTTGGCCTTGTAGCTTACTCGCCGATAAGCTTTCATGCTTACAAAATTTAATTTTGAACTCGAGTTAGAGAAAATTGCTGAACGCTTTTATTTTAATGCTGGCTCTCAAATGGTTTCTACTCGTGGGGGCAACTCAAGAGGGAACGAAGTCTACTTTGGAAATGTTAGTTCTGATTTAAGACAAAAACTTGAGTGTCAGTTATTGGTTCTCCCCAAAGGTGAATGTCCTGATTCTGGAATATTTGGATTGTTTAATTATAAGGCCCAAGAGGAAGTTAGTTGGGATTTAGTCTTACAAGGTAAATTAGTAGTTGTTGAAGTGACTGTACCGAATAGTTTAAAAAGATATATTGAAATTAATACTTCGGAGCTTGATCTACCAGAAGTTCTTACAAATGAAACAGTCATAAATATTAAACTGAATGACGTAAACGGTTATGGCGAGTTTTTTGGGATTGAGTATAAGGCGATGAAGAGTAGTAATTCGAATAGTATTGCAGTGGCATCATTTAATTCAACTTGTCCTAGTAATACAAAGACGACTGAGCTTAATAAAGTAGTTCTGATTCATAACTTGAATACAAGCTATAAAAAATATTTTGATAAATTAAAGACTTTAAAAAAGCACACCATCAAATTGAGAATCCAATTCAGTATGTACTATTTCATAGTGAACGATGAAGAGATAGGAACGCGGTCTGAGATTAGACAAATATTCTTATGTAACGGTGGTTTTTTTGCCCCTACAACATCAGAAGAGGATGCTGCCCGTTTTTCCAAACAGCTATACCCAGCAGATCTAAAGATAGATTTAACCTTGTACCGAGTAAAGTTGCGCTACCGGCCCTTTTTCGAATCTAGGGCCATCAAGGCAAACGGATATGGTATGTATACTTCTTGGGAGCCTAAGATCCCTGGAGTTGAGAGAGAAGAAAGACAGAGGCAACAACTTTTAGAAGAAGTTGAAAGAGTACAACAAGATTTTGGTGACTTGTTACCGGATCAAATTGCTCAGCCACAGGCTCCTGAATATGAAAACGTCATTTATTTGAACCTTAAGGCAGCAAGGATACGTGCAAGAAGCGTGGCCTAAAAAATTTTCCCCCCTAGGCCTCAATCGAACTTTCTGTCATACTTAAAGTATGAAAAACAAAAACATTTCTCTCAATTTCATCGACCTTTTCTCTGGATGTGGAGGCTTTTCTACTGGCCTAGAAATGGCAGGCCATAAATGTTTACTAGGTGTCGACTTTGAAAAGGATGCTATTGCGACGTTTAAAGCCAACCATAAGCATGCTGAGACATTTCTCGGAGACATCAGAAACCTAGACACTAAGAAACTTAAGGAGCTTTTAAAGCATCAGAAAGTAGAAATGGTAGTCGGAGGTCCTCCTTGCCAAGGATTTTCAACAGTAGGAAAAGGCGAGGCAGATGATTTACGTAATAGTTTATTTTTGGAATTTGTAAGGGTTGTGAAGGTCTTAAATCCAAAAGTTGTAATTTTTGAAAACGTTACCGGACTTTTAGCTTCAAAGAATAAAAAAGTGCTTTCAAAGATTTTTGAATCATTTGAAAAGTTGGGATACACAATGAATGCACGCGTTCTTTCTTCAGATGAATACGGTGTTTCGGAGATTAGAAGAAGGACGATCCTGATGGGAACTAAAGATTGTGCTCCACCCATCTTCCCGAAAATTTCACATGGTGATCGCGGAACAAATAAAGTTTCAACTGTTGGAGATGCATTCAAGAATTTAAAGGCACCTAATGGTGAGATTTATAATCATGATCCTAAGCTTGTTACTCTCAAGAAAGCCATTGATCTTGAAAGGCTGAAGCACATCCCAGAAGGGAAATTTGTAAGGTACAAAAAAGATGAAGAAAAATATCTTCCGAAGAATTTGCGATTTGATGTCGTTTGGGAGGAGCTTGCTGAAGGACGTTTTAGACAAGCTAAGTTACAGCGTCTAGATCGCAAACTTCCTAGTCCAACCATTCTCACTTCACGTACCTCATATTATCACCCAGTGGAACATCGTTATTTAACACCTAGGGAAGCAGCAGCCTGCCAGAGCTTCCCAAACGACTTTGTATTCTCTGGGAGCATTACTTCTCAGTTTAGACAAATTGGTAATGCTGTACCTCCGTTAATGGCTCGTGCGATTGGTGAAGCGGTAAAAGAAATATTTGTGAGTAACCATAAAACTACTACTGCGGATGTGGACTTTAAGAAGTACGCTTTCAGATACTCTTCTAGGCCCGCGGCTTAATCGTCACCTAGAATATACATTAAAAGATTGGACTGCTTTGTCTCAATTCAGAACACATTAATGTTCACGAAGAGCAGATTTGTCCCATCGGGGCAGATGACATCTACTCCATGTGTTTTGTTAACAGCTTGCGAGCATAGATTAATTGCATAAGTAAAAATAACCATCGAGGCAATAGTGACTGCTGGACCATATTTCAATCTTGATGATTTAAATGGAGATACTTTTCAACAGCTCTGTTCAGCTATTGTGCTTGATCAATTTACTCCTATCGCAACTCCCTATGGAGCCCCAGGAAGAGATGGTGGAGTGGATGCTACTCATTTAGGGGTAAGAACAGACTACTCTCAAATATTTGATACGCCAATTAAATTAGAATCACGGGAAATCTATTGGGTGTTTCAAGCAAAGCATACAAAGAAAGATCGTGAAACTGATAGGCAGAAAGCAATTATAAAGGCTCTTGAAAAAGAGATATTTGATTGGCTGGAAACGAGATGGGATGAAAGAGAAATTTTTCCAACATGCTTCATTCTCATAACGAATGTCACAGTAAATGTATCTACTCGTAACGAACTAAATGAGCTTGGAGAAATTTTTGAATATTTCGAAGTTTGGGATGGAGCCAAAGTGTCAGCATTCGTTTCAGCAAATGAAGCCATAAGAAGAACATTTTTTCAAAATAAAGACGATAGATGCGATGAGATGCTTAATACTCTGAAAACCATGGGAAGCATTGGAGTAAAAAAAGTAGGCGTTGTAAGCTCGACGAGCACTAAGTCGACAAGCAGTTTTGACTTTGTTGTGGCCGTTGAAGAACTGATTGACTATGAAATTCTTTTTACGACTCAGAACAATGCTCTTGCTGAAGTTTTAAATTATGGTGATAAAAATTGGCAAGAAAATGCTGATTGGCCCCTTGTAAAAGTTGTAGCGAAGTCACAGGGGATAATTAGCCTTGCCACTCATAAAAATGGATTAGATCAAGTCGTATCCCAAATAAAACTGAAAAACATGGCTGTCTTTTCGTGGTCACATTTTGTTGGTGAAAGCATTGAGAAAGGAAATGATATTATAACTTTCAAGGTGCATCCTGACTATGTGAAGCAAGTGGAGAAAATGGTTGAAAATATTTTTGTAGTCAGCAAAGGTGAGCTAGTAGCTCATTTACAAGTCGACTCATATCTTTTGCAACTACAGAAAGATATTTTGCAGGCATTTGATTCACGGTCTTATGTTGTTGCAGAAAGATTACTAGGTGATTTCTATAAAGCACGTAGCAGTTACCTTGATAAGAAAAAAGACCATCCTACTGCTTCATATCCAAATGCGAGATCATTTGGAGGAAGAATGGTCTTTGGATGGGATTTTTTGACGGTTTGGGAAACAATCTACGAAGACATTGTAGATATAATTCTTCAAGGCAAACATACTCAGCAAAGTGTTTCTACTGTTCTTCATATGCCATTTTCGCTTTGTACAGTTGTTATCACACTCAAGGGACCATACCAACTCTTTCATCGAAATTTTGGCCTAGTGAGGAGATTACTATTTATTCTTGAAAGGAAAAACGATACTGGCTTAATAAAGGATTATTTTGAAGATTATAAAACTCTTTGTGAGAGAGCTTCAGATACTGAGTATAGTGTTGAAAATTTTGAGGAAGCCGAAATTAGCTTTTTAATTATTCGTGAAATTTTCAGGGATGTTCTTCAGCACCTGAAGTGGTACTTAGATAAGAAATCGAAAATAGGAGTGGAAGAGATAGAAGGGTTTGTGAACATGCTTTCCAGCGCAAGCTTCGAAAGATTATCAGAATCTAATTATGGCTCGATTGGCTCTTGGGAACAATCTGAAAAGAAAAAGAAAGAGTATTACTCTAAATTTTCAGCTATTCGTGAAGAGTTTTATTTTGCATGGGGAACTTATCTCTGGCACTTAAACAGGTCTGCATCTAATTTTAATTTCGAGGATGTAACGAAGGTAATTCGGAACGTTCCACTAAAATCTGTTGTTAGGTTATATGAGAGCAATGAGAAGAAAGATTCTGGTTGGTTGGATTCATGGTTTCGCCCAGAAGCTACCGGAAGGATTACAGTCTATTCCAGCTCTATAGATCACGATATTAGAGAGCTATTAGAGTCAGTCCTTTTAACTAGAAAATTTCAGTGGGAAGAAGTCGCTGATTTCAACATGCTTGAATCCTCTGCGTCTTATAAAACGTTTCTATCAGACCTTGAGGAAATGCATCAAAAGATGTCACTAGTCGACCAGCCATTGCTAAAGCTTGAAGAAGTGATCACGGAACTTGAGAAAGCAAAAGCTGATGCTGATAAACGTTTTGATAATCGGATTGCTGGAAAGAATCTGTCAGAGAAAAGATTGAAAAAGATTTTTGCCTCATTTAGTGAGTCTATGAATAAGGCCACTCTAAAGGGTATGCTTTACACCATAGAAGAAGGTGCAAAGATGGAAGAGGTCAAACTTCAAGCAGGTATCTATACTATTTCTGATAAAGTTTGGTTCGTGGACGATTCTGGCTATACCCACTATGCATATGATACATACGGCTCAATGTGGGCTGAAAAGCTTTTGATTGGTAGGGTGCAGGCTCTAGTTGTTTATCTAAAAGATTTGACCGACAAGTCGTACACCCAAGTAAAAGCCGATGATTTCTTAAAAATGCTTTCTAAAGTTAAGCCGTCTTGCCTGATCATCAATCATAGATCACTTCCTTGGCAAATTAGCCAAAATTACATTACTCATAAGGACGTTGGAGAAGGTCGTACAAAACCTTTCGTGGGTGAAGTGATGCTTGTCTACGAAAGCAGAAATTTGCCACTAGGTGAAGCTATTTTAGTTACTAATGGGAATTTGAAATGGAAAGTTATGAAAGAAGTTATTCAGCCTCAGATCAATCTCATCGCTGCGGATAGCAAAGAGGGTCGACAAATCAAAGAGAGCAACCAAGAAGTTAATTTGGATTTAAAAGTATTGATTGATGCCCGTGAAATCGGATTTGTAGAAATTGCTGACAGGAACGAGATTAAATATTTTAGTCTCACTGAGATAGATAACGATGAATAGAATGTGTCCAAAAACCCAAACTAAGCATTTGGGACAATTTAATGGATTTACGGCTAGGTAGGGCAAATGGAAATATCTGAAGACGTTTTTAGAGTATATACAAATGCACGCATTTTTTATGAAATCGCAACAGAAGCTTATAACCAGTCATTCCGGATTATGGAGCAAAATAGGACGCCTCGTGGTGATGGTGGCTTTGTCATTTCTCACGATTCTGAAAAGTTATCTTTCAAGAATGGGTTGATCGCTATTTCTTTTTATAGTTCTTACATAGATGTTCACATAAGACTCTTATACATCGCACTTAATGGCAATAATCCCCCCCGAGATTGGGACAGGAATAAAACATATAAGACGAAGCTTGAAAGTTTTGGTGTTCAAGATGAATGGCTCTTAGAGGCTATTGAAGAGTTTAGAAAGGCTAGAAATGATATTGCTCATGAAAAGCCGATGGTAATTGGTGAACAGGTTAAGAACCAGCCAATTCGAACAGCTCAAGGCGATGCCAAGCTTGGAATGCAAGTTACCGAGCGTCTAAGGGAATTGCTCCCCTTGAGAAAAGATTCTCGAAAGGTATAAATGTTAAAGTTCAAAATGGCCCATATATGCAAAAGATGAGAGGCGTAAGATGGCGATCATCTTAGGCGGAATTGACTCTTTAAAGAACTTAGTTGATCTTTTGAAAAAAGACGGGGTGACGCATTTAGAGTCTTTAAACGATATACTTAAATTCAAAGAGTTCTGCAAACATAAAGTCAAAGAATCCGAAGCCATCGCTCGACAAGAGCATGATATACAGATTCTTCGTCAAAATGCGATAATCGTAGCTCATGTGTCTGAAAAGAAGACCGATCCAACAAATAAAACACGTTTTCGAAATTTTATTGAACTTTTGGTCTTCCGATTTCAGTTGTTTAAACTCAAAAGAGAATTAAACAGACTGGAGAAAAAAACCGAGAAAATAATTAGTCAAAAGATTTCTCAATTAGCAGGATCTTCTCTGAAGTCTAAACATTTATTCGACTCGAATCATGCCTTGATCCAAGGCGCTTTAGGAGAACAGAAAGCTCTAGATGAACTCAGGAAGCTTCCCGATACCTTCTATGTGATCAACAATTTTCAACTCCGCTTGTTTAAACCTATTTATAATAAAAAAACTAAGCAAAGAGTTTTTACAATTCAAGCGGATCATATCGTGCTTGGCACTTCGGGTGTTTTTCTTATTGAGACCAAGAATTGGTCAAAAGGCACTATTAAAAGGGCTATTAGCTTTACTCCTGTCGATCAGGTCAAGCGAACAAATTTTGCTCTGTTTTGCTATCTCAATCCCCAAACGAGCGGTCTATTTTCTTTGTTCTTCAAAGCAAAAAAAATTACTGTTAGAAGTATTCTGCTGATGACGGGCCAAATGACAGAAGAGAGAGACCCTTTTGTAAAAGTCGTTAATCTCTCTGAATTAAATAATTATATTACAAACTTCTCTCCTGTATTAACCAAAGAAGAGGTTAAGCAAGTTCTGAACAAATTATTACGGTGAACTCCTTCCGTAGGAAGTTGGCTGGTGGGAAGGAAGGTTTCTACCTTCGTTTTTGGGATGGAGATAAGCATAAAAATGTCCCGAGAGAATTACTGCCAGAGTTTAAGTCTCTTGAAGAGGCCAAGACATATGCAAAAAGCGAGAACGCTAAAAAAATTCTCTTCTCAGGGATAGCCAGGCAAATGCGGGCAAACGGACAATTCTTGTTTACTGCGCTCTTCATAAGCCAACGAAAGAAGCCTAAAAAAGTCATCTCACTAGATCTCCGCTTGCTCCTGCTGCTCCTGTAAATATTACACCTCATATTCCCTCAATATTAATTCATGCTAAATACCTCCTTGATCTTTGATTGGATCGATAACCCTTGATTGGGCCTTGAACACTTGATTGTGGAATTGCATTCAGAATTGTTAATTACGACAATTTTAAGGAGTATTTATGAAAGTCACTGAACTGGTCACAGTACCAGAAACTGAAAGCCCCGTCCTGGAATCTATAAAAAAGAACAAAGCATTCCTAAGTAACTTCACTAAAAGATTAGATATCATATCCGCTGACATCAAGGCTGTTGAATCCGCTTTGAAAGATTCAGGTCTGTGTATCCCATTCCACTTTGTACTTGATAGAAAACTTTATACAAGGAACTCCACGGGTGAGTTCTTTTATGAGGTAAAAACGCTTTCCTGGATCAAGTCCGAAGGCGGCTCTTTCAGGGTAATGTACGGCGAGGGATATTCTAACTCTAATGAGGACAAGGATAGATTGAGAGTTGGAGTTGAATGCGTTCATGATTTTGAAGATTTTGAAATCCGAACAATGACTCCAGTTTTTGAGACCCAGGCAGATATCAGATATGGTTTAAGGGATTGCTTGCACCACATAATCCCCAGTGTGGTTCTTCACTTTAGCCTAAACCCTGAAGCGGATATCCCTTTCTAACCTCGAATTACAAACAACTTTAACAAATTTCTACGTTGATAGAATAAAGGCATTTTATGGACAATTACTTAATAGCCATTGTGGCTGCTTCCTTAGTGTTCCTCGGTTTAGGATATCTACTTGGCAATAGAAGAGTAAGCGCGCTTATGATCGAGCTCTCTGAGGCAAAACAGAAGACAGAGCTTGAATTAGCAAATCTCAAAAGAGCCAATGATGATTTAAAAGAATCTAATGATGAGTTAGTTCAGACGAAAGAAGCTCTCTCCTTGGCAAACACTGCTGCATCTTCATTTGAGAAGGACACAATCAAGCTAAATACGGATCTAGGTCATCTTCAGAAGGAAAACTCTCGCCTTTCTGATGAAGTGGAAAGACTTACAATTCTTTCAGAAGAGCAAGCGACTCAGATCGGTGACTTGACGGCGTCAAATGCCGGATTGATCTCAGAACTTAAAGCCGAGAAGGACAAAGTCTTAGCAGGTGAACTCAATGAAGAGAAACTTGAGACTTTAACCAATAAAATCCTAGTCAACAATGTAACGAAGCTGAACGAGGAGAGCGCTAAGAAGCTTGAAGGCATCGTAGCTCCAATCAATGTTCAGTTTAAGAATTTAGGTGAGGCTGTAACCAAGTCCACAGAAGAGTTCTCTAAAAATAGCGCTCTTTCATTACAACATATCGGCATGGTTGCCGGTGAGACAGTAAGCCTGGTGGACGCTCTTAGAGGCAAGAATCAGACCCAGGGCAAGTGGGGCGAGAACGGCTTACAGCGAGTCCTGGAGCTCTCTGGGCTTATAAAAGACATCGATTTCAAGCTCCAAGGAACTTCTATGGGCTTCCGTGATGAAAACGGAAGAAGCAAGAGGCCTGATGTGGTCGTATATCTGCCGGATGATAAACATATAGTGATCGATGCCAAGGTTAGTATTGTTCCATATGAGCGTTGGGTTAATGAGCAAGATCCTGAGCAGAAGGCAAAATATCTCAAAGGCTTTATTGAATCGGTACAGGCACATATTGAAGGCCTGGGAAGCAAGGATTATTGCGACCTAGAAGGGCTTAATCTTCAGTGTCCTGTGATCCTTTACCTTAACTCCGACGAAATGCTTAACGTCTACACGGAGAACGATTCTACCTACTCAGAGCTCCTCCAGAGATGTCGGGTGAGACTGGCTGGGCCTCAGGTGCTTTCTATTATGCTTGGTAATGTAAACGCTTTCTTGAAAGTGGAGAAGCAGAACAAGAACACTTTAGATATCGCTAATCTTGCAAGTGGGCTGTACGACAACTTCGTTAATATTTTGACCATGTTATATGAAATGCAAGAACAACAGAAGGGCGCTCTTGATTATAACTCTAGAATAATCAGCGAGATAACTGCTGAAAATCATCAAAGCATAATCACCCGCTGTAATAAGATGAAGATCTTAGGAGTTAAGGGCAAAGAAACCAAAGAAAGAGCGAAAGCCAAGAAAAAATTCAGAGATCTTAAAATCCATCTGGATGGCGAATCAGATGAAGATTCTGCCGAGGTCTCAGAAGCAAGCGTTCTTACAGACGAAACTTCTGGCATGGAACCAGTTACCTTAAATTGATTCGCGTGAGCCTTCGGATGAACCACAAGGGTTTTTCGAAGGCTCTTTTTTTCAAAATTATATTTTTGTTAAAACCTCACCACTAAATGAATAGACCCAAAATCCCCTTCTGGCTGCAATACGAAGTCGCATTTACGAAGCTGAAGACATTCAGAGATACGTAAAGCACCCCTGAAGGTCATTTTTGGCTCTGAAGCCGTTGGCAGTTGAGGGTCATGCTACATCGGAATTGCAGTTTCAAGTTTTAGATTTGGGGACACAGTCGGTTAAAGAACGTTTGATAAGGCAAGTTGTTGGTGTACCGAATGGTGTACTGGTTATCCGGATTTGTTTACTTACAAAGACTTATATGATTATAAATCACCTCCACCATTATTTAGGTGGGCCCCCAAACTAATCGAAATTGTTCAGATTTTTCACACGCCCGGAAGGGCGTGTGGCAGAAATGTGGCAAGATGTTCAGAAATCTTAAGTTATCAACCACCTTTTTCAACCGAAGAGTTCTTTACTCAAAAGGATGAAGCGATGGCTTATGATAAAAGTTTAATAAAAACTGCCCTAAGAAAATACGAAAATTTGAACCAAAGAAAATTCACTGTAAGCTTTGAAATATCCAATAGGGATGTCTATTTAGATGATCTCGAGCATTTATTACACCTATCAGTTGATTTCAAAAAAGCATTTTACGAATCACTTATTGAGATTCTTAGTGAAAGCAAGATGACAGGAGTAGAATATTCTTCTCTTGTAAAAGCTATCAAAAAGAATCAAAAGAAAATTCCTTTCACATCAGAAGTGGTCGAAATTCGAAAAGGGTCAATTCTAGTTGATTTTCTATTTAGTGATGATTCTGTAAAATTAATGCTAGATTTACTTCTCCTTACTGTAGGACAAGACATCTCCAGTGCTTGGCAAGCGACTGCTACAAGCAAAAAAATAATAGAAATCTTATCGGTTCCCATATCACCCTTTATTTCAAACTTAAGAGAGAGGACTCTAGAAACTTTTGGTAAAAAAGCTAAAAATAAATATACACCAAATAAACATTTTGAGCTTGAAATGGAACGTCGAAATGATGGGTTTTCTTTGAAACTTAGGACTAATTTGAGTGATGATCAAATAGACAAAATTCTTAATAAACTTCCTAAAATAAAATAAAAAAAATAACCTTCGTTCGGAGAGATATGAAAGATAGATACAAGATTTTTGTTGATACGAATTCATTGAGGGCAATCCCATTTAATGGGAGAGAGTTCGCATTATTAGCTACTTTATCTAAGGGAACGATCCTGAAGTTTGTTTTACCGTATTTTGTATTCAAAGAGTTTGAACGACAGAAGCGAAACGAATTCGCAACAAACGTGAAAAAATTCAATGAGGCATATAATGATTTGATTCAAAAAATGAAGAACTTTGAAATTAATTTAGCCTCATCGGATAAATTAATCAACTTAGAGCGAGTGGAAGAGCCAGAGATTCAAAAAGTTGAGAAAGCCATAAGAAAAAAACTAGCTCCCTTTGAAATTTTGGAGAAACCTTCAATTGAGATTTTTGAAAATTCATTTAATAATTATTTCAATTTGTATGGATGTTTTGAAAAGTCTGATAATCCAAGAAATCATATCCCCGATAGTTTGATATTAGAAGAGATTGAAGCCGTAATAAATGATGACTATATAAATGTTTTTGTTACCGGCGATAAGAAAATCTCAGAAATTCTCAAAAACAACAATCCAGATATAGTTCTAGTAAAAGACTTTCAAAGTTTCTTTGATCTTGAGTTTGTAAAAAAGGAAATCGAAAATAGTCACAAATACAGTGTAGCTTTTGATAACTTAGTAGCTGTGCTTAGCTGGTTAAAGAAAGTAAAGCTTGAAAATCTTCCTCAGTTCTCAAATGCTTTTCGTTATTCTCCTCTTGAAAGAGTTCGATTTGCTACATGGCTAGACCAAACTTTCATGATTCCTGCAAAGAAAGACTTTCGTGAAACTGCTGAACTTGAAATTTGTTACAACGATTGTGAATTTATTCAAGATGCTGGTGAGATTTATATTGATGGAACATATTTCCAAGACATACCTGTATTCAGGGAGAAAAAACTCTTAGAAGAAGGCAAGCATTTTTCTTTCGATACATATCAGAATTACATAGATGAAGAAAATTCTTTTTTTGCTTCAATTGATATGGGCTTTCAAATACGCTTATCCTTCGATGTGGAGAAATTAAGTTCTGATGGCTTTAGAAAAGATTTCAATGATTTAACTTCAAATTCAAGCTCCAGTATTGAAGACGTCGTAAAGTTTCTAAATTTTGAATTAGATGTGATTCAAACCACATTTGTAATTAACTCAATTGAGCAAAAACAGGCTAAAGCGTCCATTGATTAAATAGGGTTCGAGAAGGCAATGCCTACTCGAACCCTATAAGAGATATTGATTCTTTTAGAAATTCAGCATCCAAATGAGCATAAATCATCGTCGTCTGAATATCGGAATGCCCTAACAACTTTTGAAGCGTATAGAGGTTTCCTCCATTCATCATGAAATGACTCGCAAAAGTATGCCTGAGATCGTGGAAACGAATAATCTTTGAAAGGCCCGCTTCACGTTGGGCCACCATAAAATGCCTTTCGGTCACATGGTTATAGTCCAGGTGATCCCCATTTGCCTCAGTGAAGACAAACTGATCGTTTAAACGCTCTTTAAAGCATTTTTCAAGGACAGTCCTTACCTTGGCATTCATAGGAATGAAACGACTTTTATGGGTCTTTGTAGTGTGTTTAAGGCCACTTCGACCTAGGCTGCGCGAAACCACAATCTGACCATTAACAAAGTCTATTTTGTCCCATAAAAGGCCCAGAACTTCGCCTAATCTCATGCCGGAATTTAAGGTAACGACATAAAGATCATAAAAGGGATCATTCTTCACATAATCGAGAAAGATTTTGATTTCTTCTTTTGACCAGTACGTAAGATCCTTCGGGGGTTCTGAAAGTTCGGGATAGCCCTTGATGGGATTCTTCAAAAGATTATCAGATCTAACTGCATCATTGAGTACTGTCTTGAAGACCATTATCACCTTGTTCACAGTCCTTGGATGTTTCCCAAGTTCGAGCATCTTATTTTCAATCGCCCGTGCGTGCCTGATGTTAATATCTTTAAGCTTAGTATCCCCGACGACAGGATAGATGTAGTTTTTCAGATCTCCGATATAGTTTCGCTGAGTCTGAGGCGACTTACGATTCTTGACGTTATTTTGAAACCAATCTTCTGCAAAATCTTTAAACGGTATTAAATTATTGATCGTGACACCTGATGAATCGAAACGAAGTTTTTCAATCTTCATTTCGGTTTTAAATTTCTCAGCGTCATATTTGCGGTCAAAGACCTTTGATATGCGCCTACCATCTGGAAGTCTCACGTCAACTCTGTACTTAGCTTTTGTTCTAGTCTTAGTCATACAAGTTCCTTTGGTTGGAGCTTGTTGCCTATTGCTGGTACCTCTATTTGAATGGAAAAGAGCGGTGTCTGACTCTATATCAGACACCTTGTGCTCTTGTGAAGACTCTCTGAAAGTCATACATCCTGCTTTGAAGCCTCAATAATAAATGTTGGCCTTTTCTTATGCCTGTACCGTTGCTTAGCTTCTGTACCTAAAGAAGACTGTGCTTCAGCAAAGATTTCCTTTCGCACAGAATCCTCGACGGGTGGAGCCGGAGAGGATTCTGATGCCTTATTAATTGGTATTATTTGATTAGTCTTATTAGTGTCCATGTCCTGGACTGGTTCAAGTTCATGAGATGGAATAGGTTGGTCCACTGGAATGACTGAGGGAAATTCATATAAGTTGGACTTGTGAGAAGGAGAATTAATTCTTCTAATAAGACTTCTTACTTCTAGTTCATGCAAGCCACGTGCAATAGTCGTTTTGCTTTTAATACCTGTTTCACGCTTAATATGAGCATAACTCGGATAGCTTGGGGAATAGCTTCTAATGAGCATATAGATCGTTTTAGCGTAAGGTGAAAGCTTCGGGTCTCTGATAACGGAATTGGAAATTCTCGTATAATTTCCGGTTAATTCATTTTTTGCTGTCATATAAAATCCTCCATAATTAGTAAAAATTATGATCTATTTGAAAAGAATGGCGATTTTTTGGCAAAATCCGCATTATTTCAATTCTTGATATTTGTTGAATTTCCGTAAAAAATCGTGGGATTTTCGCGGAAAAGTGACTGCTTTCTGCACTTCAAATTTCAATTTAATGAAAATTCAAGAAAGTTCATGGGATTTTCGGTTTTTCCTCGGAAATTGATAGAAATTTCCATAAAACGAAAAATGCAGAAAATATCTGGAAATTAATCGTAATTCGATTTTAATTTCATTAGCCAAGTTTTGAGATCATCAAGATCAAATCGAATTAATCGTCCAATTTTGATGTAGGGAATTTCACGCCGAAAGACCGCCGTGCGAAGTCTCGACTTTTTGATTTTCAAGAAATTGCAGGCTTCTTCAAACGTTAGAATTGAACTACTAGAACTGGAATTCATATTGCCTCCTATAGAGAAGAGTTCTTTTCAGCGGTATTGCTGAATTGAATCTAGTCTATTTAGGCCTAGTGTTTTTGAGAGGATTCAGAATTGGACGAGAAAATAAATAATTTAGACCCCTGTGGCGGTGTCTTGCGTTACTTCTTTGTTTAGTTTGTCTCCTCTCCTAATTGCTTGCTTGATCGTCTCTCTATCGAGTGGAGGAAAATCATCAAAGAATTGAGGATGACTTTTTTCAAGTGCTTCTAAAATTGTCATCACATCAGTAACGGTTTTAGAAGAACGAAACTCTCTTAGAGTCTTTGCAAGTTCTGAGCAAAGCCAATAGGCCATGAAGTAGCTATTCCGGCCGGGTCCACAATTATTAGCGATGAAATTAGTTAGTGAGGAGGTAGCATAAGACATAGTGCCTTCAAGTATTTTTGTCGTCTCAAGGCAGGATTGGAAGTTTTCAGGTTCTTCAATGATAGCTTCTTGAAGCATTTTTTGACTCAATGGAGACATTTTTTGGTCTGGGGCTTTTTTCTGATATTCATGAACCAATGGTACAGCGTGAGCTTTTAAAAAAAGGAAGAAAGAAGTGAAAATGAAATAGATTGTAATAGAGTTAGCTAATTTAGCTTCAAGTGATTCATTATGAAATTTAACATTTAACTTGATTTTGAGGTCCTTGCAGATTCTTATCAATCCCGGATCAGGCTTGAATTCAAAATTATCTATATCGTCAATAGGCTGGTTTGTTGAAGTATCAAATTTTAAGCGGGAAATAATATCGTGAATTGTAGAGGCTATGTGAGGTGTAAGAACATCAAACATATCATCAATATTTAGGTCATGTGTTTGGAAAAGGTCATCCAAAGCCACAGTTTCACTAGTCGAGATCATAAGAATCCTTAATTCGAGAACACAATTCTAAAGCTTTGACAATAGTTGACCGAAAAGGGTGTGCTGAAAACTTAATTTTTGATTCGAGCAAAATGAAACCTACTGATTTTGAAGTTTTTCTTAATGGCTTTAAAAATGAGAACACCAGAAGGGCCTATCATAGGGTTCTAAATGATTTATATACAGTTTGCCGTGTTCTTGAACCTGTAAGAGGTGATTTTGATGAACAGGTGCTTCAGAAAGCCTGTAGATTGTATCTGAAAGAACTTAGATCTTCAGAACGGGCCAAATCAACTATCTCAAGGACAATTTATACCCTGAATGCATTCTTTAAATGGGGGATGAAGGAAGAACTCATTTTTCGAAATCCCATGGATCATTTTGACCGAATTCTATTAACTTTTTTTGATTTCAAGATACAGACTCTGCCGGAAAATTTAAATATCGAAACCCTGATGGACGCAATTCCCCAAGACAGTTTTAAGGAGAATAATGCACGCTTGGTATTATTTCTTCTTGCGGCTTTTGGGCTCAAAAGATCAGAGATTTGTAACTTAAAGTTTGGAGATTTTTTAGAATTACAAGGTAATGAGCCAAAATTAGTTATAAGAAATGAGAAAACATATCGAAGTCGCGTATTAAATTTAACTTCCCGTGCAGTAGAACGACTAAAGTCATTTTTCTTGATGAGAGAAGTATTTTCACGATACAAAATAGGAACTAATGATTTTGTATTACAAAGTGATTTCATAAAGAAGTCTAACCATCCAATCGATGGATCTACTGTTTTTAGAATTGTGAGGAGGCATTTGAAAGAGTTTGGAGAAATTAATCCTTCAGCTTTCAGAACAAGCAAAGTCCTTGAGTCTATCCATACAAAAAAATATTACGAACTAGGAAATAATTTCGGATTGAGCCATAAGGAGATATCGAAGTATAAAGTCCTTGATGCCAAAGAAAAGTTAGGGCGTGAATCAAAAGAACTTATTGAGTTCATTGTAAAGAAAAGAGTTGAAGAAGAAATAAAGAAGAAGATTTCCTAGAGGTATCTGACTATTAAATGGTTAAGATTCAAGAATGGGAAACGGCCATAGAACGAATAATATGAAATCACTGGGAAATATTTGAAAACCTATATAGATGAATCTGGTAATTTTACTATTCCTCCTGAAGGGAAGATTTATACGTGCTGTGTTGGGGCGCTTGTTATTCCAGAATCAGAGGAAAATCTAATTTTCAATAACTTCAAAGTATTGAAGCGGCAATGGGGTGATAAAAACTCAGAATTCAAGGGAAGTAAGTTAAGTGAGTCTCAGGTAAATGATGTAATCAGAATGCTTAGTTACACTGATTGTACATTTTTTGCTTCGATAGTTGATATGAGTCTCGAAGAAGAGGAAGAAGTTAATTTCCATAAATCAAAGCAAGCTGAGAAATTCCTTGTTGATTTAGAAAAGATGCAACACCAATCAATGAAAGTTGATTTGCAAGACGTAGAGAGAAGAATAAAAGCTTTATCGGGTCCTAACTATATTCAAATGCAAATTCTGACCTCGTTGATTGAGAAAGTTAAGCGAAATGCTGTCCTTTATTATGTTCAAAGATATCCAGACATTTTGGAAACGTTTGAATGGATAATCGACGCCAAGAATAAGAATATTACAGAGTATGAGAAGTTATGGAAAAAAGTAGTTTGCGGTTTTTTGCAAACTCAATCTCTTAGAGAGCCAACAATTGCCTGCTTAGACTTTGACTATAGTTATATGGAAAAATTTTTAATGGAAATCCCAGCTTATTTACAAGAGCAGGGAGCTTTCAAGGGTAACAATAATAGACGTGGTTATGACTTAAAAAAGATTATGGAGAATTTGCGTTTTGTAGATTCAGCTAGTGATTTAGGTGTGCAGCTTGCTGACATACTTACTACAACAGTGAGAAGAGCATGTAACGGGACTCTTCAACAATCAGGATGGAAGAATCTAGGGAAGTTGTGTGTTCAAAAAGCTGTAGATGAAAATTACGTTTTCGATTTACTCGCTTTCTCTGAGGTCGCGTCCAAGGTTAGAAGGCCTTACTATGGCTTTTTGGTTTCTACATCAGATTTAGCAAAACAAATGCTCCTTTAATATGTAGAACAAGATTACTTGCAGTTAAATTTATGCCTCTAAAGTATAAGATGAAGTTTGGTCTTAACATTATTTGAATGGAAAAATATTTATGATGCAGAAGTTAACGCTTTTTATAGCAACTCTTAAAATCATCTTGAATGCGATAATAAATAACAAAATACTTCTGTTAGGCACGACTCTCGTTTTATATGGTAGCTTCATTCTGATATTTACCTTTATCTATTATTTTATTCAATCATATCAAATGGCAAATATCACTTACTATAAGGGAAAAGCATTGCAGGGATTTACAATTCCCATGCCAGCTTTTATGCTTGTAGGTGATATTAGGCAAAGATTAGAAATAAAAGCAAAAAATGATCTTCTTTTGAGTTCATTTGCAGGCGATTCAACAAATATCCACTGGCAATCTTTAAATCAAGATAGATCACTACAACGACAATTTCCAAAAGATGCCAAACATTGGGATGATTTCAAGGATAACTTTGTAAGAGGGGTTACCCCAACAAAGCTTGTTGAAGGGACATTTGCTAAATATGGAGTAATGCAATTTAAAATAGATTTTTACAGAGATAATATTTTTACTTCACTTTTTCCAATTCATGTTATGAGTGAATATTTGGAGAAATCTCCCCCAGAAGTTGAAAAACAGATAAGAAATCAAAGTCTTAATCCTGTTGATAATCAGATTGCCCAAAAATTGTTTGAATCTGCCACAATATTTCGTAATCATTTTCTTAAAGAGAATGCCGAAGGAAAACTATTTGAGCTCAATTTCACATTAAAAGGTGAAGTGGAAAAGTATTTTTCCTTAATCTCAGAAAGTAAGCGAGCGAGATTCAAGAATATATTTTATGGAGCTGTACTTAATGTAATGGCCCCTCCGAGTACAGTTATGAAGTTTAATTTTGATGAGTTAGTGGAAAATCCCAGTTTAATGGACTTTTTTTACCTTTCGTCAATGATAGCTACAAACAATACTCCTGCCGATATTTTGCCTCTTACAAATGGTGCGCGATTTGTAGTTTGGTTTCAAATAATCCTTTCTTACTTTTTACTGGCACTCCTCGTGGCAGTGTTTCTTAAATTTTTTAACCTTAGCTGATTGAATCTGATGTGGAAAAAATGTGGCAAGCCACACGAAAATAGCCCTTTTTTGACAAAAGTAACCAGCAATAAACAACAAGCTAATGTTAGTAAAAAGTTCTTTGAATTCTATTAGTTAGAAACGTTTTGAGTGGTTTGTTTTTGTTCTGTGTTTTCTAGTGAAAAGTGTCCTCTATAAATCCCACCACCTCCACCAAACATCTATGGCTACCGAGGGGCATCGGTAGCCACCATTTCAACAATTAAATCTAGCTTTTATTCTTCCAATGGTTCATCTCCTCCAAGAGGAAGGTCGTGAACGGCTCGATGTCTTCCTTAGTCGAGGCGGCTTCAAGCGCGGACATGTATTCTTTTCTCCTCTCAACTCGGACTATCGTCCAGTTAAAGCCACCGGAAATCAGCATGAGGTTTAAGATGAATCGACCCATGCGGCCGTTCCCGTCCATGTATGGATGAATGTATACGAAGATGAAGTGGCCAAGGACGGCACGGACGGACGCTACAGGCTCGGACTTCAGGAGTTCGAAGAAAACTTCCATACAATCAAGTAGCGCCGTCTTCGGTGGGGGCACGTGCTTTGAGTTCGTGATGTAGACCTGGTTATTTCTAAAACCGACGAGCTTCTCCTGGTCAATGATGTTGGCCTTAAAGAGGGGAGTGAAGAGTTCCCGGTACCAGGTTTGGAGGTCGGCTTCTAAGACGGCACCTGGACTACTTCCACGGAGAATTTTTCTAATACTCTCAACGACGGCGTCGAAGGAGTTCGAATATCCCTTCGCGGCCATGGCATCCATCTGTAGCTTGTCAGCGCCAAGGCTATCGGGGTCCCATTTTCCGTCGGCGATCTTCTCGATTAACTCTTCGGTGACGTGGTAGCCCTCGATGGACAACGAGTGGTAGGCATCTTTCACGTACGTCTCCAAAATAATTTCGATGGTCTTGCTTTGATCGGAGAAGAGTCCGCAGTCCCGTGGAAAAGTTTTGATGACCACCTCTCGCATCACGCTCCACATGAGTCGGATTCGTCCAGCGTAAGGGGAGTTGAACCTCGCCCCCGAAAGCTTCGGGACGTACTTCTCAAACGGGTTAACCGGAGTCAGTGTGTAGCCGGCGGCCGTGAGGTCGTCGAAGATTTGCTTCCCCTTGGACTCTTCTTTGATGACCGTGTACGCACCGATGATGCGTTCTGCGGACGCCATATTCTGCAATCGCAGAAGAGCGCGTGATATCTCTGGAACCGAGAGCGAGCTTAGTTTTAAAACGATTTCAATGTTCCGCGGGTTGTTCTCAAAGTAGCTCGGACTCAATCGAGACAGTGAGCTAGTGAGGTTCATGATGGGGACACCCTTAAACGACTCGGTTTCTGTAGGAAAGTTCTTCGAGTCAGTTCTAAGGAGAATCGATGTCCCGTGTAAGAGGTCGACGGCAGTGTTGCTATCTTTCTTCGTCAAAATGACGATTTGTTTTGGGATCGTTGTATCGCCAGCATGCAGGCTGAGGGATGATTCTGCGGAAATGCAGTATTCGGTTTCGCCGAAGCGGTCATTTAAGTAGTGCTTTAAGAACGCCCAGAAGCCACCGTACCAAGCCGTGCTCCCATCACCACCGTCGGGTGAGGTCAGGAGGTACCATCCACTGATGATCTTCGTTAGACAGCCAGAGGTCTCCAGGCGATTCTTGTGGGCCCGTGAGATCTGGTCTGCCTTGACGATCGAATCAGCGGCAACGGCTTTAGCAGTTTTTAGAGATTCAGCGAGTAACTGATGTGGCTTTCGTCTTGGTCTTGACATATAAGTAACCATTTTTACGTAGTTTTAATAATGAGAAATTTTGGAATCTAATTTATAGATATTTTTGTATCATACTTGTAGAAATTTCTGTAAGGAATTTATAGAAATTTCTGCACATTAACTAAGTAAAAAAGGTTTAAAAGGGATGATTCTAGCTATTGTCCCTATGGCCGATATCCGCGGTCGGCCATAGAATTCGAGTAAATTCTCTTGTTTGCCCCTATGGCGACATCATCGTATGTGCCGACTAGGATATAGAAAAAACTGTCTAATAACTCGAAAATAACGCCGAATTTCGTGGGAAATTATGCACTTTACTTATTTAAAGAAGAGATATTTTTGAAGAATAACGCGATAGGGGCAGGTCTCCTTGATACTCTGTTACTCAGAAAAGAAATGATGTGATTTAGCTTTTCAGAAGCTCAAGGAATGAATCGATTTCTTCTAAAACGTGTTCTGGTTTTACAGCATTTAATTTGAGAGCAACCCCAGTCGAAAATGTCATGATCATAGAGGCGAGTGCTTCTGGATCTTTTTTAGTTTTAGTTGCTTTGATATTCTTGAATACATTCTCGTGAATCATCTTCTGATTTTGTTCGATTACTAATTTTACATTGTCAGGAATGATCGAATATTCACGGACAGTGTTTGCAAAAAAACAACCTTTGTTACCTTTGCAGCTGCTGGAAGCTTTAAGGAGTGCTTCGATGTTCGCCCATCCAAGAGGTTCCTTGTTAAGTATCTCAATTGCCGGAGACTTATCTCGGTAGTGCTTCATGCTCTCGAAAAAAATATCTTCTTTATCTTTGAATTCAGAATAGAGCCCAGACTTGTTTACACCTGTGGCCTTTTCAAGGTCCGATAAACTGGTGTCAGCAAAACCTTTCTTCCAGAAAAGCTGGATAGCGGCATCTAAGACTTCAATTCGGTCAAAACACTTTGGGCGTCCCATGTGGGTAATTTTAACATAAAAAACCGTTCGGTTCAATATTTTATTGCATTTAATTTGGAATGGGTTTAGTTTTGAACCAATCGGTTCATAACCGTTAAACAATCACTGGGAGACATTTATGGGAAAATTAACTAACAAAGTTGCACTTATCACAGGCGGTAATTCGGGAATTGGTCTGGCGACCGCAAAACTCTTTAGAGAGGAAGGGGCCAGGGTCATAGTAACTGCTCGCTCAATGGAAACTTTCGAGAAAGCTCAGAAGGAGCTAGGGCAGTACTTTGATGTTGTCCAGGCCGACGTGAGTAAGCTCGAAGATCTTGACCGGCTCTATACTCATGTTAAAAACAATTATGGAAAATTTGATATTCTCTTCGCCAATGCTGGAATCGCAGCATGGATGCCCACAACAGAAACAACGCCAGAGTTTTTCGATGATCATTTCAATGTCAATGTTCGTGGACTTTATTTCAGTGTGGCCAAGGCGCTTCCACTTTTGAACACAGGCAGTACTGTTGTACTCACCTCATCTGTTGTGAGCATTAAAGGCTTTGCCAACAACAGCGTCTACAGTGCTACGAAAGCTGCCGTGAGAAGCTTCGCTCGAACCTGGACTGCAGAGATTCCAGTTGATCAGGTGAGATTCAATGTTCTGTCACCGGGTCCGGTTGAAACTCCTATTCAGGACAAGATGGGGATGACGGAAGAAATCAAGCAGGGACTTGCGGCGATGATGCCTATTAAGCGACAGGGGACAGCGGAGGAGATGGCGAAGGCGGCCTTGTTTTTAGCTAGCTCTGACTCGAGTTATGTCGTGGGAGCAGATCTGTTTGCGGATGGTGGATTTGGGCAAATCTAATAAAAACATCATATGTTAAAGAGGACCGGAAGTTAAACTTCCGGTCCAATAGTTAGAACTACTTTCTCATATCAATTACAAATCGATACCTCACATCATTCTTCGCTAATCTCTCCATTGCCTTATTAATCTCATCCTTTCTTACCATCTCAACTTCTGGATAAATCCCGTGCTCAGCACTAAACTCTAGCATCTCTTTTGTCTCCTTGGTCCCACCGACTCCTGAACTTGAAAGTCTTCTCCTTCCCATGGTGAGGAGTATGGGCTTCAAATCAAAACTATTCGGAATCCCGAGCGAGCAAAGTGTGGCATCGAGTTTCAGTGCAATGATAAACGGATCCATCAGATAGCTCTTGGAGACGGTGTCCAGGATAAAGTCAAACCTGTAGGCCTGCGCCTCCATTTGTTTTGCATCCGTCGAGAGCACAACTTCATGTGCACCGAGATTTTTTGCTTCTTCGATTTTACTTTCAGAAGTTGTGAAGGCCACCACATGCGCACCCATGGCGCGGGCGTATTTGACGGCGAGATGTCCTAGGCCGCCGATACCTACGATTCCTACAACTTTTCCCGGACCCACATTCCAGTGGCGAAGAGGTGAATAGACAGTGATCCCAGCACACATTAAGGGAGCAGCGAGGCTTGCTTCGAGTCCTTTGGGGAGATGATAAACAAATTTTTTGTCTGCGACATAGCTATCCGAAAATCCTCCGCGGGTTCTGGAGCCATCGATGCGGTCAACACCGTCGTAAGTGAGGGTGGGGAAGGCCCGGCAGTAGGACTCCATCTGCTGCTGACAGGGATCACAGACCCGGCAAGAGTCAACGATAGTGCCGATCAATACCTGGTCACCGATTTTGAAGTCGGTCACACCGGGGCCTGTCTCGGTGACTTCGCCCATGATTTCGTGACCCGGAACGATTGGGAATTCTCCGGCCCATCCATCATTGAGGGCATGTAAATCACTGTGGCAGATGCCGGCGTATAGGATTTTGATTGCGACGTCGTCATGGCGTAAAGACCTGCGATTGAAGGTCCATGGCTTCAGGGCACCGCCTTGTTCGTAAGCGGCGAAGCCCTGGGCCGGGCGGGTAAATTCAAATTTTTGAGTCATATAAGGGTCCTTGTGATATTTTACAGATTACAGAAACTGTAAACATGTTAACACTTTTACAGATTCTGTAAAGTGTAAAATTATAGGATTGTAACTTATGGAATCAAAAGAAACTAAAATCGTTTTTGCAGCACAGAAGCTTTTCTTTCGGCATGGCCTGAAGAAGGTGAGCATGTCTGACATCGCAGAGGCTTCGGAATTATCGAGGCCTTCCCTTTATGCGGTTTTTGCCAATAAAGAAGCAGTGATTACAGCACTCCTCAATATGCATATTGAAAAAAATCACGAAGAGACGTTGAAGCGTCTCTCTAGTCAGAAAAACTTAAGAGGACAGCTCGAATGCCTTTTCAAGATTTGGATCATCGATCCTTTTGCTTCGGCCATTGATACAGATGGTGGCAAGGAGATGATGGAGACGATCAGTGATTATGCTCCTGAAGCTTTCGCAATCGTATATCTTGATTTTGAAAAATATGTGGTGGAACTTTTGAAGCCACATGTGAAGCCAGGAAGTGAGATGAATGCGAAGGATCTCGCGCACATCCTGACAATGGCGACGAAAGGGTTGAAGGCTTCGTCGAATTCGGTAGCCGAATTAAAGAGGTTAGTGGACGGGTTGGTGGGGATGACTATGGCGGTTTTGGGTACCTGAGGGGCCAGCGCCGATAACAAAAAGCTGGTAAAGACGTTGGCGGAACGTCCGTAAAATAAACCGGGAAGAGCTCAGGCGTTGATACTCTTTAACAGCAACGACTGTTTGTTGGTTCAGTAAAGATAAAAAATAGTGTCGGTACTAACTTATCGGAGACACACGTGGTACTCTCTATTGGAAGGTTTTTCGGACGTGGGTTCGATTAACATAGTCGACTTCACTAGTGATAGTGATGACAAAAGGATGCTCAAACGGCGAAAGCTAAAGTCAGAGTTGTGATGACTAAGCTAACACCGTCGGGTGAATCGGAAACGAGTAAGCCCGCTAGAGACTCATAGGCCCCTAAAGCTTTTGCAACGGGGTACTAGGATGGAGAAATCCATAAACGCATCCCATCTCTTTTGAGATGAAGGAATAGTCCGGGCCACATGAAAATGTTGGTATAAACCGTCCCACCACCTCCACCAACACAACATTTAAAAGCCTCCGTAAAGGGGCTTTTTTGTTTTGAGGTAGCAGGGAGGATTTCAAAACTGTCAAATGGCGCAGAGCGCCTATTTGCGCTGGTTTTTAATATACTTCATTGATTACAGCTTCTTAGGCTTGTGACGCTGGGACCACTGCTGTGCGAGTGGCCCTGGGTCAAAATAAAGAGATATAGTGAGTCCATAATCAAGGAAAGTTTATGGACCCAAAATTTGAGCAAATCTTAAATCACTTAGAAAGATCAAACATCGATGATCAAGAGTTCGAAAGAGCTGCAGCTGAAATGCAGGATGGTTACGGAAGAATAAGTTATTGGATCCAAGGGGGTGGAGACTTTGGCGAGGATGGAGTGATAATTAATGAGCGTCAAGAAAGCATACCTCTAATTACGACAACATCAGAACGCGCTTTAGAAAATATCAAGAAAAACATTTCGAGACTTATTAGCTCTGGCTGGAAAGGTAAGCAGGTAGCTTTTGCGACTTCTAGAAAGCTGACTCCTGCTAAAAGACGCAACATAAATGCTTATTTAGTAAAAATGAAAATTAGGCCATTGGCCTTGTTTGATTCTGCATGGCACGCTCAGAGATTGCTTAAGTTTCCTCATCTTTGTCAGAGTCTTCTAAATATCCCTCTGGATTATCCGGCACTCTCTCCACTTCCTCAGAATCATAGATTTGTAAGTATCCCTAAAACAATAGGAAGAGATGAAGAAATTAAAAAAGTTTACTCATTTGTGGATGCAGGGGTGGATTTTATCATTGTTGGCCAGCCAGGATCAGGCAAGACACACTTACTGAGAGAGTTGGCAAAGAATAACGAAGCCTACTTTATTATTACTGACGATATTAATGCGATTGCGAGTGCAATTCGACTGAAGCAACCAAAATATTTATTGATTGACGATGCTCACGCAAAGCCAGAACTGGTAGAAAGAGTCTTAACGTTTAAAAGAGAGACGGGATTGGAGTTTCGGTTAGCACTCGATACGTGGCCAAGTTCAAAGGAAGGTCTAAGTCAACTTTTGAGGGTACAAAATGATAGGATCATCGAACTTAGACCATTAAGCAGAGATATGATTGTTTCTTTGATTAAAGAAGAAAATGCAAATTTTCATAAAATGGTTATCAGAAGCATTGTAGATCAAGCGAGAGGGAAACCCGGACTTGCAGGTTTCTTGTGTCACGAAATTAAGAATGGGTTTGTGAACGAAGTTGTATTTGGAGATGCACTATTAACAAAGATTAAGTCGGTCAATTCAAAGGATCATGATGCACTACCTTTATTGAGTATTTTGGCCCTAGGCGGAGAGTCGGGTGTAGAGCTTGAAAAAATCAGTGAATTGCTAAAGAAGCCTGTACTCGATTTGATGTCACAACTCTCAAGCCTTCAGAACGCTGGGATCATCGAAGAAACATCAAAAAATATCATCTCTGTGCAGCCGAAAATTCTTCGATTTAACCTTATTAAACATCAATTCTTTTCAGGTAAAATATCTCTTCCGCTTCAATCTTTTATCAATATCCCTAAAAATGCAGATGATTTTAAGTTCGAGCTCACACAAGCAATTCGAGTAGGGGGAAACACGACTCCTGAAAACTTATATAGGTTGATTGATGGTACCACAAGCAAAGACGTCCTAGAAGCCTATGGTTGGTTAGGGAAAGACTTTGCTAAATACTTGATTGAAGTTCGGCCAGGAGATATTTTAAGTTTTTCTGACCCTGCACTTTTTTATCTACCAGAAATTGCTTTGCCTTTGATCTTAAGCCAGGCTCAGTTACAGGACTTCAACTCAACTAATTTGCCTGTTGGATATAAGGAAGTTGAACTCTGGCTTTCTGAGCAACCAGACACAGCCAGAGTTAATACAATTGGTCGGAGAGATTGCTTTATTGTTGAAGCCAAAAAATGGCTAAAATCCGGAGGTAATCCTTCCGTAATTGAACAATTAACATCATATCTTCTCGGATTCTCTTGGGAGTCCCATGAAACTGATCCCGGCAAAGGCTTAACCGTTACGTTTTCATATGGACTGATGCCAATGACTTTAATTAATAAACTGCCTACATTCTGGAAAGGAATTCTGGAGTTTTATACGGAAGGTTTAATAACGAATCCGATATTTCTTTTAAATTCGTTGTCGGAACTAAGTTCTAGCAGCAGAGGAATGCTTCAGGTTCCAGACAATATAAAAAAGGTTGTCAGAGGTTATAAGGAAAAATTTCTAAATGATATTGTGTCAGTTACGCCTAATGTTTCTGATGAAGGGTTTAAAAGGATTCTGATTGAAAGGTTAGAACGTTCTAAGATCAATCATAGTTTAAAACTTTCAGAAGAGTTTCAGGCACTTTATCCGATAGAGAATTGGGGATTGGATGATTATAAGATAAAAGAGGCGGAAGCGCAGAAGAGAGTCGAGGTCTTGGCAGACAAGTGGAGTCTGAAGGATCCTGATGAGTCGATGAAGTTATTGCATCAGATGATGGGAAGTGCAAAAAGAGCAGATATAAGTTGGCCTGACTATAGCTTGTTCTTTGGTAATCTTCTGGCTCAAAGAGTAGTTATCCCATTTGATTGGGCGAAAGCGGCCATTAAGTATGATGTGCATGAAAGAATTTATGAATCGTTCTTATCTGAAGTCATCAAGAAAAAAGAAAACAGATGGGAAGAACACCTTAAAGCTACTTTGCATAAGGAATCAAAATATCGAATTTCGATCTTAACACAATTGATCTTTGCAGAAGGGGTTTCTGATGAAACTTGGGGACTAGTCAATGAATTCCTCGTCAAAGAGGATGGCTTTTGGCTAGACCACTTATGGCCTAGTAAAAACATTCCAATTGAGAACGTTAAAAGAGTTCTTTCTCACCCAAAATCAGAGATACGAGGGGCATTTGCATGCGGAATCTGGCACAGGTTAGAAAAAAAGCTCACATATCCAGGTTTAAGAAAGGAGTGGGAATCAGCGATTTTAGATATAAGAAAGCCCACGCATGATTTGAAGGAAATTTTGAAGTCAGAGCCAGCTCTCGCAATGGATTGGACTATAGCAAATCTTAGCAATGAATGGATTAGCTTCGAAGTACGAGACACGGTTAAGCATTGTGTGAAAGGGCTCGACTTTGAGGGCAGAAAGGCACTTTTGCAGAAAATTCCATTCGTCACAAAGAATAGAGACATTATTAAACTTGTCATAGGGAAAGATCCTGATCTCTATAAAATACTCATTGACTCTGAAGCAGATGAATATGTAAAGGTCTCGCCTCTGGAAGGGCATTTATCTGATGAATGGGAGATTATGGCAAAAATGGCTCTCGATTCAGGAATTGGAGTGGAGAGTGTTTTCGAGGGGACATTCCAAAAGAGTTATACATGGTCAGGCTCGAGAAATAGTTTATGGAAATCAAGACTAGATAGCTATAAAGCCTACACTAACAGCAAAGATAAAAGAATCGTCCGTATTGCAGAAGAGTTACAGAGTTATGCTCAAAGAAAACTTGATCAAGTAACTAGAGAAGAATTTTACGAAGAAGTCTTTGGTAGATTTTAAAAAATATTTAATCATCCGATTTTTAAAGCAAGGAATGGATAATTATGTTCGAAGGTTTGATAAAGCAAATGAAAAAACTTCAAGAAACATCTGTTTCGGTGCCTGTGAATACAGACGAAGAGGGGTATCTTGATAGAGAGTGTCCGAGCAAGGAGTGTTTGTTTCAATTTAAAATTCATGAGGATGATTGGAAAAATATTTGTAAGGACGAGGCAATCTATTGCCCCCTTTGTGGGCATTCTGCTCCAAGCACTTCGTGGTGGACTAAAGAGCAACTTGAAGCAGCAAAGGAGCAAGCATTAGGCGTTGTGAAGGCTGCAATAAACCAAGGGCTAGCAGATGGAGCGAGGTCATTTAACCGAAAAATGAATGGCGGTTTTATTAAGATGACCATGAGCGTGAGTGGTCGCCCCAAGTATTACAATATAATCCCTGTATCAGCACAGGAAGCAATGAAGTTGAAGATTCAATGTGGTGAGTGTTTTACGCGGTTTGCGGTTGTAGGAAGTGCATTCTTTTGTCCTGCCTGCATGCACAATTCAATTGATAGAACCTTCGATGATTCAATGAAAAAGGTCGCAACAAAAATTGATAATATACCAGCAGTGATGAAAGCATTGGAACAGGTAAGTGGGAGGGATGAAGCTACTCTTACATGTAGATCCTTGCTTGAAACAGGTATTAGTGATTGTGTTGTCGCATTTCAAAAAATGATGGAGTCACTTTATCTAAAGAAATCAGGAAAAGCAAAGGTTCAGGCAAATACATTCCAGAGGATTGATGATGGTTCAAAGTTATGGCAAGAGCTTTGCGGAGAGAGCTATGAGAGCTGGATTGGAGCAGATCGACTTAAGACCATGATTCTACTTTTTCAAAAAAGGCATATTCTTGCTCATGGAGAAGGTTTCGTTGATGACAAGTATGTTCAGAAGACTGGTGATGACCGTTATAAAGTCGGACAAAGAGTTGTAATTCGCGACAGTGATGTTTTAGAGCTTCTTGATTGTGTGAAGACGATTGTTGCTCATGCAAGAAAAGTTCAAGCTCGTAATGAAGAGGTATTGTAATGAGTGTTGAGAATCCATTCGATAAGAAAAAGCAAGAAAGACTTTGGGAAGTATGGAAAGACCAAGAAAGCTATAAGTTATTAGCGAAGAACTTTTCCAGTGCTGACCTAACCTCATGGGATAAGGAATTTTTTATTTCTGAGATTTGGGACAGAATGAAGTACATAAAGTCGATTATTGTTCACTTCCAAAGCCTTTGTGATCACCCAAATCTGGCCCGTGACTTGGATACACGACTTAGACCAATTTTGAACCCAATGAATTTCAATATTGCAGAGGCTGAACCTAAAGTTGGTGAAGGATATCTTTCAGCAGTAAAAAAATCGTTAGTCGACTCATACTTAACTCCTATTGACCTTTTTCTAAAAACGTATGGAGAATTTGTCGCTGATCCTAAACCTAAAATGATGGGCCCCTTTTTAAGTGAAGCAAGGTTTATGTTTGACTCTATCGTTAATACCAAGGATGACCCTTTTAAGTACCATTTTATAGCGATGCCAAGCATAAAAGATTTAAAAACTGGTGAAGTTCTTGCCGGTGAACCGAAAGAAATTTCTATAGTTTTAAAGCCCTTCGAAGTGAAAATGAATGAACTCGCAAACGTATGCAGGAAAACGATTGATTCAATAGAACTATGGGTAAAACAAAGAGAAGAAAGTCGGCAAAAGCTAATCGATTTCACCCTTAACCAATCACAGGTTGATGCAGCTTATTATCAAAAACAGACAGCTAAATGGACAACTTGGTTTCAGATCGCAGTAATTTTCTTTGCTGTAGCTCTGACCATTGTAGCTGACCAGTACACTAATTATTCAGAGAAATGGAGCCTCGAGCGAGAACTCGAAGAGCTAATGATAAAGTCGAAGCAATGGGAAAATGGTCAGGCCAAACTCAAGGAGGAGTTAAGTTCTCTGCAGATTGCATCGGCTCAAGAAAGTAAACTTTTCAAGCAGAAAGCAACAGAGTACGAAAAAAAACTTAATGAAAGTGCTGACGAAATTGCGAGGCTTAAAGCCCGGACTAAGCCTGTCTCTCAGAAGTGACTAAATCTTAGTTGAATGGGAAACAGGAGTTAGATGAATTACGCAATTATAGAAGGAAAAAAAACTATGCCTCAAAAGCAATTGAAAGGCAAATGTATTTCCTGTGGAAGTGAGATGATTGCTAAGTGTGGGGATGTAAAGCTCCATCATTGGGCCCATAAAGGGAAGAGACATTGCGATCCTTGGTGGGAAAATGAAACTGAGTGGCATAGAGGTTGGAAGAATTTGTTCCCTGAAGATTGGCGAGAAGTACCAAGCAAGGACGAGAACGGAGTAAAACATATTGCAGATATAAAAAGACCAGATGGTTTTTTTATCGAATTTCAAAACTCCGCAATATCCATAGAAGAAGTTGAATCAAGAAATCTCTTTTATAAAAATCTAGTATGGGTGGTTAACGGATGTCGCTCAGTTTTAGATCTAGAAAAAAGTATAAGATTTTCGGGGTTGATCACTTGTGAAGGAATTGTCGACGTAACAAGTATGGGATTGCGAGTTTGTAATAAATGGAAAAAACTAGCTAGCCATATCTTCATAGACTTTAAAGATAATAGCTCTGACGGTCGAAAAAGGATCTTTTATCTAATCAGCGTGGATAAGTGTGATTTGCTTTGCGAATTGCAAGTTGAAGATTTTGTATTAATGGCAAAGTCGAGGGGAGGAATGAAGCCCTTTATTCAAAAAGCTCATAAGCTTAAAGATGAAGTAATCAAGTCCATAGATGAAAAAATAGCTATAGAGAATGAGAACAAAAGAAAGCGACGTGAATGGGAAAAGAAATTTATTGATCCGTTTCGTTGAGCTTGTCGCTTTAGGGCTTCCATATTCTATTTTAAAGGTGGTTTTCTGTGGGTAAGAATAATAAAGAAAGAAGAAAATCTAAAAAGGTTAAGGCTGAAGATAAAAAGAAGAGGCACAGAGTTAAAATTGCTACGATGTTTAATGATATAACAATTTTTTTAGATGAAAGCGGTGCCAGTGGAATAAATTACATTGATACAGTTCAGCCTTTCTTCATACAGGCCGGTGTTGTTGTTCAGACAAATAAAGTTAAGCAGCTAGAGAAGGCATACCTAGATTGGGAGAATAAGCATAAAAAGAATAATCAAAAAGAAATAAAATCTGATATTTTCAATAACAATAACGGATTTGAAGTCTTCAGTGAATTGTATCAAGAAATCAAAAATTTTATAATATCTCCCACTTACGCATTCGTTGATAAAAAATATGCAATCGCATTTACAATCATAGAGTCTTTACTGGATTTTGATTACAACTCTGAAGTGACAGAGGATTTATATTACGATGGAGATAAGAAAGTTGAGTGGGCAAATCAGATCTATGAAAATATTGATGAGGAGTCTTTAGCGTTGTTCAATACTTCTAGAGGGAAAGTACCATCAAAAGACAGTTTTAATATTGCAATTCAAAATCTTTGTAAAACTTTGGCAAATAATGGTTTTGTAGAGTTGAGTAAGTTGTTAAGCGCTGGGGATAGAGACTATGGCTATAGTTTTTACTCTAACGATGAAGATCGTAAGAAAGCATCTGTGAATGTATTAGTCTTTAAAACTCACTATAATCAAATAAGGCAGGAGTTCTTCAAAAAGAAAGTTCCAAAGGCAACCATCATACATGATGAGCAAATTCATTATTCAAAAAACTATCACGACTCAGTCTCTGCAATTGAATCGATGCGTTTTCATGCGTTTAAAGTTTCACATAAAGAATCAATGATATTTGGCAATTTTATGGATATAAAACTAAAATTTTCCGATCCTGTTGAGAGTCCTGTTTTAAAACTAGCTGATCTTATTTGTGGTTATTTGAGGTATTCGCTGGAAAGGATTTTGAAAGAGGATAAAGAATTTAGTGTGCACTCGAAACCTCTTTTTTATTTATTTTGGACGCCAATTTTAAGACACGATCCTAGACTAAATCGTGGAGATTTCCCGGTTTGGTATTACGAGGGTTTGCCATTCAACATACAAAAGAGGTTATATAAGTATTTATTCGAATTCTTTAAAGAGAACCCTGAGCACTCTAGGGCACAGATTAAACTGGAGAGCCAAAAAGAGTCGTTGTAGTTATTTGTAGTATGTTGGCTTGAATTGGCCCAGAATTCTAAGAGCTTATCTGGAGTGCGCCACCTCCACCAAATATATGGTAACACCCAAACTAATCGAAATTATTCATTTTTTTTCACGCCCAAAAGGCCTGTGCTCAAAATGTGGCAAAAGTTAAGATTTCTTGAGTAAAATATTGTCTAAAATTCGCCGATGCCTTTATATCAACTAAAAAAGGTCTGTTTACACATTATTTTTTGAGAAGACTTATGCTGGAAATCTCAATTTAGTTAAATTTCCTAAAGTCCGATTGTAAGAAAAATTAGTGTTAGTAAGTTATGATTTCTAATATTTTTTTATCAAATATCAGTCATCTAATTATCTTTAAAGGAAACTATAGATGCTGGAAGTTTTCATGATCATCAGCCTCCAAACTGATCGCTGTTGTTCATGTATTTTATGCACTGGAAAGGAGCTTTTGGCAGTAATGTGGCAAAGCCTTCAGAAATCTTTAGTCAATTTGGTTAATTAAACTTTATTTTTTTAAAGGAGAAACAAACGATGTTTTTTAAATTTTGGATTACTGTATTTTCAATAAGCTCTATTTCATTTGCGGATCCGGGCCCAAATTATCATTTGTCAGAAAATTTTGATACCTCTATAAAATACGACACCCTTAATGAATGTTATAACAAAGTTAAAATTGTAAGTGAATGCTCACATTTATCCAGGATAAACCACTGTCAGTTATATAAAGGCTAATAAGAACTATAAAAAGGCTAGTTTATATGATCAAATCATCAGGCTAGAATGCGAAAATCCAGGGAAGGCTACTCGTACATTCTTTTGTGAAGTAAGGCTTACACCTAAAATTTTAAATGACTCAGTTTCATTTGAGAGTGACTACCAGATAGTTAAGTAAGATTAGCTATCAGGCCTTAGAACAAATTTGGCAAGCAATACGAAAACAGGCCTTCTTAAATAAATATAATGGAATGAGCCCTTGAGATCAGACAGCCTTGCCCCAAATTTTCAATACAGGTCGGTCGGCTGGGTTAATTTTTAAAACTTCATCTTCAAACTCGCTTGGGGTCTTGTACCCCAGGCCTGAATGAAGTCTCTTCTTGTTATAAACCTCATCGATAAATTTTGGCAAATTCAGAATCACATCTTTCATTGTTCTATAGCCCTTAAAATAGACCTCTTCCTTTTTTAAAGTCTTAAAGAAGGATTCGATGTAGGCATTATCCTCAGGAGTCGCAAGTCTAGACATAGAGATTTGGAACTTGTGATGGTTCAAAAACTCAATATAGTCGATGCAGCTGTACTGAACCCCACGATCTGAGTGATGAATAACCCCTTCCGGAGGATTATAGTTCTGAATCGCGATCTTTAAGGCGTCCATACAAAACTTATGGCTCAAGTCTCTTGAGATAGCCCAGCCAACGATCTTCCTTGTGTAAACATCGATGATGGCATTCAGGTAAGCATACTCTGATTCAAGTCTTATGTAAGTGAAGTCGGTGGCCCAGACTTGATTTGGACCATTGACCTTCAGACCCTTGATCAAGTTAGGATGATAGAGCTTAACGCCTGCTTGAGAGCCACGGGCCCGCATTAATTTGTAAACACAGGCCAAAAGAGAGTGCTCCTTCATTACTCTTCGGATTCGCTTACAGTTTACCCGTTTTCCCTCTCGAAGAAGATGCTCATGGATCCTTCTGTATCCATAACCTGGAACTTCGAGATGGATGTTCTCAATGACGTCTCTAAGCTCTAAGTCATTCTCTAATTGGCGCTCTTTCCTTGAAGGTTTGTGATAGTAAGTAGCTCGAGAGATGCCTATCATTCGACATCCTTTTGCAACTGATCCAAGTTGTCTGTGGTTATCACGGACCCATTGGACTTTTTGATCAGTAGTGATTTGCTGACAATTTTTTTTAGCATCTGGACTTGAAGGTAGAGATCTGCAATCTCCTGCTTCAATTCTTTGACGTGGGCCTGATGTCGATATTCATCTGCTGCTTTGTTGTAAGCATTAACACGGGCATTTACTTTGGTTTTGGATCCTTCCTTCTTGTGAAGTCGGACACAAGCTCCAACAGCTCCAGCTGAGATCCCATAGGCTTTAGCGGCTTCTCGATAAGTCATCTCTTTGGAAATTACTGTTTGAGCGACAGCGAGCCTAGCTTCAGGGGTTAATTTGGCGGGGCGTCCATGGGGACGGCCTCTCTGTAGGGTGGCGGGGTGAATACTTCCATAAATTGTCCTTCTAGGTGCTTCATCTACATGAAAGCGAACTAAGTTGGCCAATCGAGGCTGCATCGAAAGTCTGGTGATCGGTGTCTGATCAGAAGGGCGCACTCTAATAACCATTAAACAAAACAACAAGCTGATTTGTTTGTTTAATGGTTAATATTTGTATTGATAATTGCATTTTCATCATTCCATTACTCCCATCATCGGTTATGTAGGCCTAGAAATAGGGCTTTATTTTATTTCTATAAACAATAGCTAAAATTGAGATTAAGGCTTTAAATACAATCATTACCTGAAATCATATGTTTTAGCCCGCATGCTTCAGTAAGTTTCCTAGTTCAAGTCTTCTTTATCATGCTGTCAAAACTATCAACAATCTGTTAACACTTTGTTGTTTCTGGGCGATTATGT
>DFXX01000098.1 GCA_002381765.1 Bacteriovoracaceae bacterium UBA4097 | reverse complement strand
TGATTTCCAAGTCAGTCCTCATCTGTGGCCCAGGGCAGACTGATTGCCCAAAGGTATAGACCATTAAGTTATCCGAAGAGCGCTCAATGGATTTGAGTAAAAAAACATCACTTTGCGACAGCCCTAATAAGGAGCCGCTTCGCTCGGTTTGAGGAAGTGAGATGTTCTGAGTTAATTGATAGTTTTTACTTTCTTGCAGATTTAACCAGGTGCTTGCATTTACCTGAGTTACCGCCAAAGAAAGCATCATGAGAAGAAACATTCTTCTCCCTCCCTTATGTCCATTTACATGGTAACTCAAAAAATTAGTGAGTTACACTTATAAATTGCGGGAGCTTATGAGCTTCATGCACATCGGCCTTGAGGGCAGATGCCGAAACGATTTCATAGGCAGAAGGAGTTTCCAGAAGTTTTCTGCAAAGAAGGTTATGAAGATTATGACCAGACTTGTAAGTCGTGATCTTTCCGGCGAGCTCATGACCAAAAAGACTGACATCACCAATAGTGTCGAGAATCTTATGACGAACGAATTCATTAGCAAAACGCAGTCCTTCCGGATTCATCACCTTGTAATCATCCAGAACTATAGCATTATCTAATGATCCACCCTTAATAAGACCCTTTCTCTTGAGCATATCTACGTCACGGGCAAAACCAAAGGTTCGAGCACGAGAGATATCTTGAATGAAAGTCTCACATGAGAATTCAAAATCAAAACGCTGAGTTTTGATGATGGGATGAGCAAATACGATGGTGGAATCGATCATCAGATTATGATGAGGTTCAAACTGGGCCCACTTGCCATCCTTCTCTACTCTTACAGTATCTAAGATAACTAAAAACTTTTTAGATTTATTGAGGTTTTTGATGCCGGCTTCTTTAAGTAAGAAGACAAAAGAAGCACCAGAGCCGTCCATGATAGGAACTTCCGGACCATCGATTTCGATCAAGCAGTTATCAATGCCCAGACCATAAAGTGTACCTAAGAGATGTTCAACAGTATGAATGGCCTCGATGCCTGATCCCAGAGTGGTGGCATTCTCGGTGGTTCCTACGGTTAAAGCATTGGCCTTCATACGAGAAGAATTGGCCAAGTCGACCCGCACAAACTGAATACCGAAATCGGCTTCAGCTGGAATAAGTTTTAATGTTACTTTCTTACCAGAGTGGAGACCGATACCGGTTACTTTCACATCTTTGGCAAGGGTACGTTGATATATCATGGCTAACCTTCTAAAAATTCGTACTTCGATCAAGTATAAATGAAAAACGCAATAATGTATGGAAGAAAATAATGCTCTATAAAAATGAACTTACGCCGTCAATAATTAGTGACATGTTCGATGGCTTTTTCTGAAAGCATCCTTCCCCGAGGAGTTCGCAGTAGAAGGCCTTGCTTGAGTAAATAAGGCTCATAGACCTCTTCAATTGTCTGCTTGTCCTCGCCCAAGGTAGCCGAAAGAGCATCGATACCGACGGGGCCACCCTGATAATAGTCCTTCATAACGGTCAAAATCTTGCGATCCATGGAGTCCAAACCTAAGTTATCGATATCTAGGAGTCTCAAGGCTGCCTGTACCTCGGGTAATCCCACATCCTTATTGCCTTTAACTAAAGCAAAATCTCTTACCCTGCGTAGAATTCGATTGGCTATACGAGGAGTGCCACGAGATCTTTGAGCGATCTGCATTTTGGCCACATCAGAGAGCAGGATTTTCATCTTCTTAGAGTTATTGAGAATAATTTGAGCAATTTGGTCCGGCTCATAAAAATCAAAGTTAAGATGGGCCATAAAGCGGTCCCGTAGGGGATTAGATAAGAGACCTGAGCGAGTAGTCGCCCCAATTAAGGTAAAGGGAGTCAGATCAATTTGCATGGTTCTGGCAGAAGCCCCCTGCCCAATTAAGATATCCAGCCGGAAATCCTCCATAGCCGAATAGAGAATCTCTTCTACGGTAATATGCAGACGGTGAATTTCGTCTATAAACAGAACATCGTGGGGCTTCAAATTTGTGAGAACAGCCGCTAAATCCCCTTTTTTCTCGATGGCAGGACCTGAAACTAAATGGAGTTCTGAACCCAAGGCCCGAGCAATCAGCATCGCCAGGGAAGTCTTGCCCAAACCAGGGGGACCAGAAAGCAGTACATGATCCATGGCGGATTTTCTCACCAAAGCCGACTTCACCATGAGATCGATATTTTCCACAACTCTAGTTTGTCCGATGTATTCTGAGAAATTCTGCGGGCGCAGTTGGGCTTCCTGATCACGATCTAAAGAAGTGGACTCTCCCGTCACTATTCTTTCGCTCATGGTATTACCTTAATTCCATCAGAATCATTTTCACTAATTCTTCCGGACGTGTAGCCGCACCTGCCTGGAGATGCTTTTGAATCATAGGAAGAACATCCTGATCTTTAAAACCTAGTCCCTGGCAAGCGGCGAGAGTTTCTTTTACCAAGTGGGCATCCACAGCTGCGGCCTTATTAACCTTAGCTCCTGCTTTAACTGGCTTTTCCTGTACCGAGAAGCCCATATCAAGCTTATTAACTTTATCTTTTAGTGAGAGAACAATTTGCTCTGCACTCTTCTTACCCACTCCAGGAGCGGATTTTAAAACATCCACATTTTCAAAAGTAATGGCACTAATAATTTGCTGAATACCTAGATGTGAAATTAAAGCAAAGGCTGACTTGGGACCAATGCCATTGACATCGATGAGCATTTCAAAAAACTTCTTCGCATCAGCGGTTTCAAATCCGTAAAGATCCTGAGAGGTCTCACGAATGATATGAGAGATAAAAAGAGCAACATCCTTATTCGGAACCATGGGAGTAGCAGTGCAAATCTCATAGCCCACTCCCTGAGCGGTCAGGATGATAGACTTAGTTGAATCGGAGTGAACAACGGTTCCTGAAATATAGCCGATCATAAACTTGGTTCCTTGATTTTATGGGCAAGGGCTGAGGCAAGTCCATTGCCCATCTTGCCTTTGGTTTTTTTAGTCTTAGGAATATTCAACTCAACTTTCCCATGATTAAGCAGATGACAGAGAGCTATTGCCAGAGCATCACTTTCATCATGAGTTTTAAATTCAGTCAGCCCCAGATATTGCTTAAGGAACTTTTGAATTCCTTCCTTATCGGCATGGCCATGACCAGTGACAGTGGCCTTAACTGAATTGGGAGAATACTCAAAGATCTTTTGATGAAACTTTTGAGAAAGAGCCGCTAACATGGCACCACGAGATTGCGCGAGTTTAATTAAGGCGGTAGGACTTTTGACGAAGATCAGGGACTCAAGCGCCACCTCATCCGGTTCATGGGCATCGATTAAGGCCAGGGTTTGATCATAGATATCTTTTACCCTGTGCAGAAATTCATCCTGACCTTTGAATTTGAGGATGCCAGAAGCAAGATAGCTAATTTTTCGGCCCTCTTTCTTGAGAAGAGCATAACCAGCGGTGACAGAACCAGGGTCAATGGCGAGTACAATCAAAATAAATCCTTGGATAAGGAAATTGTACTCGGAGAGAGATGGAAGCGTCTAGTTAAGCGAGCGGCCTTTAAAGTAATTTCCCACATAAAAGACGAAGGAGCCGATTACGAGTTGGGCCAGTTCTAAGCGCCCGTAATCACCATTCTTAATCCCTGAAAAAAAACAAAGTCCAACCGCAGTCAGACCGAACAATTGCATTCCAACACCGATATAAAATAAAGATTTCATGAAACAAGAGATACTGCACGGCTCTTAAATAAGAAAGGACTTTTTAAGGAGGAGGGACTATAGTTTTGGAATACTTATGACTGAAAAACTACTCACTGCAAAGCCAGTGGTTGAGAAAATTAAAGCCGACCTTGCAAAAAGATGTGAAGCCCTTAAAAAAGCAGGGATTCATCCCTCTATGAGTGTCATCCTGGTGGGCGATAATCCTGCAAGTCTGACTTATATTAAGAATAAAAAAAAGGCCTGCGAAGAAATTGGTGCCAAGTTCGCGCTTCATCAACTACCAGCAAGCATTTCTCAAAATGATTTTTTGACCGAAGTGGGTAGACTAAATAATGATCCTTCAGTTCATGGTATTATTATTCAACTGCCTGTGCCTGATCAGTTAAAGAAACTCAATGTACCAAATTTGATTACTCCCACTAAAGACATCGATGGCTTTCATGGCATTAATACTCAGAGTCTTTATGCGGGCTCCATCGATATGAAGCTCCTCCTTCCCTGCACACCAAAGGGAATTGTGAGCCTGCTAAAGTATTATGGAATTGAGATTGAAGGCAAACATGTGGTGGTGATTGGCCGCAGCTTGATCGTGGGTAAACCACTATCTATGCTCCTTTCCAATTTCAATGCTACCGTCACGGTAGCTCACTCCCACACCAAAAATCTCTCAAGTCTTACCAAAGTTGCAGATATTGTTATCTCCGCAGTGGGGAAAGCAAAATTTTTGGATAAATCTTATTTCAATTCCCATGCCGTGGTAATTGATGTGGGTATGAATATTTTAGAAGGCAAGCTCGCAGGAGATGTGAATTTCGAGGATGTATTCCCGCATGTTTCTGCCATCACTCCTGTGCCAGGAGGAGTAGGCCCCATGACTGTAGTAAGTCTGATTGAGAATCTTATCACCGCTTGTGAACAACAAATTCAAGGATAACTTTTTATGACCCTTTTAAAGACTCATCTGCATGAAGAGCATGTGAAACTGGCCGCGAAGATAGTTCCCTTTGCTGGTTGGGATATGCCAGTCCAATATACCTCCGTTAAAGAAGAAGTTTTGGCAGTAAGAAATGATGTTGGTGTTTTTGATGTGAGTCACATGGGAGAATTTTTTCTCGAAGGTAAAGATGCTGAAGCATTTGCTGATTACTTAGTGACCAATGATATCTTAAATGCGCCCTATGGTAAGGCGATCTACTCCCCTCTTTGCCGAGATAACGGAACAGTTATTGATGATCTAATTGTCTATAAGTTATCTCCGGGAAGAGTCATGATTTGTGTGAATGCCTCCAATATTGAAAAAGATTTTGCGTGGATGCAGTCTCGCCATCAAGGCTTTAACTGCACACTGGTGAATGAATCTGCTAACTACTCTTTATTGGCCCTGCAGGGACCAAGATCCTATGCTGTGCTGGCTCCTTTACTAAAAGAGCTAACAGACACTGAGTACTACTCGGTAGTTGAAACGGCTTTTGAAAATGAACAAGTGATTGTTGCCCGCACGGGTTACACCGGTGAAGACGGCTTTGAGATTTTCGGCTCACATGTTGCGATCATTACTCTTTGGCAAAAGCTCATGAGCTTAAAGGTGACTCCCTGCGGTCTTGCCGCTCGCGATGTGCTCAGACTAGAAGTTGGCTATCCTCTCTATGGCCATGAACTCAACGATGAGCTCACTCCCTATGATGCTGCTTTGGGGTGGACAGTTAAAGCTCAAAAAACAAAATTTGTTGGAAAGGAAGCCCTGGTGAGTAAACCCGCTAAAAATAAATTAGTGAAACTTGTTTTGGAAAAAGGTATTCCAAGAGAAGGTTACTCAGTGCTTAACTCTCAGCATGAAAAGATCGGAGTGGTAGCGAGTGGAACCATGTCAGTCATCTTAAATAAAGGGATTGCCTTGGCCCGTATTGAAATTGATAAAGCTCCCCAGGATGAAGTATTTTTTATCGATATAAGACAGAAGCCTTATGAAGCACAATTAGTTAAAAAACCGTTTGTAACCGGAGGACATAAATAATGGCCACAAACATACCTGCCAATTTGAAGTACACCAAAGAACATGAATGGACACTAATCGAAGGGGATACAGTAACAGTTGGTATCACTGACTTTGCTCAATCAGCTCTTGGTGACATAGTATTTTTAGAAGTTCCTGATGTTGGATCTGAACTTAAATCAGGATCAACTTTCGGTGTGGTTGAATCAATCAAATCTGTGAGTGATCTTTACTCTCCTGTTTCCGGAGAAGTCGTTGCTAAAAATAGTGATCTAGAAGGATCACCAGAGAGAATCAATGAAGACGCTTACGGTTCATGGCTAATTAAAGTCAAGGTGAAAGATAGCTCTGAATTGAATAATCTTCTTACAGCTGAGCAATATCAAGAATTTTGCAATACGTCTCACTAAGTCATATCGGTGTCACTTACCAAAAGGTACGTGACACCTTTTAGCATTTTATTTAGCTCTCCTCCAATGTAGTGCCTTTTAAATCTTTCAATCTAAAATTTTTCCTCGTGCAAGAATTCATTCTTTACGAAACATGAAGCTTTGGTGATACTGCCACTCTCATTTGGACATTCAGTGGTAAGGGAAATTTATTAATGGAATCGATTCAGCTACTCAACACGGCCATTATTAAAAGCAAAGAAAAGAAACTAAACCAATCATTTGAAGAGCGACTTAACCAAGTTTGTAATTCTCCGGTGATTGAAGTCCTCAACAAGTGCATCACTCAATACGCCGAAGCTCAAAAAATTTCTCGTGATCAAGCAGCCCTACAAGTCGTTGAATCCATCAGAGAACTAGATTCTATCTGGTCTGATTATGTGGTTATGGAAGGGATCGATCGTTTAAAGAATCTTCTTCGTACGACTCACTAAACTTAGCTCTTAACGACAAAGCCCCATTCAATAACGGCCTTACCATTCACCAAAAGATCTTTGGGAGGATTGGGGAATGGTCCAGCTTGATTGAAAGATTCAATGGCAGCATCATCAAGTTCTTTAACGCCAGAAGTACCCAAAATTTTAACCGCTATAATCTGACCTTGTTCATTTAAAGTAATCTGAAGTGAAGTAATGAGGTCCTGACTAGCTGGCAATCTTCTGCCTTGGCGAAATACTGCGTGGGCCTTTTCTTGAATACTTCTTCCCCAGAACTGCTCAAGCTTCTGACGAATGCGGTGAAAAAAGCCATAGTGCTTAAACTCGACTGTATTGAGATGAGTAAAATCTCCCAGAGTCATTTCTTCTACATAATCATTGGAAGCTGAGAGGCCTTGACTCAGAGGATCTCCATTCTCCATGCCCTTGACCGAAGCAGGCGAGCGGTCCATCTTCTTTGGTAATGGCTCCCCGGCTGCAATACCCATATCGGATAATTTTATATCCTTCCATTTTTCGTTTTTCTTTTTTTGGGATTCATTTATTTTTGCAACCTGATTTATGGTGGCGTTACCTTTAGCAGCTTTTTTAAAAGTATCGATATTTTTAGATACTGTCTGGCGATCAAAATGGCGGTTCTTATCGCTTAAAAAAGCTTTGTCTTGGGGCTCTTCTTGGGAGGCTGAATCTTCTGACTGAACAATCTGCTGACGATGGGTCGTCTTAAGAGTCTCCTGAATGAGTTTAAGCTTAATAACTTCGCTCGCCACTTGTTCAGGAATGACATAATGGTGTTTAAGTTGAACTAGCATAAATGAACCATGAAGGATCACGATGGCCGCTAAGAAAAAGTAGAATGACCGATTTTGCCAGTTAAGGGACTGCATGAGACCTCCGCCTTAGAGGTCTTTTCGGCATGCGGAGCTAAAACCTTACTGATTCATATAGTAATCATCATCATCTAGGACAGGGGCCCCACTATTTTCATCCGAATTTCCCTGATTAAATAACTTAACTTCTGCATTAGGTTCTGTTCCCGTCACATAAGATTCGAGGAAGCCTTCCCCACTTTCAGGAGGTAAGGTCTTGCCGGTGGCCTTATTAATAAGAACATTAGTAATTCCTTCAGGTATTATAAACTCTGGGTCCCCATATTTTTTGATAGCATCTTCCATATAGTCGATCCAAATAGGAAGAGCGGTTTTTCCACCAGCTTCGCCGTAACCTAGGGAGCGGTTATCATCAAAGCCCGCCCAAGTTCCTACTACCATTTGCGAAGAGAATCCTACAAAGAGCGCGTCGACATAATTATTGGTTGTACCAGTTTTTCCACCTAAACGATGACTAAGTCTGCCTGCCGAAGCTGCGGTACCATAAAGAGTTACGCCATTAAGTAGATTGGTCATGATGGCGGCCAGTCGTGGGTCATACACTTGTCTTCCTCCTAGCTTTTGCTTGAAGGGATTGCCCAAACTCTTGGCTTCAGGATCTTCTAGCTCTACGGTTGTTGGTGCCGGTAGCACGGCTTCGGTCCAATCTGGATCGGCCGCAGGAATAGGATAAGTCTTACCATTACGGTCTTTAATGGAAACAATATGTCTGAGTCGGATGGCCTTACCGCCATTAGGAAATACCGCATAGCCTTTCGTTAACTCGGCCAGACTAATACCGAATGAGCCCAGTGAAACACTCATGTCTTTAGGGATTTCAGTATTCAGATGAAATCTTTTTACAAAATCATGAATCTTATCAACACCTAAGTCCTGCACCAAGCGGATGGTAGGAATATTACGACTAACTTCCAGAGCATTTCGGAAGGTCATAGGACCTCTGAAATCACCATCATAGTTTCTGGGCTTCCAGCTAAGCGATTCATCAACTCCACCCATTGCCTGAGGGGTATCCATCAAAATGGTCGAAGGTGTATAGCCATTTTCCAGGGCCGCTGCATAGATAAATGGCTTAAAAGATGATCCTGGTTGACGAGATGATTGAATAACCCGGTTGAATTGAGATTTTTGAAAATCCACACCACCAACTAAGCTGATGATGTCACCAGTAAAGGAATTAAGAGCAATCAGGGCACCTTCCGATTCGGGCTCCTGATCAAGAGAAGTTGAAAAGAATTTCTGATTGGCCATCAAAGCTCTAAGAGCTGGATCCTTATATTTTAGGAAAAGACCAGAACTTACCAGTTGATCCAATGGAGCATTCTTGCTTTCAAGTTTGACCAAAACTAAATCACCTGGCTTTACAATCTTAGAAGGTGCAGTCACTGGAGGAAAATAAACTGGAGTATCGCCGAATTTCCTTTCATGGGCCCAACTAAAGCCAGTTTCTGGAATAATCGCCCTACTTCCACCAATACTAACCAGGATGATTTTCTTTTCATTATCAACCTTGAGTACCACGGCTTGATAACTTTGACCGACTTCCAGAAATTGCTCCAGCGGGTCGCTCTTAGGATTACCAATTTCCACTAGCTCTTTAAAACGGGTGTTGATCTTTTCTTTTTCAGCATCGTAATGGGACAAATTAGTATTTAATGCTTCTTCATCCTCATTAAACTCGTAGATATTTTTACCTTCCGTCGTATAAGTAAAAAAGGTTGAAGACTCTTTCATGATGCGCTTTCTTTGCTCAAGAATAAACTCATCGATTTCTTCTTTGGTAGCAAAGTGCTTGATCGCGCCCTTAAATCCCTGTCTCTTATCCAAATCTTTTATCCGACTCTTCACAGCTGCTTCAGCTTTTATTTGCAGAGGAAGATCGAGGGTTGTAGTAACGGTGAAGCCATTTTTTAGAAACTCATCTGTACCAACTGCTTTCATGACATCTTGTCTAACCCAATCAGTAAAGTGGCCTCCCTTCATCTCATTTGTCTTCCTGATTCTCATCCGGATATCTTCTTTCAGGGCCGCTTCGTATTCTTCTGTCGTGATCTTATTGGTTTCATGCATACGCTTAAGCACATAGCTCTGCCTCATCTTGGCATAACGGGGATTTACATATGGAGAATATTTTCCAGGAGCAACCAGGAGTCCGGCAACCAGCGCGCTTTCAGCGTGAGAGGCTTCTTCTAGCTCTTTATCAAAATAGCCATGAAAGGCAGCTTTAACTCCATAGTAGCCACCTCCCAAATAAACCTGATTAAGATAGAGATAGAGAATCTCTTCTTTACTGAATTTTTGTTCGATCTTTCGAGCGAGTAGAAGGTCTTTTACCTTTCTTGAGATCGTTCTCTCACGAGTCAGTAAGAAGGACTTGGCAACCTGCTGAGTGATAGTAGATCCACCCTGCACCAATCTACCCTGCTTAATGTTAACCATAAAGGCCCGCAATATACCGTAGTAGTCGATACCTTCATGATTATAGAAGTTATCATCCTCGGCAGCGAGAAAGGCATTTACCACATGCTTAGGTATATTTTTAAATTCCACCACTTCCCTGGTTTCAACACCAATCTCCAAAAGCGTATCACCGTCTTTTGAAAGGATTTTTGAATTCATGGGCGGATTATAATCATTCAGAGAATTAATCTTTGGTAGATCTAGTGAAATCAGGACAAACATCCCTACTAAAGAGACAACTCCTAAAAGGGAGAGGATTGCCAAAACGGCAAGGGTCTTAATCAAACGCTTCAAAGGCATTCCTTAGTTAAGCTTGGGTTGTGAGTTTATTTTAAAGGGAAATTGAAATTATGAAAGGAAAAGGATTAATCGCGATAATCTATTTCTTTGAGACTATCACTCAGGATTTTAATTCTTTTCTCGGCTACCTCTAAAGTCTGACGACACTGCTTATAAAGCTCAATACCTTTTTCAAACCTTTGTAGGCTTTCATCCAGGCTGACTTCACCTGACTCCAGCTCTCGGACAATTTTCTCGAGTTCTTTGAGAGAATTTTCAAAATCTATCGTTGAAGGTGCGCTTTTTTTATCCATAACACTTCCCCAATGCCATAATGACACTGCTTTATTTTTAAAGATTGTCCCACAGTGAACGAAGGCAGACAAGTTTTCAAACCTTTAGCTACTGAGGACTAAATTGCCTATGCTAGGTTTCTGGCACCAGGGTTGCTAAAATTTGCCTACAAGGGCATTTTTCGCCCACTCCATCAGGATGAAGGAGTCCATGAAAAATATTTGGGTACCGCTTTCAGGTCAGGTCGCTCAGCAAAGAAAGGTAGAGACAATCGCCAATAATGTGGCGAACGCTAATACCGTGGGCTTTAAAAAAGACCAGTTGGTATTTAAAGAACATCTGACCGCTCTTACCAAAGGTTTGGATGACATTGATATTCCCCGAAAAGAATTTTCTCCAGCGGACTTTTATCACACTCAAGGTGCGGAAAATGCCATGGTGGCGGTGGATGGAAGCTTCACTATATTTGAACAAGGACAGCTGACTCCTACTCATAATCCTCTGGATGTGGGTCTTCAAGGAGATGGCTTTATTGAAGTACTAACTCCTACAGGTGTTCGTTTTACTCGTAAAGGAAACTTCTCCCTAAATAAGGATGGAGAACTTGTGACCGATCAAGGCTTTAGAGTTCTCTCAGCTCTAAACGCCACGGAAGAAGCACTAAGAAATCCAGCTTCAGCAGGATCGATCCCTACTCCAGAAGAGCGCATCCTAAAAGTTCCCACTAATACTAAGCTCACGATAGCTAATGATGGAGAAATCCTGACTCGTGATGGGGCCATTGGGAAAATCTCAGTAGTGGAATTCGCTGACAAGCATGCTCTAAGAAAAGAAGGCAACTCCCTCTATATCACGCCTGAAGAGGCAAATATCGTGAGAAACGGTGTGAAAACTACAGTGAATCAGGGCTTTCTAGAGGGCTCCAATGTAAACGCCATCGAAGAGATGTCAGAGCTCATTAAGGCCCACCGTCATTTTGAATCTATACAAAAAGCAATTAGCGCTTATGACAGCATTTCTGGAAAAGCCGCTAACGATATCGCGAAGTTTTAATATAAGGGAGATCTAAATGATCAGAGCACTTCATACATCAGCAACAGGCATGGCCGCTCAGGAATCCAATGTGAACACAATTTCCAATAATATTGCCAACGTGAATACCACTGGATTTAAAAAGGCCCGCACTGAGTTTGATGATCTTCTTTATGAAACAGTTCAGGAAGCCGGTGCCAAATCTTCCGGCAATAGCGAATACAATGTGGGTGTACAAGTGGGATCAGGGGCCAAGGTTTCGGCTACAAGAAAGATCCACTCACAAGGCTCCCCCCAAATGACAAACAATCCCTATGACATGATGGTCAATGGTGAAGGCTTCTTTGGAGTAGTCGCTCCCAATGGGGAATTAAAATATACGCGCGATGGAAGTTTTAACGTCGATGCTCAGGGTAATCTTGTAAATCGTTCTGGCTACCGCGTGTTCCCGGGAGTAGTAGTTCCTCCTAATATTATGAAGATCAATATCGCTGAAAATGGAACAGTGGATGCCTACACCAGAGATTCTATTGAGCCCATAAATCTGGGCCAGATTCCAGTCTTCACTTTCGTTAATCCAACAGGACTTCGCTCGGATGGTGGGAATCTTTTGGGTGCCACTACTGGCAGTGGTCAACCTATTCAAAATGTCCCCGGTGAAAATGGTTCGGGAATTGTAATGCAAGGAGCGATCGAAGCTTCAAATGTCAGCGTAATGAACGAGATGACCGATTTGATTAAGGCCCAACGTGCTTATGAAATGAATTCAAAAGTTATGGGTGTCGCAGATCAAATGCTTCAGACTGTAAATAACGTAAGGTAATTATGAAGACATTTTGGTTTTTGCTTCTCCTTAGCTTTCCGGCTTTTGCCTGCCAAATCGTGGCGCCCCATAAGCTCGTGGTTATGGATCAGGAAGCTATTCTCAGTACAATAAGAACTCAGGATTGTGAGCAAGCTCTCTTGCATGATCTTAAAGATATACTTGGTGGAGTCGAAGGCAGAATCCTAGCTTCTCAACTTATCGAAATGCTTACTAGTCGTGGCCATGAAGCGCCTCTATTTGAACCATCTATGGTTCAGATTAAGCAATTTAAACATATCCTTCGGGAGCAGCTTATTCTTCCAGCTGGTGTTCAGGTAAAGGCAACCAAGGGAATCAATCTTCCAGGAGTGGTGGCCCTGGCCCCAGGTGATACAGTTCAGGTTCAGTGCGAAGGCTGTCTTTATGGAAGTGGTCAGATTATCAGAATCCAGATTAAGGGCTTTGATGGTGTGGATAGAAATTATATTGCCAGTGCCGACTTCATTAAAATGGTTCGTGCCTATCGAGTAACCTCTAATCTGCCTTCTTTTTCTACCATTAATCCTAAGGAATATCTTCGCGAAGAATATATTGAAACTATTCCAATGACAGATCTCATTACCGATCTGGAAGTCTTAAAATTCTATAAAACAAATAAACCCATCCCCGCAGGCACTCTGCTTAAGGCCAGTGATCTTAATGCCATTAATTTAGTTAAGGCAGGCCTTAAGACCGAAGTCGTTTTGGAGAATCAAATGATTCGCATTAAGACCCAAGGGATAAGTCGCAGCAATGGCTCTCTGGGAGATACGGTGGAAGTCTTTCATCCTCAAAAGAATCGTAAATATCAAGGTCGAGTCGTAGACATTAACAAAGTATTAGTAGAACTATGAAATCATTCACCCTCTTTATTCTATTGTTTTTAGTTTCTTGCGCCAATTATGTAGATCAGCTTCATCGCCAGATCGATCGGGAAGAAAAGATTGCAGATGGAGAACCGGCCAGTGAGCGCGACCGCTTTGCTCCTTACCGCGAAAGTGATCGTTTTCGAACTGATAAAGATCGCAGACCGATTAAAGATCCTGTGACCTATAGTCTGGGTACAGGCCCTGGGGTGAGACCTCCGGTTAAAAGAGAGTATCGACCTCAGAGATACAAGGCGAATGATTTTGTCGACAATGATAACTCGGGCAGCTTGTGGGCCGGACAGGGATCAAGCTCTTCACTCTTCACTTATCAGAATGATAAAAAAACGGGTGATATCGTTATCATCAATGTTCTGGAGAACTTGAGAAACCAAATTTCTGCTGAATTAAAACGAACTTTCCCGGATAAACCCGTGAGAACGGCCGATGGTCAAACTCCCAAGAATGAGCCACCTCCCGCACCAAGTGCACCGGGAGCCTCTGCTTCTGATAGTGAGATGGATATGAAGGTCTATGATAAAATTTCAGGCACGGTTATAGAGGAGATCAGTAAAGATTATGTTCTCCTGCGGGGCCGTAAGGAATTAATCTTTAAGAAGGAAAAAAGATCCATCGAAGTCCAAGCACTTGTATCAAGAAAGGACATCATGGAAAATGATTATGTGAACTCAGATAAGCTGCTTGAGTCACGGATCTTCATCTTAAGGGGCAATCAATGATCAAATTTCTGCCACTCTTTCTAATGGCCTTCTCCTTCTCCTCCATTGCCTCCTCCAGTCGAATCAAAGATCTGGTTACCGTTAAGGGTGTGCGAGAAAATCCACTGGTGGGTTATGGACTGGTGATTGGTCTGAATGGAACGGGCGACGGTGGTGGAGAAATTACTAATACTTCCCTTAAAAAAATGTTTCAAACTTTGGGACTTAATCCTCAAAAGGAAGTCTCTTCTAAAAACGTAGCGGCGGTTATCGTGACTGCTAGTCTTCCACCATTTGGTAGATTAGGTCAGAAAATGGATGTGACAGTTTCTTCTATCGGAGATGCCTCATCTCTGGCCGGAGGAACTCTACTTGTGACTCCTCTAAAAGGTGGAGATGGTCAGATTTATGCCGTTGCCAATGGCTCCCTCTCAATTGGTGGCCTGGAGAAAGGTAAGAAGTTTGCGACTACTGCTCGGATTCCTAATGGCAGTATTATCGAGAGAGAATTGGACCTCGCCTTTAATGAAAAAAAATCCGTTCGTCTTGCTCTGAATAATCCAGACTTCACGACCTCTGCCAGAATAGAGCGCACTCTTAATCAGGAATTAGGGGGGAAATACGCGACGGCTTCTGATTCCGCTACCATCGATGTGATCATTCCCAGCTATTATGAGCGTAAGGTGGTTGAGCTTATCGCTAACATCGAAAATTTTAAGGTCATCTCCGATGTTGCGGCCAAAATCGTCATCAATGAGCGTACCGGAACCCTGGTTGCCGGGGGCGATATTGTCTTGAAGAAATCCGCCATTAGTCACCGGGATATGGTGCTTGAGGTGAAAGGTGGAGAAGAAGGCTCGGGTAAGAAGATCATCCAAATGGTCGAGCAAACAACTACGATCAATGATCTGGTAAAGGCGTTAAATGCCTTAGGAACCGCTCCCGAAGATCTTATTTCCATCTTTCAGGCGCTTAAGCAAAACGGGGCCTTAGTAGCGGAAATTGAGCTCATCTAACAGCTAGGTCAAAATTTCCTATGGGAGTTTTTCACTAACACTCCCAGTCTGAAAAATGATACACTCTAAAAAGGTCCCTTCAGGATGAAAGGACCCAAGAAACCAGGATGGTAACGAGTGAAGATAATTCCCAGCTCTACAAACACTTCTTCCCAAAGAATAAATCCTGTTAAACCATATGAAGAGATTGCTGAAGGCATGGAAACCAGCTTCACATCACATATGCTTAAAGAGATGAGAAAGACTATCCCTAAAGAGGCCCCTGACTCATCTTCCATGGACTATTACAACTCTCTCCTCGATCAGGAACGTGCCGAAATCATGGCCAAGTCTGATAGCGGTTTAGGAGTGAAGAAAGTGATCCTGGATCAGATTGTGCCTCAGCACCTGAAACATTATTTAAAGAACTCGCATCCAATTGATCGTCAAGGAATGACGACAATGGCCAAGGAGAATACCCATGAGTAGCATCGATACCCGTTCAACATTTTTCCCGCGTGGTAGAAGTCCTCAGACAGAAGCTGCCAAGAATGGCACAGGCGTTGACTCTATTAAACGCAACACTACTGAGAGAGCTACTGAAATTTCAGATAAAACCGGAACGGATGCTAAAGTCAGCATTCCCGAAGGCATTAAAGATTTTTCTCGGATTAAGAAAGCAGCCACTGCTGCTCCAGAAACAGATAATTCTGAAAAGATCGCTCGCCTAAAGGCACAGATTCAAGCTGGTACTTATGAAGTGGATTACGACGCCCTGGCAGACAAGATTCTGAATTCTGAATTTTAAAGGAAGAAGAAATGATGGATGCTCACAGAGATGAAATAAAACTGTATTACCAACGAACACTTATCGTTTGGGAAGGTTTTTGCGAACTCCATAAAGAGTTATTCGATCTCACCTGTGACGAATATCTCACCCTTCTGGCCAGCGATATCGACAAGCTCGAAGAGATGCTTCCGCTTAAGGAAGAAATTATTTCTAAAATTGGTGAGCTTGAAAAAGATCGCAGTGCTCTGATTGAAGAGCTCAATGATAGCGGTGTATTCGCTCAACCTATATTCAAGGCGGGTGACCTCCTCACCGCTTTTGCAGATATCGAAAAGAAATCTGCTATCCCTGCTCTTAAAAACCTCAACAGCCTTCTGATTGATATCGTAGAAAAGATTCAGGAGCAGAATAAGAAGAATCAAGTCTTCTTGAATAAATCTCTGCTGTCTCTTAAGGAAATCAAGCAAGGATTTACTGGAAAGAAAGCATATACCACCTATGGAGCTGATGGATTAACCCGTTCGCTCAATAGATAAGTAAACAGGGGACAAGCCTTGGGCGTTGACTTACTGAATATCGGAAAATCCGGCCTATTTACTGCCAAGAAGTCCATGTCGACGACTTCGCATAATATTGCCAATGCCAATACGGAAGGATTCTCTCGTCAGGAAGTGCGTACTAAAACCGGAATCTCACTCCCGGAAGGCAACTACGTTATGGGAACCGGAGTGGAAATTCAAACTATCCGACGTGCTCATGATGAATTGGTCGATAAAAAACTTAATAACTCCATCACTAATCATGAGTTCAATAAGGAACGCACCCTTCAGTTAACTCATATTGAAGAAATCTTCAATGAGATCAACTCTGAAGGTATGAATAAGGTCTTAAACCGCTTTTTCAACTCCTTTCGTGAACTCTCCAATCAACCGGAAAATGAGACGGTTCGAAACGTGGTAAAAGAAAATGCCAAGATCGTAACCGGTGATTTTCATCGTATTCAAAAAAGTCTCGATGATGTTCGCGGTAGTATTAATAAAAAAATAGCTCTCTCTGTTGATGAGATTAATAGTCTTACCCAGACCATTGCGACTCTCAATAAAGAGATCAATATAGAAGAAGTTTCCGGAGGCATGGCCAATGATTTGAGAGATCAGCGTGACAATGCTCTTCGCACCCTAACTGAGTTTTTCCCCCTTACCACTTACAGTGATAATCAGGGTCAGTTTGTGGTAAGCATCGAAGGTGTGGGTTCTATCGTCTCTGGTGGACTCGCTCAAAAGCTGGTTGCTGGTGAAAGTGTGAGATCCGAAGAAGACTCCACCGATCGCGGACACATGGAAGTCTTTTTTGCCGCAAGACCCGGCGTAGCTATTTCAGATCGGGTTAGCGGTGGAACACTAGGGGCGCAACTTAAAACAAGAAATATCGAAATTGAAGATCTGGAAAAGCAGCTGGATGAACTAGCTCATGGATTAGTTCTTGCGACCAATGCCATTCACCGCAAAGGCTTTGCCAATCATCCCGTGCCGGTTGATGCCCAGGGAAATGCTCTTCCCCATGCAGCTCCTCAAAAAGTTACTGGAATTAATTTCTTTAAAGAGCCACTTAATTTAAAACGTGCTGCTGAATACATCCGAATCTCGGATGAGATCGAAGCAGATGTTAATAATATTGCCACTGCCATTTCTCCTAATAGCCCCGGGGATAACCGAGTGGCCCTGGCCGTATCAAAGCTTCAGCATGAAAAAGTGCTTGGTGGCGGGACCACGACTTTCGAAGAGCAGTTTCTTAAATCGGTGGGTAACATCGGTCTTCAAACCGGGAAATCAAAAATTGATGAAGAACAATCAGCGGGTATTCTCGCTCAGGCAAAATCATTTAAAGAGCGACTTTCAGGAGTCTCTCTGGATGAGGAAGCTGCCAATATGATTAAGTATCAGAACGCTTATGAAGCCTCAGCTAAGGTCATCAAAGCTTCAGATGAGATGTTTAAAGCAGTCCTGGGACTACTGGGATAAGGTTTAGGTTATGAGCAGAGTTTCTGAAAATAGCTCGGTCCATGCCATCAACTATGCTGTTGGTAAGGCCAAGGGTAAGGTTGAAGACTTGCAAATGAAGGGGTCCACCTTAAAGAGGGTTTCTAAGCCTTCTGATGATCCTGTGGGAAATGTTGAGCTTCTTGCTATTCGTTCGCAAAATATCGATGCTGGTCAGTACCTCAGAAATCTCAATTTCGCGCAAACTCAACTCTCCTTTACTGAAAACGTTCTGGAAGAGATCACCGATTCTCTGGTCAAGGCAAAGGAACTTTCCGTTGGTCAGGCTTCCTCTATCTATGGGCCAGAAATCAGACAAGGTGTGGCCAAGGAAATTCATCAGATCAGGCAACAGGTCCTGAGCATGGCCAATAAGCGCATGGGAAATCGTTATCTCTTTTCAGGACAGAAGATCCTCACTCGTCCTTTCAATGAAGAGGGTAAGTACCACGGTGATAACAATAAAATTAATATAGAAATTAATAAAGATGTCTATATTCCCATTAATCTTACCGGCCAAGATCTCTTTTTTGCCAAGAGCAAAAAGCCATTAGAAAGATCACAACTCGATCTAAAGCAAGATATCGATCTCACTCCGGATAATCCCAATCGGGGCCCGGCATCTAGTGATGAAGGCGAAGAAGTGGCCATTAGCATTTTTGATGAACTCCGTGCCCTCGAGAACGCACTTTTGACCGATAGCCCTGAAGTTATTCAAGGCCTGTTAGAAAGATTGGATGACAGCATTAACCGCGTGGTGGCCTATCGAACTGAAGTGGGAGCACTGACCAATACCATTTCTAATGCTGAGACCAATATTGAGAAGACCAAACTTCTCAATGAAGCGCATAAAAGCAAAATCGAAGATGCGGATGTAGCCGAACTCTTCTCTGACCTTCAGAAAGAGCAGAACGTTCTTAAGGCTAGCTACAAAGCTAGTTCAAATCTCATGAATACAAGTCTGATGGATTTCCTCAGGTAATAAAATTATTACCTATTCTTAACATTTTTATTAAATTATCTTGCTTTTCCCCATAGAAATGTAATAAATCAAGCCGCAACAGAAAAGTTTATTGAGTTAGTCATATTCTTGACACGAAAGACAAGGATCAAACACATGCTCGTTCTGACACGGAAGCTAGGAGAAAGCATTGCCATTGATGACAATATAAAAATTGTCGTTGTGCAAATTAAAGGCAAGCAAGTGCGTCTTGGTATCAAGGCCCCTAAAGAAACTAAAATTCATAGAGAAGAAGTCTACCAGGCTATTCAAGACCAAAACACTGAAGCAGTTCAGGCAAGCATGTCTGACATAGCGCGCCTAGGTGAAGAGCTCAAGAAGAAATAATTTTCCTCCTTGATCATTTAAGCTGTTGACTGATACCATCAAAGTGCTATGGTAAGAATACCTTACCATTTCATTTTGGAGGAAGCCCAGTGAAAGTCAAAACCACACGATTTGGGGAACTTGAAGTTAACCCCGATGACATCATTACCTTTATGGAGGGTCTCCTAGGTTTTGAAAGTCTAAAGAAATATTTCGTGGTTGATCCAGGTGACAGCACTCTTATCCTTTGGCTCCAAAGCATTGAAGATGAGAAGGTTGCTTTTCCTATTATCGAACCAAAAATTTTCAAACCAGATTATATGGCGAAGTTACTCCCTGCAGATCTTAACGGTCTGGAGCTTGAGTCTTTGCAAACAGCCAAGCTTTATTCAATCTTAACGATCCCGGCCAATGTTACAGAAATGTCGGCTAACCTGAAGGCTCCGGTTGTTATCAACTCTCATAAAAAAGTTGGCAAACAAATCGTTCTTCAAGACAGCAAGCTATCTGTTAAGCATGAGATGTATAAAGAGCTCAAGACTTACATCGTGAACTTCAGTTCAGACGATGCTCGTCGAACTACTTATGAGCCAAGCATTACTCTTGAGAGCGGCGATCTTAAGCCAGCTTCTCCGAATTCTAGAACACTTGAAGCTTAATTAAAAAAGCCCCTCTTCGAGGGGCTTTTTTTTGCTCAAAATTTCAATGCTAATTTATAGGCCAATAGTCGTTTCCGTAGCACTGCGAGATAGGTTCATATACATGATGGCCTCTGGATGAGAAGGTTCACGACTTAAAACATTCTGCCACTCGGCCTGGGCTTCAATGATATTTCCATTTCCATAATAAAGCAGACCCAAAGCAATTCTGGCTGGCATATAGCCCGGATGCTCATTCTTTAAGCGCTTTAGTTCTTCAAAGGCTTTAGAGATAAAGCCTTTTTTAGTATAGGCCTTGGCGACCTTGATTCTAATTTCTAAATTGTCGGGATCTAGGGCAACGGCCTTATTATATTCGAATAAGGCTTCTTCACAACGATTGTAAGATACATACATCTCAGCAATTTCATAGTGCTTGAGAGAAAATTTGCGGTTTAGGTGAGGATCTGAGATGCCTTGTTGGTGAGTATTCTTCACCTGGTTATTGGCCTTCTCGAAAATTGCCTTAGCTTCCTCATATCGGCCGATGTCATTATAGATAACCGAAAGAGAGATAGCTGCATCGGTATGGTGAGAATCAAGCTCCAGGACCTTCTGGAAAGCTTTAATGGCCTTACCTAGCTCCCCTTTAACGTGGAAGACATTAGCGAGGTAGAAGAACGCCTCGGTTGAATTTGGATTCTGATCGATTATTTCATTAAGCAGAAGGCTCGCCGTCTTCAAATCATTTTTTTGAAAGGATTCTTTGGCTTTTTTCAGCAGGTCATTCAATTTAACATTTTCCAACTTGATCTCCTGAAAATTAAATTTTGCTCTTACATTTCTCTTTTACAGAGTTTATTGCCTTAGGGGCTTCTTTTTCAACATTTTGGTAAAACTTTTCTACAAAATCTAAACAGGCCTTCCACTCTTTTAATTCATAAGTAGCTAATATCGTGCGAGATTTCGCATGGTCACGAGTTTTAGAGTCTCGGTGATGGGACAAGATATCCAAATACCAGTATCTCGCAGCCGAATACTTCTTAGTTTTAAAGTAAAAGTCTGCAATGTAGAGATCTTTTTCTCTTAGCATTGTTTTAGCAGATTTTATGCGTTTTTGAGCAGTCTTCTTGTAACTGCTGTCAGGATACTTCTGCAGAATTTCTTCATAGTACTTAATCGACTCAAGGGCCGCATCCAGGTCACGATCGATAGTATCTGGAATTTGCTTATAGTAGGATTCTGCTATACGAGAAACTACATAAGGGATTTTCTCGTGTCTTGGGTGAAAATCACGGAATAAGAGATAAGCTGCGGCAGCTTCAATATAGTTTTCCTGCTTGAAGAGAACATCGGCCTGAAGGAGTTCGGCAGGTGTGGCGTAAAAGGAATAAGGATGTTGAGTCTTGATTTCATTAAGCTTTTCGGTGGCAAGAATATATCTCTCAGCTTTAACCAATTCTTCAGCTTCTTTAAAGAGTTTCTCCGCTTGTGTGCGCCCATCCTGAGAATCAGAAGCACAACCAACTAAGAATAAGATTAAAAAAAGATATCTCATGTATTCCTCATAAATGAACTGACAAGTCTTGGTAAACTTCTCGAAACAAAATTTTAAAAAAAGCAATAAACGGGATGATGATAATCATACCCACAATGCCACCTAGCTGGGATCCAATAATGATACTAACAACCACTACGATAGGGTGAAGATTAACAATCTTGGAAACTAACAAGGGAAATACTAATACCATATCAATAAGATTGGCCAAAGTATAAACCATGATCATGCTGAGCATAGTCACCTTGGGATCATTTGCCAGAATAGCGATGAAAAATGCCGGTATAAATCCGATAAGAGGACCAATATAGGGCAAGATATTTGTGATACCGGCTACAAATCCCAAAATAAAGGGATAGGGAAAGCCAATGATCAATAGACCTATGGTTACCAGGGTACCAAGTATAGTCGCCTCGATAAACTTCGCCATGATGTATTCACCAAATTTAGTATTAAATTGGGAGAATAAGACATAGGTTTTTTCAAAGATAGGATTGGGTATCGACTCCATGATCCAGGAGCTGAAGCGATTACTCTCCCTGAAGAAGAAGTACAAAAAAAGCGGAACCAAAAGGATCCATTCCAAGACTGAGGAGATATAAGTGGGTATCTCTTCAAGAAATTGTGCTCCCATTAACTCCAGGCGGGTCATCACAAGTGTAACCGGGTCCATATTGATTCGAATACCAAAACGCTCAAAGACTGAAACCTTAAATGCGAAGAATTTGTCTTGTAGAATTTTTTGAACCTCTGGCAAACGTTCAGATATTATCGAGAAATCTCCACCCATATTGTAGAGAGAAGCTACTAAGGGAAAGATTATAAAACAGGAAGCAATAGTTAAGAGTGCCGAGTAGATGATTCGCTGTTTTCTATTTCCCGTGGTTAATCTCAAGGTAAAAGGTTTAGCGATAAGATATACAATGTAGGCAAAACCAAATGGCAGCGTGAGTCTAGGAAAAAGTATTCCAAATACTACCGTTGCAATCAAGAAAGAGAAGAAAAGATAGAGCTTTATCTTTTGATTTTTTTTCATTAACCCTTCATCTCCGCTTCTTTAAGTCTTTTTTTTAAGGAAACAATCTCACGAGTCAGTTGACCCATCCGATTTGCCATAACTAGAGCTGTTTCTTTCAAGAATTTTGCTCCTAAGACCGGATAGATCTCAAGCATTTGGTCCAGGTCTGGTTTAAACATTCCCAGCAGAACGGTATTCTCTGCAGCAACGATGGTAGCACTTCTACGGTTAAACTCTTCAAGTAAGCCCATTTCACCAAAATACTGATACTTTTCCAGACGAAGAATAAAATCTCCCTGATCTTCATTCTGTATCTGATAATTAGCGAAGATATTCACTGCTCCACTGAAGACAAAATAGAATCCGTGCCCCGAGTCTCCTTGCTTGAAGATGACTTCATTGGGAAGAAATTCCCGACGATGTAGGAACTTCGTGAAAAGCCTGATCTCATTATCCGAGAAGGAATTAATAATGGAAACTTTCTTGAAAAAATCGTGATAGCTTTCTTTAAATGATAAGGGACTTGCATCCCACATATACTTTAATAAATTGATGTCGAGCCTATCCTCGGGAGTTTCTCCCCGCGAGATCTTTTCCATCATTTCTTTTTCATAACTCATTTCTGCTCCAGCTCTTTTATACTTTGAGATTTAATCCATCCTCGGAATCGATTAGGATAAGTTATCTTTCGCCAATTTCCATGCTCTTCAACAATGATGAGAACACCAGCTGGCAATTCTGCCACAGGTGAGAAAATCTGAGAGGGTCCCTCTCTGACTTCTTGGGATTCAAGCACTATGGCACGAGGCCAGGAGCTAACACAAAAATTAAAGGCCCAAGGAAGAGAGACCAAGAAAATAAAGATCATCATTCTCACGGCAGTGCGCTTCTGCTTAAGCATCAAAATTCCAATTATCAAAAATACTAGGCCCAAGCTATTAAGAATACCGCCAGAGAGTGTGCTTGAAATTTGCACAAAGTGATCTTGCGCTGAAGTAGCACTTTCAAGTCTCTTGATATCGAGTTTCTCTTCAACAATATTTAAATTCTGCTGAACGACATCTTTAGTTAACCGAAGATTCTGGGCCTTGATAAGATGGAACCGGGCCAGGGGAAGATTTTCCATCTGAGCGTAAACCGTGCCCAAATTGTAATGAAGAACTTCAGGAGAAAATGCTTCTCCATGAGTTTCAAGTGTCAACAAAGCCTTCTCATAGTCCTTATTGGCATAAAAATCCTCAAAGGTTTTCAACACGTCTTCTATAGTAGTATCCTCCATAATGTCACAGTATTATCCCTTACCGTTGCCAGTTTAATCAAGGATAACAGTAGAGCTATAGAATGACACTCAGGACCAGGCCTATATGGATTTAAACCAAGTTTATTCAGATCTCATTCTTCTTCAAAGTAAGGAGAAGAAAAATGATTTTGATCTTAGGGCCAATGCCCCTCTATTGAATTTCCTTCATCCTAAAATGCTTAAGGCGCTTCTTGAGAATATGCTCTCCCCGGAAAAGGCTCCTGTCTCTGTTGAGATCTCAGGTTGGTTTTATGATTCTTATGCTCATATACAGGAAGCCCATAAATATTTCCCTGAACTTCTCACCCACCAAGGAAATCCTGCAGCGATCGGGAGATTCATAAATAGCTCTGAACAACTGGCCCTTTTTGATTTCTCTCCCTATGGAGCCTTTGTACTTTCTCGTCAGCCAATAGAGGCAAACGCCACGGTTGCGATCCATAAGTTTGTCATACCTCCATTCCTGAGCTATGCGTTAAGCCCGGAGCTTTGGGGCCCGCATGGTAAATGGGTGAGATTCCATGAAAGACTTCATACCCTTTTTGAGAAATATCATTTATTAAAGGGGGATGATTATCCAGGCTTTTATCCTTTAAGGCCAGAAGCACAGTCATTAGAAAGATTTGATATTCAGGGAACGAGACAAGAAGATAGCTATACTCTGACCCTCCCCTGGACCTTCCCCTTAAGTGCTTTAGAAAAACTGGAAGCTATCATTTCCCAGGAGTATTAGATGTTCGTCTTGCGATCAGTTCAGCCAAAAGATTTGAAGGATCTCTTTAAATTAAGCAATATTATGACTTTTATTAATCTTCCTCCTGATGAAGAAATCATTAGCAGTAAGATCGATAGCTCTATGAAGAGTTTCCATAATCCAAGTGAGGATCTCTCCCAGAATTATTACATCTTTGTTCTGGAGGATTATGAAAGTGAAGACATCTTGGGTGTCTCCATGATTCATGCTCAACATGGAACTGAAGATGAGCCCCATTTCTATTTAACAGTTGGTCAGGAAGCCAAGTTCTCTGAAACCATTAACACTGGCTTTGTTCATGGAACTCTTAAGCTCGGTCTCGAGTCCAATGGGCCTACCGAGATTGGTGGACTTATTCTTGATCCTTCTCATCGCGGCAGTAAAGAGAAGCTAGGAAAGCAGCTCTCCTTTGTTCGCTTCCTATATATGGCCATAAATCCCGATCGCTTTAAGACTATGGTTCATTCGGAACTTATGCCGCCTTTAGATAAGCACGGAAACTCCCCACTTTGGGAAGCCGTGGGAAGACGCTTCTTAAATATGAACTATCATGAAGCCGATATTCTCAGTCGCTCCAATAAAGAATTTATTCTAAGCCTCTTTCCTTCAGAGAATATTTACCAAACTCTCCTTCCTATGGAAGCGAGGGAATCCATCGGTAAGGTTGGAAAAGAGACTGAACCCGTAAAGAAGATGCTCGAGTCCATTGGCTTTAAATATACCTATGAAGTAGATCCATTCGACGGTGGACCTCACTATCGATGTCCATTGCAAGAAATCAAACCCATTAAAGAAAAGATCACGGGTCACTTAATTGAAAACGAGAGATGGGAAGAAAAAGAATCGCGAGATGTACTCATTGGCCTAGAGCACCCTGATTATGATTTCTTCTCACTTCGCTGTAAATTGCAGGTTCATGGGGATGGGCAAGTTTCGATGGATCCCAAAATCATTAAGAAGCTAGGAATAACTCTTCCGCAAAAGATTACAGCTATTCCCTTTAGCTAGGCTTGCTTCTTATTTATAAGAATGCCATTGGTAACGATAAAGCGAATTTTCTCCTTTCCATCGATCGTCTTGGATTTTGCCATATACATCTGAGTTGAGCGCTGATAACCCCTCATGGCATCTATTTTCTGAATGGCCCCGTCACTATCCTTCATGATTTCTCTTTGCCAGAGGACGACATCCGAAGGCATGACAAGAGTCCCCTCGGGAAGAGATTCTGATTTCTCGCGGGTATTGGGTTTTGTCTCAATAATTTCTTTTTTCTCAGATTCTAACTCTTCAAACTGCCTAATAGTCTTAGGAAAGGGCAGGATTTTGCCTTCAGTCGAGGGTGGCATCTTGGGCTTAGCTTGCTCATCTTGGGAAGCCTCAGACCAGCTCACCAGCTCCTCGCCCGCAGCTTTTTTCAGGGGAACTTGCTTGACGCGCAAGACTTCGGATAATTTTAGTATCTCTTCTAGCCCTAAAATATTCAGGGCCTGAAGGACAAATGATGTTTTTTGCAATGTGGGATCCTTGTCTGACCATATCGGTCAAGTTATCCCAAAACTTTAGTGCTCTAATATGCTAAAAACTCAGAGCTTTCTACTGGACAAAAAAAAACAAGAAGATTATAAATTACAGACCTTTTGACTTTAGTTGGGGTGTGGCGCAGTGGTTAGCGCAGTAGACTGTTAATCTATTGGTCGTCGGTTCAACTCCGACCACCCCAGCCATTTTTCTAAGACTTTTTTCCCAAAATTAAATTTTCGGCTTCAGAAACTTCTTAGCATTAATGAATCGAAAGGATTTGGCGAAAGCCAATTCCCTTTGATGTTCACTCCTTTGACTATAAAGACCCACAAGTTTAAGATAACTGAACCAACCCTAAACCATGTCACTTCAATGAATTTTACCCCTACTCATTATGCACGCATCAAATTGAGACTTCAGAAGAAATATCAGCAAGAGCTTACTGCGCTTACCAAGAGTTCTAAGAAATCACCCAGCTCTCCGGTCAATAAGTGGCTTAAGGAGCATAGCTCTGAACTTAAGACTTATGCTCCTAGTAAGTGGTACTTCTTAAAGCAAGTGCAGGGCCATCAATGGTTTGTGTCACAACTCCCGAAACTCTCTCATGATCCGGAAGTCTTCACTCCCCGTGAGGAAGAAGTCTTCGAGCGTTGGAATAAGAGTGAATTTGCTGGAGACTTTCTTAAAGTCCTCAACAAGGGAAAGTCTGTTGCCACTGCCACCGAAATTGCTCTCACTCATTTTGAAAAGCATCTCATCACACTGGGAAATCGCCAGCTCTTAAAGCTTAATGATCTGGATCCATCTTACCGAGTGCAGACATCGTTGGGTGAAAAGCAGGTTGGAAAAAAAGTTACCCGCATGCTAGAGACCACTCTTCATCTGGAAGGCAAAGAATTGAGTCTTATGACTCATACTATGAAAGAGATGAAGGACTTCTCGCAAAAGATAGAAGTCGCTCTTAAGGTCATTAAGAAATACTCTCCCGATTCGTGGGAGAGATTCAGTGCCTTTACCGAAGTCATTATTCCCATCAAACAATCCGAATTTGTGAGCTATTCTCATCAGGAGCTTCCGGGCTTTTCTATGATTAATCTTTACGATCGGGACTTTGTAGATCTGATGGATGATCTTCTCCATGAAAATGGTCATCATCATCTGAATTATTATTTGAATATGGGTAAGCTCATCGATGAACCCGATGATCTCATCTATTACAGTCCGTGGCGCAGAACCCTGCGACCTCTCAGAGGCATCTATCACGCTTACTTCACTTTCTTCTGGGCCTTCCGGCTTTTCTCCTCTCTAGCTAATGCCAAAGAAGTGGATTCCATCTTCTACCTCTTTAATGCTTCTGAAAAAGAGAAGATCTATTGGAGAGCGGTGGAAGAGTACTATATGCTCGACTATAGCTACCAGGATCTCCTGTGGGCCAAGCGGCGTGGTCTCATTAATGAGTCAGGCTGGAGCTTTATTCAAGAGCAGAGAAAAGAACTTAGCAAATTTAAAAAGAAGATCCCGCTATGGGAGAAGAAATTAAAGAATCATAAGAGTGAACTCAAAGATCTAAAAAAGACCCTCCTTTCCGCTCGCAAGACCTATAAGAAGATTTGATTATAGGCGCTCTAGTTCCGAGTGCATTTGATTGGCGGGCATGAGATCCCCTCTGGCGGCGGCAACAGCCACACCCTCTTTCCAGGTAGCTCTCGCCTCATCCTTGAGTCCCAGGGCCTGATAGGCCTTACCTAAGGCGAGATAGGCGACTGAATACTTGGGATCAGCCGCTAAGACTTTCTCTAGATGCCTCTTAGCTCTCTCCCACTCGCCTTTTTCTACTGCGATGGATCCAATACCGTAGTTAGCTAGAGTATCTTCTTCATCGATCTCTAAGACCTGCAGAAACATGGATTCTCTTTGTTCCCATTCAGCGAGGCGGGCCTTCTTCTCGCTTTCCAGGGCTTCTTTCATTTCAGCTTCTTTTCCGAACTGCTGAAAAGACTTAACCGTGGCCATGGATTTTTGCTCTTCGGCTTCATCGATCTTGCCGAGCCTCATAAGAAACAACGACATATTGGTATGAGCGAGCACACTTGAAGGATCGATTCTACTGAGCTCTTCCATCACTGCCACCGCTTCCTGAAAACGCTCAAGTCGGCCCAACATCACTCCTAAGCTTTCATAGGCATCAGCAAAGGTGGGATCAAGCTTGATCGCGAGTCTCAGCCCTGCTTCAGCTTCTTCATGGCGATCGGCCATAAAGTGATTGGTGGCCTCATAAAATAGCTCGCGGGCCTTATCTGAAGAACTCCCCTTAATTAAGGGGTAATAGCGAACAGTACCGGTATAATTTTTTTCACCAAGGGTGAAGTTAACCTTCATGCCCGCCACTCTGAAATCTCTTAAGAGCACGGCTTCGGCATAAAACTTATCTTCCCATTTATGGGTCGAGGTGATCTTTCCAATCTTCTTTCCGAAGTTTGCAATTTCCCCCGCTTCCAGAGATTCACTTACCTCTAAAAGTATAGGGGCATAGGCTGCCCCTCTCCGGGTAGCAATCTTCGAGACCGTCTCTTGTCCTGGGTAGCAGCCCTTATTCATGATTACGGCGAGATCAAAGAGTCTTTGATTATTGATGATCTCCTTAGTGAAGCCCTCCCCACTAAAGCTAGGCCAGCCACTTAAGGCGCGCCAGTCATCGACCAATTCATCCGGCATATGAGGTACATCCGCTAAAGGCTCTCGTGAGAAGAAAGCCTTCTCGTCAAAGAGAATTCCCTCATAACCCTCTGACAAAGAGGCTTCCGGTCCCAAAGCGATATTCCAAACTTCCGGACTAGGACCTTCGATGGTCACGTCCTCTGAGATAAGATATCGATTCAAGCGCTCAAGCGCCTCTTCGGTTAATGCTTTTGGAACAAGATATAAAAAATCCTGGTTCTCTCTTAAGAGCCATCCATAACATTCCGTTCTTCCCTGCGGATCCAGGAAAGCCGCGAGATGAAATGATCTCTCACTTAAAAGTTTTACATCGACGGTTGATTGGTTCTGCAGAAACGAGAAAACATCACTACCAGTGAGCAAAAAGACACTGAAGTCCTGCTGAAATTGGCCGGCATGATAGCGATATTGATTTAGCATGTTTAAAGAGAGAAAGACTCTCCACAGCCACAGGTATTCTTGGCATTAGGATTATCAAAGACAAATCCCTTACCATTTAATCCATCTTTAAAATCCAGCACAATGCCTTTGAGATAGATCACCGACTTAGGATCGATCAAAACCTTCACTCCACTAAAATCGAGAATATTATCCTTTTCTTTCTCGGCAGCGAATTCAATCTTATAAGATAAACCTGAGCAACCGCCACCGGTGACTGCAAGTCTTAAACCTTTAGTGCCATCAGGATTCTCAGCTGTAGAAATCGATTTGATTTGCTCCAAGGCCTTATCGGTAATTTGGATAAGAGTTTGTTCCATATGAGTCTCCACTTTTATTCATTTCTACTGGTAAAATAACATCTTTACAACGCGCTCGTCGCGTTATTTGTGCGTCATGGATGGGAAATCCGCCGCTTAGGTCCTATAATCATACCACACTTTTGAGGTATACCATGAAACCCACTCTTTACCACTACATCCACTGCCCATTTTGCGTGCGGGTGAGAATGACCCTGGGATATTTAAACATCCCGTTTGAGTCAGTCGTGCTCCCCTATGATGACGAGGCGACTCCGGTCCGGCTCACGGGTAAAAAGATGCTGCCCATCTTGGAAACCGATGCCGGGGCGATGAATGAGAGTCTCGATATCATGGCCCTCCTGGATAAAGAGAATAAGCTTCACATCAAGGAAGAAACCTCACAAAAGAGCTTTCCCGAGTTTGAAGCTTATTTAAATTTTCTGGGTTCCCCTGTTCATTCTCTCGCTATGCCTTATTGGATCTGGACGCCCGAATTTAGTGAGAGCTCGCGCACTTACTTTGAAGAAAAAAAATCTGCAAAGCGCGGTCCCTTTAAGGATCTGGTAAAGAATCAAAAGCAGTTCATGGAAGTACTCGAAAAAGAATGGCCCAACTTAGAGAAAGAATTAACCCCTTTCTATAAGTCACAAAACTTTGGGCTAAAAGACATCATGCTGGCTTCTCATATCTGGGGATTGTATGTAGTGCCGGAGTTTCAGTTTCCACCGTCGATTCATAGCTATCTTCAGCAGGTGAAGGCGATCTGCCATTTTGAATATCATCTGAATTATTGCAAGTGAGTTAGAATCTATGGACCGGATCCATTTGATAGTTCTTTTTCCATAATCTCAGATTTCCTATCGTTATCTTTTTTGAAAAGATCAGAATCAAATACTACTGAATTTTTCTGCAAGTACAGAGGTAAGAGCAAAGTTACTTCTGTTTCAGATAAATCCACGAACTTCAAGAGTATAACTTTACCATTGGGATATAGGATGCTGTATTCAGGGGAATTAAAGACAGGAGGTTCATAATTCTCAATAATTGTATGCCCTTCAATTTCCTGATATCTAACAAGTGTCGGTATTTCCTTACTTTTTGGTCTAATAGCCGAAATAGCTATTTGGGCGTACACATTCTCTTCCAGGCTAAAAACCCTTTGATCACTCTTAGCACTTTCAAATATACTAATGAACTGCTTAAAAATATTCGGTGAACTATTAATCTTAGACAATGTTTTCTTAGAGTACATGGTTGAAATATTTGCCAGGAAACCTTTTACAGATTTTAAAGTCATCTCCCATTGTTGAGTGGATTCACTAATGATTATGATACTAGATCTTGATTTATGAGTAAGTAAGCATGATCCATCCATGACATCTTTATTGTTGAATTCCTGCTTTACTTCAAAACCCTTCGGTAGAAGAACTGATAAATATCTTCCACATTGAGTTAATTTACCTATTTTTGTGTCTTCAAGTGAATCGATTATTTTACTATCAACCAGCTTAAAATCTAAACTCTTCTTATCCTCTAAATTATCAAAGTAGAGAAGCATTGATAGAAAAGGTTTATAAGCAGCATAGCCAATAAACAATAAAAGTATTATTGTGACAAAAATTTTGATGGGTTTCATAAAGTCCTAACTAGTTTGCTGTCTGCTTATAGCTATCGTGAATACCTATTTTTTTCTTTTTTAGTACCGACCATTGCTACATGTAATGTCGTAAGTCTCAACTCCATCTACATAGTAGTTTCCATCCTTACCAAAATACCGGATCTCGCCAACGTAATTGTTACCGTTTTTTCTAACGGTTACTGATTCACTTTCAGTATAGAAACTCATGTATGGCCCATATCCGCTGACATTAGCAAAAATCTTATTCCCACCTTCAAATTTGATATAAGCGTATTTTGCTGGATGTCCAACAGTAAAGACCTGGAACGGAAGAATAGGTTTTCCATTGGAAAGAGTTTGGCCAGTCTTGATCCAAGGCGTACATTTATGGGCAAGATACTCTTCTTCATTTGCATTGGAATAAGTAGAGAACGTAATTGCTAATAAAATTAATAGATGTTTCATAAAGTATCCATGAAAAGGTTTTGTACCTTTTAGGGTAAAAATTTACAAAGGAATAGGTCGTTGAAAAGATTACTTACTTTTAGGACTTCCTTTTCACTAAGGTATTTTATGTGAAAGTTTTAGTACATCTTTAGAAATTCTGGAATCCGACAAGGGGGTAGGGATCTTCCAAACTGGTACGAGTTTATAAATCTTATTCAAACAAACGGCCCTGATGGCCGTCACAATCTGCTCATCTTCAGCGCATTTTTTAAAAAAGCTCATCGCATCGACTCTTTTAGTTGCATCACTATCTGCCTCCGCATGGATTCGGCCGATTAATTCACCCCCATCTTTTATTATCTCGGGAGTATGGTGAACTTCCTCAGGACTCAAGTTCTGTAAATCATCTATAATCGGAAGTGATTTAATAAAGTGGTTGAATTGATTCTGCTTATCAGAGGAAGGAATCTTAGTATCAGCTATACTTACCTCATGAGTTTTAACTTTTTCACTATCATTGGAAATAGGTCTCATCGAAGTGTTTGATTGTGATAAGTCCTGACTCACATTCTGAGGATCCCGTTTCCAGAAGTTCCATGAAACCAGTGCTATCCCAAGGATGAATAAAAATAGGACAGTTATTCTTTTCATTTTCTTAAGAGAGAACTCTTCATCAAACTTGATGACTTCTCAACCGAGACCTCTTCAAATGAACCCTCCGGCTTTGCATCCATTTTCTTAGGATGCACAGGAGTCTTTAATTCCTTCAATTGAGCTTCACATTCTTTCATCTGCTTCTGTAATCGTTCTAATTCTTTAATAGAAGCCTCTGCCCCTTTGGGATTAGCGGCAATAAAACCAATATAGAAATCAATCACTCTTTGATAGGTCGCCATTTCTTCCAGAAGCTGAGCCTCTGTCTTTAGATGAGAGCGCACCACCACCCTGCTGTAGGCATCAGCAATAGTCGCCGATAACTTGGTCTTGTCCTCGATGGAGCAAGTCTTGCAATTAAGAAGAAGCGTCTTGGTGGCCACTGCATCTATCGAGTAGGCCCCATTACTATAGGCCTCACAAGCATCAAAGCCTGAGAGATTGTGACCTGGGGGACATTTACTATGGATAAATCCAACATGCTCGGAATGACCGTCTCCATGACGGGCCTCATGAAAAATAGTACTCAGTCTTTTTATTTTATTTGCCTCAGATTGAAGTTCTTTATTAATAAGAAGTCTTTCCAGGAAATGACCTTCTCCCACTTGAATAATCCCCACTCTAGGAGAGGGAGCAAAGACGCTTTTATTATCCAGTTTAAGTCCTCTCAAAACATTAGCTAATTTTCCTGTTAGATAAAGTTCGGCACCAGCATTGGACATGATGCTGATTCGTTCATAGCGGTTAGTGCGCTTAAGAAGAGAAGGAGGAAGGGGTGTTGCGGGAAAAGTATGACCTTTTTTGGTTACAGCGTTGCGGCCCCTTAACTTATATTCTTCACCAATAATATATTTTACTCGATTGTAGACCCAATTATACAAATGGGGTCCATCTACCTTGGTAAGCTCAGCCATCGATTGAAATTCTGAATCAACATCTTTGATGGGATTACTATAGAGGTAAGCCAGATCATCTTTAATGATTCTTATTTGAGAAGCAGGGATCGATGAATCGAGATAAATTCCTGCAAACCTTTCTCTGGCTTCTGAGGCCGTCGATAATGTTAGCATTAATGTCATTCCAATAATTTTCTTCATTTAAGCCTCGTCTATGAAGACCTAATGTAGCACACATCCACTTTCTCTTTTTAGATGGTATAAAAATTACAGATTTTTATATTATTACTGCTGGCTTAATAGCTGGATTCTAATTGCATCTTCCGAGCAACTAGCATGCTTTTTAAACTTTCATAGCTCATGATTTCGTTATCGATGCCATCATTAACTATAATATGATGACTTCTTCTTGCTTGAGCAGCGGCTATAGCCATGTCGTAATGATTGATTTGGGCGTCAAGACTCATTAACTCTGATTGATCAGAATAGTCGCTTTCATTAATCACCAGTCAGAAGTGAGGGCGCAGTATAGAATTACCACGCCCTACTGAACTTATCTCAAAGTACAAGAAGGCAAGTTAGCAAGAGCTGCTTCAGTTACAGCATCATAGTGAGCAGCAATAGATTTATTTGTTGTAGGGACATAAGGTGACTTTTTGAAGTCCTTTGAATTAGCAAAGTATTCGTAAGTCTTCTCAGATTTTCCGTTAGTTTTTTGAAAAGTACGAACGAGCGAGTAGTAAGAAGTTGTAAAGGAGTTATCAAAAACGAGCCCATATTTTTTAACGTTATTATCTACTCGGAAGATAATTTTAAGAGAATTTTCATCTTCTTCACCAAATTCAAAACCATTCTCTAACAATTTTTCCATGACCATTTTGTTGAAAGTTAGTTTATCTTTGTTTTCTTCTGTTACCGGCTCTCTGGAAGCTTGGATAAGACTGCCGTATTGAGATTTTGAAAGCCAGTCATAACTACTTCTACCTGCTTGGGCAAAATCATTGGTGTATCCGCCATCATTTGAAATAAACACTGAATGAACAAGACAGGTTGGATGTTGAATAGTTGCTTGCCCTTCGATGCTAATTTGATCTATTTTTGATGAAGCAAAAGCAGTGCCGGCAAGGGCAAAAGTAGAGCTAAGTAAAGTGACTAGAAAAAGATTCGTTTTCATTAGAATTCCTATCGGCCTTAGAGGGCCTATGTTTCAATTTCGAATTTATTCGGGGTAATAACATTTCTGGAAATGGATGATAGACTGTTTGAAATGTTTACAGGCTGCTTATGACTAGATATGCAATTTTGTACGGGAATGTAATGACATGAATGAAGCCGAACTCTATGTATCTTTTATATCACTTTTTTGACTGCCAATAAATTTCTCCTCCACCTTGCTTTAAATTCACATAGCGAGCAAGCACAAAGAAATAATCAGACAGACGATTCAAAAAGGTAAGACTGTTTTCAGGAAGGGCTTCCTTGGTTGCATGGTGATAAGCAATGAGTTTTCGCTCCACACTTCTCGCTCCAGTACGACACAGATGAAGGCTAGCTGAGGCAAGGCTTCCACCGGGAAGAATGAAGTTCTTCAGTGGCTCAAGCTCACTATCCATGCGGTCAATTTCCTGCTCCATATCTAAGATAAATTCAGCAGGAATCTGAGGCAGCTTGTAATTTTGCCGGTTCTCCACTTCACAAGCGAGATTTGAACCAAGATCAAAAAGAGCCGACTGGATGTGATGAAGAAAATCGAGGACCTTCTGCATTTGAAGATCCTCAGCGAGATATGCAGCACTTACTCCAACCCGGGAATTAAGTTCGTCCAAATCACCATAGAGATCGATGCGGGAATCTGACTTAAGAGTGCGATTGCCACTGACTAATCCCGTTTCTCCTAGATCTCCAGTTCTGGTGTAAATTTTGGACTTTTTCACTTACATATTCCTTCGGTAGCGGCCACCCACTTCGTAAAGCACAGAAGTGATTTCACCTAGGCTGCAGTAGCGCACACAAGTGAGTAGTTCCTCAAAAATATTGCCACCAGTAAGAGCGACTTCACGCAATTTAGTGAGGCAGGCTTCTGACTTACCTTTATTTCTTGCCTGGAAGGCCTTAAGGCGATCGATCTGATCGTTCTTCTCTTTCTCAGATGCGCGAGACATTTCGATCGGCTTCCACTCTTCCTGCTTTTCTGGAAGGAAGGTATTCACACCGATGATCGGGAACTCTCCTGAATCTTTTAAAGTTTCATAGTAGAGGGACTCTTCCTGGATGCGGCCACGCTGATACATTGACTCCATGGCTCCCAAGACTCCGCCCTTATCAGAAATTCTTTCAAATTCAGTTAAAACTGCGTCTTCCACGATCTCGGCCAGTTCATCCACGATGTATGATCCCTGGAGTGGGTTATCCGTTTTATTTAAACCATACTCGCGGTTAATGATGAGCTGAATCGCCATGGCACGTCTGACTGACTCTTCAGTGGGAGTGGTGATCGCCTCATCATAAGCATTAGTGTGAAGCGAGTTACAGTTATCAGACAGAGCAAGGAAGGCCTGCAGTGTTGTTCTGATATCATTGAAGTCAATTTCCTGAGCATGGAGTGAGCGCCCAGAAGTTTGAATATGGTACTTTAATTTCTGAGATTTATCAGAAGCGCCATACTTCTCTTTCATCGCTACTGCCCAAATCTTTCTGGCTACTCGACCAAGTACTGTGTACTCGGGATCTAGACCATTGGAGAAGAAGAAAGATAAGTTTTCGCAGAAGTCATCAATATGCATGCCACGGCTGAGGTAATACTCAACATAGGTAAAACCATTAGAAAGAGTGAGTGCGAGCTGAGTAATCGGATTCGCTCCGGCTTCAGCGATGTGATAGCCCGAGATAGAAACCGTATAGTAATTTTTGATCTTATGCTTACAGAAGAATTCCTGCA
>DFXX01000050.1 GCA_002381765.1 Bacteriovoracaceae bacterium UBA4097 | reverse complement strand
GGATTCATGGCGAAGGTAGAAGCCTTTTGAAAAATCTTATTTCTGCGCGCTTCTCCGATGAAAGGGTAAGTGAGTGGCACCAGAGTAAATCGCACGAAGAGAATCACCGGAATCATAAGCGAGACCGGAATGACAGAAAGGTATTTCCCCAGGGATTGCCCGATCCAGGCATCATCCCACTCAGGATCATCCATCGTGGCATAAGAGGTGGAGCGGTGGTGATAATGGTGGGGAGTGTGAATATAGCTGGGGATCTTAAAGACGCAGCCAAAGAGCAGGCTATGGGCCGTCTCAAAGCCCTTCAGGTGTTTACCTTGATGAACGATTTCATGAATAAAGTAGATTCCTCGATTAACAAAGAANNCAGATCGCCCCAATACAAAAGTAGATTGGGTTTAGTGAGGTGCTTAATTTTTTCGAAGGATTGCCGGTAGGAGTTTGAGCTCGACTTATCCATAAGGACTCCGTTTTTACAGGTCTAAAGATGCTAGATAATAACCGGAAAAATCAGTGCGCAAGTCGAATTAAAATTCAGGTGTGAATTCTGAGTTCTTAGAAAAATACTCGCAAGAAGTCTTTAGTCGCAAACGCATCAATTTTGCCACTGCCAATAAAAGAGGACATCTTTTCCTACTTAGGAAGAAAAGGTGAGAAAAGGGCAAAAAACTTATCATGATATCAGGGTCTTAATTCTGGAGGTTTATAGGCCGTTAAAATTCGGCCAGCATATGTTAAAAAAAAGGTAACATATTGGCTTAAGGTCTTGAAACCCAGAGGTAAGCATGGGCCCCATTAGAACCGGGTTCACAAAAGAGAAGGACGAAGCCAAGGCATGCCGGATGTTAGCGGGTCAGCTTCAGTCAAAAGAAGCCAAGCTGAATTTGGTATTTTTCTCACGCGCCTATGATGCCCATGAGATGTCGCATGGGTTGAATGAATTCTTTGGATCAAAGACCATGGCCTGCTCAACGGCGGGTGAGATTTCTAGTAGTGGATTTATCGATAATGGGATGGTGGGGTTCTCGCTTCAAGGCGATGAATTTGAAGTGGATATCATTCAGATTCAGGATCTCCGAAGTGACACTAGCATCCTTGGATTGAAAGATCAGTTTGAAAATATTCAAATTAAGCATCAGCAGAAATTAAAGGATGGGAAAACCTTTGCTGTTTTATTAGTGGATGGTCTGGCCGGTAAGGAAGAAGAACTTGTGGGTTTGATCGATGATATCTTAAAGGGAACTCCCCTCATTGGAGGATCGGCCAGTGATCAGTTGGAGTTTGAATCGACCTTAGTCTATTCAGAGGGCGAGCTCAAAGATAATGTCGCTTCTCTAGCTATTGTTACCACCACCCTGCCGTTTCATATCTTCAAAGATCAGCATTTTTGCGAAACCGATAATCGCTTTGCTATTACCGCTGCCACTCCAGCCACGAGAACTGTACAGGAAATCGAAGGAACCCCGGCAGGAGAATTTTACGCTAATATTCTGGGATTAGAACTATCAGATCTAAATCCAGCAGTGTTTTCCAAAAATCCTGTGATGCTTAAAGTTGGGAGTGATTACTTTGTGAGAAGTATTCAGAAGATGAATCCTGATCTTAGTCTCACTTTTTACTGCGCTATCGATAATGGTATCGTCCTCAGGATGGCCAATCAAAAGCATCTTTTTGAAAGTACCAATAATCTATTCCATGAGATCGATAATAAATTGGGAGCTGATAAGCATTGCCTGATCTTTGAATGCATTCTGCGAAAGCTTGAAATCTTACAACTCTCCCCTGTAGAGAAACAAAACATGGTTAATCTTTATAAAGACAATAATGCCGTCGGATTTCATACCTTTGGTGAACAGTTTGGTGGCGTCCATATCAACCAGACCCTAACAGGAGTTGCTTTTGGCACCAGAATTAAAAACTAGTGAACAACTCGAGAAAGAAATCGAGCGCCTAAAGAAGGTCAATGAATCCTTGATGGATAGAATTGAGCGAGGCATGGGCTCGGGTAGTAGCTCATTCTCCCTATTTGAAAAAAACGTATATCTCGCCTCAGAAGTTAAAGAAAGAACCCTGGAACTAGAAAAACTTACGAGTGAAATCGAAAGCGAAAAAAATAAACTCGCAGGAATCATTCAGGCCCTTCCCGGAGATATTCTTATTTTCGATAAAGATTTTATCGTCAATAAATCCTTTAATAGTTTTCTTATCAAGAAGTTTAATAACAAGCAGGGTCTCTCCCTTAAGCAGTTCTTAGGAGATGAGTTCTTTAGTTTGGTAAAAAGTAAGGTAAGTCGATTTGACGCCACTTCCAGAGTTGTTTTCTTCGATCATCTAAGTGGTAATGAAGAGAATTATTCTTACTATACTTGTTCTATCTCATCTCAAAACAAAAATCATTACGTGCTCTATATCCAGGATAATACCGAAAAATATCTTCAGGATCAGCGCCTTAAAGATCAAGAAGCCAAAATCCTGCAAGCTTCAAAACTCGCTTCTCTAGGGGAGATGGCCGGTGGCATTGCTCATGAGATCAATAACCCCTTAACCATCGTTAATCTGGCAGCTTCCTCACTTAAAAAGATGCTCATTAAAAATGGCGTGAGTGTTCCAGGAATTAATCAGAATGTAGATATTATCGAGAAGACCATCCAGAGAATTTCCAAGATCATAACTGGTATGAAAATCCTCTCTCGAGAATCGAAGGAATTTCGCAAGGAAACAGTCTCCTTTCAGGAGATCATCACTGATGTCTTTGGCCTTTGTACTGAGAAGTTTAAAAATAACGGCGTGGAACTTAGATTAAAAGCATCTGGGCAAGAAGTGGATTCTAAAATCTATTGCGATCGTCTTCTCATTTCGCAAATTCTCATTAATCTTTTAAACAATGCTTTTGATGCGACGGAAGGACAAAGCGAAAGATGGGTAGAGATTGGTTTTTCTAGTGGTGAAATCGATGTCATCACCATCAAGGACAGTGGTAGTGGAATTCCTCAGCATGTTAAGGCCAAGATCTTTAATCCATTCTTTACCACCAAGGAAATAGGAAAAGGAACGGGTCTGGGCCTATCTATTTCTAAATCTATTATGGAAAATCATGGTGGAACTATCGAATTAGATTCTAAGTCTGAACATACATGTTTTGTATTGAAGCTACCAAGTGTGAAGAGCGAATCAAAGGTTAGCTAAAATGTGCCGGTATAACCCGGCACACTCTATAATCGAACTAGAGCTTAGTAGCGATTGTTATCACGCGGAGCCATTGGCTTAGCTTCAGAAACGTTCATTTGACGTCCTTCTAGCTCAGAACCATTAAGAGCTTGAATGGCGCTAGCCGCTTCAGAGCTATTAGACATTTCAACAAATCCAAATCCTTTCGAACGATCTGTATCTCTATCGATGATGACTTTTGCAGAATTAACTGTACCAAATTGAGAAAAAGTATTCTCAAGTGATTGATTAGTAACCGAGTAACCTAAGTTACCAACATAAATTTTTTGACTCATATGAGCCTCCAATGAAAAAATGTCACAAAGGTGTGACAAAGCTGTGTTTGTTTTTTTTGAAAATATTGATGAAGAAAAATACGGAATAAAAATTGTCGATGTTAAATTGGTCTGAAATAAAAACTATTAGCGGTAGTTAAGAACAGAATACCCTCATCCTATAGGTCTTCCAGATCAAATACTACATATATCTCGATATTAATCGTATTACGATTAATATTACCTAGTTGGCCGCGATTTCTACTTCTATCAAAAGGGCCTTTCCTACCATATGAGGAAGACTCCCACTGGTTTTGGAAAACATGAATGAAGCATAAGTCACCATATCAGATTTGGGTGTACGAATGAGTCTAGTCGGTTGAATCGTTCTTGAAGTATCACATTGGGAAGCTGGTCCCAGTACCGCATTGGTTCTACACACGGAGGGTCTATCTTCATAGACTCTGCAGGCACCCGCACTATCCAAAAAGATACAAGCACGGTCTTTATAAGGAATGGCGAAGTATTTATCATCATCATTTCCAGCTAGCATTAAACTTTTAAGTCTCTCTCGATCAATTTCAAGACCATTATTTACATGCATGGCCAGTAATTCTGCCTCGTCGCTAGTGACACTTACTTGAGTATGACAACAAGCCGAGCAACCGAGCTTGCATGGACTTAACTCTTTTACTAAAGGATGGGAGAAGACTTCCTGATTATATTCCTCGATGCTCTTATGAATGAGCCGGGCCCTTTCCAGGGCATTGGAGATTTTTTTTAAGCGCTTAAGCATCTTCTTTACGATGCAAAGGAACTCGGGCTTTTTCTGTAGTTCATCAAAGCTTTTCTTCGCAATGGCCGGCACATTCATACTTGCCTCTCTCGGTAAATTTCTAAATAAAAAAAATTCTCCAATGCTCAGTATAACTGATTCAATAAAAAGAGGTTAATTAAGATTTCATAAGTGGAGTGATGTTCTCAGTAATAAGTTGGTCTCCTCCTTGCACCTTAACTGGCAAGATAAACAAGGAGGAAATATGGGTATGCTATCAGGCTTTATGAAATATAAGATGCTCAAGAAAGGCTATAACGCTCTTAAGAAGAACTTGAAGAAGAAAAAGTGATAAGAGTTAAAAAAAATTTAATGTCTCTTCGACACCTGGGTAGCCTTCCGAGAACCATTGCCACCAAGTAATGATCATAATGAGGTGGCCTAGGAAGATAAAGAAGTGACTCCACATCTCTATGCGGTTGGATTGGCCTATAAGATATCTTCTCCAATGAAAGGCTTCATCAATCATACTGTAAAAAATAGAAAGCACGATGAAGACCAGTGAAGGTATCTTAAGGGCCACTGGCCAATGATAGGCCATGGATAATAGCAAGCAACTAGTGATCCCTGCAAAGATAGTAATGTGATGAACCAGGGCTTCGCCCTTTTTTAATTCTTCTTTATAAGTCGTGCGATGTCCGATGGTGTCAAAGGCAATAGCACCAACAAAGATGGCCGTTCCCATGGGAAGATTCCAAACATAGGCAGGGAAGACGACTCCATGAGTATGTCCCCATAGCACAAAACCTCCAGTGGCAAACAGAAGCCCACACATCAGACCAACCCAAGCGATATAACTAACCCAATCCATGCCATTAAATTGCTTCACTTGCTTCACGTAGCTGATGGCCTCATCCCAGTAAGTAACTTCATTCACACCTGACTCCATATTTTATCGATGACGACTTTTGTTCTCTCACTTCTTAGACGAACGGGAATTGAAAATAAAGTATCCCAAAGTCCCCGGGTGACCAGCATGAGTTTTCGAGGAAAAGAGATAACAGTTCTTCTCTCTAAGGATCTTTCACCGTTTCTTAAAATCTTTCGACCTATCTCTCGATAGAAAAGGTGGGCAATGTGTACGGCCAGAGCAGCTCTCCAGGGAAGATAGATAAGACCCTGCTTGCCTTCATGGTAATACTTTTCTGCTTCACTAATAAGCTTCTTCTGGATCATCAAGAGATCCTCTCGATGCTTCACACTCATGAGCTCTGAATCTGTAATACCTTTTTCTTTCAACCATTCTTTAGGTAGATAGATTCTCTGAAGGGAATAATCCTCTTTGATATCTCTGGCAATATTGGTGAGCTGCATACCAATACCCATGGATGCCGCCATCTTAAGTGCCTTTTGATCGAAGATACCCATGGCATGAGTCATCATTAGTCCAACCGTTCCGGCCACTCGGTAGCAATAGAGCTTGAGTTCACGATAGGTGCGATACTGATAATGAGTCACATCCATCTTCATGCCTTCCAAAAGTTCCAGAGCATAGTAGGATGGAATATTATGGCGCTCAACTGCTCTTCTGAGAGAGGCAAAGGGTGGACTGAGATCAGTTTCTTGAGGGTTCCAAACCTTGATGGTTTCTTCTTGCAGCTCCTCAAGGAGAAGAGTCTTATCGCCTATACCCTCATCAATCACATCATCGCAGTGCCGGCACCAGTGATAGATATGAGTTGCCCCTTCCTCTAATTCTTGAGGAAAGAACCTCGCGGCTAACGAAAAGCTCTTGGAGCCTGCCTTAAAAACCTCTTTAGAATGTATAGTCTGTTCTCTGCTCAACACTAGGGTAATCCTCATGAATAAGGCTAACGGTTGCTTTGGCCGAATTGACCACTCCCGGAACACCTGCTCCGGGATGAGTACCCGCTCCTACAAAATACATTCCTTTTATATCCTTGTCTCTATTTTGAGTCCTAAAGAAAGCACTTTGGGTAAGAACTGGCTCTAGTGAGAAAGCAGAACCCAGGTGAGCATTTAGTTCTCTTTCAAAATCAACTGGGGTGAAGATCCTCTGGGTAATAAGATTCTCTTTAAGATCTGGAAGATATCTCTCATCCAGATAGGTAAGAATTCGGTCTGCGTACTTAGGTCCCTCGACTTCCCAATTGACCTTTCCTCCTCCAAGGTGAGGCACAGGAGCTAGAACATAAAAGCCCTCACAGCCTTCCGGAGCGAGATCAGGGTCACTCTTAGTAGGAGCATGGAGATAGAGGGAGAAATCATCGGCGAGAGTGCCGTGATCAAATATATCCTGGAGGAGCTCACGATAGCGTGGTCCAAACAGCACGGTATGGTGAGCGATATTAGGATACTTTTTCTTTGTCCCAAAATAGATGAGGAAGAGAGACATACTGTACTTCATTTTTTTGAGACGCTTCCTCTGACCTTCGACCTTGGCGACATTGCCCAAGAGGTTCGAATAGGTATGCATAACATCGGCATTACTAACAATGAAATCCAGTTCAAACTTTCTTCCATCACGGGTAATGAGACCATTTACCATGCCATTGTGTTCAAAGATTTTATCAACTTCAGAATTAAGCTCAATCTTACCACCTAGCTCATGATAGAGCTTTAGCATCCCTTGCACCAAGGCACCTGTTCCACCTTTAGGAAAAGTCACTCCCCATTTTCTCTCCAAGAAATGAATCAAAGTATAGATGGACGAAGTCTGAAAAGGGTTCCCCCCAACTAAGAGGGAATGAAAGCTAAAAGCCTGTCTTAAATGAGGATCCTCAATGAACTTACTCACTTGGGTGTAAACTGATCGATGGGCAGAAAGCTTAGCGAGCTGAGGAGAAACCCGAATCATGCTCCACCAGTTAAGAAAGGGGACATGCACGAGCTTAGTATAGCCCTCATTAAAGACTTTCTCTGAATAATCGAGAAACTTCTTATAGCCCACAACATCGCGGGGAGATTTCTCCTTAATCTGCTCCATGGTCTCATCGAGACTTGAGCCGTAATCAAAGACATATCCGTCTTCCCACATCAAGCGGTAAAAAGGCTCAACAGGAATGAGCTCAACATAGTCAGATAACTTTCTGCCTGAAAGTTCAAATAACTCTTCCAAGCAATGAGGAGCGGTAATAACAGTGGGACCAGCATCAAAGGTAAAACCATTGTCTTTATAAACATAGGCGCGACCTCCTGGCTTATCTCTTTTTTCGAATACCGTTGTTTGATAGCCTGATGACTGCAGACGGATAGCTGCAGCTAATCCTCCTAGACCACTACCAATGACACCCGCTTTAAGTTTATTAGACATATGCCCTCTCTAAAATTTTACCAATTTCAAATATTGTTTTTGCTGATTCTTTATGAGTAATTCCCCACTCTTCCTCGCAATCCGAAAGAAAGGAATCAAGTTCATACTTAGTTGATTTCATCAATTGATTTCGAAAATCATTTTTTTCCATCCACTCATTCAAAAGATCTTCAGAAGGAATCGCACTCACGGCTTTCTTAAATTCCTGATAACTATCTTCACGATAGCCGGATGAAGCTATCGCCCAAATCCAGGAAGGTCTTTTGAGCTTAAGATCTTCCTGCCTCTTAGTGAGTCCTTCCGTTTTTTGTTGTGAGAAGTTTCCGATATCATCAAAGATTTGAAGAAGAATTCCCAGACGCCTACCTAGTAGATCAAGCTTTTCAAAACCTTCATGAAGTCCTCCCACGGCTGCTCCCAGTCTCAGGGCCAGGGCCAAGAGAGTGCCTGTTTTAAGCTCCATGGAGGCCAGGCAGATATCTCTTACTTCTATTTGAGGGATTTTATCGATCACCGTTCCAAGATCTATCGCCTGTCCCATATGAGCACAGGTGAGGTATCTCAGACACTCTTCGGTAAGCCGACTTTGGGCCTTGTCACTTAAACCGAGTAAGGGAATTTTTTCCAACCCCCAAAAGTAAAGCCAATTACCAGCATTGAGGGCCTTGGGAAGACCATACTTTAAATGAAGTGAAGGAGCGTTTCTTCGCACTTCACTGCCATCTTCAATGTCGTCGATGATAAGAGCACCTGCATGGATGGCCTCAACAATAGAGCTAGCAATATTTAGCTTTTCCTGCACTAGACTCAAATCAATTTCAGCTTCATTTCGTGAAGCAAGTCTAAACCCCAACTCCACTAATTTGGGGCGAATATTTTTTCCTGGCTTACTTAAAAAATCTTCTAATGGCCCCCAAAGGGACTCTTCGAGAATACTTTCCACATCCGCATTCTGAACAAGTCCAAGATACTTGGACAAAGAGTTCCTATGATCTCTTAGACCGGTGAGTTCATTCATAAGACTTCCTCTGTATTCTTTTGCCCTAAGAAAATCGCCTCAATAGCAGAGGTAATTTTCACGGGAGGCTTACCCATAAAAATTCGAATATAATCCAGCTTATTCATTTTCCCGGAATAGAAGCGCTCAATTAGTGGCTGAGAGAGCTCATAAAAGTGAGAGAGCACCAGATAGCGGAGTTTTGGCTCAGCTGCTTGAAACAGCAGTCGATTGAGTAATCTAAAAAAGCTGCGGTCTCGGTGTCTTTTTTGACGATAATTATTAACACATTCTAGCACCGTACTTCTCTGCCAGTCCTGAATTTTGATAAGTTCATTGATTAACCTCACAGCATCAGGCAAAGAGTAACCTGTAACGTCGTGAAAAATACCACTTAAATTAATAGAAATATTATTTCCTTGAGAAGAGACTGGATCGATAGGAATAGGAAGAACTCCACTCTCTTTTCTAAGAACCTTTTCCACTTTCCAGTTCTTTTGCTTAAGGATTGATTGAATATCCGCTTCCAACTCAATCAGATTCAAAGAAGCGTTATTCGAGTAGCGGGTATCCTCAATGAGAATCCGCCGAGAGGTCCAAGGCAGATAATAGATAAAACGGTAACCATCTTTCTGCACCACCTGCGCATCCATTAAGATTGGAATAGAAAGGCCATGCTCCTCGGCAAGCTCAACTTCAATTCCTAAAAACTTCTGATAGCCACATTTTCCATAAAGAGAGTCTTGATTACTGGCATCGATGACAATTTCATTAGTTAAGCCTTCGGGACGAATTTGACTCTTAAAGAATAACTTCTCGGAAGGAATGCTTTCACATAGCACTCGATGAAATCCTTCAGATGTAATAGAGCAATAAGGCATCTCGAGACTTCTTGAATGTTTAGGAAAGAAAACCGAATGCCCCTTCCAGGTTTTTTCAATGAAAGGCGCAATAACCTGGAAGCTATCTGAATCCAGATCACTTTGGTGAAATGACCAGGTATGATTACCTCCCAAGGTATTATCTTTTTCATGGAGCTCAAAGTTTATATCAGGCCTAAACTTTGTCAGGTGATAGGCCAAGAGACCTCCCCAAAGCCCCCCCCCCATTATGATAGTTTTTGAATTATTCATGTTCTGTTCCCATCCATTTATCCCAAAAGGTGAAGTAGAGCCCAAAGTTCCGGGTAAAGTTTGTATGATGAATCTGATGATGAGACGCTGAAATAAGATTTGCTAAGATTGAATTCTTTCTAAAAATTTCACCATAAAATTCATATCCCAGATGATTAATAAGTCCCAGAAAGGTCATCAGTGAAAGATAGATAAGAAGAACAACCCAATTGGTTGGGATCAAAAGAAGTAAAACAGGAAGAATGATTGCCTGAAGCAAGGCCTCTACAGGATGAAAGGAGAAAGATGTCCAGGCCGTGGGAAGAGTCGAATAATGATGAGTCAGATGAAATCTCTTAAAGAATCCCGGCAGATGAAGCAAGCGATGAGTCCAATAGAAGTATGAATCCTGAAGAAACATCAGAGTGAAGAGCACCAAAGCACCTTTGAAAACTTCTATGGATTCCAGAGAGTGATAGATCTTTAAATCTCCTGCTCTCCAAAGGGCAATCATCCATGTCCCGGAGAGAGCAAAAATGAGAGAACTTACAATTGAGGCCATGACATCAGACTTTACATGAGAAACATCTGATCTCTTCTGGCTAATTCTCTTTTTGAGTCCCTTTCTATCCAGACACCGACAGAGATAATACAGAAAGCCCGAGAGAACAAAATAACGGGTGATGAGTATCCCCGAGAGGATGAGGAAAGTCAGGGGAAGGGAGTATTCAGGCAGGATCAGCTTATTCATCAAAACTGTCTCATTTTAATCTCAATCTCGGTCTTACCTGTTGCTTTAAAGCGACACTTTTCATACGAAGGAGCTCCGAAAAGAATCTTAGGATTATTAGAAAATCCAAACGACTCCTTTGGTATTCCCACCATATTAGTATCTAACTTGCCATTCTCATTCTCGTCTTGAAAGATGGTTAAGGCATATTCACCATCAGAAACATTTTCGATGATTAAAGAGTTCTCCTTGGCACTCAAGGTTCCTGAATAAACACTCTCCTTCTTCACATCGGGAAAGCCTTTCTTGCTCTTAAAAATAAGATAATAAAAAGAACCTTGAGCGGAAACCTTATCTTTAATACGCACTTCAAGCGTGGCACTGTGAACAGTTCCAAAAGAAAACAGACAAATCAAGAATAGAAGCATTACTTTCATAGGAAGCATCATCATATGTAAAATTCCTTATTGTGATAATGAAGCTAAGTTAGACAAATGTTAATCATGCCTCTTAAGCAGGCCTCCTGCGAGATGCTGTGCGAAGTCTTTGACGCCCAACCTAAGTCACCTTTAGGTTGAATTATGTACTCTCTCTAACCAAGTACTGGTTAGATATGTGAAGTTTGAGCCGGCGGAAGGTCGGTATCAATTTAAAATCACATGGAGGTTTGTATGAAAAAGTTATTATTTGTAGTCACTGCATTTATGGTTGCTCTTCCCCTTTACGCTAATACTGGCGCTGGTGGAAGTGCTACAGATTCAGGCACAGGAACAAGCGTAGATTCAGCTTCTGGTACAGATTCAAGTACAATGGGTGCTGGCTCTACTATGGGGAGTGACGCTGAAATGCAAGAAGACGATTCTCTAGATAGTGCTACTGGCACAGGTACTATGGAAGAGCAGCAAGAAGATATGGGTACTGGTTCAGCAACTGACGATATGGGCACTGGATCTGGTACAGGTACTGGGACAGGAACAGAGTCTGAAAGCTTCGGCACTGAAGGCGATGTAGACGCTCAATAATTTATTGCGATATCGAGGAAGCAAGCTAGTCTTGCTTCCTCTTAAATTCTAGCTTGGCCTTATTTTTTAATTTAAAGTCTCGTTGTTCAAATTTTCGCTTGCCTGCAGAAAAAGCAAAACCTTTATTCGCTTTAATTATTTCCGGTACAAAGGTCATGACTAAGGGAGAAGCAGCTTCCACCTCACCAACTTCAACATTCAAAACAACTTCATCCTTCAGTCTGGACACTTCAAATTGAACCCGCCCACTCTGGGGAGAGAACTTTATCATCTGCGAGGAAACGATAGGGGGAGTATTGTTATCACTGGCCTGGTAGAGAAGTGATCCCTTCTCAAGCAAGATTTCCTCTTTTTGAAGTTTAATTATGCTTGAAGGCAACAAGATGACTTGCAGCGAGGGATGAAACTCAATTAAAACCTCCCCCTGCTTGGTTTTAAGGCGATCGCCCTCCTTAATTACAACATTCAGAAGTTTATCCTCACCCAGAGTATCAATCACCTTACCTGTTAACCCAAAAGCAGGAGAAATCAAAAGAGTGCTAAAGATAAGGGTTCCAAAAATCATAGACGTCCTTTTTTTCCTTGATGCTCGGTGAATTTTACTGGATTTGCAATTTGCCAAAATTGGACAGAATGTTAAGTTATTTTCTTTTTTGCAATGAGGAAAGATGAAGTATTTATTCTTGCTATTTCTTATCCCTTCCACGGTTTTCGCCAAACTTAGCCATGAGTCGGAAATCTCCTCAGTCGTTACCGGCGGTAACTCAAACGTAGAGACCTATTTATTCAAGTCCTCAAATCAGTATGAAGTCCAAGCTATGACATATCGAGTAAATGGTCGCTACAGCTATGGAGAGGCGGGTGAGCAAGTTAGTGCCAGAGAATGGGACTTTACTCTCAAGGTTGAGAGAATGTTCTCTCAAAGCTTCGCATTCTATATCGCCGAGTTCGTTGAGGGGTATCGCTTTCAGGGTATTAAGGCCCGCTATAACACGGATACTGGTTTTAAGTATTATTACATAAAATCTGACACTCTTAATATCTTCTCCGAAGCGGGTGTGCGATATACGGTGGAAGATCTGTATGGCTCGGAGCCAACTCGGTATGAGCAGAAAGGGCGTCTATATAGTGAGATTAATGATCAACCTAATAAGAACTTCTCTTATCGCGTTTGGCTTGAATATGTTCCTAACTTCACCAATACCGCAGATTATCTAGTAATACATGAAGCTTCTATCACTTCTATCTTAAATAGTGTCTTCTCTTTGAAGTTTGCTTTCAAGGGAATTTACGATGATCAACCTGTGGTAGAGGGTAACAAGAACTATGATTACACCTATACCACTTCGCTAGTGGCGAGATTCTAATCTAAAAAGAGATTAAAGAAACCTGGATATGATTTATCAACGGCTTCAGCAGGCGTAAGACTTCCCCCTGCGTGAAGTCTTAAAAACATACCTGCCGTCATGACCATCCTATGATCATCTGGCAGGATAAGATCCTGAGGGGTTGTGAGAATAAGTTTACTGCCCTCGATGAGAAGATCGTCTCCCTCAGTACCCGCGATTCGCTCAAATTTTTTTAATAACTTCATCACTTCTGTTAAGCGATCACTTTCCTTGTGAACAAGATTGGAAACTCCCTTTAGGATGTGACGACCTTCGATATGAGACAGAAAAAAAGCCAGAGCGGGCACCAAATCCAGGCAATCCGATACATCGACTTCAATCGAGCGAGGCTCTTTAACCGGATTTACTCTGATGCCCCCCTCATAAGATTCAATAGCAGAAAAACTTTTAAGAATATTGAAGAACTTAGCATCTGACTGAAAGGGATCAAATTTCAGACCTGGAAATTCAGTCTTCTGAGCAAGAGCAGCATAGGCCAGGGGATAACTGGCACTACTCCAATCAAGAGGTATTGAGTAAACCTCGCTCTTTTGCATATCCAAGATATTCTGCAGAGTAAGATTCCAATAACTATGAGACGAGTTCATATTCTCAGGAATCACTTCTGTTCTACTTGAGAAGCTCATCATGACTGCAGAAGCAAATTGAGTGGTGCGGCTGCAGTCAACCCTAACCTTCTTAGGTAAATTTAAGGGCCCTTGCAAATATAGTCTTCTCTCTAATAGTTTTGCCTTGCCACCATACTGGTTAACAAAATTGATAAATTCATCCCAAGGTCTCTGACTTAAGCGTGGTCCCAGTAGTAAGGTATAAGGCCTAGATCCCTTGACCAGCATAGCAGCTAGAAAACGGGCAGTAGTTCCTCCCTCCCCTACGGAGATTTCATTCGCTAAATCTCTCTCGCATTGAGGAAAAGAATTGATTACGGTCAGTGAATTCCCATTCCTCTCAATTAAGAGTCCAACTTGCTCCAGAGAATGAATAAGATGAATGACATCACTGGCCGCTGGTAGATTATCCAGCTGAAAGGGCCCCTTATTTAAAGAGGCCAGAATAAGCATTCGATTGGCATAGGATTTAGAACTAGGAATGTGGATGATCGAAGGAAGCTCTCCCTTCTTAACTTTTAAACTCTTCATGAGATTGAATCTTTGCCTTCAAGTCTTTAAGTGTTACCTCTTCAACATAGCAAGCACCGATTGACTTGACGAGAATCAAGCGCAAATTCGCATCAATCTTCTTCTTATCATGGTCCAAGTAGCCAAGAAAGGCCTTAAGATCGAAGTTATTAAAATAGCCGATCTCAAATTTCTCAGCGGGAAGACACAGGGACTTAACCATCTTCTCCCATTGAGCTAGGGCTTCGGTTTGATTCATGATTTTAAAAAGATATTTGAGTCCCATGGCAACAGCATGACCATGAGTGATTTTAAGACTGCTCTCAAAGGCGTGACCCAAACTATGCCCGAGATTTAAGAAGATTCTTTCTCCCTCATCCCGGAAATCCTGCTCCACTACTCTAATTTTAAACTTAGCGCACTCGACAGCGATCTCTTCAATGGTAGCCTTCTTTACGATAAGATCATGAATGTCTCGGGAGAGAAAACCGTATTTTAGGATCTCTCCTTTACCAGACATCCATTCTTTATCAGAAAGGGTGGTAAGAAATTCGCCGCAGATATAAACATTTACGGGGGCATGGAATGCCCCTACTAAATTCTTTCCCTGAGGCATATTGATCGCAACCTTGCCCCCAATCGAGCCATCGATCATGGCCAGAAGAGTGGTAGGAATGGCAATCCAATCAATTCCTCTCATAATAGTGGCCGCAACAAAGCCCGCAAGATCCGTTGTAGCACCACCACCAAAGGCATGGATGCGCGAGCTTCTTTGAATGCCCTGCTTGAGGAAAAACTCCAGTGCCTGTCCATAAACTTCAAGAGTCTTCTCGCCTTCTGGATCTTTAAGCCAGAAGATATGGGGAGAGAATTGGATCCATTGAGGAAGATGATTCTTAGCGCGCTGATCGATGATCGCAAAGAATTGGCCATCTTTAAAATTATCCAATTCCTTGAATAGTTC
>DFXX01000105.1 GCA_002381765.1 Bacteriovoracaceae bacterium UBA4097 | reverse complement strand
CTGGCCCAATGGCATCAGCAACATCATTTATGCGATAAGAGGGAATTTTTGGAACAAAAAGTTCCCCGCCCCATGCATTCTCTAAGGCATAGAGAACCATATTAACCCCTTCTTCAAGGGTAATATTAAAACGAGTCATTTTTTCATCAGTAATTGGGAGGACTCCTGTCTGCTTCTTCGCAAGAAAGAATGGAACTACAGAACCTCGAGAACCTAGAACGTTTCCATATCTGACAACACTAAAAGAGAGTTCTCGAGAGCCCTTCATATTATTAGCAGCAATGAATAATTTATCTGAGCAAAGTTTGGTAGCACCATAAAGATTAATTGGAGCTGCAGCCTTGTCTGTAGACAACGCCACAACCTTGGTTACACCACAATCAAGAGCTGCATTGATAACATTTTCTGCACCAAAGATATTTGTATTTATACATTCCATTGGATTATATTCAGCCGTCGGAACTTGCTTTAAAGCAGCAGCATGAATGATGACATCTACTCCCTCACAAGCCCTCTTAAGCCTGGCGCCATCTCTAACATCACCTATAAAATATCTCATCTGCGGGTACTTCTGAGTACTGAACGTCTGAGACATATCAAACTGCTTCAACTCATCACGAGAATAAACAATAATCTTTTTTACTTTCGGATAGTTTTTGAGGATAGTCTCAATGAACTTCTTTCCAAATGAGCCTGTGCCGCCTGTTACGAGAATTGATTTGCCGTTTAACATTTTCTGAGATCCTAGTTAAATGAAGAAAAATAATATATGTTAATATTTCCGCAAAGCCTAGTATGACGCACGAAAAAACTTGTTGCTCTTTTTGGAGTCCCTTTAATGCTCTTCAATTCCTTGGAATATCTCCTTCTTTTCCTGCCATTTTCATTCTTCCTTTTATCACCTTCTTAGAAGATGCAGCTCTTTTCAGGTAGCCCTTAGCTCCTTGGCCTTCTTGTTATTCTTCTTCTATGGATATTGGAACCCAAAGTATCTAATCCTGATCTTAATCAGCATGCTTTTCAACTCCTACATTGGTAAGTTAATAAATGGTCATAGAAGTCGGGTGATTCAGTAGGCAGCTCTCATTTGTAGTATTTTGGTCAATGTTACCGCACTGGGATACTATAAATATTACGCTTTTATATTTGAAAATTTCAATCAACTGTTTGGTTTTAAATTAAATATCCCGAATATCGTGCTTTCTCTCGAAATTAGCTTTTTCACATTTCAACAGATTGCCTATTTGGTAGATAGCTATAAAGGAATCATGAAAATGATCACTTTCGCAAAAGAGAAAGGAATAGAAGTTTGTTTCATAACCATGCCGGTCACAAAAGCTTATTCAGATTACGCAACTACCCCACCTTCCTTTGATCTAGCTTTCAGTTTAATAGATAAGGCTTCAAGGAGAAATAGTATGCAATACGTGAACTATTTCCGAGAACCTTTTGAGAATGATTACTTTTTCAATCAGGAGCATCTCAATGAAACCGAGGGAAGACTAATCTCTCGCAGAGTAGAAAAAGATTGTTTTTCCGATAAAGACTCACAAAAAGCTTTAGAGGATTAAAAGATGGCCTTCGACCTAACCTACTGGCAAAAAAACTACTCCGACCCCATGTCCATGGACGGCATCGGCTATGCCAAAGACCACGAGCGCCATCTCAAATCCTTCCTCGCCCTGGAACATGTTGATATCTCTTCCATCGTCGACCTTGCCTTTGGTTACGGTCACCTAATCCGCGAAATGCTCCGTGCCTTCATCCCTCATACCGCCTTAGGAATCGAGCCATCACCTTACGCCTTCAAGAAGGCCAAGCCAAACAAATGGCGTCCGGTCGGAAGTACCGAACTAACTCTCCTACAAGAAGACCTCTCCACCTGGAGCCTCTCAAAAAGAAAATACGAGCCCTTAGATCTAGGAATCTGTACCTCGGTTTTCTAATATATGTCCCATAAAGAGCTGAAGGAAATTATCCCTATTTTAAGCAGGAGAATGAAGTACCTCTACCTAACAGTCCCCAAAGATAAGGAACCTCAAAGACAAATTTCCGACCTGGATTTTAAGGACGAGTACGCCATACACCGCCCCCGTGAAAAGTATCAGAAGCTTCTAAAGCCTCATTTTAATTTTCTCTCAGCCCGCGTGCTTGAGAGTAAACATTTCTTTGATGAGGAACCGACTTCATTTACAGATTTACTTTATCGCTTCTTACACATTGTGAGATTTTAAATTCAAAGCCTTTCTGATCACTTAGTCGGTTCTCGCCCCACTTCTCAAAATAGATGCAAGACCGCTCCAAGGCATAAAGAAGAAACACGGTGCGTTCACTACCACTTGGCATGGAAACTTCAAACTGATATTTTTGAAAAGAAGGCTTTAGCTGCTGAGGAATGTTTCCCTTACCATTCAAGAACTCCCAAAAGGCTTTGCTTTCCTGGGCATCTCCTTTTAAATAGCGCCCATAAAAGTCAAAGTAATCAATGATTACGAGACCTGGAGTTATAACTTCTATTTACCAGGATAATTGACGAATTTATTGTTGAGAAAGTGTACTTCTCTCTAGGCAAATTTATTCTATAAGGCCCCATTTAAGAGCTATGCTTAAAACCTCTACTCCAAGGGAAATAAGAACAATTAATTAATCTTGCTTATCAAGTTCCTCTATATTCTTTAAGTAAGTTCCAAGCTCCTTCGACGTCTGTTCAGTTAGATGATGAAAATCAAAAAAACGTATTTTATCATCAACTATGAATTTACATACTTCCTCGTCACAAAAAAATGGATTTAAATCAATAACTTTTACATTTTTGATGTGCATAAAACGTTGATAAAATTCATCCTGTTTTTGTCGTTGTACCTTAGTCATTCTGAAAGGAAGGTTACAAGCCTCTCTTTTGAATAGTATGAAATCTATCACGCACCTATCAAAACTTGAGTTTGGTTCAAAATGTGGAGTATCAAGAATCAGGTAAATCGTTATGCCTAAATCTGAAAAATACTGGATGTTCTGTCTCCATACTTCAGTCCCTAAATTTAATTGTTCCTGGTTTATATTTTTTAATCTTTTCGATGAAAATGTTAAAAATAAGGAATCCCCTTCCTTCGCATAACTTTTGATTCTGTCAAAGACTTCAAACGTTGGCCTTATCTCTGATCGAGTAAATGAATACACATCTTTCTCATCCTCGAAGTTAGCATACAAGACTTCGCTGTTAGGAAACGCAACCTTAAGCGCAAAGCTTAACTGTACGGCATGGGAATCTCCTGTAAGAAAAACAGTAGATGTTGTATTTTTGGGTTTAAGACAAAACTCAAATGGGTTCTCAAGCTTTTTCATATCTAGCTTCCCATGACACTCCAATTCTTCTTGCCAGTCCTTAATCTCCTTCACACCACTTATGCTATAGATACTAAATATATTTCTTTGAAATTTATCATGAGCAAAGAGAAGCATGCAGAAGATACATAAAACCATTGAAAAGATTATTAAAGATTCTTTTCTCTTAATTCTAAAGAACTTCAGTAAAGGTTTCTCAAATGACTGGTAGGTAGCTATAGACAACAGTACAGAAAAAGCGAATCCAATAATTCCGCTTACGAAAGAAAGATCAAAAAGGTAATTAATACCAACGAGGATGGGCCAATGTATTAGATAGAGTGAATAAGAAATAGTTCCAAAATACTGAAATATTCTAAAACTCAAAATTGATTTCTTCTCGGAGTACTCACTTACATAAATAATCATAACGACGGGTAAAGCTAGTGCCAACAGATAAGGAATTGGAAACAAACGTCGAGAAGAGGAAATAAATAGTATGAGCAAAAAGAAGGCAGATAAGTTTTCAACGAAGCATTCATTTAGCCTCAATTTTCTTATTCTGATCAAGGACAAAATAACTCCAGTTGAAAGCTCCCATGCTCGAAAAGGTAATAAATAGAAAGTGGCATTTCTATCATTCGTAAAGAACAGCAATGTGAAGGAAGAGCAAGCTATGATAGAAAATGTAAAGATCAATCCCTTCTTTAGATTTTTCTTAAAAAGCACTAATGACAATAAGATGATGAGTGAAAAACCTACATAAAACTGCTCTTCTATTCCAAGAGACCATGTTTGAGTAAAAAAATTATACTCAGAACTCTTTGCAAAATAGTCACTCGCAGACATATAGAACCCAATATTCGAAACTCCTAGCATGGCCATCGAATAATCTTTAACTAGTCTTGGAAGTTTCGCATCTTGAGTAAATAAAAGTGAGAACATAAAAGAAATACTAGAAACCAAAATGAGTGTAGGATAGATTCGCGCAAATCTTTTTGAGTAAAAACTCTTGATGAACTCTAGAATTCGAGGTTTATCCTGAAGTTCATGCAATACTGATTTAGAAACAAGATACCCTGACAAAATGAAGAATATATCTACGCCAATGAATCCACTTTTCCAAAAGCTAGGAAAGAAATGAAAAAGCAAAACAGCAATAACCGAAATACCTCTTAATCCGTGCAACTTTTCATTGAATTTTTTCATCTATGAATACTAAAAGAACAGCTTCACTTTTGTCACTCGAATAACATTTCCTAGTTAGGAGGACTATTTACTTATGTACCTTTGAAATAACCATTTACGAATTTTGGTCATAACTCTTTCAAAGTCCTCCTCTCATACCTTTTGGACAAATTCATCAATTAATGGGAAAGTGATTCATGACTTCCTTCGACCAAACCTACTGGCAAAAAAACTACTCCGACCCCATGTCCATGGACGGCATCGGCAATGCTAAAGACCACGTCCGCTACCTCAAATCCTTCCTAGCCCTAGAACATGTTGATATCTCTTCCATCGTCGACCTGGGCTTCGGATACGGTCACCTATTCCGCGAAATGCTCCGGGCCTTCATCCCCCATACGGCCCTGGGAATCGAGCCCTCCCCCTACGCCTTCAAGAAGGCCAAGCCGGACAAATGGCGTCCGGTCGAAAGTACCCAACTAACTCTTCTGCAAGAAGACCTATCTACTTGGTGCCTCTCCAAAAGAAAATACGAGCCCTTTGATCTAGGAATTTGTACCTCGGTTTTCCAGTACATGTCCGATAAAGAGCTGAAGGAAATCATCCCGGTTTTAAGCAAGCGAGTGAAATACCTCTATCTCACCGTGCCCACAGACAAGGAACTTCAAAGACAAGTCTCCGATCTTGATTTTAAGGACGAGTACGCCATACACCGCTCCCGTGAAAAGTATCAAAAGCTTCTTAAACCTCATTTTACTTTTATCTCTGCAAGGGTGCTAGAAAGTAAGCACTTTTTTGATGAGGAATCCACGTCGTTCACGGACTTACTTTACCGCTTTTAACGTATTAAAACTTCGTTGAGAGGTTCTAAAACAGGGGTATTTCTCAGCATGTCATCACTTTAAACTCAAAACCCTGCTTGTCCAAAGTCCGATCCACTTGCCTCTTCTCATATAAAAGAAGACTGCGCTCTAATACATAGAGGTAAACATGAAGCCGGAAGCTTGCTAGTGGTACTTCCAGGCTGAACGAATGCTTCGCCCAATTCGCATATTGAACAAAAGCATTTGCAAGAAGCGAAGGTAGCTCTCTCTTCCCCTGCATGAATTTCCAAAACTTCTTATCCTCACGCTTATGAGTGTTTAGAAAACGTCGAGAGAAATCCATGATATCAATGAGGACTAATCCTCGAGTTCCGCCTTCCCAATCAATAACGGTGAGTCTTTCCTCACTCAAAAGAATATTTCCCGCATGAAGATCATGATGAATACCTCCTTGGATGAGTTGATGCTCCGGATACTTTATCATCTCGGCTTCAATCATCTTCACTATTCTAGCAAGCTTCAAACGACCAGGATGATGAGCGAGCCGTTCTTGAGCAAGAAGCATCCAATCCGAGAGCTTTATGATTTGTAACTCATGTGCCTTATAAAAAAGGGCCATGGGGGGAAGCAAGAGGGTTGAGAAGTTTTCTAAGAGATACTTCTCGGTATCTTTTAGATTAAGCAGGGATTTGGAGTTACTTGAGAAATTGGTAATGATCCAATTCTTTCCCGAAGCCTTCAGTTTGGCCGCATAAGGAGAAAAGTCGGTTTGCTGAAGATGTTCAAGCGAGTGAATTTCATCTTGCAAGAGTGGAATATGTCCCTCATCCAGAAAGATCTTGAGTACCATATCTTTTTCACGGGAAGTGGCGATGATTCCTTTCTTAGTGGTTCTAAAAAATATAATAGCGTCAGCGGGAAGTCTCAATTTTAAGGAGTCGAGCATCTTGGGCTTTCTAAGATTTCCTCCAAACTGAAGAAAACGTCGGTAACAGGAAGATCCGAAAACCAAGGGAATATTTTCCTTACTTCGAGGCCCCATAGCAGCTTGATAAAGCCTACTCATGGTAAAAGTTTGCTCCTCCATGGAAGGATCAATTTCCTTCATGACTTCATCAACAGCCTTTGAGATATCTGATAACCAATCAATCTTCGCCATGCTTCAAAACTAAACTTTAAGAAGGCATTTGAACATTAAATTCCTCTTCGCTATAGTGACACCATGAAAATTGCCCTTATCTCAATGCTTCAGCTTCACAAGAATTCAGGCTCCGCTCGCACTGCTTTGGAAAACATCCACTACTTCAAGCACCGAGGTTTTGAAGTCCATGTTGCGGCCATGACTTTGGACCGAGAGATGATTGAAGCGGCCGGTGCTATCCCTCATAAAATGCTCCCTTGGCTTAAAAGCACCGGAATGTGGCGCCGCCGCTGGTACAACTACCAAATTCAAAAACTTCGACTAAAACTAAGGCCCACTATCACCGTGGGTCATGGCGATATCCAAGAGCAGGATGTCCTAACTCTCCACAATAGCGTCTTCCTCGCCTCCGAGCTCATTCATGAGAAACCTCTTCCTCCTCAGCATGAAATGGCCCAGACCCATGGACCCATTCTCAAGAATCAGAGCTTTAAAAAGATGATCGCGAATTCCAACCTCATGAAGGAAGATACCATCAAGCGCTTCCATGTTCCTGCTGAGAAGATTCATGTGGTCTATCCCGCCCTCGATACAAAAATTTTCTATCCTACTCCAGAGAAGAAATCTGAATTAAGAGCTCGCTTCGGTTTTCCAAATAAAGTGGTAGTTGCTCTAGTTACTTCAGGAAATTTCAAGAAAAGAGGTCTTGATATCTTCAGCTCCGCCATCGATTCATTGCCGGAAGACATTAAGGCCCTTGCAGATTTCCGCGTGGTAGGAAAAGACGAACCCGGTCCCCATCGCAGCTCTCTTTTAACCTTCGATCCTGGACTGCCGGATATTCAAAGCTACTACAATGCCATCGATCTCTTTGTTCTTCCCGCGAGAATTGAGGAATTTGGAAGAGTAGTTTTAGAGGCCATGGGTTGTGGTCTGCCGGTCATTACAACTGATAAAGTAGGTGCCGGAGAACTTCTGAGCGGAGAATCTAAGGAATATGTCATCCCCTCCCATAATACAGAGGCTTTAAGAGAGGCCCTGATAAAATGCATCTCTGATTCAGAACTTCGCTCAAGACTCGGCAAGCTCAACGCTGAACTCGCCTTAAATGACTCAGAAGATAAGCTCTTCGAAAAGTTCGACCTCGTTTTCTGTCCAAAAGGTACCTGCTTATGAATGCCGCTCAATCCTTAGAAGCCCTTTATCAAATTCTCCAGAACCTCACGGGTCCCGTAGATGCTAAGGCCACTCTAAGCAATATCCTGTTTAATATTTTAACCGAACTGCAAGATGAAGGTGTTCCCGTTACTGCCGAGGCCATCGAAAGAAAGTTGGCCGAAACCGCCGATGACTTCATCCAAACCACTAAAGCAAAAACCAAGTAAGTTCGTTTTAAATGTCCGAAACCTGATAATAATCACCCTGTCGATTGGCTATTGCGTCATCATCAAAACAATCTTAAGCTTATCTTAAAATATTTACTACTATCTCCCAAGGAGGGAAGAATGATCTATGCCAAGCCCAATACCAGCGGCGCCAAAGTAAACTTCAAACCACGCTATGAGAACTTCATCGGTGGTGAATGGGTCGCTCCTAAAAAAGGCCAATACTTTAAAAATATTACTCCCGTCACCGGCGAAGCTTTCTGCGAAGTGCCTCGCTCGAGTGCAGAAGATATTGAGATGGCCCTCGATGCTGCTCATAAAGTTAAAGAGAAATGGGGAAAGACTCCTGCTACTGAAAGGGCCATTATTCTAAATAAGATCGCAGATCGTATTGAACAGAATCTGGAACTCATTGCCGTGGCCGAAACTTGGGACAATGGTAAGCCCGTGCGTGAAACGCTAGCGGCAGATATTCCACTCACCGTCGATCACTTCCGCTACTTTGCCGGATGTATCAGAGGACAGGAAGGTGGACTCTCTGAGCTGGATGAAAATACCGTGGCCTATCACTTCCATGAGCCACTAGGTGTAGTGGGACAAATTATTCCATGGAACTTTCCGATCCTTATGGCCGCCTGGAAGCTTGCTCCCGCTCTGGCCGCTGGAAACTGTGTGGTCTTAAAGCCCGCGGAACAAACTCCAACCAGTATCCTGGTTCTGACCGAACTCATTCAAGACCTCCTTCCTCCGGGTGTTTTGAATATTGTAAATGGCTTTGGGGCAGAAGTTGGTAAGGCCCTGGCCACCAATAAGCGCATTGCCAAGGTCGCTTTCACCGGTTCAACGGCAACCGGAAAACTCATCATGCAATATGCTGCTGAAAATATCATTCCGGTAACTCTGGAATTGGGTGGTAAATCACCGAATATTTTCTTCGATGATATTGCCGTGAAGAATGATAACTTCTACCAGAAGTCTCTAGAAGGCTTTGCTATGTTTGCACTTAATCAGGGAGAGATTTGTACCTGTCCTTCGCGCGCATTGGTATCCAAAAATATCTATGAGAAGTTCATTCCCGATGCTGTAGCTCGCGTGCAGAAAATCAAGCAGGGTAATCCACTTGATACCGATACTCAGATCGGTGCTCAGGCCTCAAAAGCTCAGTATGAGAAGATCCTCTCTTATTTGGATCTTGGAAAACAAGAGGGAGCGAAGTTACTAACAGGTGGAGCTCCGGCCGAACTTGCGGGTGACTTGAAGAATGGCTACTACATTCAGCCTACTATCTTTGAAGGTCACAATAAGATGCGTATTTTCCAGGAAGAAATTTTTGGACCAGTACTCGCTTTAACTAGCTTCAAAGATGAAGCCGATGCACTCTCAATTGCCAATGACACACTCTATGGTCTTGGTGCCGGGGTCTGGACAAGAGATCACTCTACTGCCTATAGAATGGGTCGAGGTATTCAAGCAGGCCGCATCTGGACCAACTGCTACCATCTCTATCCGGCCCATGCCGCCTTCGGTGGATACAAGGAGTCGGGAGTTGGACGTGAAAACCACAAGATGATGCTTAACCATTATCAGCAGACCAAGAATCTTTTAGTAAGTTACGATCCAAAACCAATGGGATTCTTCTAGGACTTAATGGAACTTAAAAGACTAACCGCCACTCCAGTAACTCTGGAGTGGCTTAAAAAACTCACGCAATTTCATGGCCCCCTGCTCTTTTATCAGTCTGGCGGCTGTTGTGAAGGCAGTGCTCCCCTATGCTTACCCCAAGGTGATTACCGGATCGGTGATAGCGATGTGTTTTTAGGTATGATTGGCGAGACGCCTTTTTATATGAGTGAAAGTCAGTTTGAATACTGGAAGCACACTCAGCTCATCATCGATGTGATCGAAGGCGGGGGTAACGCCTTTTCGGTGGAGTCTCCCGAGGGAATTAGTTTCCATACCAGATCTCACGTCTTTACTCAGGAGCAGATGGTAAAACTTGCCCTGCAAGCACCTCCACTTAGAGGAAAACAGCATTAAAGTTTAGCTTAACTTTCAGAAGTGCCAGTCGATAAGACAGACATGAAAACCGAAAAAAGCATCGAAATTCTCTACAACACCATCAAACCCAGACTAGGCACTCGCCAAGCAAGGGAGACCGTCATGGCGGTAGTGGGCTGCATTTTAGATGATTTAGAAACAGAGAATCTGGCGGTAACCGAAGACGAGATCTCTCGCCGTATTTTCCGCATCAAAGAAGAATTCGTTCGCACCGCCAAGGCCCAAGTCTCCTAATGTCCAAAAGGTACCTGACACAGGGCTATCGCATCTAAAT
>DFXX01000008.1 GCA_002381765.1 Bacteriovoracaceae bacterium UBA4097 | reverse complement strand
GCCTTGGCCGAACCATCGCATTTAGTGAATATGATTCCACTGAGTTGAAGCGCTTTATGAAATTCCTGGGCCTGGCGCAGAGCATTTTGACCGGTAATGGCATCAAGCACCAACAAGACTTCATGGGGAGCTTCCGCATTGGTCTTACCCATGACTCGCTTAGTCTTAACTAGCTCATCCATTAAATTCTGATTGGTATGAAGGCGACCAGCGGTGTCAATTAAGCAGTAATCGAACTCTTCGCGGTAGGCCCGGGCCACGGTATCAAAGGCAACCCCACTTGGATCGGCCCCATCCTTAGCTCTCACCATCTCTACTCCCGCGCGCTCGCACCACACCTGAAGTTGATCCACGGCAGCTGCTCGGAAGGTATCACAGGCACCCACGATGACCTTCGCCCCTTGGGACTTAAGCTTTGTAGCAAGTTTTCCAATGGTAGTGGTCTTTCCTGCGCCATTCACACCCACGATCATAATTACGCGAGTCTTCTTATTGGCGGGATCAAATCGAAATACATCTTTATGAATATTACTTTGAACTGGACCCATCTTCTCTTTCATAAAGCCAAAGACGAGTTGTTGAATTTCTTCTGAACTCTTACCACGCCCTTCCTTACCTAACTTATCCAAGAGCTCTTGCACCAGGGCGGTGGGAATATCCGCGGTATAAAGAATCTCTTCGATATCATCCAGAGAAACATTGCCACCGGAAAATAAATCTCCGATTTTTCCCCAAACTTCTGAGCGGGATTTTTCTAGTCCTAAGGCCAGGCGAGAATGCCAGGAAACTGCCGGAGGTTGAGGCGCTTCAGGAGCGGCTCCTGGAGTCGAGCGATTAAGCGGCTCATGTTGTCTACTCTTAAGCGAGCGAAAAAAATAAAGAAGAGCTCCCCCAATGACCACAAAGCCACTGACATAGATCTCAATGTTTTCAACCACTAAACTTTGAATTTCTTCCATAGCATCACCCTTTTAATGCCGGCTAGTATGACCTTTCTTATCACTTAAAGTAAAGCCGCAAGAAATCCCAAATCATGGATGCCGTGGCCCCCCATAAAAGTCGGGGATGCTCACTACCGTAGGGAGAAGAAAAAGTACCGGCGCGGATAGTATGAAACATTACCGGCGAGCGAGTAAAGCCATTGCGCCACGCAAACTCCCAGCGCTCTTCCTTTAGAAGCTCCTTCCAGGGATAGGCCAGAATATCATTCCACTCACCATTGGATTTAGCAGCTGCTAAAAACTCCGAGGTACTTAAATCGATCTTCGTCATCACCGGCACAATAGGTCTTAAGCGGGCGGTCATGACCACCGGTAGATACCCCAGAAACTCCAAGTGACTGCGATCGATGGAAGTCTCTTCTTCAAACTCCCGCTGGGCAACTTCCCAGGGATTGGTCTCATCCATATGTTTATGTCCTCCCACAAAGGCCATCTGGCCCCCATGAGTCGGCATTTTATCTGAGCGCTTAATCAGAATAACATCTTCCTCATTACACAAAAAAAGAACCGCCCCTTTCCACTCATCGTCCTGGAGGGTATGTTCTGTTTGTAAAATACTTTTGATACGGTGAAAGTCCATGCGTCGACGCTACCAATTTGAGCTGATTCAGCTAATAAGAAATTTTTTTATCCATGAGGGTTTTTTGGATGTCCTCACTCCTCCTGCCGTGGAAAACCCGGGCATGGAAGTGCATATTCATCCTTTTCAACTTCATTCCGTAATTAAAAAAGAGAGTCTTCCACTTTATCTCCACACTTCCCCCGAGTTTTGCCTGAAGGATCTTCTGGCCTCACCTGAGGAAGAGCTGGATAAAGTCTTCTCGATTTCCTACTGCTTTAGAGATGAGCCAGATTCACCCATCCATCGAAAGCAATTCCTGATGTTAGAATGGTATCGAAAAAATGAGCGATACGAAAGCATCATGGCAGATTTAGAAAAGCTTCTGACCTATTGCCTCATTGAGGGAGAAAAGAAAAAGCTTCCTCTGAGAGAAGGCATGCATAACGCTAAGCTCGTTAAAAAAACCATGCAGGAGCTGTTTCAAGAGGAATTAGGAATCGACATACTTAACTATTTAGATGTGCCTTCCATTAAAGAACTTTTAAAACAATTTCCCGAGGTACCAGTACCAAGCTCGGAGCTTGAATGGGATGACTACTTCTTTCTCCTCTATCTCAATCATATCGAGCCCCANNATTCAGAAGTATCCCTTACTCATGATCCACGAATTTCCCGCACCTCTCAGTGCTCTCTCCACCATCAAAAAAAGCGATCCACGGGTGTGCGAGCGCTTCGAGCTTTATGCTAATGGAATTGAGTTGTGTAATGCCTTTAATGAACTCACCGATCCAACTGAGCAGAGACGAAGATTTAAAGAGCAGATGGAATTAAAAAAGAAACTTTATAATTACACTATACCCGAACCAACTGAGTTTTATCGGGCCATGGATCGAGGACTTCCGCCCTCGGCGGGCATTGCTTTAGGAGTAGAGCGTTTGCTCCACTCCCTATTTAAAATCGATAATCCGTTTTATTCTTGAAGTAACTGCAGTCCATTCATCACTGAGTGGATTTTAATAATGAACTCAGACTTGATATGTTGAAGCGGCATACTCTTTGCCCACTCATAGTGATACAAGGGCGAAGGATCCTGTCTTACCTCAGACTTTAAAAAGCCCGGATGTTCATACCCAAGCTCTCCCGAGAAGTTTGCATACCAGCGGTACAATCCATCCAGATCATGAATCTCATAGTACTCCATCAGATCCAGGCTCTTCTCAGTCAAAATTCTTTTCAATGAATATAAATTTAAGGGAGCAAGAGTCTCCTGCTTAAAAGTTTGGTTCAAATACTTCTGACTAAACTTCAAAGTAAAATTCAAGAGCTTCTCACTAGGACGCTCCTCCATATCCTCCATTGCTGCATAGACTTCATCCAAAACCAGCGCCTGATAAATTCCTTCCCGCGAGCCACCCTGATCAAGGGTATTCAACCAAGTAGAGAGATCTTCATCCTTAGCATTCGTCTTGCGCGTGACCTGAAAAAGCTCCTCGATAAAACGATAATCAAACTGCCTCTTCTTATCGGCCGGTAAGCGATCATACTCGGTCGGCTCCTTCACTACCTTGCCATAGGTCTCAACATCGGTAGAACTCTTGATCTGCTGAGGAATCTCAGGCATAGGAAGCGGCGATTCCGTAACCGGAGGTTTGCCAAATATCTTCTCACCCCACTCTGCTCCCGCCACTTGCGTCACCAACGCTCTAAGCTGAGTTCTCCAACCCGGCTCCGAAGTCTGGGCAAAAACCTGAAATGAGAGGACTAGACCGATGATAATGATCAAATTCTTCACGATAACTCCTTGATTACCCATTCATCTTAAGCTTAATTGATGAGCAAACCTATCTAGGACTTTCTTTCCGCGATAGCAATCTACCTCCTTTCTTACTAGAATGAAGGCAAGAGAGGAAGGAGCCATGCTCAAAGCTTTATTTGGAAAAAAGAAAAAGACCCAGGACGATGCCATCGTCGAAGCCATCGTGGGCCAAACCTCTGCCCTCATCAATAATCTTCATCATCAGATGGATCTCCGATTTAAAGAAGTCTCTGCTCAAATCAAAGAAGTCGAACTAGGTCTTGCTCAGCTTGAGACGAAGCTACTCACCAAAGATCTTAAAGATAAGCAGGCTTATGGGATGCTTCATTATAAGTTGCATGAAGTGAAGAATCATAAGTTGGAAGATGAGATTGCGGCGCTTGAGAGTAATTTGCAGGGGAAGAAAGCCTCTATAAAAGATCAGTAGCACTTCAATTTCAGCATTCAATGTTCAAAAGTTTATTTGAGATGCAATTGCCAAGCAGTTGGTACTGTTATTGCCGGTATATCAAGCGACCTAATATCAGGTGATGTTAAGTATAGTCTCTTAAAATGAATAATCGGCGATACTAATGATCTTTGATTGATCCATTTATTTATCTCAATCATCTTGAGATCTATCATCTTTGATTCTATTTCATCTTCCAGGATCTCTAATTTTTCATAAAGTTCTTTTTCGCACCAGCTGAAACTGAGTAGCTTATGTAAATTTTTTGAAAAAAACATTGAAAGGTCACCGACAGGATCCAATTCCCAAAAACAAGAGTTTGCAAAAACTAGATTGTACTCACCTTCTAGAAAATCATCGATAAGACAGTCCACTGGAGGATCAGAAATGATCTTAAGCTCCATTTTTAAAGCTCTTGCTGCTTGAATAATAGCATTGAAAAGTGGCTCCATCTTACTGTTGGAGAATTTATACAGTTTAAATATTTTTCCTTCAAACAATCGAGATAACTCTCCATCCTCCTGCTCTAACTCAATTGAAGAAAGATATCCAGGTAAAATATTTGTGAAAATACTACTTTCTACAGTGAACCCAAGATTACTTTCCTTCAAGGCTTGTCTTGTCCTCATTGAAAAATAACTTCTAGTTTCTTGAGAATTGAATGGTTCAAGATTTGGGTTGTAAGCAAGGAAAGCAAAGAAAGAAGAAGGAGTCCATTGCATTTGTCTTGAATCAATTTCATTTCTGCGTTTGGAGCAAACGAAATTGGTTTCAGATGATACAACAATTGTTCTGGGACAATTTAAGACTGAAACGGCTTCATCTATCGATAGAAATTTGAAATTAATCTTATTATAAACAACCTCTTGAACTGCTCTAGGAAGATCTCGTTTAAGAAAAGTTATTTCGGTTTCACTCTTCTTTTCTATTCTGTAATAACCACTTGCTGGAGGTGAAGCAGAAGTCATCTCTCCAGTTAGGAGGTTTAGGTATCTTACAGGTATTATCGAAAACAACTCCAAACAGAACCTAAACAATGGATTTCGATGGCTTTTAGTAAGCTTGATGGTTATCACATTATCTTCAACAACTATTCCCTTAGGACTAGTTGATAGCCCTTTTTTTTCGTTAGCCCATGCTTGAATACCTATAATATCTCTCAAAACTGGAAAGCAAGGTCTGAAATAGGCCATTCTCAAGATAGAAACAAGAACATCTTTAAGAGTTATTGGAGTTCCATCTTCAAAAAAAAGCCCTGGCCGGAATTTGAATGATATTTGATTAATAGATTCATCGTATTCAAATTTTTCAAAAACATTGCTGACAATTATTCCTTTCTCATTTATTTCGAGAGGGGTGGTGTAAAGCATTCGCATGACAGGCATATTATCATTGTCGTCAGCTTCTAAAGGGTCAAAAGATTTGATCATGTTAGAATCGGTAATCACGTAGTTCAAAAACATTTTTCGACCTTTTGATGTTTTATTAAAGCAGTTGGCATCATAGAAGATCTGCTTGTCCCTTCTTGTCTCTAACCTGACTAGAGAGTGTTAATAAATCCCAAAGAAGAACTGGTGCTCCTAAAATATAACCTCCCAAAATAACTATTAGAGCTAATTTGAATCCCAATTTCATTTTCAAAGCTGGATATATTTTTGGTATTAGCAAAATTAGAAGATGGGACATTCCACAAGTTATTAGAAGGTAACACCCCCTCCTCTTATTTCTCAAGTAGAACTGATGAACACCAAAAGTTCCTAATAGAAACCAATAAATGAAAGCGTCCTGAAGTCGAAAATTTTTTTCTTTCGGAAAAAAATCAAAACTTTTGTTTTTATTTGTCATGTACTCTACATGTTATTCGGAATAGATCTTACGTAAATACAAGAAATCTTAAACCAAAAACAAAGTGCCCGGATCCCTTTCGAAACCCGAGCACTTTTCATCTTAAGATTGAATTTGAAAAAAAACTAAGCCCTAAACAATCCTCCCCACCAAATCATAATCCAACACATCCGTAATCTCGACCTTAACAATGTCTCCGGCCTTCGCCATACCATCATTAATGATCACCTTACCGTCGATGTCTGGGGCCTGACCTGCGTGGCGACC
>DFXX01000066.1:15437-15935 GCA_002381765.1 Bacteriovoracaceae bacterium UBA4097 | reverse complement strand
TGATGGAGAAGACGGCCATAAGAACCGCAAAGAACATGAAGTAACCAGTAGAAGCTACTGGATAGAAATTAATCTGAGATACGTAAGCAGTAATCAAGTTACCGAAGAACAGAGTGAGAAGCCAGATCGACATGATAGATGACTTCATAGAGCGCGGAGCTTGCGTATAAGCGAACTCTAGACCCGTGATAGAAATCATAACCTCTGCCATAGTGATAACGAGATATGGGAAGAACTGCCACATAACATTGATCTTATCTCCTGAATCGAGGAACATTTGAATAATTCCTACGAGTGCAAAAGATGCAGCTGCAATGAACATCCCCCAAGTCATACGACGAATAGGAGTTGTCTTAAAGCCCAACTTATCTAGTGTTGGGTAGATGACAAGAGAGAATAACGGAATAAGACCCATAACCATGATCGGATTCCAGGCAGCAATCTGAGAGGCCTCAAACTGAACACCCATAAACAACAGATCCATGTTCATGGCCTGAA
>DFXX01000066.1:0-15427 GCA_002381765.1 Bacteriovoracaceae bacterium UBA4097 | reverse complement strand
ACTTGCTCACGACTATGTTCTTTCACGGCCACATCAAGATAACTCTCCCCTGCTTTACGGGACTTTTGATTCTTGAGGGCAGTAGAGATGATATTCATAAGTCCATGCCCATCGCCCTTTGTCGGTGGAACATGAACGAATTCATTACGTCCCATCCAGAAGATAAAGGTCGCAATAAGCATAAGTACGCCAGGAACACCGAAAGCAATACTTGGTCCAAAGGCCTTAAGAGTCCATGGAGTAATGAGAGTTGAAAAGAATGAACCAAAGTTAATCATGAAGTAGAATAACTCATACACTTTCTTAAGAAGGTGTTGCTGATTTGCCTTAAACTGGTCACCAACGTGAGCTGAAACACATGGCTTAATACCACCCGAGCCAAGAGCAATAAGAGCTAGGCCAGCATAAAGCCCATAGGTAGTCTCCCAGATAGCAAGAACAGCATGTCCTGCACAGTAGACAAGAGAGAGATAGAGAATGGTTTTATATTTTCCCCAAACTCGGTCAGATATCCATGCTCCAAGAATCGGAAAGAGATAACAAGCACCAGCGAATAAGTGATAAACAGAGGTCGCAGTCGCTTCTTGCATCAGGAGAACTTGAATCATAAATACAGTTAGAATGGATCTCATTCCATAATAGCTGTAACGCTCACAAGCTTCATTTCCTACAATGTATTTAATTTGTGGGGGGAATTTATTGACTGAATCAGCTTCTAAATTTGCCACTGTTGCCGCTTCTGACATACCTACTCCTTGAAATTACTCTTCAGTTTCGTCTTTATCTGTTTCACTATAATTGAAAGGTCGAGGACGTTTATTGCCACCCAACTTCTTCGGCTTATTTGGATCCTCTTCTTCTTTCTCCCAGTGCTTAAACCAGGTATCTTTAGGCTTCATCTCTGCCATCTCTTCCCTCTCCTTAACTGTTTTTTCAACATCCTCACGCTTCTTTAAACGAGTGGAAGTTTTTTTGACAACAGTCTTGGTTACGGGAGTAGATTTCTTCTCATGGGCCGAGATATCGATAGTCACGTCTCCTAAAAGGCGAGACTGACAGGAAAGTCTTTCTTTTGTGATATGAAAGACATTACCTAGAAGCCTGAGTTCTTCAAAGGTTTGAGCAGTTAGATTAAGTTCACCAGACTTCACAACGACAATACAGTCACTGCAAGTGGCGCAACCTCCACAGCTTGATTTGATTTTTTTTCCGGCCTTCTTAAGTTGGCCCAGAAGCGTTTCTTCGCCATTGAGGTCCAGGACCTCACCAGATGGCCATAGGGTACATTTAAATTGGCTCATACAACTTTCTTAATCTGCTTTTCGATGGTGTCTAATATTTTGCCTTTAAAAGGCTTGAGGAGAAATCCAAGATCTACATTAACGATAGCTTCGGTTTCAGCAAATTCAATTTTTGCACTGAATCCACTTCCCTTAGCAGTCAACGTTGTATTGGCATCATCATTTTGAACATCGGCGTTTACGCCAAATTTTGAGATGACTTCAGGAATAAGCCTCTTGGCCTCTTCGTATCCCTTCTTCTTATCTGTAAGCTGGACGTAAGGAACTTTTAATTCCATAAATCATCTCCTTATTTTGTACCAGTTGATCCAAAGCCACCTGCTCCGCGAGCAGTCTCCCCTAATGAAGAGGAGGCAACATAACGGCCCTGTGTAACCGGAGAAAGAACTAGTTGAGCTATTCTGAGACCATGTTCAATCACATAGTCTTCCTTTCCAAAGTTTCCAACAATGATGTTCACTTCTCCCCGGTAGTCACAATCGATAGTTCCCGGAGCATTAACGATCAAAAGCGGAGACTTCAAAGAAAGACCCGATCTCGGTCTGACCTGAACTTCATACCCTAAAGGGATTTCCATCGCAAGACCTGTGGGAACAAGTACACGCTCCCCAGGTCTTACAACTATTGATTTTTTCTCAGATATGCTGGCCCGAATATCGGCACCAGCAGCTCCTTCGGTAGCATAGAAGGGTAATTCAAACTCTGAATCATAGTGATCCAGAGTTTTGATTTTAACCTCTACCATATTACTTCGCCTTCTTTTGAAGAGGAGCAACAGCACGAATGGAAAGCTTGATCTTACCGAAGCGATCAACTTCCATAACTTTTACATCTACCTTATCACCTTCAGAAAGATACTCATTCACGTCATTAACACGCTCATCAGCAATTTCTGAAACATGAACTAGACCCGCAAGTCCTGGAACGATATCAACGAAAGCTCCGTACTCTTTAACAGTAGCAACTTCACCTTTGTAGATTGAGCCAATCTTCGGTCCATTGATCTGCATATCAGCAAGAGTGATAACTTCATCGATCTTAGTAACGTCCACACCAAGAACTTTAACAGTTCCGTCTTCCTGAACATCCATAGTAACTTTGAAGTTCTCCTGAAGGGCCTTGATGTTTTTTCCACCAGGACCGATAAGAGCACCGATTTTATCTGGAGCAATTTTGAAAGACTTGATCTGAGGCACACCAGCTTTGAAGCTTGGACGCTGAGTAGAGATGGTCTTGGCCATTTCGCCCAGAATGTGAAGACGAGCTTCCTTGGCCTGATTAAGGGCCAGGCGAAAAATCTCTTCAGAAATTCCAGCAATCTTCATATCCATCTGAATGGCAGTAATACCATCAGCAGTACCAGCAAGTTTAAAGTCCATATCCCCAAGATGATCTTCATCACCCAGGATATCTGTTAGGATCTTATATTTCTCGCCTTCCTTAATAAGACCCATAGCAATTCCTGCTACAGGAGCTTTAAGAGGAACACCAGCATCCATAAGGGCCATTGAACCCGAACATACTGACCCCATAGAAGAAGAACCGTTAGATTCTAAAACTTCACAAGCGACACGAACTGTATAAGGGAAAAGTTCCTGAGAAGGCATGGCCTTCTTAAGAGCGCGTTCAGCAAGATTTCCGTGACCGATCTCACGACGGCCAACACCACGGTAACCGCGGGCCTCACCAACAGAGAATGGTGCCATTGTGTAGTGAAGGTAGAATTTCTCATAGCCAACACCATGGATAGAGTCATACATCTGCTCGCCTTCTTTACCACCAATAGTAACAGCAGCAAGAACCTGTGTTTCACCACGAGTAAAGAGAGCTGAACCGTGAACGGCAGAAAGTACAGAAGTTTCAGTTTCGATTTGACGAACAACCTTAACTCCACGACCAGCAATACGCTTCTCTTCATTTAAGATATCAGCGCGCATAAGCTTGTACATAACTTCGTCAGTAACCTTAGCGGCTTCCTTACCAAAGTCAGAGTCTTCAGTTAGACCATATCTAGATGGATTGGCTTTAAGACCTTCTTTGATTTTTTTACGAAGCTCACCGGTCGCAACCGAGCGGTCCTGCTTAATGTTTATCGAAAGAACCTTACGAGCTTCGGCAGCGAAGTCTTCGTTAGCTTTTTGCATAAGAGTGGCATTTGGAGTAACCGGAGTAAACTCGCGCTTCTTCTGGCCCACTTCTTTTACCATTTGATCAAGAAGATTACAGAATTCCTTAATGTTCTTGTGACCAAACATAATGGCCTCAAGCATATCGGCTTCTGAAACTTCATTGGATTCACCTTCCACCATGAGAACGGCTTCTTTTGAACCAGCAACGAGTAGTCCAATTTCAGATGCATTCCACTCATCCTTAGAAGGGTTAAGAATGAGCTTACCATCTACCTTACCAACTTTCGCGTATCCCATTGGGCCATTAAAAGGCACATCTGAAATAGCAAGAGCTGCTGCAGTTCCGAGCCCTGCTAGAACTTCTGGATCCCCTGATCCATGAGAGAAAACCTGGGCCATAACGATTGTCTCGTTCATGAAGCCTTCAGGGAAGAGAGGGCGAAGAGGACGGTCAATCAAGCGCATGATAAGGATCTCTGCGTTTGAAGGACGAGCTTCACGCTTCATAAATCCGCCGAGGAATTTCCCGGCAGCATAAAACTTCTCTTTATAATCGATCAGGAGAGGAAAGAAATCCTGTCCGTCATTTACTTCTCTGGCACATGTAAGTGTGACAAGAACTTGCGTTCCTTCACATGAGGCAAGAATGGCAGCGTCCGCTTGCTTGGCCAGTCTTCCTGTTTCGATGGTGATTTCTTTACCACCATAATTCATCTTGAATTCTTTTTTGTTATTCAACATAGGGTCTCCTATAAATATCAAGCATAACGCTAAAATCACGTTATACGTTCTGTATGGTTAATTTTGAAGGGAATTCACGGAAGGGAGTTTGAGAGATAAAGAGAGTGTTCAATCCTTACTGAGCAGTCTTTTTATCTCTTAAAATACTCTGTCCTCGCTTCATACCTTCTAAAACAGGAAAGGGGCCATAAGCCCCTTTCCTTTATAATTACTTACGTAGGCCTAGCTCACCGATGAGCTTCGTGTAACGAGCTTCATCTTTATTGCTGAGATACTTAAGAAGTGAACGGCGCTGACCAATCATCTTCATAAGACCTCTCATTCCCGAGTGATCTTTCTTGTTCTGGCTGAAGTGACCAGTCAAATTTTTAATTCTTTCAGTAAGAATTGCAACTTGAACTTCAGTTGAACCGCTGTTCTTCTCGTTTCCACCAAACTTAGCAACTAGTTCGGCCGTTTTTTCTGTCGTGATCATTTTTTCTCCTTTGCCCAAGCATCAAACTTTCTTTGAAACCTAGTACAAGGTAAAATGGACGAGCGTAATTGCTTCCATTTCCTCGTTAAATTATGAACTTATAAGTGGTTTTATCTAAGAAATTCAGACATGTAAATCTTTAATTGTTCGATGAGCCGTTCCTCAACTTGTCGGATTCTTTCCCGACTTACCCCATAATCATTAGCAATGCTCTGAAGGCTTTCCGGGATCTCGCTAAGTAGTCGTTTTTTGAAGATTTCCTGATCCCGAGGCTTCAAGTTCTTAATAAAGTCACCAAGTCGCTCTTTCAATATCTCCAGATTCTGCAGATCGGCCAGCTGATCTTCGGGGGCCTCAGAATTATCCCCGATGAGATCATTAAGCGTCTGACTCCCTCCGTCATCATCCAGAGGTCGATCCATACTGACTTCTTGACCACCCGAACCAAGACGATGATCCATTTCGATAATCGCCTTCTCCGACACCCCTAAATTCTCTGAGAGCAGCTTCACATCTGGGTTTATTCCCTGACTCATGAGTCTCTGCTTCTCGCGCATAAGATTATAGAAAAGTTTTTTCTGCTCTTGTGTGGTACCGATCTTTACAAGCCGGAAATTATCCAGAATGAATTTTAAAATATAGGAGCGGATCCACCAACTGGCGTAATAAGAGAGCTTCGCCCCTTTAGAAGGATCGTATTTGGAAACGGCCTTCATGAGACCGATGTTTCCCTCTTGAATGAGATCCATGACATTTTTATAAGCGTTCTTGTATTCTAGAGCAATTTTAACCACCAGTCTGAGATTGGCGAGAACTAACTTCTTGGCGACCTCGATATCACCTGTTCGGAGAAGCTCTTGAGTGAGCTCCTGCTCCTCTTCGATGGTGAGAAGCTTATAGCGAGTTATTTCTTTAAGATAAACGGTTAGTGGATCCCTCACCTTGAGGTCAGTGGACTGCTTCAGGACTGGGAGGGCATCGTTAAGATACGGGACTAAGGATTCCGAGGTAATCTCGATCACATCATCTTTTTTCACAGAGATATTCTTCTTGTCCTTTTCAGGAACAATGACTTCAGGTGCACTTTCTGATTTTGCTTTTTTCTTCGCCATAAAATAAAAGATGAATACGGTTATATTTTTGTCAAGGGTACCCTATTGAATCCAAGTTAGAAAGTCTAGAGATTGAGTCTTAAGCGATTGCTCTTCACGTCAGCTCGATAACGCAAATAGCTTAAAGCAAAAACACCGATTGAGAATTTAACAGGGATGGTTAGAACTTCGTCCTTATAAGAATCAAATAAAGGACCTCTATAATTTAAGGCCTGGAGAAGTAATTCATCAGCAATTAGCCGTTTAAAGTCCTCGTTCCACATCTGCTGGGAAAAGAGCTTCTCTTTTTTTACCAGTTGATAATTGACATAATTTGCAATGTCTTTTTTGAGATTCTCCTGTCCTTCAAGATCAACTTCATTCGCAAGATGATTCCAGCGATTTTTTAATGAACGAAGATAATTTTTCGATAGCTTTATATTAAACTTCAAATCAATCTTATCCGTATCATTCATCATCCTGTCCATCTCACCCAGAGTGACTCTGAAATCAAGAGTAAAGCCTTTAGTAGCAAGCGTTTCAGCATCATTTTTTGGGATAGGCCTAATTTTCAAAGATTCTTCAAACATGAGATCCTGTGAAAAGATTCCTAAAACTTCTTTGGCCCAAAGATTCCACCGCTCATCGATGCTACTTTTTATTAAAAAAGGAAGCTCATGATAATTCTCCATTCCCATAAAGGGATCAGGAATTCCTGTCATTAATGAGAGAAAGAAATTAGTTTCAAAGATAGGATCTTCCAACTCGGATTTTTTGATCCATTCTTTTACTTCTGGGATAGTGTTATTGGTCTGATAGTTTTGATATCTGAAGTGATGACAGTAGAGCTTATTTAAATCCGTCTTGATCCCAGTGGAACCTACACTAAGGGGAAAACCTTTTTCAAATTCTTCCAGGCTCGATCTTCTACAGATAAGATCCTGACAAACCACCTGAACTGTATTCTTCTCAGGAGAAAGAACCACCTTCTCTTCCTTATCCAGATATCGGTCCTGAACCCCAGAGAGATTCTTATTGATAAACGCCATAATGAAACGATTACTTAAGTAAGGGGCCATGAGCCGATAATCCTGCACTTCGCCTCCCCATGAGCAGAAGGCGCGAAAACCTTTAATGGCGTAATCGAATTCATGACTTCGTGCCCGGGGGCCCTCAGTGCGGTACTGAAGAGCAGCCGTTGCAAAGGGAGAGCTTTTAATAGTAGGCATGATACTGGTGAGAGGATTTTCATAGTAATACTGAAGGGATTTCTCAATATTTTTCAATGAGAAAACCGTCATGTTTTTTGAACAGAAGTTTCGAACAAGATTGGAACTCAAACGACTAAAATCCTCATAAGGAATCTCTAGACTTCTGGCATAGGCCCCAATCGCCTTAATCGTTGTATCCAGACCTACATATTGCAGAGTGGCCGCAACCGTTCTTCTCGCCTGAGTTTCTCTCCAGGGAGAAGCATAATAAGTATCACCATAAAGGCCACAGCTCTCGTTTAAGTTTGAACCACTGATGAAGGTACTGTGATAGAGCTTAACTTTTTTATTCTCTCCCTTAAGGGATTTGTCATAGATATCGCTGAAAATATAGTGAAGAGGGTCTTGCTGAATATCTTCCTTCGCTTTCCCCATAAGTATGCCTTCCACAGGCACCAAGGCCTCGGCAGGGAATGAGCATAGTAGCAGGACATACACGAGTAATTTTATCTGACTTCTCCTTAATAACTTTTTAAACTTATCGGAGAAAATTTCGATAGGTTTACTATGAAAAGCTTTTTCCTAGTCTTCTTATGGTGCATACCCTTATGGGGGGCCTCGGTGGATATTCCCCAGACCGGCTCCCTGGGTTTTCACACCGAGGGACTAAAATCTCAGAGGGGCGACTTTACCCCTCCCCCCGAAATCTTTAGCTTCAAGGAGCTAAATCGCGCCCTTTTTACTGAAACCAGACTGCAGCATGATCAACTTAAAAAAATAAAATATTATCTAATCAATGGAGAAACCAGACTTGCTCGTCTTCATCTCTCCCAACTCGCCTATACTCAGACAAATTTAAGGCCGGTTATACATCGCTATATGGGGATCCTCTTTTTTATTGAAGGAGATTACGAGAAGTCTTTTTTTCATCTCAACCAAAAAGAATTGATATCTTTTCCTCACTTCTCCAAAGTTTGCACCCTGAAGGTTCTTAATCAGATTATTTTAAATATGACCCATGATCTAGAAAAACAATGGCAAAGATGCAAGATCGAAAATCCACAGAATTTTAATGAATCAAATATGCTCTGGATGGATACCCTGGTTGAACTTAAGGTGAGACCGGTGCCGGGAGTAACAAGAGTTCCCTTTAAGGTCGTGAGGCTTGGTGCCATGTCAAACGATGACGCCAAGGTTCTTATGAAGCTTGCCCTTTATTTGAATCAAGAAGAACTCATCTCAAAAGAAATTCCTGGTCTCTCCCTAGATCAGTTAAGAGACAATGAGATCAGAGAACTCGCGGGCCAGATTCTATTCCGAGTGGGCTCACTTGCCGACTCATATAAGTTCATTGAGGATTTAAATTCCCCTAATGCCGAAAATATTAAAGGTAACCTCTATGTTTTAAGGGGTAAGTATGAGCTTGCCTATGCTCAGTTTAAACTCGCCTTAGAACAAAAACAAAACTCTCAGAATGCCATGGAGAGACTTCTTCCCCTGGCCTGGTTGTTGAGTGACTGGAAAAATGGAAGCATCTATGCTCAGAGAGTAATAACCTCTCCTCAGACTCAAATTAATAAGATGACCCTCATCGCAGCATTTCAGATGCAGAAAGGAAATTTCGAAGAGTCCAGGAAGGCCCTGGATCAGATCATTGAGCTCTCTCGGCGCGGAACTCAAATCGATGTTACGCAACTTTACAGCTTCGTTGCCTTGATGCAAAACAAGTCTGCAGATGTAATTAAGAATGCTGAACTCAGTTGCAGGCAATATGATCTTATTAACTGCTGGCTTTTGTACCAGATGACCCAATGGGATTCTTTCCCCCTTACTCTTAGAAGAGTTGAGAAGATAGAACATCAAAGTATCTGGGAAGATCTCGTAAAGAATGAAAAAGATAGTCCCTTAAAAGAGACAATCTTTGTGAATCAACTTGATATAGAAGAGATGGATGACAAACTCATACAACTTATTCCCAACGAAGCCCCATAAGCTACTCATCATCCATGGGTTGAATAACAATATCTCATGTTTTGATCCTATCAGCAGCTATTTCCAAAATCAGGGATTTGAAACAATATTCATCACTCTGCCTGGTCATGGAGAGAATAGAAATGAAGCGAGTAACTTTAAGGCAGCTTTTGCGGCTTTTGATAAAAAGTTGCGAGAGGGAGCCTCTTCCCCATATTCAGTGATCGCCTTCTCTCACGGGGCCCTTTATTTGCAGCTATGGTTAGAAAAAAATCCTCATCTTAAACCCCATTGCCAGGTCTTACTCGCTCCCGCTCTCTACGTTCAGAGATATGAAAAGCTCAGTCGACTCTTTAATTTTCTCCCGGGTTTTTTTCCTATAAAGAGCTTTTCGCCTAAGGCCTTCCGGAAGTATCAAACATTGAGTATCAGTGAATATCGCATTCTATTTGAGGGGATTAAAACCTTTAAAAAACATAAGGCGGGATTCAATATCCCAACCCTCTTATTAGTAGATCCCATGGATGAACTTATCGATGTTACTAAGCTTAAAGAAGAGTTAACTAACTGCGGGGAGCTCGAAATAAAAGAGTGGAATCGGGAATATTTAAAGAAAGGAATCGGAAAGCATCATATTCTTTTTCACCCCGATTATTTTGAAAAAGATGATTGGGAGAAATTCACCGGAGAGATCCGGGAATTTCTCACGCTTCATCTTTAATGTTGGGGTTTAAATTCTTTCCCATCAAAGTGAAAGATAACTTCCTTATCTTCATACTTTGTTCTGAGATTCACTGGGCGCCTCCAGATGGCATAGAGATTTCTTAAGGTCTCATCTGCAAAGGCCACATCCAGATCAACTCCATAATGCACATGACTTAAAAGAAGCTCTTTTCGATTCATGTAATTACCATCTTCAACTTCGATTATGGGCTGGCCAAAATTTGTAAGCTGAGAGAGGAGTTTCTGCTTTATAGCATCAAAATCCTTGGAGTCGATTTCGAATCTTCCGGTGCGAGGATTGTACTTATAAGTAAAGAGTTGCTGGCGATTACAGAACTCAGGAGTAAGAAACTCATCGATAAACGAGATATCATTGTGCGACTTTCTCACTTCAAAGATCTTCTCCCGCCCGAGACCAAGCTTCTTATCCCATCTGAGCTTTTCCTGCATATCTGTGCATTCATTATACTCTTTACCGAACATCCCCCTGTCCCAGCGATATTCAATATCTCTTAGTAGCTCAATGCCCACTTTATAGGGATTAATCTGCTGGCGACTCATGGCCATAACTCCAGCATGCTTATCGGCAAATTCAATGATCTCAGAAGAATCCAGGGCCTTCTCCGTCATGATCTTAGAGTGCCAGTAACTGGCCCATCCCTCGTTCATGATCTTGGTGATTCTTTGAGGAAGAAAGTAGTAGGCCTCTTCACGAAGAATACCTATAACGTCGGCCTGCCACTCTTCAAGAGGAGCATGCTGAATAAGATAACCCAGAACGTCTCTGGTTCTCTTCTCAGGTCTCTCGGCCGTCATCTCTTCTTCAGGGCCTATGGCCTCTTCTTTTTTAACATTACGGGCCTTGGTGCGCATGAAGGATTTTAGCGCTTGCGAGCGATCATCGATAAGATAGCCATCGTCTTCATCTTCGGCTTTTTGCTTATCAGACTGCTCCTGACGCTTACGCTTAAGCGCTGAAGTTTCAAAGAGCTCATCGATATCCAAAAGATTCTCAAGGGAGAGAACTTTATCGATAAAGGTTTCAACGGTGTCATAACCGTAGCGCTCCATATATCTGCGAATCTTGGTACCATGATTGGCCATCACATCCATCATCTTGCGATTGGTATTGGCAAACCAGGCATTATTCTTAAAAAAATCATTATGTCCGTACACATGGGCCATAACAATTTTCTGATCGACCCAGTTATTGGCCTGCAAGAGATAGGCATAACAAGGATTGGTGTTAATCACCATCTCATAGATTTTCTGAAGTCCGTAGGTATAACCTTTTGAGAGCTGGTCATAGTCCATGCCGAACTTCCAGTGAGGATAACGGCTAGGAAAGCCACCCTGAGCTGCCAGGATATTCACGGTATCATAATCGCAAACTTCAAAGACCTGAGGAAAAAAATCCAGGCCCGCGGCAATAGCATAACCTTCGATCTCATTTTTTAGAGCGAGAAGCTCACCACTGATGGGTTTTGAGCGGTTCATCTATTTCCCCTTCCCTAAGAAATCCTTGATGGAATCGAGGATGCCTTCTTTGTTCTTAATCTTACTTAAGATCATCTGTTCTGAATCTAACCCGTATTTAGCGGAGAGATCCTTATAGAACTGACCCGATCCATAACGGCTCTCAACTTGTCCATAACAGAATACGTTGGAAGCCGGAAGGATCACATTATCCAAAAGATCTAGACATAGCTTGGTATCATCGGCCGACCAGTTATCACCGTCCGAGAAATGAAAGGGGTAGATATTCCACTCATTAGGATTGTAATCCTTCTCGATAATCTCCTTACAGAGATTAAACGCCGAGGAAATAAGAGTTCCTCCACTTTCGCGCGTTCTAAAGAAGGTATTCTCATCCACTTCTTTGGCCGTAGCATCATGAATGATGTAGCGGATTTCGATATCTTTATACTGAGACTTAAGCCACAGATTAATCCAGAAAGATTCCGTTCTCACGATTTCCTTCTGCTCATCTCCCATGGAACCCGATACATCCATCATATAGATCACGACGGCCGCGTTCTGCATCTCAATTTTTGAGTCACTAGAGCGGTAGCGGAAGTCTCGGCGAATAGGAACGACCGAAGGATTTTCCGGATCATAGGAATCCGTTGCAATCTGTCTTTTGAGCGCCTGTTTATAAGTCCTACGCAAGTGTCTAAGAGAATCTGGGCCCGAGGTACCAATATTGGTATAGCGGTCTACCACCGACTGCAGAGACTTCTTCCCCTTGGGTTCAATCTTAGGAAGTTCAAGCTCTTCCCCAAGAATACGAGCTAACTCATCTAGAGAAAGTTCAACCTCTAATTCCTTATTACCTTCACCCTCACCGGCCTCACCCTGACCAGGCTGCCCATTAGGATCTTGCTGTCCATCAACAGGCTCTCCAGGCTGCCCCTGTCCCTGACCCATTCCGCCCTGGGATTTATCCCCGAACTTAAAGCGAGGAATATCGATGGTTGGCATGGGTACGGTAAACTTATCAGTCCCTTTCGGAATGATCTGGCTTCCCTGAGAGACATACTTACGCAAGTTATCCCGGATTTTCCCTTTAATGATCTTCCGGAACCTGGCGTGATCCCTTTTTATCGGATGATCCACTTATCACTCCCTTTCACCATTAAGTCCTAAGACTTAATGGAATCACCTTTAGCAAAGATACTGGCCACGAAGTTCAAGGCATCGGTTGCACATATATCGCAATAGCCGAAGTTCTTCATCAGGCGGCTCTTCACAACTTCAATCTTCTCCTGTGTCTGCTTATCAACCACATTGGAAATGATGGTCGTGAGCTTAATAGTATCACGCTGATCTTCAAAGAGTTTTAGCTCAAGTGCGCGGTGAAGACGCTCATTCATCTTGTAATCAAATTGCTTGCCTTCGATGGCAAGCGCACCGATATAGTTCATAAGTTCACGACGGAAATCATCCTTGCGTGACTCAGGAATATCGATCTTCTCTTCAATGGCACGCATGAAGCGCTCATCTGCTTCCTCTAATTTATTAGAGTACTTATTACGAATTTTCTCTTTCTGCGTATAGGCCTTTACGTTATCAACGTAGTTAGCACACAGAGTTTGAATCGCTGACTCATCTACCGAGATCGCCTTTTGAACATCATTCTTAACGATATCTTCGTATTCCTGACGGCAAACAGCTAGCATCTCACGGTAATGATCCATCTGATCGGGAGAATTCACCAGCGCGTGGTGCTTCAGACCTGACTCAAGTTCATTGAAAACCATGAAGGGATTTAAACATCCCACATGGCCATTCTTAACAAGAGCATTTGAGATTTTATCCTGAATGTATCGAGGAGAAATCCCTTCCAGCCCTTCACGAACGGCTTCCTTACGAAGCTCCTTCACATTGTCTTCATTATATCCAGGAAGAGTCTTCCCGTTATAAAGCTTAAGCTTCTGAAGCTTAGTTAGGTCAGACTTCTTCGGCTCTTCCAGACGAGTAAGAATCGCCCAAGTAGAGGCCATCTCAAGCGTATGAGGTGCAATGTGAATATTTGGAATAGTCTCTTTATTATAATCTTTGCGATAAATTCTGGTTTCTTGATCAAGACGAGTAATATAAGGCACATCGATTTTAACCGTACGGTCACGAAGAGCTTCCATAAATTCATTGCTGGTTAATTTTCTGTACTCTGGTTCATTGGTGTGCCCCAAAATAACCAGATCGATATTAGTTTGAGCAAACTTTTTTGGCTTAATGGATTGCTCCTGAGAAGCCCCAAGAAGATCATAAAGGAAGGCCACATCCAGCTTTAACATCTCGATGAATTCAACGATACCGCGGTTAGCGATGTTAAATTCTCCATCAAAGTTAAAGGCACGCGGATCTGAATCAGATCCATAAATAGCAATCTTTCTATAATTAATATCACCTGTTAATTCTGTAGAATCCTGGTTCTTCTCATCTTTAGGTTGGAAGGTACCAATACCACGGCGATCTTTTTCAGATAGAATCAGGCGTCTTACACGCAGATGCTTCATGACTCGATTCCAGTCACCATTATACTGAAGCATATATTCATTAAGAATAAAGCGACAGGCCGGATTCACTTCGCCCTTAATCTTCACCTTATAGGGAGACTTATTAACCTTAGCGAGTTCAGCAAGGAAGCGGTCACGAACTTCAGGAGGAAGAAGTTTTAATGGCTCTTCATGCATAGGAGAAGAGAAAATCTTCTGACCACCAAGGATGGGCGAACCTGATTCATCTACCCAATCATAAGTATAGAGGGCACCATCATCGGTCTTAGAATAATGCTCAAGTCCCTTCTTTAAGAGGCGAGCAATAGATGATTTAGCTGATCCCACTGGTCCGTGAAGAAGCAGAACTCTTTTTTCAGTTCCATATCCAAGAGCGGCAGATTGGAAGAAGTTAACTAACTTCATAAGATGAACATCGATACCAAAGATGGCATCTTTTCCATTCTCAAAAGGATCATCAAAGAAGTGATAACGAGTCACATCTTTTTTATACTCAGTGTACTGAGAAGTTCCATAGCTCATGATCATGTCATAAATTCTTTGGAAGGAATTACGAGCGATCTTAGGATCTTTCATCACCAGATCGATGTAGTCTTGAAAGCTTCCCTGCCAATGAAGATGAGAGAAGTCTTTAGGATTAAAGTGTTCGGAAATAAAATGTTCTATATCAAATGCCATGGACTTCCTCCCTAAGGCAGTTCTGGGTCGCCTACATGCTAAACCCTTAATTTATTGTACCGCTTAAGAATAACTTCTCCAAACGAATACGCCAAGACGGCAAAACCAACTCTCTTTCAGACTAATTCACTCTGTCTTTTTAATGTTTGACTAAAATGCCATTCAATCTATCATTAAAGGAATTAGAAATTTAAATGAAGGGTGAAATGGGAATCCTGTGTGCTGGTGCCACCGATATTGGGCAGAAAAGAAAAACAAATCAAGATTCAATCTGCCTAGAGCACGACCATCTCTTCTTTGCGGTCGCCGATGGCATGGGTGGCCATAGTGGCGGAGATATCGCCAGTCAACTTTCCGTACAAGTTATGTCGGATTATTTAGACGCTCACCCTACTGAAGATCCCCAAAGCTTTATGAAAGAAATGTTTCTGGAAGTGAACCGGGCCATCTTAAAAAAAGCCAGTGAGAACCCGGAACTCCAGGGAATGGGAACGACTCTCTCGGCCATACAATTTAATGGCCCGCAATTGGTGATTGGAAACGTCGGAGATTCCCGCGTCTATATGATCAATCAAAAGCATATTTTTCAACTCACCCGGGATCACTCCTTTGTGCAAGAAAAACTGAATATGGGAATTTATACCCGAATGGAGGCCCTTAAAGATCCTCAGAAAAATGTGCTAGTGAGATCGGTAGGGTTTGAGGAAGAGCTCTTAGTTGATATATTTAATTATAGAATTTGTAAGAACGATATTTTCCTTATTTGTTCTGACGGATTGCACGGCAAGGTCAGTGACAGCGACATCCTCCACCTGGTGCACCAGGGTATCCCTAACCCTTCTCAGGCCAAAATCGAAGATGTTGAGAAAGCCGTTAAGGAACTTATTCAATTGGCCAATCAGAATGGGGGCCAGGATAATATCTCTGTCATCATAGCAGTGGCCCGGGAATAGTCCTAAGGACTCAATCTTTTCAACCTTTTGTATTCCCAATCGCGCATTGCTCGCTTAAAATATTGCCATGGATAAATACTATACTGTGATGGTTGTCCCTGAAAAACAAAAAGGGGTTAAGACCTATCGCATACC
>DFXX01000065.1 GCA_002381765.1 Bacteriovoracaceae bacterium UBA4097 | reverse complement strand
CATCGGCAACGGGATAAATATTATTGCCTTTTAACTGGGAGTTAATGTTTGCATCCAGTGGAATAATGATATCACCCCAAACTTTCTGTCCTTCCTCACTGTCGATAAAGCCATCTCCATTGAGATCATCTTGAAGGGTCGGACATCTTTTACCTGTATAAACATGCTGCTGGTGCCATACATGGGGGCCACCCGAAAAAAGTCTTACATAAGCAAAAAATTCATCTTGCTTTCTTTGGATGGTGGCCGAACCCAAGAGTGTCCCATTGATGTGCGGATTTAAAGTAGTGAACTTCGCCATGTAGAGACCATCGATATTTGAGCCGTCAGGAGGAAGAATCTTTTCTTCCTCTTCGGATTCAAAAAACTTTGGTGTTGGCGGCGCTTTCCCGCATGAAGTCGTAATTAGCATGGCCAAGGGAAATAGAACGAATGCTTTTTGCATGACCCCTCCTTAGGATGGGGAGTATCATTCAAAATTGAACTTTTACTGTCTACTAAAGAGGCATTAAGATTGGGGGAGTTCTCGTGTTAAAACCAACTCTTTTGCTCCAGTGAACTCAGCTGACCAGAGCATAATTTCTCTTATATAATGCCCTTTTACAGGAGTAGACATGCAATTATTAAATTCTCAAACGGCCCAGGACATCATCTTTGAGGGCCTCTCCCTTGGAGCAGATTTTGTCGATGTCTTTATTGAACGCACCCATAATGAAACCATTCGTTATAAAAATTCTAAGACCGAAGATAAACAGACAGGAACTATCTTTGGCATTGGAATTCGTCTGATTCATGGGGATCAGGCCCTTTATGGTTATACTAATTTGCAAGACAGAGAAGAGCTTCTTCGTATTACGAGGCTGCTGGGTGCTCGCATTGGTAAAAGCAGAAGAGCCGAGACGATAAATTTTGAACAGCAAAAGTATCCTGCGATTGCTTCTGTTGCCGATCGGGAAGTGGATGCAAAGTATAAACTCTCTTTCATGAGTAAAATTGATCGACGTTTGAGAGTCGATCCTAAAGTCTCCCAGGTTATTCTGAATTATATTAATCGAAAGCAATCCATCGAAGTCTATAACTCGGAAGGGCTCTATGCGACTGAACATAGACCGTATATACGCCTGGCCCACCAGGTAGTGATGAAAGATGGAGATCTTCAGTCCGATGCCTACTATGGTCCGGGTGCCCGTGGTGGGTGGGAGTTTATGGAATCTCTGCAAACCGAAGAGATCTGCGAAGATATGTTAAAGAAGGCCACGACAGCTCTTCATGCTTCCCCTTGTCCAGCAGGTAATATGCCAGTCGTTATTGATAAGGGGTTTGGTGGAGTCATTTTCCATGAGGCCTGTGGTCATTTGCTTGAGACAACTTCGGTTGAAAAAAAGGCCAGTGTCTTCTGGGACAAGATGGGTGAGAAGATCGCTCATACTGCTTTAAATGCCGTAGATGATGGAACACTTGGGGGAGAGTGGGGATCACTTTCTATCGATGATGAGGGCATGCCAACGCAGAGAACGAATCTGATTGAAAATGGAGTGCTTAAAAATTTTATTTCTGACCGCTTGGGAGAAATTAAAACCGGCCATAAGCGCACGGGATCTGCTCGCCGTCAGTCTTATAAATTCGCTCCAGCTTCCCGCATGAGAAATACCTTTATCGAAAGGGGGCCCCATCATTTAAATGAGATCATTGGAAGTGTTGAGAATGGTCTTTATGCTCGCTCCATGGGAGGAGGATCAGTTAATCCTGGAACTGGTGAGTTTAACTTTGCTGTGCAAGAGGCTTATCTCATAAAAAACGGAAAGATCTCTACTCCTGTAAAAGGAGCAACTCTGATTGGTTCTGGTGCAGATATTATGTCTAAAATCTCAATGGTGGGAAGTGATCTGGGATTAATGGCAGGAATGTGTGGCTCTGTGAGTGGAAGTATTCCCACAACGGTAGGTCAGCCTCCTATTAAGGTAGATGAAATTCTTGTGGGAGGTCAGGCATGAAAAATTTAATGGAAAAAATTCTCAATCAAGTTACCGATCATAAGGCAGAGGCCGATCTCATTTTAAGCACTTCGAAAAGCTTAAAGCTAAGTGCTCAAGGGGAAGCGATATCTGAATACAAAGTTTCGAGCTCTCAAATTTTAGGAATTAGACTTATTAAAGACCATAAGGTGGGAATTTCTTATACTGAGTCTCTGGATGAGGAATCGTTAGCACTTATGGTGAGTCAGGCCTTAGAGAATGCCGATACCAATGAGCCTAGTGCATATGAGAAAATCCTGGACCTCAGTGGCGAAGTCAATGATGTCATCACCTATGATGAGAAAGCAGTCGATATTGCCGAGAAGACCAAGCAAGTCATAAGACTTGAGAGTGAAGTTAAAAAACGCGACAGTCGGGTAGAAGCCGTTCCCTATAATGGTTATGCTGAAAATGAATTTGTTTCATATTATATGAGTTCTCGTGGTCGTTATGGAAAATATCAAGATCAATCCTATCAGGCGTGGACCTCGGCCCTTTTAGGAGAAGCTGGGAAAAAGTCCATGTATTATGACTTATCCCTGGCCCATCGATTTCAAGATCTGGATTGGGAGTACGTCATCAAAAATTCTCTCTATCATGCTCAGGAAATGTTAAAGGAGAAGACAATTCCAACTGGTAAGTATCAAGTGAGATTTACCGAAGATTCCTTCAAGGATCTTATGGATGTTTTTTCCTCAATCTATTCTGCAAAAGCCGCTATGGATAAAATCAATCCTTGGGCAAATAAACTAGGTGAAGTCGTTACAAGTAGTGACCTTACCATCGAAGATCATCCCCTATTTGAGAAGGCTTTTAGAATAAGTAAATTCGATTCTGAAGGAGTTGAAAGAAAGCCGCTCAAGCTGGTTAAAGAGGGAGTCCTTCAGACTTTTTATCATAACTCCATAACGGCAAATGCCTTAAAAACACCTAACACAGGTCATGCTTCACGTGGCCCTCAAAGTTCACTTAATATTGGTGGAACAGTTCTATTGATCAGTGGAAAGAATGTTCGTCCTGCTCCTCCTAAGTATCTGGAAATCATTCAAATGGATGGTCTTCATGCTGGTACCAACAGCATAACAGGTGATTTCTCATTACCCGTTAAGGGCTATCTTTGGGAAGGTGGAGAGAAGAAGATGGCATTCGGCGGAGTAACCCTTAATGGGAACTTCTTCAATATGCTAAAAAATGTTGAAGTTACTGGATCAGAGCTTCATTCTTCTACGGATAGATCTTTCTTCTCAATTCCCCTTATTTTTAATGATCTTTCGATAGCAGGCTCTTAAATTAACAGCATTAAGAAGTGAGGGAGGACTCTTCACTTCTTAATGCGGCACAAAGCATCATGCCAAGCTATAATCTAAGTTCAAAATCCCCGCTGCTTCTGTTCTCATCCTTAAAACTAATGTATAAACATCTTTAGGAATTGAAGGTTAAAGTTGCGATGATTCACTTAATACTTACATTTATAAGCTTTCTGCTGGTTGGTGCGGCCCAGGCTGAGATCAAGATCTGCTCAGAAGTCGTTGTCCATGGGGATGATGATATCGATCTCACTGAGACTGAAAAAAGAATGGTCTGCGGCGATCCTGAACTCAATGCCTATAAAAATATTCCCGCTTATCAAGCGAGGTTTTTTTTTCAAGGGTTTCTTCAATCCAGAGGATATCTGAATCCACATTTCGAGATAGAAGGGGAAACGTTACATGTTCATGTGGGTAAGGTCGCTTACCTTAAAAAACTCGAAGTTCAAGCTGAAAGAAAGAATGAAAGTAAACATGTAGATGATGAAATTGAGAGATTTTTTATCGACAAGAAGGTAACTCCCGGACTGCTGGATGGAATAGAATCTGATGGGCTATCTGTTCTAAGACAGCGGGGGTATCCTTGTGCTGAGGCTAAGACTGAGTTTGATGTAGAGAATCGACTCGCACGACTTAATCTAAACCGACTTTATCAGCACAACTTCGGAATTCTAGGAAAAGAGCCTATAGAAAGCCTTCATCCTAATGCCTTTGAGCGATTTTACCCTTTTGAAGCTGGCGATAAATTCAATGAAAGACTACTAACACTTACTGAGAAGAGAATGCTTCGGGCCGAAGTTGTTCAAGGAACATACTTCTTAGAGGAATGTACAGACGAAGGAAAAAACTTTTCTTTATCTCAGCGTTTTATCTTAGGTAACCCACGAACAATTCGATTTGGAGCAGGGGCCAGTACAGAAGTAGGTCCCATGGCCCGCATAAGGTGGTCTCATAACCGCTATGAAAGAATGGCCTCCTTACTCACAGCAAACCTGCAAGCATCCTTTAGGTCTCAATCATTAACACTTACCGCTGACAGTTTTTTCTGGGAAGATAAACCACGTCAATCCTTACTGACTCAATTTGAGATTGTTCGCGAGTCGCAAATTGATTATGAGGAACTTGTGGCGAGATTTGAGCCTCATATGAAATGGACTTCTGATTTTTTTAATCGATTTTGGATTTTTACTCTGGGGCCTACTCTTCAAACAGGTACTTTCCATATCGAAGAAACCAATAGCACTCGAACTTTCTCAACTGGATCGGTAGAAGGTGCCCTGCAATGGACCTCTCATGATTATGAATTCTACGATATCCATCCTCAAGAAGGAGATATGTTTGGGCTAAATTTTGATTGGAGAGATCCTATGTTTGGGTTCTCCGACCCGCTTTTAAAACTCGAATCGAGTTATGTAAAATTGAAAAGAATTACTCCATGGGGAAGAGGAAATGCTGTTGGGGGAGTAAGACTCATGGCCGCTACGACCTTAGTTCCAGATAATGTTTCGATTGCAAGCCTTCCTCCCTCGGTAAAGTTCTATGGAGGGGGGAGTGATGATATCCGTGGATTTCTTCTTCGAACACTTCCGGATAACAACGGAAGGGGGGCGCTCAGTAAAGTAGGCTTGAAACTTGAATTAAGAAAGACACATTTGTTCATTGATGCTCTTGAGGGCTTTGTTTTTTTAGATAGTGCCTACTTTAGTGAGAGGTCATGGGATCTAGAATCAAGACGATGGCAATCGCCGGGGCTTGGTGTTCGTTGGCTCTCTCCCATTGGCCTGGTTCAAACCTTCATGGCCAGAGGATATGCAACTCGGCCCTACGAGGACTTTGGTAATTACTACTACATAGGATTAGGGGGAAGCTTTTAATGAAAAAAGTCATTCTCTACTCGCTCCTAAGTATTCTCGTCTTCCTTTTAGTGGGAGCTCTTAGCTTAGTGCTGGTTTTATTTTTCAGGCCCTTTTCAGTTCTAAATCCTTCCACGCTGGACTTCGCTTTGAGAAAAAGCGAAATCCTGAAAGAATGGTCCTGGAGTGAAGCAGAAATGAATCATAAATGGATCAAGTGGAATGAACGAAAGCTCTCTGGAAGTTTTAAAGACTTCTGTTTTATATATGAGCATGAAGCCGCTTTAGTTAAGAGCTGTCTTGAAGAACTATCATGGGATTTCAAACTCATTTTTAGCAATGGAGAAGGTCTAAGGATCCTTACGGAAGAGCCCTTTAAGATACGCTCTAAGAAAACCATGATTACTCTTAAAGAAAGTGATAAAAAGGAGGATGAGGCATTCTCTCCCCCTGATATCTGGGTTTACTGGCAACTGCTGTGGAGTAAGAAAGTTCCAGATATGGATATTCTTTTTGAAAGTATATCTCTTCGTATGAAAGATGAAGTTCACGAATTTGATTTCAGGATTAATAAGGATCCAAAGAAGCTGGCTATTGAGGCCATGAAGTTTAAACTTACTGCAGATCCAGATAGCTTTAAGCTGACTGGTCCGGATTTCTTTGAACTCCCGGTTGATATACCTCAACTGGAGAAAGTCTTTCTACGGCATTTCAAACTTACAGGACAGGTGAGTTCAAAAGGCATCCCTCTTAATGTAACAGGAGCTATTGAGGCCATTGAGTTTCATATGACTTCTTACCTCAATCTTCCTATTAAAAACGCTTTTGATTCAGTCGCTTTCCGTAAAAATCTACTTCTTAATACTAAGGCACACCTTGTCCTTCCAAAATTAAAAGAGAGTCTTGCGCGATATGCACCCAGACCCTTTACGATACTGCCTGCTCCTCTAAATGTTATGAATGGAGATTTGAAAGTTGATTTGAAGGTCGCTCCTCATGCAGATTCTGAGAAAGTTCTTATTCAATCATTCCTTAATATTGACCTTACAGGTGAAAAGCAAGTTATTCTCATGAACTTAACTGGCAATGTTCCCTTAAATCTAAGCAACTTCTCTCCGGATTCTCCTTTCTTAGGAGTTGATTTTAAGAAGGTTGCTCTGCAACTTCCTCGGCTAGCTAAAACTTCTCTGCCACCGCAGTTCTTTCCGGACGGAAGAATCATTACCCCAGAGGTCAGGGAGAAGACTCAAAAAAAAGAAGCGAGAAAAACGGAGAATGAAAGTAGTCTTGATTTAGACTTGAAGCTTGAAGCCCTAGGTGAAAATGCCTTGCATATCGATTCCAATCTCCTGGATGAAGCTCTTAGATTAAATTTGGGGCTCAATATAAAGCAGGGAGAACTCAAGGACGGCTTCATAAACATACTGCCTCTTGAGACAACGGTTTTCAAAAGACCAATTCACGTAAAAGAACTTAAGATTGTTTTTGATTATCCAATTGATCCTGTTATGAAAGGAAGAATTGTTTTTCCACTTCCCGAATATAAAATAACCCTCCATTTAGAAGGGCCCGTCTCAAATCCCCGACACAGCTTTACTAGCGAGCCACCGCTGCCTCAAAGTGATATTTACTCAGTTCTCCTTTTCGGGCGACCTATGGCCGACTTAAATCCTGACGATAAAGCGGCGGCAGGAAGAACAAACCAACTTCTCTCTCAGGGTATTCTCTCATTGTCTGTTCTTTATTTCCTCGCCGGAAGTCCTGTAGAGTACATTGGATATGATCCTGAAACTAGAGGAGCTACCGCCCAGATAGGTCTAGGTTCTAAAAATTCTTTAAGAGTCGGTACTGGTGCCGGAGGTTCAACTTCAACCAGTGTCAGGCGCTCATTAGGTAAAGGATGGTACTTGGATACTTCAGTTCAGAATAATACTGGTACTGAGACTTCCCGGGATCAGAACTACGGAGTCTTACTCGAGAGAATCATCTCGTACTGAAAGTTTTACACAGTCACGAATGTCCTTTTATAGGTTATATTCGAGGTATGATCAAGAAACCATCACCCGAAATTATCGTCTCTGCATGCCTTGCAGGTCTTAACTGTCGTTTTGATTGTCGCAGTCAGGAGAGAGCTGAAGTGGTGGCACTTGTTCAGGCGGGTCAAGCCATTCCAGTTTGTCCTGAGCAAATGGGGGGGCTTTCTACTCCTCGTGATCCCTCTGAGCAGGTCGACGGCAGAATTATGACCAATAAGAATATTGATGTCACTGACTCGTATAAGTTAGGAGCAGAAGAAGCTTTGAAGGTGGCCAGGCTTTTTGGAATTAAAAAGGCCATTCTAAAATCAAGGTCCCCCATGTGTGGTGTCCACCAAGTTTATGATGGGACTTTCTCAGGAAAACTTATCGAAGGGAAAGGTATTCTCTCTGAGTTACTTCATCAAGAGGGCTTTGAACTTAAAGAAATCGATTAATTACTTCTGACAGTGAACACAGATTTTATCTTTCGGTAATAATTCTTCCGGCGAGAATTCATTTTTAGGATCAAAACTAATAAGCAAGTTTTTTGAGTCCTGACAATAGATCTGGTAATAAACAGCATCTGGATAACCATTCTGCGTGAGTTTTACTTCTCGACATTTCATACCATGAACATCGATAACCTTCACCTCCTCCTGATAGGCCTTCTCACAGCCGGGAGTGGTATGGGGAAAAGAGGGACTATGAGCAAATGAATAACCACCTCTAATGAATTTTTCAGTTCCTCTTACTTTTCCTTGCAGGCCATGTAGATTAACATTCTTCATGGAAACTATTTCTTCCCGGGTAAATGCCTTCTCCATACTTCCTTCGAGAATTAGTTTCTGATTCTTGGCCTCGGAATTTTGTGACCAGATTTTTTTTAGGCTTTGGAAGCGCTCATAGCATGAGCCGTTTCTAAGTTTCTCTTTTAACTCGAGTTCAAGCAGATGACCTTGAAGAGGAGTTTGCGCAAAACTGAACGAAGTAAAAAGTGATGCTAAAATTAAATAAATCATGAATACCTTATCGGTAAACACGGGGATTTCGTTAGCCGAAAATAGATGAGTATTTACGAGAGCTTAACTCCTATGATGGCGGTAATCAGCAAGCTAAGAAGGACTGATGGGTAGTCATAATTGGCAAGTATATTCAATTGAGTATTTCTGAAATCCATCCAGGATACATCGAAATGATTCTGTAATGGAGACCCTGGAAATATCATGATTGATGCTGGCACTTTTTCTGTATTTAATCATTCCTCCTTGATCTCCACATTTATCGCCCCCAGGACGCTCACCTGTTTCGTTTGAGAGGTAGATCGTTTCGTGAGACGAACTTTTTATGAGCTTTGCGGATAACTCTATCCAGCTTGAATAGTAGTAATCACCCACGAGTTTTAAATATCCATCTTGAATAGTAATTTCACAAGGCCCTATATCGTTACCATATTCTCTTCCAAGTCCTGTTCTTCCGATAAGTCCTTTGGCGTCATCTATGATCGCGGCACTAAGTGCTGAAGTCAGCAAGAAGCTCGCTAAGATGAGGATTTTCATAAGACCATACTCCTTGATATCATAGCTTCATCTCCCATATTCTTCTCTTCCGATAAAGTTATATGAAAGAATGGGTAAAAGTTACAAGGAGTTTAAATGGCCCAGCGTATTGTTCATTGTGAAGATGCCATTAAATGGCTCGGAAATTCTGATGTTTTAAGTAACTGCTCGCTTGTGGCCTCTTTGCCCGACATCTCGGAGTTTCCTTCCTTTTCGTTAGAAGAGTGGCAAGTATGGTTTAAGGCGACGGCCCTTCTTATCATGTCACGGTGTCCTCCCGATGGTGTTACGATCTTCTTTCAATCTGATATTAAGCATGAAGGAAGATGGATTGATAAAGGGTACCTTTGTCAAAAGGCCGCTGAAGAGGCGGGGCACCATCTTCTCTGGCATAAGATTATTTGTCGGGCCCCGGCTGGTGTCGCAACCTTTGGAAAACCTTCTTACTCCCATCTTCTCTGCTTTTCCAAAGAGGTGAGTGCATCTATCGATAAATCCACTGCAGATGTCATTCCGATGGGAGACAAGGTCTGGCAAAGGGGAATGGGTCTAGAGGCCTGTCTGATAGCTTCTCGTTTTATTGCTGAGCAGACTAACTCTAACACTGTGGTGAATCCATTCTGCGGGCAGGGTAGTATGCTTGCGGCAGCTAACAGGATGAAACTGGAAGCTATTGGGATTGAAAGAAGCCCTAAGCGTGCCGAAAAAGCACGCTTAGTAGACATCTCTCATGATGGAAAAAGTTGGATCAATTACTAGTAAATTTCTACTCTTCCTAAAGTCATCTGATCATTGCTGACTGGATTGAGAAATCCTATTGTATAAACTCCGGGGGTAAGGTTAGGGAGTTTGAGTACTTTCTTAGAATTACCGGCAATATCCAGCCTCATCTTTGACGGAGTCTGGGAGCTGGTTATAAGCATTTGCCAAAAGATATCTTCTGAACTCTCTAGGCCAAAGTCAAAGGGAGTACATCTGAATTTTAAGCTGACAGGTCGATCATCACTGACAGTGTAGCTCGTTTCCTTATGTGGGATAAAGGTATCGTTTTCCCCTTTAATCATAATACTGCAGTTACTATAAAAATAGCTTAGATCGTATTCTGCCGTTGGTTTCAAAGAGACTCCATAAGTGCCTTTATTCAGCGTGAGGCTTACTTCAGGAGTACCATTTTTATTGAAGATCATGCTTTTGATGACGGTTGGCCCGGAAGTTACGATGATATCACCTTGTAGCGCCTGGTATCCTGAGTTTAATATTTCAATTTTACCTTCTGAAGAAGTCGTGATTCTTGTTTTGATTTCCAGGTTTACAGCTTCTACTTCAAATTCGACCAGGGCATCCTCTTCGGTCCCACCTACCATAACGAGAGTCAATTGATAGTGACCAGCTCTATCGGTAGGCATTATGAAATCTTCAGTGAAGGCGATTTGCTTAGTTCTAATGAAGTCAGGGTTAAAAGTCAGGATATTGAGAAATTTTCTTTCTCCTCTTAGAAGTCGAGCACGAACTTTTAAACCCTTTATTCCCTTTGGGACATCTAGATGAAGGCGGCTGCCTTCTTGAGAAGAGACTTTGATTGTTTTGCGGATAAACTTCTGTGTATTAAGATCGTCAACAGCAGTTACCGGAATTACCGCCAGTAATGAATGATCGAGTTTAGAGATAAGTCTAATCTCTCCAAATGCTTCGTGTTCAGACTTCAGCATTTCATCGATATTTACATCGACGGAAATTCGACTGGAAGAAGCACTTACCCATAACTCTCTTGGTCCTTTAATTCCCTCAGTGTATTCGATCTCGATAGGGATCAACAGATCCATCGTGGTACTCTCTGAAGCCAAGGGTGAAATTGCTCCCGAGAATGATACTCGATAGCTCTCAGTAGTATTAACTTCAGATTTCTTTACAAAGATGGCCTGAGCAGTGGTCCCATCAAGACCTCCTTTATTGACGGTGTGATTAACATAAAGAAATTTTTCTCCACTCATCAGTGATCGATAAATACTTAAGGCCTTCGCAATTTGTGGAACGCCATAACCTTGAGAGATAAAGGGCTCTCCTTCAATTCTCCTGGCCGATTGTCTCAGAGCATGTACTACCGTTGCTGCATTTATTTTTAGTCCTTCTTGCTTGATAGCGGATATGAGAACTGCTGCAGCTCCGGCCATCGCGGGAGAGGCAGAGCTCGTACCACTAAAGGCCCTAAAACCCTGATCAGGAGTGGAATGAGTTAGGCTTGAAAGAGGAGCAATCATGAGGGGACCAGCACTACCTGCCCCAGGTCCTCTACTTGAATAGTAAACAACTCTACCGTCTTCTGGAAGGCCGGTTACTCCATGAACTCTTTCATCAAGCTCTTTTGGTACATAGGCCCCTACCACAAGCACTGAAGGCGGATACATGAGTCTTCTGTTGAGTGAGCCCAGGGCCGGACCATTGTTGCCTGCAGAAAAGCTAATGATCATGTTATGTTTATTTACCAGGGCATCCAGGGCACGTGCCATAAAGGTTTGAGTTTTAGTATTTGTAAAAAACAGTGAGTAGCTAATGTTAACAACTTCTACTCCCTGGCCCGCCATCCAATCGAGAGCAAGAAGAAAGGTGCCTAAGGTATATTCATTTTCATTAAGTTTATTGGTGGATTCTGAAAGATCATAGTCAACAATCTGTGCACCAGGTGCTACTCCATCAAAGCCTGGTAAGTTGCCCATTCTATATCCAGCCATTACACTTGCAACACCTTCGCCATGAGAATCTCCATCGATCTCCGGTTGAGTGAGACGAAGCTTGCGATCTGTTAAATTAACTTCTGCAAGTAGGGTAACATTTCTCTTCTTTGGTAAGTTGAAGTAGTCTCCCGTCTTACTGAATGAGCCCTTACACTCATCTGGGCCAAAAGAATTATCTCGATTAAGATCCAAACAAATCAAAGATCCATCCTGATTGACAGTTGCTTCCCATGAATTGATTTCTCCATCAAGGTTTAGGTCCAGTTCTCCGGAGAAACTTTTACCTTCTATAATTGTTGTTTTGAAACCTTCATCGGTACTAATAAGATCAAAAGTCGTAAAGGATGAGCTTGATCCCTTCGCGAGAAGTTTTCTTGCCCCTGTGGTAGTGATTCTAAGGCCCGATTGATTAGGCGAAATTCCGTCGTCAATAACTCCTACGACAACATCGCGACCATCAGCTTTTGGATGATTTTTCCAAAACTCCAGAATGCCAAATTCTTTTTTTGCCTGATAAAGAGAGTCAGTGCTGGGTCGGAAGATTTCTCTTTGCACTTTTTCAATTGGAGTATCGATTACGAAATCCAGATTCTGTTCAGTAACAGGTATATCAAGGGACTGGATGGCAGAAATATCTCCCGTTATTTTAAGAATTGAGCTGCCAGAAATACTTACTCCCAGCTGAGAGGCCTGATCCTTAAGATCTGCGGTCAGCTCCCCTCCTAAAACGAGAATAGATGTTTTGCCTTCACCGGAGAGTTGAATTCTCTCAGTTCGCTTTTGCACCTTTCCACAGGCCAAGATGCCAACCAAAAGAATGAAGCTAAGAATTCTCAACATAGATCTTTCCTTGTAAGTGAGAATGCTATTTTAGCTAGGCTTAAGGTTAAAAGGGGTAAGAGTGTAGAAAATACAGAGGATGTTAGGAGTATGGCAGTAGTTAAGTTGCTTAAATCAGGAAGAAGCTTAACGGCCTCTTCCTGACTAAACTTTTTTTATTCTTCAGTTTCTGGTTGAGTTACAGTGCCTGAATCATCGTTTTCGGAAGGATCATTCTCAGGCTGGACGGGAGGGACTTGAGGGTCTTGATTTTCCACCGGGCCTTCAGAAGATGTTCCCCCTGAAGTGCTTCCACCCGTGGTGCTTCCACTATCACTAGTTCCACTTTCATCAGATGTAGAGGTATCTGAATCGGTCTCGTTACTGCCACCAGTTCTAGGGATTCCATCTCCTTCAATTTCACCTTCACCCTGAGGGGCCGGACGATCTTGTCCTTCTTCAATCTCAGCAATTGGCCCAGGTATGACTCCGTCATCCGGCTGACCTGGTTCTTCTTCTACTTTTCTAAAAATACCACAGGCAATAGGGAGAGTTTGCTGAGGCAAAAATCTTCCGGTAGTCCCTACTGTTTCAGGAAGCTCAGTTGTTTGAACAATTCCCTGAAGAAGGAAAGCTTGTCCAATAATAGGAAGTCCATCTTCTGGACCAAGCTTGGTGACATTATCAGCTGGCTCGGTGTCCTCTTTTTTCAGATCACTCCAGAAGCGATTAAAACTTCCTACTCTTTCGTAGAAGTAGTTTCCTGAGAGATCTCCCAAAGGATAGAAGTTTCTGCCAGATCTCTGAGAGTTAATGTCAGCGTCCAGCGGAACTATAACTTTTCCAAGAACAGCATTGGCCTCATTAATGTCAATAAAGCCATCTTTATTGGTATCATCATCCATTGTAGGACATCGGTTTCCGGTATAGATATTTTGCGGATGCCAAACCTGTGGGCCGCCTGCGAATAATCTTACATAAGCAAAGATTTTATCACCTTTACGATGGATGGAAGCCGAGCCTGGGAGCGTTCCATTGACATGAGGATTTAGTGTCTCAAATTTGGCCATGTAAATACCATCGATGTTAGATCCATCAGCATTTACTTCAAGCTCCATTTCCTCTTCTTGAGGAGAAGATCCAGATCCTCCAGAGCTGCTACTGGAAGAAGAATCACTTTTTCCGCAGGCAACTAGAAGACTAATCAGAGTCAGCGATGTAACTATCTTAAGAGGTAAGGTTCTCATTTATATTTCTCCGAATTAAAGTCTTATGTCGTATGCTTCAAGGTAGGCGCCACGGACTTCATCCATGATGAAAGCATCCTTCTTGTAGCCCCAGGCCTCATTCATTTCTAAATCTGCTGGTTGATAGGTGTACATGTTTGTTCTCATGAGATAGCACTCACCCGTATAAGGATAGTCTGCATAGTCAGAGTATTTTGTAATGACCTTACATTCGGCCTTATTTCTCATGAAGATGTCGGTCCATTGTCTGAAGCTTCTTGGCCCGCTGGTATATTTAAGATCCATTGCTTTTTCTACTACTTTACCGTTTTCCATAACGTGGAGATAGGGAGCAATGTGGAACCACCATTCAAAATCATAACGTCGAATATAGGTACGAGTAAAAAATATGAGGATCTTCATGGATTTTACACTATGGTTTTTCCACCATTCGTAAGACCAGATCATAGCGCGATTGAAGCACTGAGAGTCTTTTGAATTTCTTCTACCTGAACGATGATATTTTTGAGCAACTTCCATGCTGGCAACGGTAGTTGGAACATAGGAGTTTTCCATTCCTTGTATCAAGGGAAGTGGATTCTCAATCACGTGAGCAGGAGTCTCAATCGTTTTGACTTCAGTAATATAGCGATCATTGTTAAGAGTGATATCAAACCAGACGTTGTTATTACCTAAGAATTTTTGCTCTTGAATTTGATCCAGAAGTTCTGCTTTTTCCGGGAGCACCTTGGCCACATGTCCACTGGTTAGAAGGACAAGTATTTCGTCACCTGGTTGATTCCCATAATCTACGTCATAAATCTGGGTCGTAAGTTTGGTTCCCGCCAGCAAGGGAAGAGAGAGACACATCAACAAAAGTCCGAAAACGCGCATAAGAACCCTCCATTGTAAAAATACGAAACGAACAATCTTGGTTATCTTCGTTAAAACTTCCTGTTCTTGTCTACTAAAGGTATCTCTTAAGCTGGAAAGAGAATTGCGTAAACCCTAAGTGTTTTGATTAAGAATCATGACGTCATTTAAATCGATTGCCTTAATCAAGATTAATTGAAATCATTTACTACTTTATTCATATGAGGAGTCATCTATGCGTAAGCTAGTTTTCTTTTTTTTCTTATTAACTTCGGTAGGTGCTAGTGCTGCAACGGTTGAGATATCTTCCTTTGTTTACATTAGAAATAATCAGTATCTAGCTGAGTTATGCGGTGTCGTGAAAGATGCTGAATCACCCACCTTGGTGAGACTCCATGTCGATTACAAAGGGAGTCGACCTGCAGTGTATAATGCAGTGGCCGGAGTTGATGGCAAGTTCTGTCATACCGTGATAACTTATCGTGGCGAAGTCGAGGCGAGTCTTTTTGGAAGCAGCACAAAGATCAACGCTCTGATAAAATAAACACTGTGGGCCAGTACTAAGCTGGCCCATCTTTTAAAAGAGCACATCTGCATAATCTTTTTCTATCGCAATTTTTAGTTCGCGCACAAATACATCGGCATTAATATTCAATTTTTTCTTACTGGGCGTAATGGCCCAAATGTCAGTAGGCAAGTTACTAAAATTTTCTAAGAGGGGAACGAGCTTGCCAGCTTTGATTTCTGCATGGACATAGGAGCCGGGCAGACGTGTAATTCCCAAATGAGCAAGGCATGCTTTTAGTAGAACTCGGGGATTGTTGGAACTGAGATTCCCCTTCACATTCACGATACGGAGCTTTCCACTTTTACTAAATGACCATTGTCCTGACTGACCAAGACAATTATGCAGACTTAAGTCTTCGGGCTTTTTTAGGGGAGGATTCTTTTTAAGATACTGAGGAGAGGCGCAGATAAATTCTCTTCTGGTTGCTATTTTTTGGGCAAGGAGAGAGGACTCCTGGAGATGTCCAAAGCGTATAGCGACATCAAATTTATCTTTTAAGATATCTACAATTTTATTATCAAAGTTCAGTTCAACCTTAAGGTCCGGATATTTTTTTGCCAAAGCAATGGCCACAGGTGCCACAAAATCTTCACCAAAATTTCCGGCCAGAGTCACACGTAATCTTCCTCTGGGAGTTGAGGAACTATTCAGAAGATCTTTTCTTGCATCTTCTAAACTTTCTAAAGAGAATCGACAGCGCTCTAGAAACTGCTCCCCCATATGGGTTAACTGCACTGTCTTAGTAGATCGGGATAGGAGTGAGACACCCAACTCCTTCTCCAGCTGCTGAAGGGTTTTACTGACATGGGATTTGGAGATACCTAAGGATTGAGCCGCCGCTGAAAAGCTGCCCGTTTCGCTGATTCTGACAAACACCAGAATGCCCGATAACCACTTTATTGTTTCCATATGGAAACAGTATTTTTCTTGCATGACCGATAGTCAAGCATACTTTTAATGATTAAAATGGATCATTGATCCATTCCTAAGAGGTAAAAATATGAAAATCAAAGCAGCAGTGGCCTGGGCCCCCAATCAACCCCTAAGTATTGAAACCATTGATTTAGAAGGTCCTAAAAAGGGCGAAGTCTTGGTTAAAATTGTAGCGACCGGAGTTTGTCATACCGATGCCTATACTCTATCCGGAGTGGACCCAGAAGGACTCTTTCCCGTTATTCTAGGTCATGAGGGCGCAGGGATCGTAGAAGAGGTAGGAGAAGGAGTTACAACCTTGAAGAAGGGGGATCATGTTATTCCTCTTTACACTCCTGAGTGTGGAACATGTAAGTTCTGTACTTCAGGCAAAACAAATCTTTGTCAGCGTATTCGTGAAACTCAAGGTAAGGGACTTATGCCGGATGGTACGAGCCGCTTCTCTAAAGATGGAAAGATGATTTATCACTATATGGGGACTTCTACATTTGCCGAGTACACAGTCGTTCCTGAAATTTCTCTGGCTAAAATCAATCCAGAAGCACCATTAGAGAAAGTTTGCCTTCTAGGTTGTGGTGTGACGACAGGTATTGGTGCAGTTCTTAATACTGCTAAGGTGGAAAAAGATTCAAACGTCGTGGTCTTTGGTATCGGAGGAATCGGTCTCTCGGTTATCCAGGGAGCTAAGATGGCACAGGCCAAAAAGATCATTGCTATTGATATTAACAACTCCAAAGAAAGCATGGCCCGTAAATTTGGAGCGACGGATTTTATTAATCCTAAAGAAACCGAAGGATCTGTCGTGGATGCAATTGTTAAGGCAACCGATGGAGGAGCTGATTATTCATTTGAATGTGTAGGAAATACCACTCTCATGAGACAGGCCCTGGAGTGTTGCCATAAAGGTTGGGGGCAGTCGATTGTGATTGGTGTGGCGGCCGCGGGTGAGGAGATCTCTACCCGTCCTTTTCAATTAGTTACGGGAAGAGTTTGGAAAGGCTCGGCTTTTGGTGGAGTAAAAGGGCGTACTGAGCTTCCTGGATATGTTGATAAATATATGGCAGGAGAAATAAATATCGATGATCTTGTAACTTTCACTATGCCAATTGAAGAGATCAATAAGGCATTTGAGTATATGAAGAAAGGTGAAAGCATTCGAAGTGTTGTTACTTTTTAGGAGTAAATCTCATGAAGCTTATAAAAACCCATAAAAATTTTGAAGGCCAGACTCAGTTCTGGTCTCATGATTCGACTTTCACAAAAACCGAAATGAAGTTTTCAACTTTCATTCCTTCCGGAAAAGTTAAAGGATGTATCATCTGGCTATCGGGTCTTACTTGTAATGAAGAGAACTTTATTACCAAGGCAGGTGCTCAGAAATATTTGGCCGAGCATCATCTGATGGTTATTGCTCCTGATACTTCTCCACGTGGTCTTGATCTTCCGGGAGAGCATGAGTCTTATGATTTTGGATCAGGTGCCGGATTTTATGTGAATGCTGAAGTCGCCCCCTATAATGATAATTATAAGATGTACTCTTATATCAATGAAGAGCTCTACGGGATTGTGCAGAATTATTTTAAACAAGAAAAAATATCTATCATGGGTCACTCCATGGGTGGTCATGGTGCTTTAGTCATTGCTCTTCGAAATCCTCATAAGTACCAGGCAGTATCGGCCTTCTCTCCCATCGTAAATCCTTCTGAAGTTCCTTGGGGAATCAAGGCCTTTACGGGTTATCTAGGTGAAGATAAAAAGAAATGGGATGATTATGATGCCTGCACGCTTTTAAAGAACGGTCACCAGCACTCCACAAGTATCCTTATTCATCAGGGTTTAAAGGATGATTTTTTGAAGGAGCAGCTTAAGACTGAGAGATTTGAGTCGGCTGCAAAAGAGAGTGGACAGAAGTATCAGGTGAATATGTGTGATGAGTATGATCATAGTTACTATTTCATAGCGACTTTTATGGAAGATCATGTCAAGCATCATAGTAGCTACATTATTTCTTAACTTTTAATTTATCCAAGATTCTGTTTAGGGCATTGGTGAACTTTTCCTTATCTTTGGGACCAAAGACTTCGGGGCCGCCGGTTTCCATACCGCTGTCCCGTAGCTCTTTCATGAAGTCTCTCATGGATAAGCGTTCTTTTACGTTTTCTTCTGTGTACATTTCTCCGCGCACATTTATAGCAATGCCCTTTTTATCGACCACAAAGGCCGCAAGTGGGATATCTGCAGTGATCACAATGTCATTTTCTTGAACTTGCTCGACAATATAATTGTCTGCGACATCGGCGCCGGCTTTGACCTTTATCAATTTTATAAGAGGAGAAGGAGGAACGAACATTGAGCTGTTGGCCACCAGGACGACTTGAAGACTGAGTCGTTCTGAAACTTTATAAATAACTTCTTTTATGACTTTGGGGCAAGCGTCTGCATCGATCCAGATAGTGGGTTTGTTCATCAGATTAAAAATAATTGATGCTCAAATAGAAGTCAATTTATATACTTTTACTATACAAGTACAACTTCAACAGGAAATTTATGAAACGTTTATTTTTTGGTACAACACCGGAATCTCAAGTATCGAATGAACTCACCATCACACTTTTGAGAGTCTTTGCAGGTCTTGCAATGGCATTAACACATGGTTTTGGAAAGATTCCTCCTCCTGAGATGCTCGTAAGTGGAATTGGTAGCATGGGAGTGCCTGTTCCTGAACTCTTTGCCTGGATGGCCGCACTCGCTGAATTTGCTGGAGGAATCCTTCTAGCAATGGGCCTCTTGACTCGACCTGCAGCTCTTTTTCTGGCTTCAACTATGCTGGTAGCGGGCTTCGTCGTCCATGGCGCCGATCCCTTCAATGTAAAAGAGATGGCCTTTCTTTATCTTGTTATCTACCTCGTCTTCTTAACCCGAGGGGCAGGTAAGTGGTCGCTAGATCATCTTATATCTAAAAAAATCTAAGAATCTCTTCAGGCGAAGCTCAAGGGGTTCGCCTGAGACTCTAATTCTGCATAGTGTTGTTCCAAAAAAGATGGCCCCACGGCATTGATCATTAGTAATTAAGTCTGTAACTTAGCTTGGTGAAATTAAGAATCCCCAAGTTAGATAAAAATCAGCAGTTCTTTCTTCTCAATCTCCTGACTGGGCTTGCTGCTGGTGGTGTGGCAATTATCTTGCACCAGTCCATTCACTCTCTAATGGCCTTCTTTGGAACCGATGTCGGTTTTACTCTAAAGAGTTATCTCTTGGGAGGAGTCTCGCTTTTTATTGGAAGCTTTATTTCGACTAAGATAATGCCCACGTGCTCAGGCTCAGGAATTCCTCGAACTAAAATTCTTCTAAGCGTTCATCATGGCATCATTCGTACGAAGGAATGGCTTACTAAGATTGTTACTTCAATCTTTAGTCTCGCTTCGGGTGTCCCACTGGGATCAGAAGGTCCGACGATTGCTATTGCCGCTGGAGTAGGGTCTTCTCTTGGCCGATACTTTAAGTTATCAGAGAGGAAGGTGAAGTCCCTAGTATATGCTGGTTGTTCAGCTGGAATTGCAGCGGCTTTTAATACACCAATTGCTGCAGTTATTTTTACCATGGAAGAAATAATAGGAAATTCCAGTGCCAAATCCATGGGGCCAATCCTTATTTCAAGCTTAGTTGCTTCGGTTACCGCGGCAGCCCTCATTGGACAAAACAGTGTCTTTTCCCCAGTCCATTATGCTTTCAATGATCCCAAGGAGCTTCTTTTTTACTTAGGCCTAGGAATTATGGCCGGCCTGGCAGGGCCGCTTTTTATTTCTAATATTATTGGTATCAAGAAGCTTACAAAGAAATACTTCAAGCATCATAAGCTGACTCTCGCGATGAGTTCTTTTTTGCTGGTAGGTCTTTTATCTCAGATTGTTCCCGAAGTTACCGGTAATGGTCTGGATATGATTAATAATCTTCTTCATGGGCGAATCACTTCCTATGAGACTATAGCTATGCTCTTAGTCTTCAAATTCATTGCCTGTGCTTTTTGCTATGGAGCGGGGATTAGTGGTGGTATTTTAATGCCTGTGCTCTTTTTAGGAGCTGCCTTGGGTGGACTCTTTGGGGCCATTTCCATCCAGATATTAAACTTGGATCAAGTTGAAATTGGTGCCTATTGCCTGGTAGGTATGGGGGCCTTCTTTGCTTCTGTCATAAGAACTCCTTTCACCTCGATTATTTTAGTTTTTGAAATGACTCGAGATTATAGGATTGTACTTCCTTTGATGCTGGCCAATCTTGTCTCCTATTTTTTGGCGGAAAGAATGAGCAAAGGTACAATTTATGAAAGGATTGCAATCTTTGAGGGATATGAATTGCCGTCCCATGATGAGGAAGATCTTCTCCATCATATGGTTGTGGAGGACGCTTATAAAAAGAAAGTTGCTCGACTCGAAATCACCTTACCTTATTCTCAAATCATCTATCCTGATCAATCTCTTTCCTACGCATTAATTAAGCTTAGACGAACCAAGGGACTTGATCCTTTGATCGTAGTAGACCGTATGGATGCCCATAACATTTTGGGTGATATTACAATGGAGGACATCTTTAAGCACCTACAGAAAGCCGAGCACGAGGTTATCTAGGGCGAATCTGCTTTTGCCTTCTCTTGCTTTTGCTTTTTAATCACTTCGTGAGCGCGGATATTTTCCTGCTGATTTTCCCGGGCCTTGGTTCGCCGACTTTCAAATAAATTTTTCTTTTCCGGTGTTTTCTCTTGTTCTTTTTGAAGTTCAGCAATGGTACTTCCTGAAAAACTCATCGGAGAGTAAAAAAGTGTCGCAAGACTTAAGATGATTAGGGGCTTCATGAGTCCTCCTTGTCTTACATTATTGTCTGCTAGTTTTTATGAAGCGTTGAGTTTAGATAACCTAAATTTTTTTTGGTCGAAAGGCGAGAAACCATACAATTCCCATCAGAGCACCACCTAAATGGGCACCATGTCCAATGGGAAGACCTCCTCCCTTAGTCTGTTCTATCAGTCCCCAGACATCGATACCTATCACCATTAGAGCTGCCCAGCCCGCTCTGATGGGAATGATCCCTAAAAATAAGAGACGCTCTTTTGGAAAGGTTAATGAGAATAATAAAATAATCCCTGCAATAGCTCCTGAAGCCCCTAGTGCCGGAAGCTCTGGGGTATCAAGAAATATTAAAGAGACCAGTGCATGCATGAATGATCCGGCAATGCCTGCAATTAAATAGAAGTTTAAAAAAGTGGTTGCCCCCATCATTCGAGTAAGGACTGTTCCGAAGCCCAGTAAGACATACATATTGATAAATAAGTGGAAGAAAGAATTATGAGAAAAGGCAGAGGTTAATAAAACCCATGGGCGCCCTTTAAGGAGAGCATCCCAGCTGACTAGAAAATTTTCTATCATCCATTCAAGATAATAGGGGTTACTCATTGCTAAGAACCATCCCAGAAAAACAAGTATGTTAATGAGGATGATGCTCTTTACAATTAAAGGTGCTGTTGGCATTGACGACTCCTTCTTTTATCTTGGCAGTTTTTCTATCACAGTGGCAAGACGCATATTCCATTAGTCATGGGAAAAATGAATTACGTATTAGCAAGAGGGAAGCGAATTTTTCCCGGCTAACAGGACAAAAATCCTTTGTGTCATCATCACTTTCATCCGCAGCAGTGCTTATCAACTTATAGCGACAGGATGTTGCTTAACTTACCAAGGATGGTTCAATGCCTAAACAGTTAACCTTATTGTTTCTCTTAGTTTTCTCGATAGCTTGTAATAAATCAGATAGTGGTACCGATGTTCCAACAGATGTGAGCGATGGTGTGGAGACAACGCCGATAACTGGTGGAGAAGAGGTGCCTGGAACCGGTACAGGTACCGATACAGGTACCGATACGGGTGCGGATACGGGATCGAATAATGGATCGGAAACTCCGGTGGAAAATAATACCTCCGTCCCAACTGCTGCTCTGACTTTTGGGGCCAATGTTTATTTTGTAAATTTTAATGCTGCCCAAGAAGATAAGTACAACAAGGCCATTGAAATTGTTAAGAAAGTTGTCGCTTCAGAAGCCTTCCGGACTAAAGTTTTAAATCATACTTATGAAGGTAAAAAGACATTTGTCGATAATAATGGAAAGACTAACGCTCAAATATATCAAATGATTTTAGATGGTGCTGAAAAGCTTCAACCAGCTAAAAACAATGCCATGGATGTTGAAGTTGAGCTTTATTATGCTGCAACTACAACCGTTGGTTATACCTATGCAAGTAGTAAACGAATTTGGGTGAATACTAAGTACTTCAACACTTATACACCTGCCTCAGTTGCTGGTAACTTATTTCATGAATGGTTACATAAAGTTGGGTTTGGTCATGCGGCCAGCTATTCTGTAAGTCGGGACTACTCAGTTCCTTATGCCATTGGAAGAATGATTAGCACTATGGGTAAGAACTACTAAATAAACGGAAGCAAATTTTAGGAGATTTATATATGAAAAAAATAATTTTAATAATGACTTTGATGTTGAGCTTGGGTGCCTTTGCGGATGAAGAAGGTGTGCTAGAAGCTCATGGAAATCCGGAGGATGAGCAGAAATGCTTCAAGGAAATTCGGGCCCTTGCCTGTGGGCGGCCTGAGAATCACGCAACTTTTATCTCTTGCGTTGATGCTAATATCAAGAAGCTGACTCCTGCATGTCAGGTATTTCATAAAGATGAAGTCGAACGCATGAAAGGCCATTCTCACTAGTTTACTAAATCAATCAGGGCCTTTCTGGCCCTGATTCTTCTCAATTGCGGTTATCTTCATTGTCCTAGTTATATATCCATCAGATGATAATGTACGCTAGGAGGTAACTATGGCAAAAAATCATGGACCCCAGATAAAAGATGATGAGCAATACCAGGCCCTAAGAGGGCAGGGCATGAGCAAAGAAAAAGCTGCGCGAATTGCCAATTCAAATAAACATGAGACAGGCAAGAAGGGTGGGGCAGCCTCTAAGTATGAAGAGCGAAGCAAACGAGAACTCATGGCAAAGGCGCGAGAGGTTGGTATAGAAGGTCGCTCTAAGATGTCTAAAGAAGATCTTATTAAAGCACTTCGCTTTCATTAGAAGGAGGTGCCTATGAATCTCTATGCAAATCGCACCCAGGCCGGTGAAAAGCTGGTCGAACTTTTACAGAAAAAGACATTTACTCGTCCTTTGATGTTGGCCCTTCCCAGAGGGGGAGTTCCCGTGGCAAGTGTGATCTCGGAGAAATTAAAAATCCCCTTTGATGTTTTAGTGGTGAGAAAAATCGGCTACCCGGGCCATCCCGAAACTGGAATCGGTGCTATTGCTGAAGATGAAAAGACTCTCATGGTTGGGCCCTTTCATCACTCTGACCCTCGCTTGTTAGACGTTATATTAGAAGAAAAATCTGAAGTGAGACGCCGGATCGATATTTACCGGGGTGGCAGGGCACTGCCTGTTCTTGCTAATAAAGAAATCATTCTAGTCGATGATGGTATGGCAACCGGAGTGACTGCCATAGCCGCTGCCAAGTTTCTTAAAGAGCATGGAGTGGACAAAATTTTTTTAGCAATACCAGTGGCCCCTCCCACCGATGATAAATACTTAAGTAAATATGTGGATGAAGTTATCTGTCCTCATCGCCCCATAAACTTTTCATCAGTGGGTGCCTGGTATGATGATTTTGAAGAAGTAAGTGATGAGGAGGTTAGTGACTACCTTCAAAAGAGACACCTTCAGAACCTCGACCCATCGATCTAAAAAACTCAGACAATTCCATTTCACTCAACGTTTCTTTATCTAATAAAAGCTTGGCCGATGTCTCCAGAACATCTTGTTTCTCCCTGAGAATTTTATGGGAGCGCTGATAAGCAGCCATCACAAGTTCTCTGACAATCTTGTCAATGTTTCTAGCAGTTTCTTCACTGTAGTTTTTTTGAGCACTCTGAACTCCCCCCAGCATGTTTGGTTGAGAATCATCGAATGAGACATATCCAAGTTCATCGGACATGCCATATCGAAGAACCATTTCTCGCGCAATATTTGTGGCCTTGATGAGATCATCAGCAGCACCTGTAGAGAGGTGAGAAAAGATTAAGCTCTCCGCCGCTCTTCCAGCAAGTAGGACTGACATTTTTTTATGGAGTTCTTCTTTTGTTAAAAGAAATCGATCTTCTGTGGGACGCTGGATAGTATACCCAAGGGATCCAATGCCACGGGGAATGATGGAGACCTTATGAATGCTATCTCCTGGACTCAATCTACTGCCAACTAAGGCATGCCCCATTTCATGATAGGCGACAACTTCTCTTTCAAAGGCGTTAAGGAGTCTATTTTTCTTTTCAAGTCCTGCCATCATTCTTTCCATCGCATTGGTGAAATGATCCATATTTATGGATTCAGAATTTTTCCTCGTTGCGATCAGGGCGGCTTCATTCACAAGATTAGCAAGATCAGCACCCGAGAATCCAGGAGTAATTCCAGCAATCTTATCGAGATCTACATCAGCTGCTAGAGTAACTTTTTTGACGTGGATAGCGAGAATTTCTTTCCTTCCTTTTCTATCGGGACGGTCAATCAGTACTTGACGGTCAAAGCGACCTGAACGCAAAAGAGCAGGATCTAGGATTTCAGGTCGATTAGTTGCTGCTAGAATAATGATCCCCGACTTAGTATCAAAGCCATCCATCTCAACTAAGAGCTGATTAAGAGTTTGATCTTTTTCATCATTTCCCCCCATGGTGGAACCATGCCTGGCCTTTCCAAGAGCATCAAGCTCATCGATGAAAATGATACAAGGAGCACTCTTTTTTGCCTGCTCAAACATGTCTCTTACTCTTGCAGCACCAACCCCTACAAACATTTCAACAAATTCTGCTCCACTGGTTGTAAAGAAGGGAACACCGGCTTCTCCGGCCACTGCCTTTGCAATTAGTGTCTTACCTGTCCCAGGGGGGCCTATGAGGAGGACTCCTTTAGGCATCTTGCCACCCAGAGCTCTTACGCGTTCAATGTTTTTCATGAAATCAATTATCTCATGAAGTTCTTCCAGAGCTTCATCTGCACCGGCAACATCCTTAAAAGTTACTTTGGTATCTGTCTCTACAAAAATCTTGGCCTTGCTTTTACCAAGACCCATAAAGCTTCCTCCCGGACCTCCACCTCCCATGCTTTTACTCATGGCCTTTCTGATAATGAAGAACCACAAACCTATAAACAAAAATGTTGGGAGAAGAAGCATGAGCATGTCAGAGAAAAAAGTATTTTCGATAACTCGACCATACTTCACATCGTATTTATCAAGCTCATGAGCAAGTTCAGTATCTACCAGAGTTGTTTTAAACCGCTCTTTGCCATTTACTTCTTTTTTAAAAGTGCCTGAAACTTGATCCCCTGAAATAGTGATTTCATTGATATTTTTTGCGGCCAGGCCCTCCTTAAATTCGCTATAGGTCATGTTCTCCACTTGAGAGGTGACGTATCTTTCATGGAAGGTGAGAATGAAATAGAGGGCAATAATGAGATACAGGAATTGTCCTGCTCGCTGATTTTTCATGCTTTGAGCATCTCTTAAAGGGAATCAAAATACATGACGAACTGTGAATTAGACGAGGTGCATCTTTTCCATTGCAGTGACTCATGGCTATAATTCAAATTCGTTTTTGGACAGGGGAAAATATGAAGATTCTAGCGGCATTTTTAACTTTATTTGTATTGAAAGTTCAAGCTGCTGAATTCACGTTGGCCACCATCACTTCCAATATCGATAAAGATCAAACCGTGTTTTATCTCGAAACAAACTCTGAAGGTGCTGTTGACTCCATGAGATATGTTACGACGACTGAGTCAGGACAAATTTCAGAGGATACTTATTTTACCCTAGAAGAAGTCTTAGACGGGGGCGTTGTTATTGAAGAGCGTGCAGGCCATGAAGCTGTTCGTCTTTTGTTAAAAGATTTCGATCCGCAATCTGGCGGAGGCGTCATTCTAAATTACCTTTATAATGGGGTTACTTCTAGCCGAAAAGAACTACATCTTAAACTGGCCCGAGAAGGGGAGCGTTTTTTTCTGACAAATGTAAAAGATGAATTAGTTGACTGCATTTATTTACAAGGCAATTGGATTCGTATTGTTGGCCTTGTAGGCATTAGAAATATACTTGCCAGAAGTTGCGCACCTTAGACCAGTCTTTATCACTCTTCCTTTACTCACGCCCCCTTACTTAAAAATCTTCTTTATGAAAAACTTTCTTGGATTAACCATAGGAGGTTTTATGACTAAATCTGCAATTCTATTATCCGTCGTGGCCCTTCTCTCGCTAGGAGCATGTTCCGGTATGAGAGGAAATAAGAGTGAGCGTCAGGAAGATAATATGGCAAAAACTCGTGATATTCAAAAACAGGAAGCAGAGACTGCCAGAGACTATGATACTGAGTCAGGCTATTTCGAAGATGATATGGAAATGCAGGAAGAAGGTTTAAATAGTGACTCTGATTATCAGGAAGATGGTCGAGATACTGGTGTCGAGCACCCGGCCCAAGGTGATGATTATGAGCAAAGAGAAGAAGATAATAAGGCCCGTAAAGCTAAGCATGAACAGCTAGATCCAGATTCACTAGAAGAAGAATAATTAAAACCGAGGCGGAGATTTTCTCCGCCTCGGTTTTGTTAATCTATTTTTTCACGAACTGAATAGACCAGAGGATGCAAGTCACTGCGACTTTGCTTCGGAACAGGCTTTATTTTTTCACTACCTGATTGCAGCTGCCTTATTTGCTTAGTGAAGATAAATTCCATCTTAGACCAAGCATCAATTATATTATGGAAATCAATACCGAGATCTGCTCCATCATGGAATTTGACTTTTGCCACTTCCACTTCTGCAGCATAGACTTTAAGCTGACCGACCGTTTCATTTAAGTAAGCCTTACCAGAATCATTTTTCATAAATCATTCCTTTGATAAATAAGCCAAATAAGAAGAAGGGGACGGGACAAGAATACGTAGTTGAGGCAGGAGTATCTCAGACTTTCTGCATTAAAGATATGATTAAAATTTGGCCAATGCTGTGGAATGAGACAAAATCAAAAAAGACAGGCAATTTGAGTCTTATCAAGGAGATTTCAATGAAAAAAATGCTACTCATTTGTCTTTTTTTAATAGGAAATGCTTTTGCTCAACCAGACCGACAAATAGCTGAAACACTCAGAGAAGAATGGCAGGAATATCGTCTGCTGGTTGATTCCTTAAGTGCGGATGGAGATGTTGGTGGTTATATGCTGTTTAAAAATTATGGAGAAATGATTCTTCTTTGGAGAACTTCCCAAGGATCTCAGGATAATGAAGTTATCAGATTTTATATGATGCGCTCTTTGGGAACATCTTTTGCAGTCACTTATCATAAAAGTAATCTCATCGTTCCAGGAAAGGTGGTATTAAGACGATTCATAGGTCCTGAGCCTACTGGTTGGATTAATCACACCATCGATTACGATTCAGGAGAGTACCTTGGATCACAAGGCACGCAACCATCCCTTACTTCCCGAGAAAAGAAAATGATGAACGAGTGGGGCATTACAGTTTTTTAGATTAGCTCTGAGCAGTCTTTTCTAATTCTTCTAAATCCAGCCGTCTGAGTCTTGGGGAAGTCATGGCCACCAATCCTACGGTAGAGAGGCACATAACACCTCCAAAGACGGCCGCTGGAATGAGACCCAGAATCTTCGTTGCGACGCCTGATTCAAATTCACCTAGCTCATTTGAGGAGCCAATGAATATGGAGTTTACTGCAGAGATGCGCCCTCTCATATGTTCTGGTGAGACAAGTTGAACAGCAGAAGTTCTGATCACCATGCTGATACTATCAAAGGCCCCACTTAGTATAAGGGCGACTAATGTAAGTTGATAATTTTTACTAAGTGCAAAGACTAAAATACAAGCTCCAAATCCCGCCACTCCTGAGAAAAGCTTAACTCCTGCATTCTTTTTAATATCTCTTTTGATAAGAATGGTACTCATGATAAAAGCGCCGATGGCCGGGGCCGCTCTTAATACGCCTAAACCTTCTGGGCCAATGAAGAGGACTTCTGCCGCATAGATAGGAAGGAGAGCGGTTACACCACCAAAGAGTACGGATACCATATCAAGAGAGAGGGCGGGAAATAAGATGGGATGATTAAACACAAAGCGAGCTCCTGAGAGGAGATCTTCCTTAACAGACTTACCTCGTTCTGGATTATTTGCAGGAGCATTGAACTCCATTAGAAAGAGCACTGAAAGGGTGACTAACAGAAGAGCAAAGACAATGGTTGAAGTTCCTGAAACACCAATTAGACCGAAGAGGATTCCTCCAAGAGCGGGACCAGAGACTCTGGCGGTTTGCATGGCCGAAGACATCCAGGCAGAAGAGCGAGGAAGCAGTGCCCTCGGTATAATTTTGGGCACAATGGAATACATCGAGGGTTGAGAGAACGCCCTGGCACATCCAGTAAGAAAGGAGGAGCAGAATAACAAAACAATTTGATCTTTTTCAGAGACCCCAAAAGTTTCTAATTGAGACAGGAGCATAATACTGGCAGAGGTCAGACTTACCAAGACTAAGCGGCGATAAATAACTAAGGGACGACTTCGGTCAACTATGTAGCCAGCGAATAAGGCGAGACTTAAAGCAGGAATGGCCTCCATCAATCCAATCAGACCTAGGAAGAGAGCATCTTTAGTGAGTTCATACATACGCCAAGCAAGAACAATCGCCTGCATTTGTACACCGAGGGTGAAGAAGAATCTGGCAGTCATTAATTTTTTAAAATCGCTTGGCATAAAAGTTTTTAGCAGAATCTGACGCGCTTGTTAAGGAGATATAAGTCGGATGGTGTTATTCTTTTCTTTTAATTATTTACTCAAAGGATATCAAAATGAAAAAACTTTGGATGGCTTCCCTGCTTGCGCTCGTTGCCTGTGCTTCAAAACCTGAAAGAAAGCTTCCTCAATCTATCGAGGAAGCCGTTGCTAGTTCTTATAGAACCGAGGCCAATAAGGCCCGTGATAAGTATCGCAATCCTGCCAAGACTCTGGATTTTTTTGGAGTTAAACCGAACATGACGGTGGTGGAAATTGCTCCGGGTGCAGGTTGGTATATGGAAATCCTCGCTCCTCTTCTGGCCGAGAAGGGGAAGTACATTATGGCCACAGTATCTGGAACTAAGCCCTATCAGATCGCTAATGAAGCCAGTATCGAAGCTTGGAAAAAGAAGTATCCAGAAGTTTCTCAGAACATGGAAACCGCTCTCTTTTCTCCTCCCGGCCAGATTAACCTTCCTAAGAAAGGATCTGCCGATATGGTCCTCACCTTCAGAAATGTTCATAATTGGATGACGGTTAAAGGTGAGAGCGCTGCCTTTAAGGCCTTTTACGATGTTCTTAAGCCAGGAGGAATCCTGGGGGTAGTTGAGCATAGAGCAGCTGCCGGTCGGACTGATGCTAAAAGTGGCTACGTTGCTCAAAAAGATGTCATCCGTATGGCAACTAAGGCCGGTTTCCGCTTAGTGGCGACATCTGAAATCAATGCGAATCCAAAGGACTCAACTAAACATCCGGAGGGTGTATGGACTCTTCCGCCATCACTTCGTTTGGGGGAGAAAGATAGAGCTAAGTATGAGGCGATTGGAGAAAGCGATCGCATGACACTAAAATTCATCAAGTAATAAATTCAGGGCCACCTTTGGGTGGCCATTTTCCTTACAACAATTATGGACAATGTCCCTATGCATGATATAGAGAAAGGGAATGAAAAATAAGCCTTCTTCTACTGTATACATATCGAATCTCTCTTATGAGCGTGATCGTAACGGACTTAAATCTCTCTTTTCAAAATTTGGCACAATCAAGTTTATCAAGATCATCGTTGAACCAACCACCAATCAGTCTCGAGGTATGGCCTTTGTTGAAATGGCTTCTATCGAAGAAGCTCAAAAGGCCATTGATAGTCTTAATCAAACAGTAATCGACGGGAGAACTGTTAAGGCAAATTTTGCTATTCCTCAAAGAGGAGAGAGTAGCAGCAAAAAGCCAGTAGAAAAGAAAGATAAGAAAAAAGATCTTCAAAAAGATCTCTCTTTTAAAGCAACTCAGTTGGCCAAAAAAGCTCGTAATGAGGCCAAGCGCAAGGCGAATCCTTTTGACGTAAAACTCAAGAAGAAAGCCTAGGCTAGCTCACGATTTCATGTCCGATGGGTTTGAATGATCCATTATTTGATTGAAGAGCCGAGCAAGCTGTTAGCCCCACAATTAGATCTTCCATCGCTTCCAGTATAATGTACTCACCAGCTTTAGAGCGAGGAGGAGAAACCTTGATATGGCCTTTCTCGTCCAACTCTACATTCATAAAGATATTAAATGTTGTAGGCAGGCCATCGAGCTTTAAACCTTGCTCAAGAAAAGCTTTTTGCAAATTTCCTTCGCAGCCATGATGAGGTTTTTTATCGCCATAAATGATAGAAAAAGTATCTTTTGAACATGGTGTTAGTAAGAAATCGTGTCGGCCCACTTTATCGGCCACAATTTTGACCAGAGGTGTGCTTCTGTTTGAATAGAGGATATCGCCCTCAGAAAGATAGATCTTTGACATGTAATCCAAAGTCCTGCCAGAAGAAAGGTATTCTTCATGATCATGCAGGTTGAAACAAAAAAAGTCTGAGACTTGCTCTCCCTCTAGATCAGTAACTTTGAGCTTCTCGCCCTTCTTCAGAATAAAGCTTGTACCGTGGCGTGGTTTGATAATGTTCATTTTTCGTCCTCAGGTTTAATGGAGAAGGATCATCTTCATCATAGCTTCTTCCTAGATATTGGAAGATCTCTGATTTCTCTCCAAAATCTTTTAACATAGGATTAATTGATCCTTGAAGTTTTTTATCTCTTTCTCTGATGATGTTTCTAATGCGTGAGAAGATACCCTGAGCGCGCAGTGTTTCAAATTGCTGATGAATATTAAAGACAATCGAAGGACATTTAAATCTTCTAGAAAATCGAGGGCTCTCTGGATGTAGTGCCAATATGAAGAAAGCTTCTTCTTTAAGACTAAAACTAAAATTTGAATCATTGGGATTACTTGATACACGAGCGTCATGAACATATTCTTCACTGTCTTCCAGGTAAAGCGCCTCAAGAAACTGCCAAAAATCATTCTCGAAGACCTGAAAGTTTAAATATCTTTTGTCTGTGACACTAATAATTAAGCTGCGAAAATTATTTGGATCATTCCGGTAAGAGTCAACCACGGAGTAAATAGTTTTTAAGGCGAGTGAAATATTTTTGTTGTCGAGGAGATTGGGAAGTTCGAGATGAGAGAGTTTGTCTTTATTAATAACCTGTTTTGCCATAATACAGGGAAAGCTCTGGTCCAATATAAAAGTAGAGAGCAACTTTTTCATACTCTCTAGTCTGAACAAGATGCAAGGGACAAATCAAGCGAGCGGTTTAGTTATGAAACCCTGCCGAAAAGGAGGTTAGCTTGTCGGCAGGGATTGAATTACATTTTTTTAGCAAGATCAGAGACAAGGTATCCAACAGCGTAAGGAACTGAGTACTTGCGGTTAGGAGTCTTCTTTACATCATGCTTGAAGCCAACCTTATGCAACCATTCATGCATCATATTGGTAGTGATGCGGGCCGGAGCATATTGATTGAGATATTTTCTATTCATCCAAACTTTCATCACACTTGGATAGGTATAACCTACAGTGTTCTCTGATTCAAAGTAAGAAACGAGAGTGAGGTTCATGGTGTTGTCCTTACCTGGATTTAGCTTCTCAGAACCTTCAAGTATCTTCTTATAAATTTTGGCATTGCTTAGACCACCGTTATCTACAAATGTCTTCTTGCCTTTATAAGTATGGTTTAAGATCGCATTCTTAAACTCTTCTGTCGCCACAACTTTCTTAATAAGTTCGGCAGCTTCCAAAACCTTATCTTCATGATCTGCATCAAAGCCATTCATCTTTAAATCAACATTAAAATTTAATGCAGCACTTGGAACTACATTTTCTGGGGATATTTCTTCAAGCGATACAGTTTCACCATTGGTTGATGCAGCACCGGTCCCACTTGAGCTACTGCCTCCTCCTGATTTTCCACAAGAAGCTAAGAATAAGAATACGAATAAAAGTGATAAAGTTCTAAGCATTGATATACCTCTTTAAGATTGGTTCAGGTCTTTCTCTTTTAACCTGAAGATAAACATAAGATGGCTCAATATTGACCAATCAAACATCGATCTTCAATAGAAAAAATCCCTCGTGTCATCAGTGACTTGTGATTTGAAAATTTAGTTTGGGTCAAGATGCAACAGCTGATTCTTGAGCTCACTTTTATGACTATTATGGAAGCTGTTGAATTTTTAGGTTTACCTGACGAAAGAAAGCAAAAAAATACTGGGTTCTAAGCTTAAGTCGAAATGAAGTTCTCAACTAAAAATACCCCAGAAAAAAATCTCTAAGAACAAGTGCGTTGACAGATCATTCTTGGCCAGGAGGACCTTGTAAGAGAAGGCAGATGATTTCATGATTAATGAGAAAGGAGTTAATTATGATGCCAACAGAGAATGATCTCTTTAATTCTGACGACCTATTAGCGAGTGCTATAAGGGAATTGCTTCAGAACAGCCATGTGATTAACAGCAATATAACTGTTTCAGCATATCATTGCGATGTAACACTTGAAGGAAAGGTAGAAAGCCAGGAAGAAAAAGATGCTGCGACTTCTATGGCAAATCTTATTCAGGGAGTTGGTATTATTCATAATAATATTATAGTCATGGGACGGATGAATTAATGAAATGCTTTTTAGGAATTAGTGCCATTGGATTGCATCTCAATTTAGATCCTATGAAGCAGGTATTAAATCAGCAGAATGTTGAGTATGAATTAATTCCCAAAGAGAATTATCATATAACACTGAATTATTTGGGAAATATTGAACCCGAGCAATTGCCTGCCATCTCTCAAGTCCTAAAAGAGGTGGCCAAAGAACATGATCCCTTTAGTCTCAGACTCATTGGCTTTAGTGCCTTTCCTACCGAACGGGAATCAAAGTATGTTTGGGTGGGGGTTCAAAATTCACTTGTTCTCAGATCCCTTCATGGAAACTGTGAGCGAAGACTCAATGAGATAGGCCTCAATATTGAGGTGAAGGGATATAATCCTCATTTAACTGTGGCCCAACTCAATCGAGCCAAAGATTTATCTGAGGCCCTCAGGACTGTTAAGCACCATGAGTTGTGTGATATTAGTGTGGAAAAAGTAGAGCTCTATGAGAGCAACTTTGATGGATCGATTCCTACTTATATTTCTTTAGCAGAATATTATCTTGGTTAAAAATCTTACTAACCCTTTTTAACATCTCTTTCAAATTTTTGATCCTGGGCCTTAAAGATCTTAAGTAAGTAAAAGTAGCTTGGGAGGATAAAAACACAACCTACTGCCAGGGCGATGGCCAGAAGACGTAAAACTTCGGGCTCAGCTGCTTTTGCATAAATATCAAAAGAAGAATTATCTCGAAATAATATTACTTTTGGAAATAGAGGAGCAAAGCCTGCCGCCATGATGGCCAGCAGTTGAGTTCCTGCCAGGAGACGAGAGGATTTGCGATAGTTGTTTTTTATAAAGTAGTATTGTGGGAATAAGAGAAAAAATGAAAGCATAATGAGTGTTAAACTGAGGCCATTTGAAAAAAAGAGCATCCAACGATTTGCATTTTGGATAAATAAAGAAATATGAACGAGGGCCCCAGAAATAATGGTCAGCAGGAGAACTCGCCCCGTGACTTTAAGCCATTGATGCTTATCTTCTCTGGTCTCGAGGTAAAGAAAAAGAGAAGCATTAAACATCATAAGATTGGTAATAAAGATTCCCATCATGATAGCAAAAGGATTTAACCAGTGTTCAAAGTAGCGTGGATAAATTTCCTTATCTTCAAGTGAGAAATTTCCTAACATCACTGATCCAACGATAATTCCAATCCACATCGTGCACCAGATTGAGGAGAGTCCGAAAATCCAATGATAGATTTTTTCACTTCTATCTTTAATAGGGTCATAGTGAAGGAAAGTAAAACTAGCTCCTCGGAATATGATTCCAATAACCAATGCTCCTAAGGGAAAATGAAAATATTCAGAGATAAACCAAAAGATATCAGGAAAAGCATTAAAAGAAATTACCAGTGCAAGAATTAACCAAATATGATTGGCTTCCCACACCGGCCCCATTGCCTTGCCGATAAAATCCATTTTCTTTTCTTTTGAGATTCCGATGGGGAGAAGTTGCAGAATACCAGCGCCGAAGTCTGCACCTGCTAAAAAAGCATAGAGAAACAAAGCGACAGTAAGAACAAGAAGGATAAATTCTAGAATCATACCTCATCCTTTTCCACAAAATGAATAAGGACTAATCGATAGAAGAGCCAGCTCACGACTGCCATCAAAAAAAGATAAAGAAAGAGATAGGTGAAGAATGTTAATTGAAGGGCCGGAGCGTTCGTTAGCGCCTCTTTAGTCTTCATGTAGCCATAGATGATCCAGGGTTGTCTTCCAACTTCAGTTACTGTCCAGCCGGCCTCAATCGCTACATATCCCAATGGGCCTACCAGAACAAATAACTTCAAAAGCCAGGGACTTTCTATGAGAGGCTTTTTGCGTACAAGGCAAATAAGTGCCCAGAGAGCGGCCAAGGCCAGAATGCTTCCGCATGCCACCATTATTTGAAAAGCGATATGAACTATAAGGACGGGAGGCCATTCATCTCTAGGAAAATCATTAAGACCTTTTACTTCAGCATCAAAATCTCCATAAGACATAAAGCTCAATAACTTGGGAATCTCGATAGCGTAATGGACTCTGCCTTGATTAACATCAGGCAATCCCCCAATTACTAAGGAAGCGCCTTTTTTTGTTTCAAACAATGACTCCATGGCCGCAAGCTTTATGGGTTGCCTCTTTGCTACATCCTTGGCGGCTAGATCTCCACTCAGAGGCTGAAGAAGAGAGGATGCAATAAACATGGGAGCACAAATTTTGATTGCGAGGGCATTGAGATTTTTTCTTCTATTTAATAGATATAATAAGGAGTGGATCGAGAGAACAGAGGCACTCACTGCTGTGAAGGCGGCCAGTGTCATATGATGGGCCTGGGAAAACCAGGCATCATTAAACATGGCCTTGACAGGATCGATATTGATAAATTTTCCGTCGACGAAATCAAAGCCCTGGGGAGCATTCATCCAAGCATTAACTGCAACTACAAAAATTCCCGATAAAACACCGGAGATTCCCACGGCCACTGAGGAGAGCCAGTGCTTCCAGGGTGAAATTCGGCCAAAGCCGTAAAGAAAAATTCCAAGAGCAATGGCCTCTAAAAAGAAGGCCGTTCCTTCCCAGGAAAAGGGAAGGCCCACAATGGGGCCGGCGTGTTTCATAAACTGAGGCCACAGAAGACCCAGCTCAAAACTGAGCAGGGTTCCGGAGACTGCACCAACTGCAAAAAAAATGGCGACACCTTTCATCCAGATTTTTGTTAGTTCTAAAGCATT
>DFXX01000043.1 GCA_002381765.1 Bacteriovoracaceae bacterium UBA4097 | reverse complement strand
ACCATCGATCCATTCAGTACTCTGATTAAGATCATCATGGTGATTGGTTCTATGGGAGCGATTTTCCTAAGTCGCTCTTCTAAGGATATCTATACCAATCTTAAATCTGAGTTTGCGATCATGGCCGTTGGTGTCTTGATTGGTGGAATGCTACTAGCTTCTGCAAATAATATGCTGACGCTTTATCTAGGTATAGAAACCCTCTCGATTCTTTCTTATGTAATGACTTCATTTAAGAGAGATGACTCGACTTCTACTGAAGCCGGTATGAAGTATGTTCTTTACGGTGGTCTTTCGGCCGGTGTTGCTCTCTTTGGGATAAGTCACCTTTATGGAGCACTTGGTTCAATTCAATTTATCGATATGATGGGTCAGCTTCCTAACCTTCAGGGCTTGAATCTCACTATCGTGATGATCTCTTTCTTGTTATTTTTTGTGGGGATTGGTTACAAAATTTCTGCTTTCCCATTTCATATGTGGACGCCAGATGTTTATCAGGGTGCTCCCATTCCTGTAACTACCTTCTTCTCAATCGTTCCTAAGATGGCCGGTATGGCCGCCTTAGTTCGTGTATCCATGATTTTCTTTTCTACTGAGTCAGTTCTTTCGGTTTCTTGGATTGGTCTACTTATAGTAGTAGCCGCCATGACCATGACCGTAGGAAATGTAACCGCCATTGGACAAACTTCTGTAAAAAGACTGCTAGCTTTTTCTTCTATCGGTCATGTAGGAGTGATGCTTTTAGGTGTAGTAGTACTAAATGAGGTTGGCGTTAGAGCTATTCTCTTTTACGGAATCACTTACCTATTTATGACTCTGATTGCATTCTATATCACTTCTCATCTATCCGATATGTATGGAACTGATAACTATGATGTCTTTAGAGGTCTTATCTATAAGCACCCGGCAATGGCAATCATCATGGCAGGGGTATTATTTTCTCTGGCAGGTATGCCACCATTTAGCGGTTTTGTAGCTAAGTTTAATATCTTCTCGGTGGTGATTGAGAAGAAATACTATGGTATTGCATTAGTTGCAGCAATTAACTCAGTTATTGCACTCTACTACTATATGAAACTGGCCAAAACCATGATTTTTGGAAAAGCTGAAAGTAATGAAGAAGTTCAGGGCTTTAGTTTTGCCAATCAGGCGATCATTATCGCCCTATTTATTCCAGTACTTTTCCTCGGTATTTTCTGGGAACAGGCCATGGCCTTATCCGGACACGCAGCTATTTTTATCAGATAATTAAGGGAGCTTCGGCTCCCTTGTTTTTCCACCTAGAATCCTAAAATCAATTATAATCTAAGCTATGACTAAGTATAGAATCCGGCTCCATAATGGTCGGGTGATTGGTCCGTTTATCAAGAGCCAACTCTTTGAGCTTAAGGTTAAGGGACATATTAAAGGCAATGAAGAAGCCCAGATTTTTCCTACCGGTGATTGGCAGGCCCTATCTACTTTTGACTTTTATTCAGACCTTATGGATGAGAACCGAACCATCGTTCAGTCTCAAACTGAAGATAAAACCTTTGTTTTGGATCTCGCCGCTTTAAGGCAACAGATAAATGAAAAAGAGATCGATCAGATTGAAGAAGTTCAGGCCCCTCTAGAAGAGCTCACTGAAACCATTCGTATGACTTCTCCTATTGTACAAGCTCCTCCACCAGAAGAGATAACTCAAGAGCCCTCCTCAAATCATGATAAGACTCAGCTCAATCCCATAGCGCAGAAAGAAATCGCAAAGATGAGACGAGAAATTCAAGACGAGGAGCGCAGGAAGTTAGAAGAAGCAATTCAGGCCGCTGAGGAAGAGAAGGCGCTCGAAGTTGTGGAGCCAGAACCTGAAGAAGAAGTTATCAAAGATGAGTCCACGCAAATACTGAGACTTGACCATATAAAAAACGAACTTATGGTTGTAGCAGAGGAAGAAGAGGAGAATATTGAAAAGCAGCTTGTTGCTATTCAAAAGCGTCAGAAAGAGGAAGACGAAACAGAGGAAGATGAAAAGCGCGACGAAGTAGACGATGAGAATAAGAAGAAGCGTCTGAAGTTCATCGTAATCGCTGCCTCGGTAATCATACTTCTCGCTATTCTCTTCCCGAGTGATGATAAACCCGAGAGGCCACCCTTTCAGCACTTGCCTCCACAGATTGCTTTTCCTATTCCCTTTGATAAAGCTGACTCCAAGCGAGCGATTATTGAACTGGAGAAAGGTAAAGAGCTATATGCTAAGGGTACTTATCCTAATGTTGTTAAGGCGGGACTACTTTTTAAAAGTAGCTATGAAAACAATTTAAACAGCGATGAGTCTTTAAACCTTATGGTAAGAAGCTACTCTGAGCAGATCAAACACTCAAAACAATTTGCAGTTGATTCTCAAACCTTGTTTAACATTATTCAAAGTAAGCGTCCTACCCTGATCCAAGATCCAAATGGAGTGATCGGACTCAATCAATTCTATATGGCGATCAATAAGCCAGACGCGGCTTCTGATGTAATTTCCAAATACCTAAAACTTAATCCTAAGAATGTTACCCAGGATTTATTTGCGGCTTATGTGAAAAGCCTTATGAAGACCGGTAATATCGATACGGCCGAGCAGTTTTTTCAGGCACTGAAGAAGGCGCCTGATAAAAATCGATATGCCTACGATGCTCTCATCGCGTATTCCAATCTTAATCAGGAAAGCGATAAGGTTGAAGAATATCTGGATGATGCCATTAAGAGAAATCCCCAGCTGGTAAAGTTTTATCTAGATAAAGCCGAGCTTCTAATAAAGCAGAAAAAGTTTAAGGAGGCTCTTCCCTATCTACAAAAAGCTGAAAATCTTAGTCTTGAATACAACGATCTCAACCGTGCGAAGTTCTTGGAACTAACGGGTCTGCTCCTGGCTGCCCAGGGTGATGTCAAAAAAGCAACCGCCTTACTTTCTAAATCCTTACAGATTGAAGATTCCAATGAATTAAGAATGAAGCTTGCCGACCTTTCTTCCACGGGAGGAGCTGAAGCCGAAACGGATAATTTGATCGCTGAAAGTAAAGCCATCAAATTTCTGATCCAAGCAAAGGACTTCTTTGAAAAGAGAAGCTATGAGTTAGCACTTAGTACTGCAGCCCGTGCTTCGGATGCTTATCCTGGCTATATTCCAGCAGAGCTCTTTCTGGCCAAGGTTCAACTAAAACTAGGCCTCGCGAAGCAAGGTCTAAAAACCATAGAAGAATTGATTAGGAAATATCCCAATAATAAAGACGTGAACTTTGCCCTAGTCTCAGCATATATAGATACCTATAAATTTAACGATGCTAAAAATCGAATAGCTATAATATCTGGTACTGATCTGAAGCAGGATTATCAGTATGCTTCATTGAATGCTCGCCTCTATATGAAAATGGGCGATTCTCTTCATGCCATCTCTTGGTTAAAGGCTTCATTAAGTGCAAACCCGCTTAACGATCAAGATATTTTTCTTATGGCCCAGGCCTTAATTAAAAGAGCAAATTTTGATGCTGCTAGAATGCTACTTAATAAGTGTATGGAGCTGGATCCGATTAATCCGGATTATAGAATTGCCCATGCTCAGCTGATATATGAGACCCAGGATGATCAGGCCGCCATTGGATATCTTCTGAGTCTATTAGATGATTTTGGTGAAAGCCCTCAACTCCTCTCTGAAATAGCTATCTTCTATTTCCGCGCTGGGAAAGTAAAAGACTTCATGGATTATAAGGAAAAGCTTCAGAAGCTGCCTAATAAGGATAAAGCTTTATATGAGTTTCAAATTAAGGCTGCTCTTCTGGATGAGCGCTACAGTGAAATTCCAGGACTGGTTGAGAATTTACTTCGAGTCGAGCCGGGTGATCTAGAGAGCATGATGACGGCAGGGCGAGTTCTTTTTGAATCAGGAGAACTGATAGAAGCCGCTAAATGGTTTCGGCGCATTCAAGATAGACTTACCTCATATCCCAAAGTCCAATACTACATCGCAAAGATAAAATTTTTGAGTGGCGATATAGATGGGGCCATGAAAGAAGTGGCCCAGGACATTAAAGATAATGGTGAGACCGATGATTCTCTGGTTTTTATGGCGCAGATCTATGAGAAAAAGGGTGAACTTATTGAAGCCGAAAATTATTTTAAACGTGCTCAGAAGCTTAACCCCCGCTCTTATGATGCGTTGGTGGGGCTCGCCGATCTTAGTACTAAACGCAATAGTCATGACCTGGCCCTAGATCTTTACAAGCGTGCCATGAAACAACGGGGTGATGATCCTGGAATTCACCGAAAGATTGGGAATGTATACCGCCTATTGGGTCAGGGCGCTCTGGCCATCGAATCCTATAAATTGTATCTTGAAATGAAGCCAGAGGCTCAGGATAAAAAACAAATAGAAGCATACATTCAACTCATGCAATAGGTGATTCATGTTGGACATCAGAAAACTAGAAAACGAATTCGACGCAGTTAAAGCAAACCTTTCAAACAGAAATTTCGACACTTCAGTTTTAAACGAAATTCTTGAACTCAATAAGCAGCGAAAAACCCTGACGACTGCTTCTGAGACAAAAAAAGCTGAAATTAATAAGCTCTCCCGCGAAATCGGGGAACTTAAAAAATCCAAGCAGGATGCCGCTGCACACATGGCTGAAGTAGCAAAGCTTAAAGCCGATATGGAGCAAGAAGCTAAAGACCTGGATGCTGTTCAACATAAGCAAACTCAGCTGCTTCTTGGTATCCCTAACCTTCTTGATGCCACAACCCCGGTGGGAAAATCTGAAGACGATAACGTAGAAGTAAAAAAATGGGGAACTCCAAGAAATTTTGATTTCACCCCCCTTGATCACGCCGATGTTGGTGAGAAATTAGGAATGTTGGATTTTGAGAGTGCGGCTAAGATTACCGGTGCTCGCTTCGTGGTTTACCGTGCAGGTATTGCTCGCTTAGAGCGAGCTCTAATTAATTTCATGCTCGATCATCAGGCCTCTAAGGGCTTTACCGAAATGATGACTCCTTTCATTGCTCATGAAAGATCTCTCATCGGTACTGGTAATCTACCTAAGTTCAGTGACCAGCTCTTTAAACTTGAAGACACCGATTGGTATTTAATCCCAACTTCGGAAGTGACGCTGACCAATCTTAAGCGGGAGCAGATAATGGAAGAGGCAGAACTGCCTTATCTCTACGCCGCTTACTCCCCTTGTTTTAGATCGGAAGCTGGCTCTCATGGTAAAGACGTGAAGGGGCTTATCCGTATGCACCAGTTTAATAAAGTCGAGATGGTCTCTATCTGTACCCCATCACAATCTCAGGAAATTCATCAGAAGATGGTGGATAGTGCCTGTGAAATCTTAGAGAAATTAAATCTCCCTTACCGCGCCCTGGCCCTCTGCACAGGAGACATTGGCTTTGCGTCACAAAAGACCTTCGATCTTGAAGTCTGGGTACCGAGCCAGAACAAATATCGCGAGATCTCATCCATCTCAAACTGTGGTGATTTTCAGGCCCGTAGGGCCAATATTCGCTTCAGAAATAAGGAAGGCAAGTTAGAGTTCGCCCATACCCTCAATGGCTCAGGCCTCGCGGTAGGAAGAACGGTGGTTGCGATCCTGGAAAACTACCAACAGGCCGATGGTTCCGTGAAAATTCCGGAAATTTTATGGCCATATATGGGTGGAATAAAAGAGATCCGAAAATAACCGATTGTCTTTTAGCCAAGTTTTCTTTATATTTAATCTCCTAACTGCGGAGGACTGGCCGAGTGGTTTAAGGCAGCAGTTTTGAAAACTGCCGTGGGTTAACGCCTACCTGGGGTTCGAATCCCTAGTCCTCCGCCACTATTTATTTTGTTTTCTAGTTAGATATAAGCCAAAACGGAGACGTGGGTGAGTTGGCTTAAACCACACCCTTGCTAAGGGTGCGAAGGGTAAAACCTTCCATGAGTTCGAATCTCATCGTCTCCGCCACTTTTCTCTTTAATCGAATTTAGATTATTAAAATTGCCCGGCTGATGTCGGGCTTTTTTAATTTCCTTCGGAGTAAAAATAAATAATCCTGCAAATTATGTTTAAGTTAAAACCAATTCAGTTATTATTGAATTACTCAAATTTTATAAAGGGAGATTCATGAAGCTGATTTTGGTTCTTACTGCATTGTTAGGTCTTACAAGTTGTGCAACGATCTTAAATGATAAAGCACAAAGAATTAATGTTACGACCTCTAATAATGTGAAAACAGATATCGTTGTAGCAGGACAAACTTACCAGGCGCCAGCTATTATCACTCTAGATAGATCAGAAAAAGATTTAATCGTTAAGGCCCAGAACCCAAACTGTACGCAAGAGTATCTTCTTAAGAGTAAGGTTGATAACAAGTTCTGGATCAACATTCTAAGTGGTGGTACTTTCGGCTCTACAACGGATTATTCTACAGAGAAGATGTGGACCTATCAGGATGAAGTTGAACTTAAGTGTAGATAGTAACTATCGTGATATTTAAGAATTTTAATAAAAGAGCTCCTTATAAGGAGCTCTTTTTAATTATCCTTTGCCTCTTCTTAACTTCATTCGTAGAAGCTACAAGTAAAGATCTTGAAGACATTTCTAACTCTGCGGGATGGAAGGCGCTCCTCTATTATCAAAATGATGATTTCTTAATATCGGATAATCAGTTCTATCTCTCCGATAACAGGGATCTAAAGGACGAACTCAAAACTTTTTTTCAAGCTTTAAGTACAGAGAGAAAACAGGAAGTGATCTGTCGTTTTCCCGCCAGGTACTTCTTCTTGGCAGGTTTGCTAAATTTATCCATTGAAGAGCTGAACCATTGTCAGAAGCTTACTGATTTTAAACAGCGTGCCCCTTTGGAAAGAGTATTCGTCATGTTCGCCTCTGAGAATATTTCTCTTCCGTCAAGCATGATGGGTCATATCTTTCTCAAGATAACTGGAACGAACAGTCAGGATGATCAAGCAGAACATGCAATATCATTTTACACAGATGTCGATGGTATAAACTTCCCTAAGCTTATAGTTGAAAGCATTGCCCTTGGTAAAAAAGGACTATACGCCCTCTCCCCCAGTGAGCCAGTAGAAAAAACCTATGTGTTAGTAGAAGGACGCAACGTCTGGGAGTTTGAATTGAAGTTGAGTGAAAAGGAAAAGGCTTTACTTCACTACCATCTCTATGAGCTAAAAGACATTAAGCTGACCTATTACTTTCACCTCTTTAATTGCGCTACCCTGATTAAGCAACTTGTCGAGGTCGCTTACCCAATATCAGAAGATCAAGGCATTGAGTGGACAACTCCTTTAGATGTCGTGCGCTTTATTTCTCGTTTTGACTTGATCGCTTCGCAGTCAGTTAATCTGTCTAACAAGTGGAAGATAAAATCTTTGATAGATAGTACAAATTTCGAGAAAGTAACTTTGAAGAAAATCAAAGACAACGATACCCAAGAAGTCATAGAGCATCTTAAAGAAAAAGATGAATCTTATCAGTTCAAAAGTTTAGAGTTACTAAAGACTTACAATGATTATCTTTTGGAAAGAGGTGAAATATCTCTGGCAGAAAGTGAACAAAAGATAAAAGAAATCTCAAACAAGCAAAAGGATGAATTTCTTTCCTATAAATTAGATTTTAGTCAGTACAAAAACCCTAGAAAAACGAAATCAACGGCACAAATAGTAACATCGTATGCCAATGAAAATGATGATTCTATCGCAAAGCTTACTCTGCTACCTGGGTCACATATGATAGAGGACGAAAGCTCACAGTATGTAAGTGAGTCAGAACTTCAAATATCAAGATTAACCCTTGCACAGAATCTTACAGAGAATAAACTCTACGTTGATGAATTTAATCTCTATTCAGCAACATCACTTTTGCCATCTGATATAATTACGAATGGTCTTTCTGGTAGATTCAAAATTGGCTATACAAATTATTTTAATTACGATTTCCAGCGGACAAGGTCGATTGTTATAGAGGGAAAGTTGGGAAAGACCTATCGAATACATGATGATATCGATTATTATGGCCTATTAGGAGTGAGCTATCTCTCAGCGAACGAAGCTCTCTTGGCTCCAGCAATTGAAACTGGCCTGGTACTAAGAGCCATCTATGATATGAAGACGATCTTTAGTCTGGGTTATGTATCACAAGATATCAACCGCGGTCGAAATATCATGCATCTCAAGGCTCGCCATTTTATCGATCTGGGTGGATATGGGTTTGTTATGGAATATCACAGACTACAGACGCGGAATGATTTCATTCAGAATTACAGTTTAGGCATAAAAAAATACTTTTAGCACAAGTCAATCCTCGTTGATTAAGGATAATTTTTCTTGAATTAGATCATTTTCAAAAGGTCTTGAATTTAACTGCTGCCATTTTAAGTATGGAGTTACTTGGTTAATCTTTTTAACATAATTTCCACGGGTAACGAGATTCTCATCTACCTGATTGATTTGAATGTTCTTTAGATTAAAATGCCCACTCTCTTTTCGTTGATGAATTAGATATCCATAAAATTCCAAATTAACGGTTCTGATGCCTGGGGTAACCGTAAAAATAGTTTGTGCCTTACCTATAAGAACATCATTCTCCGTGTAGAGAGTTCCCTCCAGTAAATATGGGCCAGCTTCAAAAAATTCGTAGTCATTAGAAAAAACCAAGTTTCCTTGAGCGTCGACATCTGCGAAGTTGGACTTTATTTGTCTTACCAAGTTTGAATCAAGGCGAAAGTGTAGTTGGTTTATAACTTCTTCATTCTTAAACTTAGCTATGATGGTGATCATATGACTTCCCTCTTTCATTGTGGCGAGTGGAAGATGATATTGATAGATTCCTGTTTGTATTGGATTAAGCTCTTTGGTTTCTTGGTTGTTAATAAGTATTTGTAGAGTGGTATTCACGGGAGCACTTTCTGTTAGTGTCTTGATATGAAACGGTACATAGATATCTTCTTTTGAAAAGTAAGATTTGGGAATTCTCGCTACAAGCTCGTTACCTTGGTGGTGGCTTCCAAGGACTGACTTTTCCTGAGCTTTGAATTTTTGCTCCAGAGGATCCACGGTTGAGCGTGGATCCAGAGGTTGAGTGCTTGATGGAAGGGTGAGCATTCTCTGATAAACTTCCTTAGTTCTTTTTCTATTTGATAAGAAGTTATGATTTGAGATGGGAAGATTGCTTTCTGGTGACTGAACCTGATTGGACTTTTGTCTGACTTCTGTCTTCTCAATTGCCGAGCTGGGCCTACGGTTTATTCCTTGCTTCTCATAAGTGCCACTCTTTGTGGAGTCATTCCTGTATGTAAGCAATAAAATTACCAAAGAAAAGAGTGTAAGAAGGATATTCTTCTTTTTATTCATTATGACCCATCTGCATGAAGTCTTTCATTTTTAGAAAGTTGGTATGGTTGAAGTCATGAGTGTGATGAAAGTCGATGAAGTAGTTGCTATCTAACTTTTTACAATTTGAATCTCTCTCCGGCATGAGCTGTTTCTCCGCGCAGGCCCGGGTGGCATAGATTGGTAAAGTGTTGTCATTCTGATTTCGAATGCCCTTCGCAAAGTTTAAAAATCCCACCATGTGAGAAGCGATAATGGTTCCCGTCGTTCCCAGAGCTCCAGAACGATTTGAAGAGTAAATTAAGTGAGTCGGCACTCCCGGACTTGCGACCTTGGCGAAGACATTATCGATATAGGAGGTCGTTAGTGAGCGAACGCAGGACTTACCGAACTTACTTCCGAGAGCAGCAGTTACACGGTTGGAGCAAACCAAGTCCATCAGTGGAGTTCCATGATAGGCTCCCGTATAGGCATAAACTTCAAGTGTTCTTTTATAAATAAGAACAAAGTCATGCTCTGGATAATAATCTTGGAACTGAAAGCCCTTGCCTAAGATGTAATGGACTTGCGCGACCCCATAACTATGGGGTCTTAAAATAATGGGCTCTCCTGGTGGACATGTTTCCATTTCCTCCAGGATTTTCCTGGCCACCTTGGGAGCAGATACTTCGATCTCTTCGCTGGAGTCCCAAAGTACTTGCCTAGGAAGGTCACCAAAATAATTAAACTGATGGGCGGTATAGCCATGGATAAAAATATGACATCCATCCTGGGCATGCAGGCTGGAGGTGCAAATTAATACTAAAATTCCTAATATGGTCGCTCTCACGAGGAGCTTATCGGTCACCTATAGCAATTCTTTACTAGCGTTGTCGGACTGTAAGTCGATGAAAATGCTTATTATATCTCAGAATTGATACTAAAGCTCACGGGGTCAAATGTATCTTGGATCTAAAACTTAGCTCTTAGCCAAACTTTTGCATTATTCTTCAATCAATCCATTGGGGCCAGTTATTCTGGCCTAAGCTTTAGCACTAAATTATCTTGTTGAAATGATCATCGCATATAGCTTAGCAGGACTGGTTAGCGGCTTTTTTTCCTCCACCCCATTAGGTCCCATAAATCTTTGGGTCGCTGATCACAGACTATCTCGACTACCGTTAGGCACGCTCCTTTATTTTCTAACTGCTGTCATCATAGTGGATATCTCCTTTGCGAGTGGGGCACTCTGGGGTCATTTCGAAGTATGGGAAGAAAGTCAGGAAATGAAATGGGTGGGTGTTTTTTCTGGAATCTTTACCTCCATTCTAGGATTAATACTGATAAGCAAGGCAAGGAATAATGTTGTTATTACTCGGTCTACCACTTCCCTGAATAAATACTCCTCATTTTTACAAGGTATAGTATTAACTGCTGCTAATCCTGCATTTGTGCTGTTCTGGTTATTTGTGGCCAATCAAATTATGTCCCACATTGATAAAACCTTAACCTATTATGAGTTAATCTCCTTTGTCTGCGGAGTGGTAATAGGTGACGTGCTTTGGTTCACTTTTTTTACATTTATTCTATCTAAATTTAGTAAGAAGTCCCAGGATTCGACGTTGCGAAGAATTCGATTGATGGTTGGTATTGTTTTTTTTGTTATTGGAGCGACAGGAGTAATTACTTATGTTCTTAAATGATTTTCCGAAGGATATAGAAAGCTATTTTAAGATCTTAAAAAACTCATTTGGGGAAGGATATACGCCATTGTCGATAGAAGACCCTTGGTACTTTGAGAAGTTAAAGAAGATTTTTACCAGTCTTCATCCCGATGAAGCTATTAAGAGATATCGCGAGTCAAAGTGGTCTCACTTGAGGACTCTTTATTCCCTGCAATTGGCCAGATCAGATAAAGCCGTAATGGATGATCTACAAACTTCTCATTTTCTTTCTGTCTGTGGTGAAGATCCTGATTCCCGATCTTATGGTCAATTACCATGTACGATAAAGTCTATCCAATCGAGAGTATCCATTATTTCATCTAAAGTTGCGAAAGATTCTTCTATCCTTATATTAGGTGACGACGACGCCCTTTCAGTGGCCTTGGCACGGGAAGGATTTACTGATATAACAGTCTTTGAAATTGATGAAAAAATTGTGAAGAAACTTCAAAGTACGCTAAGAGATTTTCCGAACACAAAGCACAAAGTTATTCAACAAGATATATTCAAGGAAACACATTCAGAATTTATTCGCCATTACGATCTCGTAGCTTTTGATCCTTGGTATGCCGTCGATGGAGTTGAGGCTTTCATAAAATGTGCATTAAAGACCTGTGAAAATGTTAATCCAATTATCGTTTTATCTTTTAATTGCGGTGCACTTCTAGAGAAGTTTTCAGAATTAGAATCTTACTTACGTAAAGTAGATTATGGGATTAGAACCTGGTCCCCCCTTTTAAATACCTACCCTATGCCGAATCGTTTAAAGTTTTCCATAGGGCTTGCGGAGTTTACTGCCTCACTCTTCTCTTTTAAGCTCATTAAGCCCAGTACCAATAGGGAGAGGATATTTTTTAGTTCTGATCTTATGATTCTGGAACACATTGGCAACTAATAGAGGCACCTTGTGAGAAGCTCAAGAGTATAAGTATTTAAGATTCTGATTCAGTCTTGAATTTTCTTCTAACTGCAAATAATCGGAAGATAATTCACTCATTAAAAATAAATTTCAACGGATTGAATTATGAAAACTCAGATTTTTACTCCTGCCTTTTATCTTGTAAATAAAGAGATGGTTTTTAAGATTACTAGTCAAACCGTGTTGGGAAGAAATACGGGTGATATTGTTTTTGAAGATGATCCTATGCTTAGCTCTATCCATTGTATTTTCACTCCCTCTGCCATGAATCTTTCCGTAAAAGATCTCAATAGCACCAATGGAGTATTTGTTAACAAGACCAAGATTCCACCGGAAACAGACTTCAAGCTTAATGTAGGTGATTCATTAAAGATTGGTGCCGGAGAATACATTCTTTGTGATAATGAGAATGATGTTAAAAAAGTTCAGCCACCCAAAGACAGAAGAAGTCATTCTCGTCCTAAAAACCTCTATACATATGAGAATATCCTGACCTTTTATTCGGCTCCTGCCCTTTTTAGATATATTTATTTAATTGTAATTCTTCTCTCTCTAGGTAGTTTCTTTCTTAACTTGCACTTTGATACCCCTGTCCCTGCCCATTTAAGATTCTTGTCTAACTTATACAGTGAGCAAATTATCTTAAGTGGTATCAAGATGGTATTTCTGGTTTGGATAATAAGTTTCATTCATTCTTTTTTTCTCAATATTTATTTCAATAGAAACCCATTAAGAAAAGGGATCTCACTTGTTGTTTATGGCCTCATTCTGTTCAAGTTTGTAGATTTCTCTCATGGACCACTGGGAGGAGTTAAACGTTATCTGGTTGAGCGACAATCAATTGAACAATTAGAACCCAAGGGCCTTGCGGTGGTTCGCTTAAAGAAAATTACAACTCATCAAGATGAGATAACTTCTGCCTTTAAATTTGTGAAGAGTCGGCTATTTATAGATGAGCAAAAGGAATTAAAAGCTGACTATAAAAAGATGATGGATAAGATGAGGCTAGAGATTAAAAATATTAAAGTGGCGGAAAAGGATTAATTATCGAGAGCAAAATTCGGCTTTACTATCCTTGCGACAAAGATAATCCTTTAATGCTTTGTTTTCTTGCCTAAGATCATTTGCCTCTTGTTGAATGTTTGCAATCGTTTCTTTTAAAATTTTTTTATCTTCAAAAACAGTAGAGGTGAGTTCTTTTATGGAGTTGATGATCAAGTATGTAAAGGCTCCATAGTCTACCGCCTTAATTTCTGTTTCCAATTTATCACCAGGATTCAGTTTTACTTTTTTTGTGATAACCAGTTGAGGAGCGGCTTTTTCAACTTCTTGTGCAATAAAACCCAGCTGCGGAGTGGTGCTCTTGGCAAATCCTCCCTTGCCGTTATATTTGAAATATACTGGCCTTATACCCATTAACTCGTCTAGACCAAGTGAGAAATCTTCTATTTCTTCTTTAATTTTTTCGTCTGAGGCACATACACCTGTGCTTCCTCCGTTATAATACAAACAACCTGTGGTTCTGATATCGCCAACGACCGATAGCTTTTCCAAGGGAACCGAGATGCCAATTCCAACATTCCCATTACTTCGAATCCTCACTTTCTCATCAGCAGTATTTGCTCCTATGGATGCCGTTCTAATCAAGATATCAGCTCCTTTCGCTGTAGAGGTAAAGTTTTCCATAGCCTGCACTTCAAAAGCCGCACTTCTAGTGGTTGGAGAGCTGCCATTGTGATAGCCATAAAACTGCAGACCTCCAATATTATCTCCACTCTGTACCGCAGTTGGAGCTGCTGGAGTTCCCCGCCCTTTGAAGAGGCGTATATCAGTTGGGTAAGTTCTGAACATCGAATATCTTATTCCGGCATCCCACTCATCCACAACCTCTAGCTTATTTAAAGGAGTGGTGGTCCCAATACCAACATTCCCATTGGCGGTAATTCTCATTTTTTCTGAACTGTTTAGACCCGTAACTGAGGTGGTGTGAAAGGAGAGACTACCTGGCACTGAGCCAGTTGTTGGTGTGCCTTCGACACTAGAAAGTATGAAGGACGATCTTTGAATGGAAGTTCCGTCATGCCCATAAAAATTGATGGAGCCTAGATCGTCGTTGTTGTTAGTTCTAGTATAGTTTCGTGATTTCCAGAAACTCAAAACACCACCTTCTGCGTTGGCGCTACTATTTTCCAAGGCTATTGTATTCATGACATGAAGCCGCGCTCCCGGATTCGTAGTTCCTATTCCTACTTGCCCATTTGAGAGAACCGAAAGGGATGTTCCACTTCCGGAGCCAATATTGACAGAGCCAGTACCAGAAGCGTTAAGGGCCAGATTCTGATTCGTCCCACCTGCCGCAACCGTCAGTGCACTTGATCCGATAACCGTTGAGGCGTTGATAATGCTTCCGTTATTAGCATTGATTCCTCCCGTGATACTTGCTCCTCCTGATGAGACGGTTAAGGAGCCCGATATCGTTCCCCCATCTTCGGAAAGATATCCTCCTCCTGTTGCTGCAGTTGTTAGGTCTCTCCAGCTGCCGGAAGAAAAAATTTCAAACTTATTATTTTCACTATTAAATCTTAGAAGGCCGTTACTCGGAGTTGCTGGGCGTTCAGCTGTTGTTCCTGATGGTATTTTTATGGCGTCAGTTCTTGCTCCCAAGTCCAAGGTTACCGATGGATTGTTCACACCTATCCCCACATTCCCAGTTGGATAGTAAGTATGACTGCCGTTTACAATCCATGGATTAGGAATTGCTGCCGTTCCGATAGGTATTCTTTCCCATTCGCTCCCATTAAAAATTATCCAATCACCAACATTGAATGAAAGAGGGCCTGAACCGAAATTTTGAACACCAGCGACTGATGTTATATAGAACGAGCCCTCTGGACCACCAATAGCTAAAATATCGGGGCTATTGGTAGAAGCGTTGTAAGTTCCGACGTAAGTGGACCCACCACTACCACTAAGGCTTAAGTCTGCTGGTGCCCAGTTTAATCCATTGTATTGAAGTACCTGTCCCGAAGTGGCACCCATGGAATGAAGTTTGGAAGCGGTGACTTGCCCGTTTTGTAATTCGAAAGAAATCGGAAAGCTCACATCCCCGTGAGCTGAAGAAATAATGAGATTTAAAACTTCTTGAGTCAGGATACTTAGGGAGGACTTAGCTTTTAAAACAGCTCTAGAAGGAGAGGAATGCTGAATGATAAAATTATGCTGAGTGGTTCCAGTGAGTTTAACACTCGTAATCGATTCTAGGTTCTTACCTTGAATAATCAGACCCTGACTTTGAACCTCTACCGAGTTGACGCTGGGAAGATCTTTTTTATAAGAGACGGTTAACATCCCGGCCGGGAGACAGCTGCTTATAAGAATTAGGGTGAACAGGCAAAAAGCATGTGTTTTCATTTCTATACCTCGGTAATCTTTTCGTCATCATAAGACGAAATATTAAGCCGAGGCACAATTTGTGAAAAAAAAGTTAACTTGTGGACGTTTTCACAAAATTACAGGGGCCTGATAAGCGCCTGTTTAAATAAAGATCATTTTTAATCAACGGCATCTTCGACTTTGTCCACGCCGTTTTGAATTGAATGCTTAGCTTTTTGTCCAGCGCATTCCATCTTGCCGTCAACCATGTCACAGGCCTTGTCCTTTGCCCCTCTCCAGGCCTTCTTGGCCCCTCGGCCAGTATCGCTACCCATCTCTTCCATTTTCTGTTTAGTCGCTTCCGATTTGTCTTCTTCGGCAAACACTGTTGCCTGAACCAGTAGGACTGAAAAAATAACAAAACAAATACTGAGTAAATTAACTTTCACGTTGTTCTCCTTCGCTAGTTAATTGGTACAAGTAGTTAAGCAAGTAGAAGACCAGTTCAATCAGAGGGGTTTTCAGGAACTTGAATCACATCTCATAAAAAGAAGGGGGATAATGACTCATTTAATGGGTAGATTACCCCAGAATTCTTTGCCTGACTTATGGCAAATATCAAGGCTTGCTAAACTAAGTGCATGAATAAGCTTTCAAAAATATGTAGCCTCATTTTTACCTTAGTTTCATTGTCAAGTTTTGCCGATTCTCCCGCTGAAGGTCCTAACTTTACCTATTCAGTTCAGAGTCATGCTCATAAGGAGCGGGATGTAAACTCATTGGTGTCGCGGCTGGATCATTTCTTTGCTACCAGAGAGCTCTACCAAGTCTTTCTGCCTAAGGGGTTATTTGATAAGCCCACGTCCTTGGAAACCATGGATCGTATCTATTCAGGAGCAAATGGTGAAACGACAGTCATGATTAAGGCCGGCGTAACACCCAGCGATTCTTCCCTATTAGAAAACATCGTGCAGATTGATAATGGTTATTTAGCTCATATTAGGCAGCCCAATGGACTTATTTTAGCAGTGCTGGTTAAGTCCGGGCACTGGGAAAATGCCTCATGGATATTTTCTAGTTTAAAATCGAGTTTTACCTCCTCCGTGGAGCAGAAGAATAGTCGATTTGAATTGATAAGCTCTGCCTATGCAGAAGTTGATCCGGAATGCGACCCTGCGATTATGAGTACCAGTGAAATATCTCATCTATCAAAGTCAGGAGAAGAGATCGCTGATGAGATAGCAACACCGATGCAACATCTTACTGGATGCGCCTTTAGTGCAGTCAAGGGTGTATGGAATGGAAGCGGTGGCGTAGTGACCGATACCCTTAAAGCTGCGGGAGAATTTATTACGAGCCCCATCGAAACCGGAAAAAAATATTGGGAAAGTGGTAGTAAGCTTTGGGATGCCAGTAAAAAATTCTTTGCAGATTTTGAAAACGAGGCGCGTGGCCTTTATACTGCTTTTGATGCTCTAGACCCCTTAACCAAGACAAAGCTAGCTTGCGAAGTGCTTGGTACCATCGGTGGTGGAGTTATCTTGACCTACTTAACTGCGGGAGTTGCCGCCAGTGGTGCACTCATAAATATTAAGAATGCGCTTCAGTCTGTTTTAAAAACGGCCAAGTTTTCTAATGTCCAAAAAGCGCTAAAGAAGAGACAGGATAAGATCAAAGAGACCGAGATGATGCTTAAAACCAATCTCTTTGATATCGATCGAGGAACTCCTGAAATGTCTCTTAAGGAAAATAATCAGGTACTGCTTGCTCTGGACAATCTCCCTGCAAAAATTAATACCAAAAGAAAAGCTGGGCTAGATGATGATGAAGTCAGACAACTTTATCAGCAAGTCTCCAATCATCCCGTAGCTTCACTTGCCATGGCCAATAATTATAGTAAAAATTCTCCAGGAATGGGTTATTGCTTTGGAAGGGCCACGACAGCTCACATCAAGGCCCTGGCCAATGGTCTTGATAAAGATTCCGTTAGAAAAGTTTGGGCGCTAGGTAATTTAAAGACCGGCGATACGGAATGGCGATATCATGTAACGACGGTGGTAAGAGATAATAAAGGCAAGTGGCATGCCATAGATCCCATCATGGGAAGAGCAATGCCAGTTGAGAGCTGGTATAAAGAAATGAAGAAGTTTGACTCTGAAGGCAATATGCGGATCTTTGATACTGAACCAAAGAGGTTCGGACCTTCTAGTGCCCTCAAATATAATAAAGCCAAGTTTACCTCTCCCGATTTCGAGGGTTACTTCACTGACCTTATGGGAACCTTTAGAGAAGAAGCAAGTGCCCTGGCCGCTCAAAAGAGATTGGCCAGGTAAGAAAGTTCACTTTCATTTTTATTTTTATTTTTGATCAAGATCTTTGATGAGAATCCGAATATTTCATCATGGAAGCATTAAAATTAAAAAACACTCAAAAACAACCATCCCTTCAACTCCTCGAAAACGAGCATAAGCAACAGGAATACCTGGCCGGACCGGTGCTCGATGTCCTGTTAATGGGTGGGCTCAGTATCATCTTCTTTGTGGCCATGCATCTCTTAGTAGATTCCAGCGCCAGTACTTCAAAGATTGGTTGGGTCATGTTCTATGCGAGCTTTGTGATTAACTTTCCTCATTTTATGTCGTCTTATCTTCTCCTTTATGGAAATTATAGAAAAGAGATCCTAACCAATATCAAGTTTACCTGGGCAGGGATCATTGCTCCGATCGCTTTGATTTCGGCTCTTGGTTTTGTGACCTATTATTCTCTAGAAAAGTTTAATCCTTCTTATATGGGTTATGCCGCTAATCTCATGTTCTTTTTGGTGGGACATCATTATGTAAAACAGATTTACGGTTGCGTAATGGTCTCGAGTGCTAAGAAGAAATTTTATTTCAATAAAACAGAAAGTCGTGCTCTTTGGTTTACGATGTATTCGGTATGGGGAATGTCTTTTTTCTCCGCCAATTCATACGCCGTCAATCATCATGATCTATATGGCATTACTTATGCGACCCTTGGTCTAGATGTGATGTGGCTTAATGCCTCTTACTGGATAACGGCCCTTGCTGCCACTTCATTTGTGGGTCTGATGGTGAAGAGATATGTAAATGACGGGAAGATCATGCCTTTAAGTGCCTGGACAGCGATAGTTACAATCTTTGCGTGGTACATCCCTACTTTCTATCATCAGCATTATTTCTACATGATTCCTTTCTTTCATTCTTTACAGTATCTCTTGTTTACCAATGTCTTTGTTAAAAACAAGGCTTCGGTTGAAGCTGGTCAAATGGCAAAAAGTGATTCAGAGAGACGAGCTATCTTTGTGAAGAAGGTAGCTACCTTCTTTGGACTGGCCTTTGTAACGGGATTTCTTGCTTGGGATTACGTACCAAATCTTCTTGATAAGAGCATAGAAACGTCGCCCCTACTTGGAGCGACCGTCTTTATGTTTTGCTTTCAAATCTTTTTAAATATTCATCATTACATTATTGATAATGTAATCTGGAGAAAAGATAACGCTCTTATGAAGAAGTATCTTTAGAAGCCTGAATAGCAGCGATGATTGGAGATCGATCCATCTTCGTCATTCACCATGAAGATACAACTTGTATAGGCCCTATGAAGCTGAACCTGAACATGAGGAATGACCTCTCCCTCTCTTGTTACAATACGGCTCGGTTGAACTTCAATATCCAGAACATCTTCTAAGCGACATAGTTCCTGAAACTCTAAGTTCATAAAGTTAGCAACAACTTGAAGAGCTTTAGTGTAGCGTGGCCTGGCTTCATATCGGGAGCAGAGATCTGTTGCGTTTGCGAGTGGGATCAGAAAAAGAAAACAAATAATAAATTTCATATCCTATCCTTAGTAATCGTTGAGGATTTCTAAGTATCTTAGGGTGTTTGATAATTCAAACAGAAAGTGATATGTCTAAGTTAGATTTTGGATAATACTTTTTGGAAAGCAGCAGCTAAAGATGGGCTTTCTATAAAGCTCTCGTGCTCGCCTTCGACTTCAATTACTTCTATTTTGCCTTCAATGCATTTTCTCCAACCTAAATATGGGTCGGCATAGAATCCTCTGGGCTGCATAGGTGCTCTAATTAAGATCAAATCACCTTGATAGGTCTCGGGTCTGTAAAGATAAAGGGCAAGTTGATTTTGTCTTTCTACATTGCGGTAAAGAAGTGCATGGGGAAGTGGCCGCTTTAAAACAGAATAGTAATGACATTTCACTCCATGTTTAAAGCTCTGAAATTTATCTTTGAAAGACTGCCTGAGTCTTCTAGGGGAAAACTTATTATCTTTCACGATAAACAAGGAATCGAAGTCGGGCCCAAAGGTGTCAAACATAATAAGAGATTTAATCTTCTCTCCTTCCTGGCGAAGCTGGTGAGCTACTTCTAAAGCAATCAATCCACCCATGGAGCCACCGGATAAAATATATGGGCCCTTGGCCTGAACCTTTCTCATTTCTTCAATATAAAGTTTCGCCATCTCAGGAATGGTAGCGGGTCCAAAGCTAGTTCCGTTTACTCCTAAAGACTGCACTCCATAGAAAGCTTTATCGCCGACGCAGCTTGAGAGTGGGTAGTAGTTTAAGACATTCCCCCCTACTCCATGAAAACAGAAGACTGCTGATTTGGTACTTTGCGGTTTTATCGCAACAATATTTTTTAAGGAAGTCAGGTCAAACGCTGTGGGTAGATTTTCTTCCATTCCTTTTTCGATGATAAAGCTCAGCTCCTGAATGGAGTTAGCATCAAAGATAGTCGCGATGGGCAGGTTTATTTTAAAACGATCATTGATAATTCCAAAGATTTCTACTGCAGCAATGGAGTGCCCACCAACTGTAAAAAAGTTAGAAGTCTCGTCAATGTCCTCTACTCCTAATACATCCTGCCATATACCGATAAGGGCTGCCGTTGTCTGAGTAGAAGCCTTTTGGGAAACATTCTTTTTAATTCCCAGATCTTCTTTAAGCTTCTTCTTATCGATCTTGCCGTTATGGGTTTTGGGAAGTGAGGGAAGAATTATGTATTTAGCAGGAAGCATATAAGCTGGCAGCGTTCTCTTTAAGGATTCTCTTAGGGACAATTCATCAAAATGTGAGTCAGGTTTAAGTGATAAGTAAGCAACCAGTCTTGCTGTCGGTCCTGTTTGCTGATGGGCCTTGACTGAACATTCATAAATAACAGAAGACTTCATGATGACGTCTTCTATTTCAGCTAATTCAATTCGATAACCACGAATCTTGACTTGATCATCTGAGCGCCCGAGGCATTCAATTTGCCCATCGGCTTCATGTCGGGCCAAATCTCCAGTAAAATACATCTTTTCATTTTTCCTAAAAGGGTTTGGGACAAAACGTTTTGCTGTTTGAACTTCGTCTCCAAAATAACCCTTGGCCAGTCCCAGTCCTGAAATATAAAGGTTGCCTGTTTTGCCAGCAGGCACTGGGCAAAGATAATCATCAAGAACATAGACACTGGTGTTAGCGATAGGAGACCCGATCAGAACTTTCTTGTCAGAGAGTTCCAGCTTTTTGATCGTGGACCAAACGGTCGTCTCCGTTGGGCCATACATATTCCATGCTGACTTGGAGTTGGAGACCAGTTTGTCAGATAGCTCTTTCGTGAAGGCTTCTCCTCCACAAAGTACGGTAAGCGTATCTGTTCGCTTCCAATTACTCGCTAGCATCAATCTCCAGGTGGAAGGTGTTGCCTGCATATAAGTAATAGCTTCTGATTTTATAAGATTAAGTAACTTTTCCCCATCGGTCACGTCATCTTCGCTCGCGAGATAAACGCTACCACCGCTAATCAATGGTAGGAAAAATTCAAGAACTGAAATATCAAAGCTAAAGGTGGTAACAGACAGCAATTTATCTTTACTGCTAAAGCCAGGAGTTCTCTGCATGGATAAAAGGAAGTTGAGAACATTTAAATGACTTATTTCCACACCCTTGGGCTTTCCGGTACTTCCAGAGGTAAAAATCACATAGCAAGTATCACTAAGATCAGGGCTCTCGATAGGGGCGGTGGAGTCTGAAGCTAAGAGAGTCTCATCAATGTAGAATGTATGTACATTGAGCTTGAACTTTGTTTGTAATTTTTTTTCTATAAAGATTGCTGAAGAAGCAGATCGTTCAAGCATATACTGGATTCGGTCGTCAGGCAGAGATGGGTCAAGGGGGACATATCCCGCCCCAGACATTAAAACACCAAGCAGGGAGATGATTAGATTTTCATTACGGGAACAGCTAACTGCAACTAAGTGACCTTTACCAATCCTATTCTCTTTTAAGCGGTGAGCGATTCTCTTGGCTTTTGAATATAGCTCCACATAGGAGAGAGTTGAGGTGTTGGTATAAATGGCAGGAGCATCAGGGGACTCGAGTGCCTTGTCGATAAAGTAGCCTAGAAAAGATTTTTTATCAGTGAAGTCATCGTAAGCCACTTTGTCTTCGATATAGACGGGAGCTGAAGTGTCCTCATTGATAATTTCTGTTATAAGGGCTTCGTCATTCTTGAGAACCTTATCCATAATCTCATGAAAGCTTTGGATAAAGTTTTCGATGGTTTCTTTTTGAAAGAGATCCTCACGGTACTCAACTACGCCCTCGATTTTGTCTCGCGACTTATAGAGGTAAAAGTCGATATCGGTGTGAGTAGAAGATCGATCCGCCTTAATCTGCTCATAGTTCAGTTCTTCGAATACATCAAGTTCTCGAGTGATATCTAGATAAACGAATAATGTTTGAAATAAAGATGTTCGGCCGGGATCAATAATAGGATTGGCAATTTGAACAATAATATCAAAAGGCACGGTTTGGTTTGCAAATGAGTTCTTTAAAGATTCCTGTATTCCATACAAATTTGAAATAAAGCTATCGCCCTTTTCAATCTTTGAACGCACAGGAAGGGTATTTATAAAATAGCCACAAGTTCTTCTAATGTCGCTGGAATTCCTGCCATGAATTGGAGTCCCCACGATAATATCAGTCTCACCACTGTGTTTACTCAGCAATACATTATATAGGGCAAAGAGTAGTCGATATAGTGAGGTATGCTTGCTTCTCACATAAGATTCCAACCTGTCGAGATTGCCCTTGTTGATTTCAAAATAAATGGTCTTGGATTTATTATTGATTTTTTCCGGACGAGGATTATCTGTCGGTAAATTTAAAACTGGAAGAGGTGAATAGAGTAACTCTTTCCATGCATGCTTTTGTTCTTTAAATATACTGGACTTAAGATAGGTCTGCTCTCTTAAAGAGTGTTCCTTAAATGTAACTTTTAAGATTGGAAGATCTGGATTTGTATTGTTTAAGAAAGCATTGTAAACATGATTGAATTCATGAAAGAACATTGTATTGCTCAGGCCATCCCAGATGATATGGTGGACCATGAAGAAAAAAATATAATCTTCATCACCTAGCCGATAGAAGGTCACTCTCAATAGAGCATCCTTCTCTAAGTCAAAACTGTAGCTAATCTCTTCTTTGAGAACTCTGGCAATATCACTTTCCTGGATATCTATAAAGTGAATGTCATAAGGTTGTTCAGGTACAATGATCTGTTTAGGCTGACCGTTTATTGTAATGAATCGAGTTCTTAATACGTCCTGCCTTTCAACTATATATTTAATCGTCTTATTGATAACTTCCAAATTTAAATTCTTTTTAATTCTCAGGGCAGTAGAAATGTTATGAGTTAGCGAGCCAGGATTTAGGATACTATGACCCCATACCTGCTTTTGTCCTGAGGTAAGTGGAAAGGCTGTCATATTATTAATTTCAATCGTTTCATCTAATGGCTGCGCAGTCTTTGCTTGGGAAGAAATGATAAGACTTAATTCCTGAATGGTAGGAGATTCAACGATATCTTTCATACTTAGCCTGACAGCAAAGTATTCTTCAATATCATTTAGGAGTTCAATCGCCAGAATGGAGTGCCCACCTAACGAAAAAAAATTTTCATTAGCTTCTACATGGTCCTGGCCCAGGAGCCTTTTCCATATATTTACGAGTTCATCGATTATGTCAGTGATCTGACTATTGCCCACAGATAAACCTGTATTAAGGTAGATAATAAGCTTCATCGGAAAAACAGCGGATTTCTTAATAACGGATTGTAATGCTTTATTATAAATTGACGATAAGTCCATATGTACTCATATTTCCACAGGCTCTCTAAAGGGCACTGGCCGATATTTTTACTCAGCAATATTAGCTCTGTAGCTAATCTCTTTTTACCCATTATTTTGGTTCGTCTGTTATCTCCGGAAGCGATGGGGCTCTATAAAACCTTCTTTCTTTATATAATGTTTCTACCCTTTCTGTGCTTGGCGGGGGGGCCTGTGAACTCTGTCTTTTATTGGGTCGGGAAGGGTGAACATGAAAGGCAAGAGCTGATCCAGGCCTCCTGGTGGGTTACCATAATGCTCTCAAGTCTAGTACTGATTCTGTTGCCTTTTGCATCTCTGATTGAAGAGTATTTGCAGCTTCCCCGGAATATCGTTTATTTACTCATTATCTCTAGTTTCTTAGTTTGTCCTTCTGGCCACTATAATGAGTTTTGTATAGCTCAAGGTGAAAGAGTCAAGGGCACACTTCTAGGAGTGAGTTTTGAACTCATAAAAACCATCGGTTTTATTCTGCTGGCCTATTGGCAAAAGAATGTTGATTGCTTGTTTTATTATTTCGCCCTCATGATGATAGTGAGTTTTATATTGATGACTTGGCTTGGGGCTAAGCATAGGACAGTCACCCTTGGCCCTCAAAAAGATAAGATCCAAAGAGTTTTTAGTTATTCACTCCCAATCTCTATCAGTGCACTTTTGCACTTTGCGGTAGATAAGTCAGATATGATCTTCTTGTCTTTTTTTTTAGGCAAAGAGTCTTTTGCCTTTTATTCTCTAGGCTGTCTTGTTATTCCTCCCCTTTATATTCTGGAAATGTCAGTACAAAAGATTTTAATACCTTCCCTTTCTCAGAGTTACACCAACAAAAATTTTAAGAATATACAACTCAGTTTTAGGAAAGCTATCGAGAATATGGCCTTTCTCATTATTCCTTCTTTTTTTGGTCTTTATTTTTTCTCTGAGGTGATTATCAAAATCATCTATACAGATTCCTATCTGGCATCTTCCGATTTTCTGAAGATCTTCTCATGGAGTTATCTCTTGCTGATAATTCCTCATGATTCTCTTTATAGGGCCAGTGGAAAAACGAAGCTTCTATTGAGTAATTATATCTTCTTTAGTCCCGTAATCGTTCTTGTGGTCTTCCTGGTTGCCTATTATACCAATGCCAGCTATACCTTGATTTCTGCGATAGGATTGAAGTTTATTTTTAAAATATTCTGTCTGTATAAAATTCGCAGGCAGTTTGGGCTCTCCTTGAGTGAGCTTATTCCTTACAAGATACTGTTGAGATTTACACTTATTTCAATCGTCCTTACAGCTTTGAGCTTTCAAATTAAATCTTTATTTACAGATGATAGAATATGGTTTTCTGTAGTCTGTCCGCTTTTTGCGCTGCTTTATTTTTCCCAACTGCTATTTGATAGACAGCGCCCTAGTCTTTAGATTTTTTCAAAAGCTCTGACATGATATGAATAGAGGGCTCATCTCCGGTTGGTGTCGCTGAGACGGTGAAGAGCTCATCCAGGAGTTGATTGGCAATGGCTATACTATTAAAGATTAAACTATCTCTTTGCTTTGATTCCCCCGATTGAACCTCATTGGAAGTCAAAACACTGGTCAAGATGTCTTTTGCGACTTCATATCGCTTCTGATTGAATTCGTGGGTAGAAATAAGCGTCTTTTTAATCTGGGCCTCTAAGGGTTAATAATTGCCTGTGGTAATTATTATATCCAAAAATCCCGCTCGTGTTATGAGGTGCTGATTATGCCTACTGTTGAGTTATTCAGAAGGTTATTCTCCCCTCCTTATAAAGGAGGGGAGAGAGGAATTATTTAGCACATGGATTAGATACAATTTGGGCCGGTAGCAAGAAATTATCTGGTTGAAGTTTAGTGAAGCCCTCGTCAAGGAGCTTGTTCACAGAACTAGCTGTAGATTCCTTTCCACACATTGAAGATTTCTTAACTTGAGAAAGTTCTTGTGGAGTTGAAGCCACTTTTCTCCAATAGAGAACCATGGAAATCTGATAACGAGGTCCCTGGAAATAATCGATCTCAAAATTGAGCTTCGAATCAGCATCAAGATAGATATATTCCTTAGCACACCCAACTCTTGGAGCATGCTCTCCATCATCATTAAGAATTTCACGTGTTTCACCATTCGCATTTACTCTCACGATTGTTCCATCATCCGAGTGTGTAACGAGCTCATAATAGCCAGCTTCTTCCATGCTGGTTAGAGCAAAACGTCCGGTAAATCTCAAACCAAACCACTCGTAAAGAGTATCCCCGGAAGCATTCTTTAGCGGCTCATTATCTGGACCAGAAAAGCCTTCAGAGAAGTTTCTTGGAGTCACATTAAGACGAGAGAAGTAGAGATCTGACGGAAGAACATACTTGTCCTGAATAACATCAGCCAGCTTCTGAATTCTTCCAGGAAATGATGAGGCATCGTAAAGCTTGGCATGAATACCAAACTTATTAGAGGTCGCTTCATCATCATAACCAAAGGGATCGCACACCAAGTCTTTGGCCGGAGGCTCAGTTGGAGTAGGATCGGTAACAGGGCCCGGAGAAGTGCCATCAGTAGGAGGAAGCTCACTAGGCTTATCCACTAAGACGTCTGGAGCATTGAAAGAGTTCTCAAGAAATTCTTTCTCGAAGAAATCATCCTGCTGACAACCGACTAAAGAAAAACAAAAAACAAGAGAAAGCAGAGACCATTTTTGCGCGTATAAGTTCGTCTTCATCGACGGATCCTTTATGGCGCACATAGATTTATGTCTAATTGACTATAAATCTTGCGGTATCTTTTCGGTTATGTGATCAAGCAACGTGCAACATGAGAATACGGGCAACAGCAAAACCGAAAATGAAACAAATTATTTTATTACTCTCTTCCATTATAATTCACAGGTATAACCAAGAAATGGCTAAGCAAGATAAAAACATCATTTGATTTAATTTCAGGTAATTAAGCAACTGGCCAAAGAATAACTGAAGAGCTTTATTGACCAGATTTATTGGCGGATATAACAGTCGGCCTGGGTTTTAAGCTGAAGCCCCCGGATGTTGAGCATGAGTTCTGCCCCTTCCTCGCTTTCGGCTTCAAAATAGAGACTCATGACATTTTCAAAATAACGAGAACTCGCATTGAAGGCCCATGATTGAATAATGTAGTCGTTAAAATCATTGCTGATACTCAGACTATTAGGAAATATAAGGCTCTGACCATCGAGCAAAATCTCCACCCGATTAGTAAAATCCACCGCTGTGGAGCTATCTAGATCATCCTCATAGTAAGCACCCAGGGGACCAAAGATTCTGATCTTGACCTGACCATCAATGGTCTCACACTCAAGCTGAGGAACCTCTTGAGCAAGAGCTTTAGAGGCCGAAATGAGAGCTAAGAAAAAGACTGAAATGAGGAAAAATGTTTTTTGCATGGGCCCTTACTACCCCTATCGTATCGAAATTTCAATCTCTTGAGGCTATGGTTAGTGATTTTTCTCTCTGAGCGAAGAATACTGGCAGAAAGATGAATTTCCATGTTGCATTATCGGTCATTCTTGTTTAAATACTATGGTTCTCAGCGCAGTCGTAGCTTAGTTGGATAGAGCACCTGACTACGAATCAGGAGGTCGCACGTTCGAATCGTGCCGATTGCGCCATTTCTTATCCAAATTTGACTCTCATCCGCTCAAGCTAAATGTTCCGAAATACAGTTCTGAAGTGCTTCTAGAATTTTCTGATTACTCTTCCCATAGATCTCAAGTGATTCTTTTAATATCTCGTGAATTTTCTCTAAGTCCCCTTGCTCATGAATAAGAAGAAACTTCAATGCAAAGTCTGAGGAAATCATAAACAGACTGGAAAGTTGTGTAGAGTTCTGTCTAGATTGGGGAAATCCAATCCCCTGTTTCGAGCCATGGTGTTCTAAAATAAGTTTAGGTACATTGAAGGGAACGTCTGGAATATCGAGAAAAAAGTCATGCGCCAGCTTGGCATGATTTTTAATCCTCTCTCTTCTCTCTTCATTGTCTATAGCGCCAAGCTCGGCTTCGTCAGTGATGAGGATGTCTTTTTCGGAGTGTATAAAGAAGTTGTGAAAAAAAGCGGCATAAGTAAGCGCTGAGCGATTTTCCAACGAGACTTCCCAGGACATTTCATCAAGAAGCGAGTTCGCTAAAACCCCAGTCAAGAAAACATGCTTATGGTAGAAGTCTTCCTTGGCTTCGATGATTTCCTTAAACCTCTTTAACTTTTTGCCCTCGACCTTATCCAGGGTACTCAGGATGGTTTTAACAACTTTCTGTACGAAAGCTTGAGGCTCAGAATTAATGCCGAAGCTACTTAGAACGTATGATGAATAGTCTAGAGCTTCCTTAGCTATTTCCATCTGCTCAGAGGTATCTTGGGTCTTTGAAATTCTCTGGAGAAGGCTGGACGAGATAGAACCCAAGAAATCATTGGTCATGTTAGCTGGAATATAAACGCTTGTTATATTCTTGTGAGAGTAGTTAAGGATGTCATCTTTATCGATCTCCTCAAACTCATTGAATCTTTTTATATAGGTGAAAGTCTGTTCAGTGGATCCTAGTCTCAGAAAGATATCACAAGGAGTGGTTTGGAGGTGATGGAGATACTCAAGAGGAATCTCAACATAAGCGTGAGAGTTATCTTCTTCATTTACCAATTGTAAAGCATTGCTGATAGCCTGAAATATCATTTTGGCCGGTGCCATGCTATGAACATAGTTAAAGCCGGACTGCTTTGATAGTCCCTTATTGGTTCCTATAAGCTTGCAGCCAGAGTCCTGAACAGTTTGTTGAATCTTAAAAGCGAGATCATTCACGTCTCCGTCAACAATGATACTGCTCCCAACAAAAATACAATCAAATTTTTTTAATGCCTCTAACTTTCTGAGTGACTGCTCAATCGATTCAACATGCTCAAAAGTAACATCCTTAAAGGGCTTGAGATAGATCTCAATACAGTCTTTTAAAGGTGAACTTTTTTGAATGAGAAGAAAGGTTTTCATATGAGCTTTAAGTTTAAATGATTCCGAGATCTAAAGAAACATTTATATCTGCTTGATGTTGAGAAAGACCATCTCGAAACATGATCTAGAGATTGAGGTATTGAGTCTGAGTTCACCGTTGTGGGCTTCCATTATCTTCTTTGATATGGATAAGCCCAGGCCCGTCCCCTTTCCTTCCTCTTTAGTAGTAACAAACGATTCAAAGATCTGATCCTCTAGTTCTTCCGGAACCCCTGGCCCTGAATCATGAATTTGCAGGATTGTGTAGTTGTCTTGTTTAAGGGCCTTGAAGAAAATTTTTCTCTCTAATTCTTGCTCAGAAACGGCATCGATAGCATTTGAGACAAGATTAGCGACTACTTGAGAGATAGCAGATCTACGACAATGAACTTGAACTAGAGAGCTGTCATCAATAATAACCTGAATCCGGTGTTGTTTAATTTTTGAATCAAACATCTCCAAAGTTTCTTTTATAAGCTTGTTAAGATCGGTAGCAATCACTGGATCAGCATTTGATAAACGTGCTTGTGTCTTTAAGCCTTGAAGAATGACGTTAATCTTTGCAGAGTGTTTGATAATGAGCTTAATTTTATCCATGCCAGAAGGAGTCAGCGAGTCGGCATGAAAATGCATCAAACCCTCCGCAGCTCCGGTAATGACGGTTAATGGATTAGAGATATCATGCCCTATAGAGCTAGCCGTTTCACCAATGAGTGCAAGTCTTGCACTTTTTAAAGCCTTGTCTTCAATGTCATTTAGTTTTTTAAAGGTGGATGAGATCTCATCAGTCATGGGTTTAAAAATTAGATAGATCGCCAGTATCAGGAGTAGAAGTGTGGCCAAAAGGATGATTAGCTCTGAGGATAATTGATCCTTGCGTTCAGCTTCTGAGATGTTTTGAATATTGAGGGTCGCCTGATCATACTTTTGTAGCAGTTTTTGCGAGAGAATGAAGATCTTATTTAATATATCTTCATTCACTTCATTGTGTTCTATTAGTGGCAAGAAATTTTTGGTCAAATCATTAATTCCATCTTTGCCAAAATACAATTTACGTACATTCCCGTATTTATCTTGAACAAATCTACTTGCATGCAAATATTTTAGTCCATCAATATACTCTAATTTGCTCTCTAAAAGTTCTTGGCGATCTCCCTTTCCGGTAAGAAGAGCAATCTTTTGAGTCAGCATTCTTTGTCGGCCAGAGATGTTTATAGTTTTAAAATCTTCTGATTTTTTCCGGTGATGGGTCTTGTTTAAAGTGAATGCTATGATGGAGAAGGTGGCAATCAGGGCCATCGCCAGGACGTAACGCAACTTAACTCTTTTAAGGGTCTTATTTTGAAGTTCCGTTTTATTGTCTAAATTAATTGGCATAAAACTTCCAAGAAGGAGATCTTAAGCAATAACACCTATATTTAAAGCCAAATCAAAGACATTTGTAATATTGCCAGCAATCTTTTGATTGGATTGCTGAATTTCCCTAGCACTTGTTTTTAGTAAATTATTCTGGGCATGGATCGAATTGACGGAGGTTTTTAGCAATTTGATAAAACTGGTCATCTCTAAGAGATACACGTCAAAGTCTTTTTTGGTCTCATTTTCTCGCGACGATTCCACTGCACCCACGAGCTTAATGACTTCTAGTCCAACGGTGAAGGTATGAATTTCTTCGAGCCTGGCCGAAAGAGAGAGGCTGGTATTACTTAACTTATTAATCTCTGAGTTGAGTTTTCTTATAGAAAAGTCGAATAACTGGCAGAAGTGTTCCTGATTTTGAATCATGTCATCAAAGGCATGGTTGCTATGTTTTGCTTTTTCGA